>NZ_JBFBBC010000016.1:0-168873 GCF_040689545.1 Streptomyces sp. NPDC051180
TCGTACTGGGCGTACTCGCGCTTTCGCCCGGTGCGGCGAGAGCGCGTGCCAGGCGTCGCGGGGCAGAGGGGAATGTGACGACAGGCCCTAGGGGGCGTCCCGCCGATCGTGCCGGGCCCCGGCGGGCGGTCCCGCCGATCGCCTCGGGCCCCCGGCTCGGGGGGCCGCCTCGGAGAGCGGCCCCGCGACAGCGGATACAGTCGGCCCCATGACCAAGTGGGAGTACGTCACGGTGCCGCTTCTGGTGCACGCGACCAAGCAGATTCTGGACACCTGGGGCGAGGACGGCTGGGAGCTCGTCCAGGTCGTGCCCGGGCCGAACAACCCCGAGCAGCTCGTGGCCTACCTGAAGCGGGCCAAGTCGTGAGCGGGGCCGTCGAGGCGAGGCTCGCCGAGCTCGGCCTGACCCTGCCGGAGGTCGTGCCGCCGCTGGCCGCGTACCAGCCGGCCGTGCAGTCCGGCGTGTACGTCTACACCTCGGGCCAGCTCCCGATGGTGGCGGGCAAGCTCTCGGTGACCGGCAAGGTCGGCGAAGAGGTCACGGCCGAGGAGGCCAAGGAGCTCGCCGCCACCTGCGCGCTCAACGCGCTGGCCGCCGTGAAGTCGGTCGCCGGTGACCTCGACCGCATCAAGCGCGTCGTGAAGGTCGTCGGCTTCGTCGCCTCCGCCGCCGACTTCACCGGGCAGCCGGGCGTCGTCAACGGCGCCAGCGAGCTGCTCGGCGCCGTCCTCGGCGAGAAGGGCGTGCACGCCCGCAGCGCCGTCGGCGTGGCCGTGCTGCCGCTCGACGCCCCCGTCGAGGTCGAGGTCCAGGTCGAGCTCGTCGACGCCTGACCCCCCGCACCCGCGTGACACAGGGCCGGTTTCCCCGCCACGGGAGAACCGGCCCTCGTGCATTCCGATGCTTGCGCATAGCATCCGGCCATGCCGAATGGTCAGCCGAATCAGTCGAACGGTCAGTGGTACCCGCCGGAGTGGCCCGACCGCATCCGCGCCCTCGCCGCCGGTGAGCTCACCCCGGTGACCCCGCGGCGGGCCGCCACCGTGCTGCTCCTGCGCGACGGGGCGGCCGGGCCGGACGTCCACATGCTGCGCCGCCGCGCCTCCATGGCCTTCGCGGGAGGCGCGTACGCCTACCCCGGCGGCGGTGTCGACCCGCGCGACGAGCAGCCGGTCCGCTGGGCCGGCCCCGCCCTGGAGACCTGGGCCGGGCGGCTCGGGCTCGACGACCCCGCCCAGGCCCAGGCCGTTGTCTGCGCCGCCGTCCGCGAGACGTACGAGGAGGCGGGCGTCCTGCTCGCCGGCGAGACGGCGGACACGGTGGTCGGCGACACCACCGGCGAGGACTGGGAGCGGGACCGGGAGGCGCTGGTCGCCCGCGAGCTGTCCTTCGCCGACTTCCTCGACCGGCGGGGGCTCGTCCTGCGCTCGGACCTGCTGGGCGCGTGGGCGCGCTGGATCACCCCCGCGTTCGAGCAGCGCCGGTACGACACCTGGTTCTTCGTGGCGGCGCTCCCGGCCGGGCAGCGCACCCGCAACGCCTCCACGGAGGCGGACCGCACGGTGTGGATCCGCCCGGCGGAGGCCGCGGCCGGGTACGACCGGGGCGAGCTGACGATGATGCCGCCGACGATCTCGACGCTGCGCACCCTGGAGGCGTTCTCCACGGCCGCCGAGGCGCTGGCCGCGGCGGACGGCCAGGACCTGACCCCGGTCCTCGCCCAGGCGCGCCTCGAAGGCGAGGAGCTGGTCCTGAGCTGGCCGGGGCACGAGGAGTTCACCAAGATCATCCCGACCGGGGGTGCGGCATGAGCGACGCCGCCGCGCTGCCCGGCCAGCCGCGCGGACTGGTGGTGTCCGGACCGGCGACCGCCCGCGCGGTGAACGTCCTGGCGCCGAACCCGTCCGCGATGACCCTGGACGGCACCAACACCTGGCTGCTCTCCGAGCCCGGTTCCGAGCTGGCCGTCGTCGTCGACCCCGGTCCGCTCGACGAGGGGCACCTCGCCCGCGTGGTGGAGACCGCCGCGTCCCTCGGCAAGCGGGTGGCGCTCACCCTGCTGACCCACGGGCACCCCGACCACGCGGAGGGCGCCGGGCGGTTCGCCGAGCTGACCGGGACGGCCGTGCGCGCCCTCGACCCGGCGCTGCGGCTCGGCGACGAGGGGCTCGGCGCGGGGGACGTGATGACGGTCGGCGGCCTGGAGCTGCGGGTCGTCCCGACCCCCGGGCACACCTCCGACTCGCTCTCCTTCCATCTGCCCGCCGACCGGGCGGTGCTGACCGGCGACACGATCCTGGGGCGCGGGACGACGATGGTCGCGCATCCGGACGGGCGGCTCGGCGACTACCTGGACTCGCTGCGGCGGCTGCGCTCGCTGACGGTCGACGACGGCGTCCACACGGTGCTGCCGGGGCACGGGCCGGTCCTGGAGGACGCGCAGGGGGCCGTGGAGTTCTACCTGGCGCACCGGGCGAGCAGGCTCGCCCAGGTGGAGGCGGCGGTGTCGGCCGGTCACCGGTCGGCCGCCGACGTCGTCGCCCACGTCTACGCGGACGTGGACCGCTCGCTCTGGCCCGCGGCCGAACTGTCCGTCCGGGCACAGCTGGAGTACCTGGGGGAGAAGGACGCCTCCTAGGGCCTGTCGTCAAAATCCCCTCGTTGCCCGAAGGGCGGCCCTGCGGCGTCTGGTGCGTGCTCTCGGTGTGCCGGGTGGAAGTGCTCGTACGGGGCGTACTCGCGCTTTCGCCCGGTGCGGCGAGAGCGCGTGCCAGGCGTCGCGGGGCAGAGGGGAATGTGACGACAGGCCCTAGGCGTCTCCTCCGGCCGGCCGGCGGCCTCCGGGGCGGGTCGTCACGATCCTGTCCCGAGGGGGCCCCCGGCCTTTTGGCGTTCCTGACCCGTGTTTTACGCTCCGCTTACTTCTGGCCGTAGCTTTCGGGGGGAACGCCCGTGTTCGTCATCGCCATTCTGCTGGTCATAGCCGCAGTGGTGCTCTTCTTCGTCGGTCGTGCCAACGACTCCACGGGGCTGAAGTTCGGCGCCCTCGGCGCTGTCCTGGCCGGCCTCTTCTCGCTGATCGTGAGCATGACGTACGTGATCAGCGCGTACGAGGTCGGCGTGCCGGTCGCGTTCGGCAAGGTCGGCACCCCGATGACCTCGGGCCTGCACATGAAGTCGCCGTTCACGAACGTCACGACCTTCTCGACCCGCCCGGTCGACCTCAACCTCTCCGATAAGGACGTGGTCGAGGTCCGCTCCTCGCAGGGCGGCGTGATGTACGCCGAGGTGACGGTGAAGTGGGCCGTCGTCCCCTCCAAGTCCGTGGAGCTCTACAAGCTCGCCGGCACCGAGGACGCCATCTAGCAGCGGCTCGTCTACCCCGACAGCCGTGAGATCGTCCGCAACGTCTTCGCCCGCTACTCCAGTGAGCAGGGGTACGCCTCCGACCGCGAGAAGATCAACGCCGAGATCGGCGCCCTGATCAAGGAGCGCCTGGCCCCGCGCGGTATCGACGTGACCACGGTCAACCTGCGCAACGTGAAGCCCTCGGACGCCCTGCAGGGCCAGATCGACCGCAAGATCCAGCAGCAGCAGGCCACCGAACGGGCGACCGAGGCATCCCGCACCGCCAAGGCCGATGCCGACCGGCGCCGGATCGAGGCGGAGGGCATCGCCCGCGCCAACAAGATCCTCAACGACTCGCTGACGGACAAGGTCCTGATGAACCAGTGCATCGACGCGTTCAAGGAGGCCGCGGCCAAGAACGCCGTCTACACCGTGCCCTGCGGGAACGGCGTCTCCGCCCCGGTGATCGTGGACGGCTCCAAGCGCTGACCGTCCCCCGGACGCACGGAAGGCCGCCCCGGTCCTCGGACCGGGGCGGCCTTCTCGTGTCCGCGGTGCGTCAGCGCGAGCGCTTCGCGAGGCGCTCCACGTCGAGCAGGATCACGGCGCGGGCCTCCAGGCGGAGCCAGCCGCGCTGGGCGAAGTCGGCGAGCGCCTTGTTCACCGTCTCGCGGGAGGCGCCGACCAGCTGGGCCAGCTCCTCCTGGGTGAGGTCGTGGACGACGTGGATGCCCTCCTCCGACTGCACGCCGAAGCGGCGCGACAGGTCGAGGAGCGCGCGGGCGACACGGCCCGGGACGTCGGAGAAGACCAGGTCGGACATCTGGTCGTTGGTCTTGCGCAGCCTGCGGGCGACCGCGCGCAGCAGCGCGGTGGCGACCTCGGGGCGGGCGTTCAGCCAGGGCTGGAGGTCGCCGTGGCCGAGGCCGAGCAGCTTGACCTCGGTCAGCGCGGTCGCGGTGGCGGTGCGCGGGCCCGGGTCGAAGAGCGACAGCTCGCCGATCAGCTCGCCGGGGCCGAGGACGGCCAGCATGTTCTCGCGGCCGTCGGGGGAGGTGCGGTGCAGCTTCACCTTGCCCTCGGTGACCACGTACAGGCGGTCACCGGGGTCGCCCTCGTGGAAGAGCGCGTCGCCACGGGCGAGCGTCGCCTCACTCATCGAGGCGCGCAGCTCGGCTGCCTGCTCGTCATCGAGCGCCGCGAAGAGCGGGGCGCGCCGCAGAACGTCGTCCACGAGTTCTCTCCTACTGTCGACCTGCTCAAAGGACCTGGGTCCCATGATGCCGGACGCACAAAACAGTGCGATCAATCACAACAAGTTTGACCCACGGAGCTACCCGTCCGTACGCCAGGGGGCCGATTGGGGGCGGATCGGCCACGCCCGGGGCGGATGTCGGCGGCGGCCCCTAGGCTGGTCGGGTGTCCAACTCGCCGGTGAGAGCGCAGGCCAAGGGGGATGGAAGAGTGTCGGCCGAAGGTAATTCCGCTGTGGGCGAACACGGCGTGTCGAAACAGGCGAAAGCTGCAAATCGGAAGGCCGTGAAGCCCGAGTCGCGGCTCGCGATGGTCCGCCGAGCCCGCAAGATCAACCGGGAGCTGGCCGAGGTCTTCCCGTACGCCCATCCGGAGCTCGACTTCCGCAACCCCTTCGAGCTGCTCGTCGCCACGGTCCTCTCGGCGCAGACCACCGACCTCCGGGTGAACCAGACGACCCCCGCCCTCTTCGCGAAGTACCCCACGCCCGAGGACCTCGCGGCCGCCGTGCCCGAGGAGGTCGAGGAGCTCATCCGCCCCACCGGCTTCTTCCGCGCGAAGACCAAGTCGATCATGGGTCTCGCCGCCGCCCTCCGGGACGACTTCGACGGCGAGGTACCCGGCCGTCTCGACGACCTCGTCAAGCTCCCCGGCGTCGGCCGCAAGACCGCCTTCGTCGTCCTCGGCAACGCCTTCGGCGTCCCCGGCATCACCGTCGACACCCACTTCATGCGGCTCGTCCGCCGCTGGCGGTGGACCGAGCAGGAGGACCCGGTCAAGATCGAGGCCGAGATCGCCACGATCTTCCCGAAGAGCGAGTGGACGATGCTCTCGCACCGGGTGATCTTCCACGGCCGCCGCATCTGCCACGCCCGCAAGCCCGCCTGCGGCGCCTGCCCGATCACCCACCTCTGCCCCTCGTACGGCGAGGGCGAGACCGACCCCGAGAAGGCACGGAAGCTGCTCAAGTACGAGATGGGCGGCTTCCCGGGACAGCGGCTCGACCCGCCGCCCGGCTATCCGGGCCGCCCGGCGCCGCCCCTCGGCGCGAGCGGCTGAGCACGGCCGCCGCGGGCCGGGCCCCACGCCCGGCCACCGCCCTGCCCCGGCCCGGGGCCGCGGGAACGAACCCGCCCACCGATCGCGTTGTGAACCACGGGGGTGCCTATGACGCGCACTGACGAAGACCTGCACGGACCCGGCACTGGCGGCCTGCTCAGCCGGGACGGGCTGCCCGCCTGGCTGGGCCCCGTCGACCGGGCCGCCCGCACGGTCCGCCCCGAGCAGCTCAGCCGCTTCCTGCCGCCCGCGAGCGGGGCCGGCCGCCAGTCCGCCGTCCTCGTCCTCTTCGGCGAGGGCGAGCACGGCCCCGAGCTCCTCCTCATGGAGCGGTCCGGCAGCCTGCGCTCGCACGCCGGACAGCCCTCCTTCCCCGGCGGCGCCCTCGACCCCGAGGACGGCGACCCCGCTGACGGCGGACTGCTGCGCGCCGCGCTCCGCGAGGCCCAGGAGGAGACCGGCCTCGACCCCGCCGGCGTCCAGCTCTTCGGCGTGCTGCCCCAGCTCTACATCCCGGTCAGCGGCTTCGTCGTCACCCCCGTCCTCGGCTGGTGGCGCACCCCCAGTCCGATCGGGGTCGTCGACCCCGGCGAGACCGCACGGGTCTTCACCGTGCCCGTGGCGGATCTCACGGATCCCGCCAACCGCGCGACGACCGTCCACCCGAGCGGCCACCAAGGCCCCGCGTTCCTGGTCGCATCCGCTCTGGTCTGGGGTTTTACCGCCGGAGTGATCGACCGGCTGCTCCACTTCGCCGGCTGGGAGCGCCCCTGGGACCGCGCGAGACAGGTCCCGCTCGACTGGCGCTCATGACAGGCTGACCTTCGGGCGGGCCCGGCCTTCGGCCGAGCACGCCCCGGGCGACCGGAAACGAATCTGCGAGGCTACTGACGGTGAACGTGCTGGACATCCTGTTGCTGCTCGCCGCCGTCTGGTTCGCGATCATCGGCTACCGCCAGGGATTCGTGGTCGGCATCCTCTCGGTGATCGGGTTCCTCGGCGGCGGTCTCGTCGCCGTCCTGCTGCTCCCGATCCTCTGGGACCAGCTGACCGACAACAGCGAGGTGTCGACGACCGCCACGGTCGTCTTCGTGATGGTGGTCATCATCTGCGCCTCGGTCGGCCAGGCGTTCACCACCCACCTCGGCAACAAGCTGCGCCGCTTCATCACCTGGTCGCCCGCCCGGGCCCTCGACGCCACCGGCGGCGCCCTGGTCAACGTGGTGGCGATGCTGCTCGTGGCCTGGCTGATCGGCTCCGCCCTCGCCGGCACCACCCTGCCCACGCTGGGCAAGGAGGTCCGGAACTCCAAGGTGCTGCTCGGCGTGTCCCGGGTGATGCCCGATCAGACCTCCACCTGGTTCGCCAACTTCAGCTCGACGCTCGCCCGCAGCGGCTTCCCCCAGGTCTTCAGCCCCTTCGCCAACGAGCCCATCACCGAGGTGCTGCCCCCCGACCCGGCGCTCGCCGACAGCCCCGTCGCGGCCCGTGCCCAGCGCTCCATCGTGAAGGTCGTCGGCACCGCCCAGAGCTGCGGCAAGGTCCTCGAAGGCACCGGCTTCGTCTTCGCCGACCGCCGCATCATGACCAACGCCCACGTGGTCGGAGGCGTCGACGAGCCGACCGTCCAGATAGGCGGCGAGGGCAGGCTCTACGACGCCAAGGTCGTCCTCTACGACTGGCAGCGCGACATCGCCGTCCTGGACGTGCCGGGCCTCAAGGCGACGCCGCTGTCCTTCACCGACGAAGCGGCGCGCAGCGGTGACGGCGCGATCGTCGCCGGCTTCCCGGAGAACGGCTCGTACGACGTCAGGTCGGCGCGCGTCCGGGGCCGCATCACCCCCACCGGTCCCGACATCTACCACCGCGACCAGGTCCGCAGGGAGGTCTACTCGCTGTACACGACGGTCCGGCAGGGCAACTCCGGCGGCCCGCTCCTCACCGAGGACGGCGAGGTCTACGGAGTGATCTTCGCCCGCTCGCTCGACGACGCGAACACCGGATACGCCCTGACGGTCGACGAGATCCGCGAGGACATCGAGCGGGGCCGGACGGCGAACCAGCAGGTCGACACCCAGGCTTGCGCCCTGTAGGCGGAGGTCGTGCCGGCCGGGCGGGACCCGGCCGGCACGACACCCCGGGGGTCGTCAGTCGCGGGGATGCCGGAGACGGGCCGAGACCCATCGGGCCCGGCGCCGCAGAATGCGGGAGATCCCCACCTCCGGTGCGGAGTGCGCGCGGCCCTGGTCCTGTGGGCCACCCCTCTCCCGGGAGGCCGGCCCGGTGGCCGAGCGGCGGTCGCGTGCCGTGTCACTGTAGTCGTGCGTCCAGCCCATACCCGGACGTCTGCCCGGGGCCCAAGGTCGGTAACCGCCCGGGGGCCCGCCAATTGGAGTATGCGCCGGGCACATGGCCGTTCGACGGACGCGTGTACCCCCGTCGGCGGTGACGACACGTCACCGGTCGGGTTCGGGGTCCTTCAGCCAGTTGACGAGCTCCGTGGAGAAGGCCACCGGGTCCTCCTCGTGCGGGTAGTGCCCGAGGCCGTCGAAGAGCCGCCAGCGGTAGGGCGCCTCCACGTACTCGCCCGAACCGGCCGCGCTGCGGGTCCGCATCACCGGGTCCATCGAGCCGTGCAGGTGCAGCGTGGGCACCCGTACGGGCCGCTTCATGCGCCGGTTGAACTGGATGCCGTCCGGGCGGGCCAGGGACCGCACCATCCATCGGTACGGCTCGATCGAGCAGTGCGCCGTCGACGGGACGCACATCGCCCGCCGGTACACCTCGATCGCCTCGTCGTCCGCCGGCCTCGGCCCCGACCAGTCCCGGATCAGGTCGCCCACCAGCGCCGCGTCGTCCGCGACGAGCTGACGCTCCGGCAGCCACGGCCGCTGGAAGCCCCAGATGTGCGAACCGGCCCGCGACTGCGCGAAGTCGGACAGCATCGCCGAACGCCAGCGGCGCGGATGCGGCATAGAGGAGACCACCAGGCGGCGCACCAGCTTGGGCCGCATCACCGCCGCCGTCCAGGCGAGGTAGCCGCCCAGGTCGTGGCCGACGAGCGCCGCGTCGGGCTCGCCGAGCGAGCGGACGACGCCGGTGATGTCGAGCGCCAGGTTGGCGGGGTCGTAACCCCGGGGCGTGCGGTCGCTGCCGCCCACCCCGCGCAGGTCCATCGCGACCGCCCGGAAGCCCGCCTCGGCGAGGGCGGGCAGCTGGTGGCGCCAGGTCCACCAGAACTGCGGGAAGCCGTGCAGGAGCAGCACCAGCGGGCCGTCGCCCATCTCGGCGATGTGGAACCGGGCGCCGTTGGCCGCCACGTCGCGATGGGTCCACGGCCCGTCGAGCCGGACGGGCCCGGCATTGGCGTTGCTGCTCTCGGGGAGGGTCATACCGACGAGCGTGCCACAGCGGAGGTCTTGTCCAGCGCCTTGTCGAGCTCCCTGCCCGGCTCGGGGCGGGGGTGCGGCTTGACGTTCTGCATGATCGCCGCCGTCTGCTTGGCCGAGGCGATGGACCTCTCCGGCGGCTTGACCTTCTTGAACTTGGCGTACGCGATCAGGCCGAGCAGGCCCGCGACCAGCACGTTGAAGGCGAACGACAGCAGGAAGCACCAGACGAGGTTCCAGCCCCCGTTGCCGTTGTGCCCGCCGGTCCAGGTGTTGATGGCGTAGGCGAGCGCGAAGCTCAGCATCGGCAGTGAGAACAGCAGCACGACGGCCGCCGTGATGCCCGCGGCGCTGCCGATCGCGCCGCGCTTGACGTCCTGTCGGATTTCGGCCTTGGCCAGGGCGATCTCGTCGTGCACCAGCGCGGACATCTCGGCGGTCGCCGAGGCGACCAGCTGGCCGATGCTGCGCTCGGTTCCGTCGAACGGGTCGCTCATCGCTGCTCCCTCTTCTCTTCTGCGGTCCGAGGTCTCTTCTACGGTCCGACTCAGATCATGCCGGACGGGCGGTCCCGTCGCGCGATGCCCCCGCCACTTGGGCGCGCTGCCGGTGTTCCGCGGCCTTCCTCTCGTAGATCTCGGCCATCCGCAGGTGGTACTCCGGGTCGTCCTCCTCGTAGATGTCGGGGATGCCGTCCTGGTCCTCGTCGCGCTCCTCGTCCGCGCAGAGCGCCTGGTACTTCCGTACCCGCAGCTTCAGCAGGACCGACGCGCAGACGGCCGCGATGAGCGAGCCGATCAGGACCGAAGCCTTCACCTCGTCGGTCAGGACGTCGTCCCCGGCGAAGGCGAGCTCCCCGATGAGGAGCGAGACCGTGAAACCGATCCCGGCCAGCGACGCGACGGCGAAGACGTCGGGCCAGGCCAGGTCCGGGTTGAGCTCCGCCCGGGTGAAGCGGGCGGCGAGCCAGGTCCCGCCGAAGATCCCGACGGTCTTGCCGACGACGAGGCCGAGGACCACGCCGAGGGTCACCGGCTGGGTGAAGACGTCGTGGATCGCGCCGCCCGAGATGCTCACACCGGCCGAGAAGAGCGCGAACAGGGGCACGGCGAGACCGGCCGAGAGCGGGCGCACCAGGTGCTCGATGTGCTCGCCGGGGGAGTGCTCCTCGCCCTCCCGGGTGGTGCAGCGGAGCATCAGGCCCATGGCGACGCCGGCGATGGTGGCGTGGACGCCGCTGTTGTACATCAGGCCCCAGATGACCAGGGCCAGCGGCACGTACACGTACCAGCCGCGGACGCCCTTGCGGAGCAGTACCCAGAAGAGCACGAGGCCGGCGAAGGCGCCGCCGAGCGCGGCGAAGTTCAGGTCGCTGGTGAAGAAGACCGCGATGATCAGGATCGCGAAGAGGTCGTCGACGACGGCGAGGGTCAGCAGGAAGGCGCGCAGCGCGGAGGGCAGCGAGGTGCCGATGACGGCGAGGACGGCGAGCGCGAAGGCGATGTCGGTCGCGGTCGGCACCGCCCAGCCGTCCATGGAGCCGTCGCCCACGGCGTTGACCAGGGCGTAGACGAGGGCGGGCGCGATCATGCCGCAGAGTGCGGCGACGACCGGGAGGGCGGCGGCCCGGGGGTCGCGCAGCTCGCCCGCGACGAGTTCGCGCTTGAGCTCGATGCCGGCGACGAAGAAGAAGATCGCGAGGAGGCCGTCGGCGGCCCAGTGCTGGATCGACAGGTCGAGTCCGAGGGCGGCGGGGCCCAGGTGGAAGTCCTGCACGGTCTCGTAGCCGTCGGCCAGCGGGCTGTTGGCCCAGACGAGGGCGGTGACGGCGGCGACCAGGAGGAGTACGCCGCCGACGGTCTCGGTGCGCAGGGCGTCGGTCAGATACCGCCGCTCGGGCAGCGAGAGCCTGCCGAGGAACTTGCGGTCGGTGGGCGCAGACACGTGGGAGACCTCCGTCGGGCGGGCAGGGCAGAGCACATGCCGACCAGACTTCCCGGCTCACCTAGGTTTTCCTGTCGCGTTCCTGACGCGGTCCTTACCTTACCTAACGAGCTCGGGTGGCGTCCGGCGGGACCAACTTTATGGATGTTCGCGGCTTTCGTCCCATCGGAGCCCGGCATGCGAAACGCCCGCCCCGAAGGAGTTCGGGACGGGCGCCTCACGTCGTGCGGACCGGGCCGGTCAGTCCTCGCTGGAGGAGGCCGGCAGCTGGGTCTGGATGAGCGACATGACCGAGGAGTCGGTCAGCGTGGTGACGTCGCCCAGCTCCCGGTTCTCCGCGACGTCGCGGAGCAGGCGGCGCATGATCTTGCCCGAGCGCGTCTTCGGCAGCTCCGCGACCGGCAGGACACGCTTCGGCTTGGCGATCGGGCCCAGGGTCGTGCCGACGTGGTTGCGCAGGTCGGCGACGAGGTTCTCGTCCTCGCTTGCCGAGCCGCGCAGGATGACGAAGGCGACGATGGCCTGGCCGGTCGTCTCGTCGGCGGCGCCGACGACGGCCGCCTCGGCGACGGCCGGGTGGGAGACCAGGGCCGACTCGACCTCGGTCGTCGAGATGTTGTGGCCCGAGACGAGCATCACGTCGTCGACCCGGCCGAGGAGCCAGATGTCGCCGTCGTCGTCCTTCTTCGCCCCGTCGCCGGCGAAGTACTTGCCCTCGAAACGGGACCAGTAGGTGTCGATGTAGCGCTGGTCGTCGCCCCAGATGGTGCGGAGCATCGACGGCCACGGCTCGGTGAGGACCAGGTAGCCGCCACCGCCGTTGGGCACCTCGTTGGCCTCGTCGTCGACGACGGTGGCGGAGATGCCCGGCAGCGGGCGCTGGGCGGAGCCCGGCTTGGTCTCGGTGACGCCCGGCAGCGGCGAGATCATCATCGCGCCGGTCTCGGTCTGCCACCAGGTGTCCACGATCGGGGTCTTGCCCGCGCCGATGTGCTCCCGGTACCAGACCCACGCCTCGGGGTTGATCGGCTCGCCGACCGAGCCCAGCACCCGGAGGCTGGACAGGTCGAACTTGGCGGGGATGTCGTCGCCCCACTTCATGAAGGTGCGGATCGCCGTCGGCGCCGTGTAGAGGATCGTGACGCCGTACTTCTGCACGATCTCCCAGAAGCGGCCCTGGTGCGGGGTGTCCGGGGTGCCCTCGTACATGACCTGCGTCGCGCCGTTGGCCAGCGGGCCGTAGACGATGTACGAGTGCCCGGTGACCCAGCCGATGTCGGCGGTGCACCAGTAGACGTCGGTCTCCGGCTTGAGGTCGAAGACGGCGTGGTGTGTGTACGCGGCCTGGGTGAGGTAGCCGCCGGAGGTGTGCAGGATGCCCTTCGGCTTCCCCGTGGTCCCGGAGGTGTACAGGATGAAGAGCGGGTGCTCCGCCGGGAACGCCTCGGGGGTGTGCTCCGTCGACTGGCGGGAGACGACGTCGTCCCACCACACGTCGCGGCCCTCGGTGAAGGCGGTCTCCTGGCCCGTGCGGCGGACCACGAGGACGTGCTCGACCTGCGGGCACTTGGCGACGGCCTCGTCGATGGCCGGCTTGAGGGCGCTCGGCTTGCCGCGGCGGTAGCCGCCGTCGGCGGTGACGACCAGCTTGGCGTCGGCGTCCTGGATGCGGGAGGCCACGGCGTCGGCCGAGAAGCCGCCGAAGACCACCGAGTGGGCGGCGCCGACGCGGGCGCAGGCCAGCATCGTGACGGCCGCCTCGGGGATCATCGGCAGGTAGACGGCGACCCGGTCGCCCTTGCGGACGCCCAGCTCGGTCAGGGCGTTGGCGGCCCGGGAGACCTCGTCCTTGAGCTCGGCGTAGGTGATCGAGCGGCTGTCGCCGGGCTCGCCCTCGAAGTGGATGGCGACCCGGTCGCCGTGGCCGGCCTCGACGTGCCGGTCGACGCAGTTGTACGCCACGTTCAGCTCGCCGTCCGCGAACCACTTGGCGAACGGGGGGTTCGACCAGTCGAGCGTCTCGGTCGGCTCGGTGGCCCAGGTCAGACGCCTGGCCTGCTCGGCCCAGAAGCCCAGTCGGTCCGCCTTGGCCTGCTCGTACGCCTCCGCCGTCACGTTGGCGTGCGCGGCCAGCTCGGCGGGCGGCGCGAAACGGCGCTCTTCCCGGAGCAGATTGGCCAGGCTTTCGTTGCTCACGACATCTCCCATTCCCAGGGCGTCCTCTGTACTTATGTGTCCCGTGTCATAGCTCATCAGTCAGATGCCCGGGTGACAAGAGCCTCCAGGGAATTGGTTTAGACCTGTGAGCGGGCAGACGTACGGTGGCCCCTTCTTCCCGAGCGGTGGGAGAAGGGGCCACACAGTCTCACGGACGGCCGCAGCCGTTGGTTCAGGACGCGCGGGAGCCGGGGAGGGCCGGCCGGTTCAGGACACCTGGGAGTCGGGACGGAGCGTGCCGGTTCAGGACACCCGGGAGTCGGGACGGAGCGCGCCGGTCAGGACGCGCGTGCCGTCTCGAAGTGGCCGGTCGGCATGACCTGGGTGAAGACGTCGTCGTAGCCGTGCACCTCGTCCGTCCCGGAGAGCAGATACGCCTGCGCCTCGCCCACGTGGAAGTACACGCCGTTCAGCGTCAGCGTCCCCTCGGCCAGCCGGCGCGCCACCGGCTCGTACGCCCGCAGGTGCTCCAGCTGCTGCACCACGTTGGTCAGGCAGAGCTGCTCGACCGCGTCGGCGGGCAGCCGCCCCGAGATCCTGGCCCAGGCGTGGCGTCGGCTCGCCATCCGCTCCAGGCTCGGCCGGCCGTGGCGCAGCCAGCGGCGGAGCGGGGTCGGCGGGTCGTCCGGCCCCGCGTTGAGCAGGGCCTGCATCGCACCGCAGCCGGAGTGGCCGCAGACGGTGATCGAGTCGACCCGCAGCACGTCCACCGCGTACTCGATGGCCGCCGCCACCGAGTCGTCCCCGCTCTCCTCGCCGGGCAGCGGGACCAGGTTGCCGACGTTGCGGACGGTGAACAGGTCGCCGGGGCCGCTCGACGTGATCATGCTCGTCACGAGGCGGGAGTCGGCGCAGGTCAGGAAGAGCTGCGAGGGGCTCTGGCCCTCCCGGGCGAGCCGCGCGAGTTCGTCCCGCACGAGCGGCGCGGTGTTCCGCTGGAACTTGCCGATGCCGCTCGCCAGGTGCAGCCCCGTCGTGCGCTCGGGGGCGTCGCTCTCGGCGGGCTCCGCCGGCCGCTCCCCGCACTGGTGGTTGTGCCAGGGGTTCCACGGGCGGCAGCAGGCGTGCGAGGCGGAGTGGGCGACGGGCGCCGGGTCGGTGATCCGGCCGCCGGAGGGGCCGGTGGTCTCGACCGTGCCGCCGTGGGCGAGATGGCCGTTGGTCCAGTCGCTCAGCGCCTCGTAGGCCGCGTGGTCCATGAAGGATCCGTCCAGTTCGACCACGACGTCGGAGCCGTGGGGCAGTTGGTGAAGGGCACGGCTGAGCCGGGGAACGGCGAGGAAGGTCAGCTGGCCCCGCACGTGCAGCACCTGGCGGCCGTCGCGCTCCTCACGGGTGATCCGGGTGCGGGTGAGCCGGTGGAGCGCCACGGCGATGGCCACGGCGATGCCGAGGGCGACGCCCTCCAGGATGCCGACGAGGACGACCCCCGACAGCGTCACCACGTAGACGACGACCTCGCGGTGGCGCGTGACTGTCCGGATGTGGGTGATGCTGACCATCTGGATGCCGACCACCATGACGAGGGCGGCGAGCGCGGGCAGCGGGATCAGGTCGAGCACGGGCACCAGCAGCAGGGCCGCGAGGACGATCCACAGGCCGTGGAGCATCGTCGACGCCCGGCTCACCGCGCCCGCCGAGACGTTGGCGACGCTGCGGACCGCGACCCCGGCGACCGGTAGCCCGCCGAGCGCGCCGGAGATCACGTTCGCCGCGCCCTGGCCGGCGAGTTCGCGGTCGAGGGCGGAGCGGGGCACGCCCCGGCCGCCGTCCGGGCGGGCGGCGACGAGCTTGTCGACCGCGACGGCCGAGAGCAGCGACTGCACGCTGGTCACCAGCGTGATCGTCAGGACGCCGGCGGCGATGCCGAGGACGGGGCCCTCGGGCAGACCCGGCAGGGCATGGCTGCTCCAGGACGGCAGGTCCACGCGGGGGACGGCGAGTCCCGCGAGCGTCGCCACCGCCGTCGCCCCGGCCACCGCGACGAGCGCGGCCGGGAGCCTGCGGGCGAGCCGCCCGGCCCGGCCCGGCAGCTTCGGCCAGCACAGCAGGACGACGACGGTGAGGGCGCTGATGACGAGCGCCGCCGGATGGACGCGCGCCAACTGCGCGGGCAGCCCCACGGCGTTGTCGACGGCGGAGCTCTGCGGCGTGCCGCCGAGCACGATGTGGAGCTGCGCGAGGGCGATGGTGACGCCGATGCCGGCCAGCATGCCGTGCACGATCGCGGGCGAGACGGCGAGTGCGGAGCGGGCCACCCTCAGCACGGAGAGCGCGAGTTGGGCGAGGCCCGCGAGGACGGTGATGGCGCAGGTGGTGCGCCAGCCGTACAGCCGGATGAGCTCGGCCGTCACGACGGTGAGGCCGGCGGCGGGCCCGCTCACCTGGAGCGGGGAGCCGCCGAACCGGCCGGCCACGATGCCGCCGACGGCGGCCGCGACCAGTCCGGCCTGGAGCGGGGCTCCGGTGGCGAGTGCGATGCCCAGCGAGAGGGGCAGGGCGATCAGGAAGACGGCGACCGAGGCGGACAGGTCGGCGCCGGCGACGCGGAAGCGGCGCGGTCCGTCCGGCGGGCTGTGGGGCCGTTGCGATCGGGGTCGGGTGGTCGTGCGGTCGGGGGTGCAGAGGGTCATGTGTTCCCGTCTCCTCCGGGGCAGCGCGGTCGCGGCTCGTGCGGGACGAACGTGGGGGCTCGCGGCCGTGGGTCACGGCGTGCAGCGGCGGGATGTGCGGCGGGATCCACGGCGGGGCGAGGATCAACGCTCAGTAAATGGATCGTAATGGAGAGTAAAGAGTGCGGCATTATTTTCGGGGCAAATAGGGCAATGATTCACCTGTTCCGGTGATCGCCGAACGTATTGCCGCTTGTCGTTTCATCATCCCGGCCGCCGTGGTGCGACGTTGACGCCGCCCGAACGGAACCGAGGAGAGGTGGGCGGATGACAGCCGCAGGGACAAGGACCGCAGTCCACAGGAAGGCGCTCGCCGCCGGCACCCTCGCCGTCGCCCTGATCACCGGCCTCGCCGGCTGCTCGGGCTCCGACGGCGCGGCCACGAAGGGCACGGCGGGCGGCGCGGGCGCCGCCAAGAAGGGCCCGGCCGCCGCGGCCCCGCAGGCCGCGCCCCGCCTGATCGGCGACGGCTCCACGGCCTTCACCGGCGCCCAGCCCCACCAGCCCGTCTGGCAGCGCCTCAAGCCGGGGGAGACCCCGCCGCAGTTCGTCGTCTTCTCCTGGGACGGCGCCGGCGAGGACAGCCAGAAGCTCTTCTCCCACTTCCGCGCGGTCGGCAGGAAGTACGACGCCAAGATGACCTACTTCCTCAGCGGCGTGTACCTGCTGCCCGAGGAGAAGCGGAACCTCTACGACCCGCCGCAGCACAGCGCCGGCCGCTCCGACATCGGCTTCAACGACACCGAGGGCATCCGCGCCACCGTCCGCGAGCTGCGCGGCGCCTGGCAGGAGGGCAACGAGGTCGGCACCCACTTCAACGGCCACTTCTGCGGCGCCGAGGGAGGCGTCGGCAACTGGTCCGTCGAGGAGTGGAAGAGCGAGATCGAGCAGGCCAAGTCGTTCGTCAAGAACTGGAAGACCAACGCCGGCCTGCGCGCCGAGCAGCCGCTGCCCTTCGACTACGACAAGGAGCTCGTCGGCGCCCGCACCCCCTGCCTGGAGGGGCGGAAGAACTTCGTCCAGGCGGCGGCGCAGCTGGGCTTCCGCTACGACACCAGCGGCGTGAACGACCAGATCTGGCCCAAGAAGGACGTGGGCCTGTGGGACCTGTCGATGCAGCTCGTACCCGTCCCCGGCCGCGCCTTCCAGACGCTCTCCATGGACTACAACTTCCTGGTCAACCAGTCGCCCGGAACGACCCAGGGCGACCCCTCCCAGCAGCGCTACTGGGGCGACCAGATGCGCGACGGCCTGGTGCAGGCGTTCGAGCGCTCCTACCGCGGCAACCGGGCGCCGCTGATCATCGGCAACCACTTCGAGTCCTGGAACGGCGGCACGTACATGCGGGCCATCGAGGAGACCATCGCCACGGTCTGCGTCCAGAAGGACGTCAAGTGCGTCTCCTTCCGCCAGCTCGCCGACTGGCTCGACGCCCAGGATCCCGACGTCGTCGCCAAGATGCGCACCCTGAAGGTCGGCGAGGCACCGGCCGGCGGCTGGCAGGCGTTCCTCGCCCCCCAGCCGGCGGCGCCCGCCGGAGCCCCGGCGGCGGGCGTCCCCGCGGTCCCGGCCCCCGCGGCCAAGCGGCCCGAAGGACACTGACGGCCGGACGGCGCCCGGCCCTCGGGCGGACTCGACGTCACCGGCGCCGCGAGCCCTGCCCTCAGGCGGGCTGAACCGCGCCGAGCTCCTCCGACAGCACGAACCCGGGGTCGACCTGCGCCGTCAGGTCGGCCCCGGTCTTGGCGTTGCCCCAGCTCTCGGCGTTCCGCAGGTGGAAGTGGACCATCTGGCGGGTGTAGCGCTCCCAGTCCCGATGGGCGTACGAGTCGTCCGCCGCGTCCTGGAGGGCCTGGAGCGACATGCGGTTCTCCGCCTCCAGGAGATCGAAGCGCGGCGGGCGGCCCTTCTCCATCGCCCGGACCCAGTCCGAGTGGCCGACCGTCACGAGCAGGTCCTCGCCGACCTCCTCGCGGAGGAAGTCGAGGTCGTCGCGGCCCTGCACCTTGTTCCCGACGACCTTGAGCGCGACCCCGAAGTCCCGCGCGTACTCCTTGTACTGGCGGTAGACCGAGACGCCCTTGCGCGTCGGCTCGGCGACCAGGAACGTCATGTCGAAGCGAGTGAAGAGCCCGGACGCGAAGGAGTCCGAACCCGCCGTCATGTCGACCACCACGTACTCGTCGACACCGTCCACCAGGTGGTTGAGGCAGAGCTCCACCGCCCCCACCTTCGAGTGGTAGCAGGAGACCCCGAGGTCCGACTCGGTGAAGGGGCCGGTCGCCATCAGCCGGACGTCCCCGTCGTCGAGCGGGACCGGCCGCGCGCACGCCTCGTACACCGGGTTGTCCTCGCGGACCCGCAGCAGCCGCGAGCCCTCCCCGGGCGGCGTCGTCTTGATCATCGAGTCGACGGATTCGATCCGCGGGTTGGAGCCCCGCAGGTACTCCTTGATCAGGGGCAGGTGCGCCCCCATCGCGGGCAGCGCCGCGGCCTCCGCCTCGGACAGGCCGAGCGCGGCACCGAGGTGCTGGTTGATGTCGGCGTCGACGGCGACGACGGGGGCTTCGTTGGCGGCGAGGTGGCGGATGAAGAGCGAGGACAGCGTCGTCTTGCCGCTGCCGCCCTTCCCGACGAAAGCGATCTTCATGTTCACCTAGCGTAGTGGCACGACCGCGTGCAGTGGTCAAGGAGCGTGAAGAAGACCACTCCTTCGTGGGGTGGGCCCCCGGGACGCGTAGCCTCCCTACTTATGAGTACGCACGCCTCTGACCCCTTGGCCGCCCTCGGCTCCCTGCCGGGCGTCGCGGACGCGGTGGACTCCGTACGCAAGGCCGTCGACCGGGTCTACGGCCACCGCGTGATGCGGCGCCGCAGCAACGAGATCTCCTCCGAGGCGGCTCTGCGCGGCGCGCGCGGTTCGGCCGCCCTCGCCGGCGCCGACTGGGCCCTGGAAGAGGTCCGCCGGCGCTCCGACTTCAGCGCCGACCCCGAGGCCCGCGCGGTCGGCGCCGCCCTGCGCCTGGGCGCCGAGGCCGGGCAGCTGCTCTCCATCTGGCGGCAGTCGCCGCTGCGGGTCCTCGCCCGGCTCCACCTGGTCGCCGCCGGTGACCCCGGTGAATCCGTGGGGCGTCCCCGGCTGGACGGCGAGACCGTCGACGAGCCGCTGATCGAGGCCCCGGCACCGACGCCCGCCGAGGTCGCCGGCCGTCTCGACGGCCTCGCGGAACTGATCGTCGCCGGCGGCGACGCCCCCGCCCTGGTCACCTCCGCCGTCGTCCACGGCGAACTGCTCGCCCTGCGCCCCTTCACCTCGTACAACGGGCTGGTCGCGCGGGCGGCGGAGCGGATCGTGCTGGTCGGCAGCGGCCTCGACCCCAAGGCGATCTGCCCCGCCGAGGTCGGCCACGCGGAGCAGGGGCGCGCCGCCTACGTGGCGGCCTTCGAGGGTTACCTGTCGGGCACCCCGGAGGGTGTCGGCGCGTGGATCGCCCACTGCGGCCGCTCGGTCGAACTGGGGGTCCGCGAGTCGACGGCCGTCTGCGAGGCGCTCCAGCGCGGCGCGGCCTGAGGCCCGCGTCCCCAGAGGACGCCGCCGGGCCCGCGAGGGCATCCGAGGGTCCTGGGGACAAGGAAATTCCGGGCCCCCGTGGGGGCCCGGAACGGGTTGCGGCGGCACCAGTCCTGGTACCGCCGCTGGCACGTCCACCCAGTTACCAAGCGTCCTCGATATGTGCCCATCAGGCCGGGTGCTTTGCCCGTGGCCTGGTGCGGCTGGCCCGTAATCGACGGGTCGACGTCGCGTGGGTGCCCGGTTTCGGTGCTAGGTCCGTGGGGCCTTCATGCTCAACAGGTGATCCTCTCGGATGTCCTCGGTCTCGCGGGCCTGATTCCTTTCTACTCCTGTCCGGGAGGAAGCGAAAGTGGTGGCCGCACTTCTCTGGCGCATCGCTCAAATTCGGGCAAAGTCACCCGTCAGTCGCTGGGCGAGCGCGGCCTGCCGCCGACGGGCCGCGTACCAGACGAGGCCGGCGCCCACCGCCGCCGCGCCCACGGCGGCCGCGGCGACGAGCGTGGGCCGGGGCGGCATCCGGAACTCGGGCAGCCGCTGCTTGAGCCGCACCGGCTTCTCGAAGGCCAGCACCGGCCACTCGCGGGCCGTGGCCTCGCGGCGCAGGGTCCGGTCGGGATTGACCGCGTACGGGTGGCCGACGGCCTCCAGCATGGGGATGTCGGTCGCCGAGTCGCTGTACGCGTAGCAGCGCGAGAGGTCGTACCCCTCGGACTCGGCCAGTTCCCGGACCGCCTCGGCCTTGGTCGGGCCGTAGGCGTAGTACTCGACCTCGCCGGTGAAGCAGCCGTCCTCGCCGACCACCATCCGGGTGGCCACGACGCGGTCGGCCCCGAGCATCTCGCCGATCGGCTCGACCACCTCGGCTCCGGAGGTCGAGACGATGACGACGTCGCGGCCCGCGGCGTGATGCGACTCGATGAGGGAGGCCGCCTCGTCGTAGATGATCGGGTCGATCAGGTCGTGAAGGGTCTCGGCGACGAGCTCCTTCACCTGGGCCACGTTCCAGCCTTTGCAGAGCGCGGAAAGGTATTCGCGCATCCGCTCCATCTGGTCGTGGTCGGCCCCGCCCGCCAGGAAGACGAACTGGATGTAGGCCGTCCGCAGGGCGGCGCGGCGGCTGATCAGTCCTCCCCGGTAGAAGGACTTGCTGAAGGTCAGCGTCGAGGACTTCGCAATGACCGTCTTGTCCAGGTCAAAGAAGGCGGCTGTGCGCGGCAAGGAGTGGTTTTCCACAACGCTGAGCATAGGTGCCCGCCATTCGGCGTACGCTCGGGCGCGTGGGTTTGCCTGAGAAGGCTCTCGGGTACACCATGGAAGTCACGGATCGTTCGCGACCGTGCTAACCCGGTCCGGCTCCTCCCCCCCCCGAGTCGGCCGGAGAGACGACCCCCGCTCTCCCCCCCGGCGGGGGTCGTCGCATGTCCGGAGCCGTTTTCGCTCCCTGTGACATCGCCTGCTCCCTTCCTTCCGGCCCTCGGCCGCGTTTCGGCCCGAGGTCGAGCACACCCCTGATTCGTCACCCACAGTAACCGGCGGGATGCGTTCCGGGCAGTCCCCGGAGGGGTGAGGAAGTTATTCACAGGGCCTCGGTTATCCGCAGTTTCCCGTCGGATTCCCCACGATTTCCCGGACGGCCCCACGGTGATTCCTGTCGCGAAGTTCGCGGACCGCAGGATTCACGAGAGGGGTGTGCCGTGGGGGCAACCAGGACGGGTACGGAATCGCGCCGGCCGGAGTCGCGGGCTCCGGACGAGCCTCGCCGCACCGGGCCGCTGATCGTCACCGAGGATCTCGGACTGCTCGACGATCTGCTCCGGCTGTGCGCGGCGGCCGGGGTCGAACCCGAGGTCCACCACCGGGTGCCCGAGCGGCGCACCGGCTGGACCGATCCGCCGCTCGTGCTCGTGGGCGACGACGCCGCGGCCCGCTGCCGGGGAGCGGTGCGCCGGCCGGGGACCGTCCTCGTCGGCCGCGACCGGGACGACCCGGCGATCTGGCGGCTGGCCGTCGAGATCGGCGCGGAGTGCGTGCTGCGGCTGCCGGACGCCGAGGGCCTCCTCGTCGACCGCATCGCCGACGCGGCCGAAGGGGTCGGCCGGTCCGCCCTGACCGTCGGGGTCGTCGGAGGGCGCGGCGGCGCCGGCGCCTCCACCCTGGCGTGCGGCCTCGCGCTCGCCGCCGCGCGGACCGGACGGCGCACCCTGCTCGTCGACGGCGATCCGCTGGGCGGCGGGCTCGACGTGCTGCTCGGCGGCGAGCGGGAGGAGGGCAGGCGCTGGCCCGACTTCGCCGCCTCGAAGGGCCGCCTGGCCGGCGGTGCCCTGGAGGAGTCCCTGCCGTCGGTGCGGGGCGTCCGGGTGCTCAGCTGGGGCAGGGAACCCGCCGCGCCGGTCACGCCGGAGGCCGTGCGGTCCGTGCTCGGCGCGGCGCGCCGCCGCGGCGGGGTCGTCGTGGTCGACCTGCCCCGGGGGACCGACGACGCGGCCGCGGAGGCGCTGGCGCAGCTCGACCTCGCCCTGCTCGTCGTGCCGGGCGAGCTGCGGGCCGTCGCCGCGGCCCACCGGGTGGTCCTGGCCCTCGGCGCGGCCGTCCGGGACGTCCGGGCCGTGGTCCGCGGACCGTACGCGGCGGGACTCGACGAGCGGTGGGTCGCCGACGCGCTGCGGCTGCCGCTGGCCGGCGAACTCCCCTACGACCCGGGGATCGTGGCCGACCAGGACGCGGGCGTCCCGCCCGGCGCCGAACCCCGCGCGCCACTGGGCCGGTTCTGCACCGCCTTCTGGGAGCGCGCGCTCGTCCCCGGCGGTGCGGCATGACCGGGGCCGGCGAGCGGACCGCCACCGGCGGCGGCGCCGCGCTCCTCGACGCCGTGCGCCAGCGGCTCGCGGCGAGCGGGGCCGAACCCACCCCCGCGCGGGTGGCGGCGGCGCTGCGGGCCCAGGGGCGCCTGCTCGGCGACACGGAGGTACTCGGCGCCGCGGAGCAGCTGCGCCGCGAACTGATCGGCACCGGCCCGCTGGAACCGCTGCTCGCCGACCCGGCGGTCACCGACGTCCTGGTCTCCGCTCCCGACCGCGTCTGGGTGGACCGGGGCGCCGGTCTCGAACGGGCTCCGGTGTCCTTCCCCGACGCCTCCGCCGTCCGCAGGCTCGCACAGCGGCTCGCTGCGGTGGCCGGGCGCCGCCTCGACGACGCCCGCCCCTGGGTGGACGCACGGCTCCCCGACGGCACCCGGATGCACGCCGTCCTGCCGCCGGTCGCCGTCGGCTCGACCTGCCTGTCGCTGCGGGTGGTGCGCCCGCGCGCCTTCTCCCTGGCGGAGCTCACTGCCGCCGGCACGGTGCCTCCGGACGGCACCGCGATCCTCCGCGCCCTGATCGACGCCCGGGTGTCGTACCTGGTCAGCGGCGGCACGGGCACGGGGAAGACCACGCTCCTCGCCTCTCTTCTGGGGCTGGTGGGGGAGCGGGAGCGGATCGTCCTCGCCGAGGACTCGGCGGAACTGCGGCCCGACCACCCGCACGTGGTGCGCCTGGAGGCGCGCCCCGCCAACCAGGAGGGCGCCGGTCTCGTCACCCTGCGGGACCTGGTCCGTCAGGCGCTGCGGATGCGCCCCGACCGCCTCGTCGTCGGCGAGGTCCGCGGGGCGGAGGCCGTGGACCTCCTCGCGGCCCTCAACACGGGCCACGACGGAGGCTGCGGGACGCTGCACGCCAACACGGCCGCGGCCGTACCCGCCCGGCTGGAGGCGCTGGGGACGGCGGCCGGACTCGACCGGGCGGCCCTGCACAGCCAGTTGGGCGCGGGCCTCTCCGTCGTCCTGCACGTCGTGAGGGACCGGGACGGACGCCGGCGGATCGCCGAGGTCCACGTGCTGGAGCGGGACCGGGACGGCCTCGTCCGCACGGTTCCCGCACTGCGCTGGAGCGCCTCCGGATTCGAGCGTGAGCGGGGCTGGGAGCGGCTCGGGTCGCTGATCGGAGGGGGAGCATGACGCCGGAAGCGCTGGACCCCGCACGGGTCTTGGCACAAGGGGCGGTGGCGCTCTGCGCGGTCCTGGCGCTGTGGTGGACGGCCGAACGGCGGCGCGGGGTGAACCGGGCGCGTTCGCTGCTCGCGAGCGGACGCCCCGGCGGTCCCGGCGGTCGCGACGGCCCCGGCGGTACCGGCTGGTCAGGGCGGGGAGGTGGGCTCGCCGGCGGCCTCCGGACCTGGCCGGACGCGGCGACGCGGGTCCGGGCCGCGCTGCAGGGGCGACGTGCCTGGCTCTGCCTGCCGGTGGGGGCGGTCCTCGCGCTCGTGGGCGAGTCACCGCTGCCCCTGGTGGCGGGAGCGCTCGCGATGCCCCTGGTCGGGCGGCGGCTGCGGGCCGCCGAGCTGCGGAAGGAGCGGGAGGCGCGGTCCGCACGGGTGACGGCTCTGTGCGGGGCGGTGGTCGGCGAGCTTCGGGCCGGATGGCAGCCCGCGCAGGCGCTGGCCTTCGCTGCCCGGGAGACGGGCGCCCTGGGCGCCGCCGAGGCGTCCGTCCTGGCGGCGGCCCGGTTCGGCGGGGACGTGCCGGACGCCCTGCGCCGGGCGGCCCGGCAGGACGGTGCCGACGGGCTCGCCGGCATGGCGGCCTGTTGGCAGGTGGCCGTGGACGGCGGTGCCGGGCTCGCTGCCGGGCTCGACCGGCTGGAAGCCGCCCTGCGCGACCACCGCGAGCAGCGGGACCGCCTGCGTGCCGAACTGGCCGGCGCCTGGGCGACGGTGGCCGTCCTCGCCCTCCTCCCCGCGGCCGGACTCGCCCTCGGCGCGGCGCTGGGCGCCCACCCGCTCCGGGTCCTGCTCCACACCCCGGCGGGGCTGGGCTGCCTGGCCGTCGGCGGGGCCCTGGAGACGACGGGCCTGTGGTGGGCCGCGCGGATCGTCCGAGGGGGTGAGCGGGCATGACACCCGACGTCGTTCAGCAGGGTCTCGACGTCCTCCAGGCGGCCGGACTTCCGGCGCTGGCCGTGATCCTCTGCGGGCGGGGCGCCGTGGAGGCGCTGCGCCGGCTCCGGGCGCACCGGACGCGCCGACGGGCCGTGGTCCTCCTCGACCTGTCGGAGCCCCACGGCCGGAGAAGCCGGGCCGCGATGCCGCCGTGGGTGGCGGTCCGGGTGGTGCCCCTGGTCGGAGTCGGCGTCGGCTGGGCGCTCTTCGGCGGGATCACCGGCCTGTGCGCCGGGGTCCTGGTGGCGCTCGGCGCGCGGCAGGCGCTCCTCCGCCGGGGGACTCCGTCCGGCGTCGACGAAGAGACGGCCCGTCATCTGCCCCTCGCCGCCGACCTGCTGGCCGCCTGCGCCGCCTCCGGCGCCGGGCCCGGTGAGGCTGCGGAGGCGGTCGGCCGATCGCTGGGCGGCCCCCTCGGCGACCGCCTGGCCCGCACTGCGGCCGAACTCCGGCTGGGCGGCGAACCGGCCGAGGTGTGGCGGAGGTTCGCCGCCCTCCCCGGGGCCGAAGGGCTGGCCCGCTGCATGGAACGGGCCGGTTCATCGGGAGCCCCCGCGGCGGAGGCCGTCGCCCGACACGCCAACGCCCTCCGCGCCGCCCGTGCCCGCTCGGCCGCGGCGGCAGCACGCCGGGCCCAGGTCCTGATCAGCGCTCCCGTGGGGCTCTGCTTCCTCCCCGCGTTCCTCGCGGTGGGAGTCGCCCCGGTGGTGATCGGACTGGCGACCGGGCTGCTCGACCGGTGAACACGACGACACGCCCCCGGGACGGAACGGACGCGGGGACGACGCCAGGGGGTGGCAAGAACGGCAAGGCAGCAAGGCAGCAAGGCAGCACGGCAGCACGGCAGCACGGCGGGGCCGACACGCCCGGCGAAGCAGGGCCGGGCGACGCGCGACAGAGCACGACAGAGCACGGCAGGACGAGACAGGGACACGGGAAGGACGAGGAGGTCGACATGACGATCAAGGTGTGGCTGGGCGAATGGTGGCGGGCACGACGGGCGGCGCCGCGCCGCGACGAGGGAATGACCACGTCCGAGTACGCGATCGGGACGATCGCCGCAGCGGCCTTCGCCGCGGTGCTCTACAAGATCGTGACCAGCGAGACGGTCTCGGGAGCCCTGGAGTCGATGATCGGCAAGGCCCTCGATGCGCCGTTCTGACCGGGGTTTCGTGACCGTCGAGGCGGCGATGGTCCTGCCGGTCCTCGCGGTGTTCACGGTGACCCTGCTCTGGGCCCTCGCCGCGGCCGCCGCGCAGATCCGCTGCGTGGACGCGGCGCGGGCCGGAGCGCGGGCGGCGGCCCGCTCGGAACCCCCGGCTTCCGCCGAGGCGGCCGCCCGGGCCGCCGCGCCCGAGGGCTCCCGGGTCTCGGTGACGCGCGACGGCGACCTGTGGCGCGTGGCGGTCGAGGTCGCCGCCCCCGGCCCCGGGGGCATGGGCATCACCCTGCGGGCCGGCGCGGCCGCCCTCGCCGAGGACACCCTCGGCGCGCCCCCTGAGGACGCGCCTCCTGAGGACGTCCCTCCGGCCGGTCCGCCTCAGGCCGGTCCGCCTCAGGCCGGTCCGGCTCAAGCCGGCGAGCCTCCGGGTGTCGGAGGTGCCGAGTGACGGCGGGCGGTCCGCGGTCGCGAGGGGAAGCCGTCGGCCCTGACGGGAGACGAGACCGAGGGCGGGACCGAGAGCGAGGGCGGGACCGAGACCCAGGCCGGGACCGAGCCCCAGGCCGGGGCCGAGCCCCAGGTCGGGACCGAGACCGAGGCCGGGATCGGGGTGCTGCGACCGTCTGGGCGGCGTTCGGGGCGTGTGCGCTGTGTGTGGTGTTCGGGGCGGTGCTTGCGCTCGGGCAGGCGGTCGCGGCCCGGCACCGGGCCGGGGGCGCGGCCGACCTGGCCGCCCTCGCGGCGGCGGACCGTGCCCTGTGGGGCGAGGCCGAGGCGTGCGCCGCCGCCACCCGGGTGGCGGCGGCGCAGGGCGCCGAGCTGGCGGGGTGCGCGTTGCGCGGCGAGGTCGTGGAGGTGACCGCCCGGGTCGTGCGGGGCCCCTACCGGCCGATGGTCAGGTCGAGGGCGGGCCCGTCGGCGCCGCTGGTGCTTCCGGGCCCGTCGGGGTCACCGGGGCTCCGGGGGCCGGCGGGGCTCCCGGAGCTTCCCGCCTCGCCGCCTCCGGGGTTTCCGGTGTCGGCGGGGTCGGGCGGAGGAGTTCGGTGAGGAGACGGACGGCGCCGCGCTTGTGGAGGGGGTCGTTGCCGTTGCCGCACTTGGGGGACTGGATGCAGGAGGGGCAGCCCGCGTCGCACTCGCAGGAGGCGATGGCCTCGCGGGTGGCGGTGAGCCAGGCGCGGGCCGTGTGGAAGGCGCGCTCGGCGAAGCCCGCGCCGCCCGGGTGGCCGTCGTACACGAAGACGGTGGGCAGCAGGGTGTCCGGGTGGAGCGGGACGGAGACACCGCCGATGTCCCAGCGGTCGCAGGTGGCGAAGAGCGGGAGCATGCCGATGGAGGCGTGCTCGGCGGCGTGCAGGGCGCCCCCGAGGATCTCCGGGGTGATCCGGGCGGCGTCGAGCTGGTCCTCGGTGACCGTCCACCACACGGCCCGGGTGCGCAGGGTGCGGGGCGGCAGGTCGAGCTTGGTCTCGCCGAGGACCTCGCCGGTGATCAGCCGTCGGCGCAGGAAGGAGACGACCTGGTTGGTGACCTCGACGGAGCCGAAGCAGAGGCGGCCGGCTCCCCAGGGGATCTCGGTCTCGGTGTCCAGGACGGCGATGGAGGTGGTGTCGCGGGCGGTGGTCGAGTAGGGCGGGACGGCCTCCTCGACGAGGGCCACGGAGTCCTTGAGGTCGAGCTCCCGCACCAGGTAGGTGCGGCCCTGGTGGAGGTGGACGGCGCCCTCGTGGACGGCGCTGTGGGAGGCGGCCTCGTCGACCGTGCCGAGCAGCCGGCCGGTGCCGGACTCGACGATCCGCACGGGGCTCCCGCCGCCGCCCCGGATGTCGGTGAGGTCGGCGGCGTGCTCGCGGCGGGTCCAGTACCAGCCGGTGGAACGGCGGCGCAGCAGCCCGGCCCCTTCGAGCTGGGGCAGCAGGCCGGGGGCGGCGGGGCCGAAGAGGGCCAGGTCCGGCTCGGTCAGGGGCAGCTCGGCCGCGGCGGCGCACAGATGGGGGGCGAGGACGTAGGGGTTGTCGGGGTCCAGCACGGTCGATTCGACCGGTTGTTCGAAGATGGCCTCCGGGTGGTGGACCAGGAAGGTGTCCAGCGGGTCGTCGCGGGCGATCAGGACGGCCAGGGCCCCCTCGCCCGATCGGCCGGCGCGGCCGGCCTGCTGCCACAGGGAGGCCCGGGTGCCCGGGTAGCCGGCGATCAGGACGGCGTCCAGGCCCGAGACGTCGACGCCCAGCTCCAGGGCGGTCGTGGCGGCCAGGCCGAGGAGCTCGCCGGAGTGGAGGGCCTGCTCCAGGGCCCGCCGCTCCTCGGGCAGGTAGCCGCCCCGGTAGGCGGCGACCCGGCGGGCCAGCGCGCGGTCGGTCTCGGCCAGCCGCTCCTGGGCGATCACCGAGATCAGCTCGGCGCCGCGCCGGGAGCGGACGAAGGCGACCGAGCGGACGCCCTGGCGGGTGAGGTCCGTGAGCAGGTCCGCCGTCTCGGCGGTGGCGGTGCGCCGCACCGGCGCGCCGCGCTCGCCGTGCAGCTCCGTGAGCGGCGGCTCCCAGAGGGCGAAGACCAGCTCGCCGCGCGGGGAGGCGTCGTCGGAGACCTCGGTGACCGGAAGCCCGGTGAGGCGGGCTGCGGCGCGCGCGGGCTCGGCCGAGGTGGCGGAGGCGAGGAGGAAGACGGGTTCGGAGCCGTACCGGGCGCAGATCCGGCGCAGGCGGCGCAGCACCTGGGCGACGTGGGAGCCGAAGACGCCCCGGTAGGTGTGGCACTCGTCGATCACGACGTAGCGCAGGGCGCGCAGGAAGGAGGCCCACCTGGGGTGGGAGGGGAGTATGCCCCGGTGGAGCATGTCGGGGTTGGTCAGCACGTAGTTCGCGTACTGGCGGACCCACTCGCGTTCCTCGACCGGGGTGTCGCCGTCGTAGACGGCGGGGCGGATCCGGTTGCCGAGCGGGGCGGCCAGCTCCCGCACGGCGCGCCGCTGGTCGGCGGCGAGGGCCTTGGTGGGCGAGAGGTAGAGCGCGGTGGCCCCGCGTCCGTTCGGGGCCTCGGAGCCGTCCAGGAGGGTCGTGAGGACCGGGGCGAGGTAGGCGAGCGACTTGCCCGAGGCCGTTCCCGTCGCGATCACCACGGATTCGCCGTCCAGGGCGTGCTCGGCGGCCTCCGCCTGATGCGCCCAGGGGTGCTCGATCCCGGCCTCGGTGATCGCCGCGATCACCTCCGGACGGATGCGGTGCGGCCAGACGGCATGACGACCCTCCCGGGCGGGCATGTGCTCCGTATGGGTGATGCGCGAAGACCGGCTCCCGCCCGCGGCGAGCCGGTCGAGGACCACGCCGGGGGAGGGGCGACTGCCCGTGTCCCCGGCCGGTCGACTGGGGCGCTGATTCTTGGCCATCGGCACCGAGTGTGTCACTGCCATGACGGACAATGCTTCCAAGGCGTCGTGCATGGCTGCTGGTAAGTGATTGAATGCCATCGCGGCTGGCGATCAGTTCCCTGGCTCCGCCCGGGAGGCCCGAGGGGGCGATCGCCCGATAGCAAGGTGCTGGAGGATCCGTGGACCTGTCCCTGTCGACTCGCAATGTGTCCGGCGCTGGTGGCGACCGTACGGTCGTCGAGGTCGGTGGCGAGATTGATGTGTATACCGCGCCCAAGCTGCGCGAGCAGTTGGTCGAGTTGGTGAACGACGGCAGCTACCACCTGGTCGTGGACATGGAGGGCGTGGACTTTCTCGACTCCACCGGCCTCGGTGTGCTCGTCGGTGGCCTGAAGCGCGTCCGCGCGCACGAGGGATCGCTGCGCCTCGTCTGCAACCAGGAGCGCATTCTCAAGATTTTCCGGATCACGGGCCTCACCAAGGTGTTCCCGATCCACACCTCGGTCGACGAGGCCGTCAACGCCGTCGACTGAGCCCAAGGGGGTTCGCATGGCCACCGTTGAACTCCGCTTCAGCGCTCAGCCCGAGCACGTCCGCACGGCCCGCCTGGTGGCGGCCGCCGTGGCGCGCCGGGCGGGCGTGGACGAGGCGGTCCTCGACGAGGTGCGTCTCGCCGTCGGTGAGGCATGTTCCCGCGCGGTCGGGCTGCACCGCAGCAACGGCGTCACGACCCCCATCCGGGTCGTGCTGACCGAGGAGGAGAAGACGTTCTCCATCGCGGTCGGCGACGAGGTGCCGGGCGCGGGGGTGGCGGCGGCCGATGCCGCCGGTGTCCCCGGCGCACGGGCCGCGGCTCCGGCCGAGGACTTCGACGACGCCGACGGCGAGGACGAGATGGGGCTCGCGGTGATCCGCGGGCTCGTCGACGACGTCGAGGTGAGTGCCGGCCAGGACGGCGGCACCATCCGGATGAGCTGGCCGGTGAGTCCGGCGGACGTCCTGTCCTGACGCGGAGGCCGCGGCCGAGCGTGTGAGACGGGCCGTACGGGTGAGAGCACCGGTTGTCCTGTGAGAAGAGGCCCCGCATCGCGGGGCCTCTTCTCTTGTGCGGCTTCTCTTGTGCGTCCCGCGACGCCCCTCCGGTGTCGGCCTCGGCGCGCCCCGCCCCTGTCGGCCCCGCGGCTCGGGCTCCGTGGCCGCCCCTCCCCGTCGACACCGTGCTCGGGCTCCGTGGCCGCCCCGTCGGCGCCGTGCTCGGGCTTCGTGGCCACCCCACATGCCGAAGGACCCGGCCGCCGCGTCCCACCGCCGCCGTGCGTCGGTGTCGGATTGGTGCATCCGCGCGGGGGGCTTCGCCGGGTCCCCGAATGAGGGGGTTCGTCTCCCTATGATCCGTCCCCATGTACCCCACCACCCTCGCCGCCGCGGTGCTCACGAGCGGGAACCGGACGATCGTGATCGTCGTCGCCGCCGTCGCCCTCACCGCGCTGGTCGTCGCACGGCTCCTCGTCCGCCAGGTGCTCGCGGCAGGGCAGGGGACCGAGCGGATGCGGGAGATCGCGGGCGCCGTGCAGGAGGGCGCCAACGCCTATCTGGCCCGGCAGCTGCGGACCGTGGCGGTCTTCGCCGTCGCCGTGTTCCTGCTGCTGATGCTGCTGCCCGCGGACGACTGGTCGCAGCGGGCCGGCCGCTCCCTGTTCTTCCTGGTGGGGGCGCTCTTCTCGGCGACCACCGGCTACATCGGCATGCGGCTGGCCGTCCGGGCGAACGTGCGGGTCGCCGCGGCGGCCCGGGAGGCCGCCCCCGCGCCGGGCGTGCCGGAGAAGGACCTGACGGAGATCGCGCACAAGGCCACCCGGATCGCGTTCCGTACGGGCGGGGTCGTGGGCATGTGCACCGTCGGCCTCGGGCTGCTGGGGGCGTCGTGCGTGGTCCTCGTCTACGGCGCCGACGCGCCGAAGGTCCTGGAGGGTTTCGGTCTGGGAGCCGCGCTCGTCGCCATGTTCATGAGGGTGGGCGGCGGGATCTTCACCAAGGCGGCCGACGTCGGCGCCGACCTGGTCGGCAAGGTCGAGCAGGGCATCCCGGAGGACGACCCGCGCAACGCCGCCACCATCGCCGACAACGTGGGCGACAACGTCGGCGACTGCGCGGGCATGGCGGCCGACCTGTTCGAGTCGTACGCCGTGACCCTGGTCGCCGCGCTGATCCTCGGGATGGCGGCCTTCGGCGACGACGGCCTCGCCTTCCCCCTGATGGTTCCGGCGATCGGCGTGGTCACGGCGGTGATCGGCATCCTGGCGGTCTCGCCGCGGCGCGCCGACCGCAGCGGCATGAGCGCGATCAACCGGGGGTTCCTCGTCTCGGCGGTGGTCTCGCTCGTCCTGGTCGCCGTCGCGGCCTTCGCCTACCTCCCGTCCTCGTACGCGGCCCTCGAAGGCGTCACCGAGCCCGGCATCCGCGGTCACGACGGCGATCCGCGGGTCCTCGCGCTGGTCGCGGTCGCCCTGGGGATCGTCCTCGCCGCGCTCATCCAGCAGCTCACCGGCTACTTCACGGAGACGAGCCGGCGGCCGGTGCGGGACATCGGGAAGTCCTCCCTCACCGGGCCCGCCACGGTCGTCCTCGCGGGCGTGGCGCTCGGCATGGAGTCCGCGGTCTACACGGCCCTGCTCATCGGGCTCACCGTCTACGGGGCGTTCCTGCTCGGCGGCGCCTCGATCATGCTGGCGCTGTTCGCGGTCGCGCTCGCCGGGACGGGCCTGCTCACCACCGTCGGCGTGATCGTCGCCATGGACACCTTCGGCCCGGTCGCCGACAACGCGCAGGGCATCGCGGAGATGTCCGGGGAGGTCGAGGGCGCGGGCGCGCGGGTCCTCACCGAACTCGACGCGGTCGGCAACACGACGAAGGCCATCACCAAGGGCATCGCCATCGCGACGGCCGTCCTGGCCGCCTCGGCGCTCTTCGGCTCGTACCGGGACACCATCGCGACCTCGGTCGCCGACGTCGGCGGGCGGATCGGCACGGCGGACGCGCTGACGCTCTCGATGGACATCTCGCAGCCCAACAACCTCTTCGGGCTGATCCTCGGCGCGGCGGTGGTCTTCCTCTTCTCGGGGCTCGCGATCAACGCCGTCTCGCGGTCGGCGGGGGCGGTGGTCCACGAGGTGCGGCGGCAGTTCCGCGAGCATCCCGGGATCATGGACTTCACCGAGAAGCCGGAGTACGGGCGGGTCGTCGACATCTGCACCAAGGACGCGCTGCGCGAGCTCGCCACGCCCGGGTTGCTCGCGGTGATGGCCCCGATCGCGGTCGGCTTCACGCTCGGCGTCGGTCCGCTGGGCTCGTACTTGGCCGGTGCGATCGGCGCGGGGGCGCTGATGGCGGTCTTCCTGGCCAACTCCGGCGGTGCCTGGGACAACGCGAAGAAGCTGGTCGAGGACGGCAACCACGGCGGCAAGGGCAGCGAGGCGCACGAGGCGACGGTCATCGGGGACACGGTCGGCGACCCGTTCAAGGACACGGCGGGACCGGCGATCAACCCGCTCCTGAAGGTGATGAACCTGGTGGCGCTGCTGATCGCGCCGGCGGTCGTGCAGTTCGGTTACGGCGACGACGCGAACGCCGGTGTGCGGGCGGCGGTCGCGGTGGTCGCGGTGACCGTGGTCGTCGCCGCGGTGCGGGTCTCCAAGAGGCGTTCCGTGGCCGTCTCCTGACGTGGCGTCCGTCTCATTCCCGGGCGTTTCGAAGACGATCGTGTCGCATATCGCTTGGTTCAAAAGGTTGCAATATCGGACGAATCAGTCGCACGAAAGGTGGAAGTAGCCCGTTCGGCGTGTATGTTCCGGGGCCGAGAGCCTTGGAAGGGACCGATCCGTTGAACAAGAAGCTTGCGGCCGCACTGTCCGGCGGCGCGGTACTGGTGCTCGCGCTGTCCGGTTGCAGCGACGACGAGGGCGACAAGGTGGGTGACTGGGCGAAGACCTTCTGCGACCAGGCCAAGCCCCAGATCCAGAAGCGCGCCGACGCCCACCAGATCATCATCTCGACCGCGGCGGACAGCAAGCCGGCCGAGATCCAGACCGCCGACTCGAAGGCGTTCCAGGACATCGCCGACGCCGACCGGGCGCTCGCCAAGGCCGTCGAGGCCGCCGGCGCCCCGCCCGTCGAGAACGGCGAGAAGGTCCAGCAGGACGCGATCAAGGAGCTCAACGCCACCGCGGTGGCCTACGAGGGGCTCAAGAAGCAGGTCGACGCGCTGGACCCGACGAACCAGCAGAAGTTCGCCGACGGCCTCCAGAGCGTCGCCGACGGGCTCACCAAGATCGAGAAGATGGACCAGAACGCCCTGTCCAAGCTGGAGGAGGGCGAACTCGGCCAGGCGATGGCCAAGCAGCCCGGCTGCCAGAAGCCGACCGCCTCGGTCCCGCCGAAGAGCACCGCCTCCCCGAACTCCGGCTCCGACGCGTCGGACCAGGGCGCGGACACGGCGGGCACGGACTCCGGCGCCACGGACCCGGCGAAGAAGGCCACCCCCAAGCCGACCAAGAAGACCACGGAGTAGGAATCGGGGCCCCGCGGGCCCGGTGGCGGCGGCGGTCGCCCGCCCGCCGCCGGGTCGGCGGCCCGGATGCCGGTGGCGGCGGTCACAATGGAGCGGTGAGTACGACCAGCCTGCCCCCCCGCCTCCCGGTGCCCGCGCACGCCGCCCGTCTGCGCGAGGCGCTGCTCGCCGCCGGCTTCACCGCCGACGGACTCCTCGACCTGCTCGGCGCACCCGCCTACTCGGCGCTCGCCCGCAGCGAGACCGTCCCGGCCCTGCGCGCCACCCGCGGCGACTCGCCGCTGGAGGTCCTCGTCCGCCTCTTCCTGCTCCAGCGTCCCGTCGGGCACGGGGCCGCCGCCGCGGCGCTCCCGCTCGACGAGGCCCTCGACGACGGCTGGGTGGTCCGCGAGGACGACGACGTCCTCGCCACCGTCGACATCCGGCCCTACGGCGGCCCGGACGGCGAGGACTGGTTCATCGTCTCCGACCTGGGCTGCGCCGTCGGCGGGGCCGGCGGCATCGGGAAGAAGGACGAGGGCGTGGTCCTCGGCGTCGGCGGCGCCTCCACCACGCTCGCCGGCATCACGGTCCGCACGGCGGTCTCCTCCGCGCTCGACCTCGGCACCGGCTCCGGCATCCAGGCGCTGCACGCCGCCCAGCACGCGACCCTGGTCACCGCCACCGACCTCAACCCGCGCGCCCTGGACTTCACCCGGCTCACGCTGGCCCTCTCCGGGGCCCGCGAGGCCGAGCTGCTGACCGGTTCGCTCTTCGAGCCCGTCGACGGCGACACGTACGACCTGGTCGTCTCCAACCCGCCGTTCGTCATCTCCCCCGGCGCCCGGCTCACCTACCGGGACGGCGGGATGGGCGGCGACGACCTGTGCCGCACGCTGGTGCAGCAGGCGGGCGAGCGGCTCAACGACGGCGGATACGCCCAGTTCCTCGCCAACTGGCAGCACGTGGAGGGCGAGGACTGGCAGGAGCGGCTGCGGTCCTGGGTGCCGCGCGGCTGCGACGCCTGGATCGTCCAGCGCGAGGTCCAGGACGTCACCCAGTACACCGAGCTCTGGCTGCGGGACAGCGGCGACCACCGCGGGGACCCGGACGCGTACCGGGTGGCGTACGGCCGCTGGCTCGACGAGTTCGAGGCGCGCGGGACGCGCGCGGTGGGCTTCGGCTGGATCACGATCCGGCGGAACGACGCCGTGGCCTCCGGGGCGGTCGAGCCGGCGATCCTGATCGAGGAGTGGCCGCACCCGGTGGAGCAGCCCCTCGGCCCCACCGTGCGCGCCCACTTCGAGCGCCAGGACTACCTGCGCACCCGCGACGACGCGGCGCTCCTCGCCGACCGGTTCACGCTCGCGCCCGAGGTGATGCAGGAGCAGGTCGGGCTGCCGGGCGCCGAGGACCCCGAGCACGTCGTGCTCCGGCAGAACCGCGGGATGCGCCGCGCCACCAAGGTCGACCACGTCGGCGCCGGGTTCGCCGGCGTCTGCGACGGCACCCTCAGCGCCGGCCGCATCCTCGACGCGATCGGTCAGCTGATGGGAGAGGACCCGGTCGTCCTGCGCGACCGCACCCCGCAGGCGATCCGGCTGCTCGTCGAGGAGGGCTTCCTCCTCCCGGCCGGCGCGGAAGGCCCCGGGGAGCAGGGCGCTTGATACGGATCGAGCTGGACGAGGCATCGCTGGGGGCGACCCGGATCGCGGTCAGCCCCCTGCGCGACGCGTTCTGCTCGATGCACCTCGCGCTGCCCTGGCGCCACCCGTCCTGGCCGTACCGGGAGTGGGTGGGGCAGGCGCGCGAGGTGTGGCGCGAGGACGACCGGCTGCGGCCGCTGTGGGACCTGTTCGCCCAGGGGCGCTACGACGTCTCCGACTTCCTGCTGCCGCGGCCGTTCGGCACCGTCCACGTCCACGAGGAACTGGCCGCCCTGCGGTCCACCGACCCGGTGTTCGTGCGCGAGCAGGTGGCCGCCTGCTACCCCGGCATGGCCGACGCGCCCTTCCTGCGGCCCTACCTGGAGGACCCGGAGGCGGCCTGCGCGGCGCTCGCCGACGCGTACGCGGCCTACTGGGAAGGGGCGATCGAGCCGTACTGGCCGACCATGCGGCGGCTCGTCGAGGACGAAGTGCTCGTCCGCGCCCGGACGTTCGCGACCGAGGGCGTCGACGCGCTGTTCGCCGGCCTGGAGAGCCGGGGGCGGTGGCAGCCGCCCGTACTCGAACTGACCAAGCACGTCGACGCGGTGTACGCGCCGGGGGAGCGGCGCCTGGTCCTCGTCCCGCTGGTCTTCGCCGAGGGCTGCCGGCTGTACTCGACGGACGACCCCGAGGTCTTCGCGCTCAGCTTCCAGGCCAGGGGCGCCGCCGCGCTGCGCGAACCCCCCGAGCCCGTCGCCGAGGACCGGCTCGGGCTGATGCTCGGCCGCGGCCGGGCGGCCGTCCTGCGCGAACTGGGCGGCCCCCTGACCACGGCCGGCCTCGCCGACCGGCTCGGCCTCGCGCCCAGCACGGTCTCCGAGCACCTGTCGGTGCTCTCCGAGGCCGGGGTGGTCACCCGGCACCGCGTCGGCCGCTCGGTCTACTACCAACTCACCGACACCGGACGCTCGCTGCTCGCCCTGCTCACGGGGCAGGACGTGCTCGGCGCCGTCGCGTGAGGCCGCGGGCCGACGATTCGGGAGCCCCCGAATCGTTGGCCCCGCCCTCCCGCCGGCTCCTACCGTCCGCCCCATGCTCGCAATCGAGGCGGACGCGCTGCGCCGCACCTACACCAGCAGGACCGGATGGCCGAGGCCCCGGCGCACCGAGACCGAGGCCGTGCGCGGGGTCACCTTCGAGGTGGCGCCCGGGGAGCTGTTCGGGCTGCTCGGGCCCAACGGCGCCGGCAAGACCACCACCATCAAGATGCTCAACACCCTGCTGCTGCCGACCTCCGGCACGGCCCGGGTGTTCGGCCACGACGTGGCCCGCGACCCCGTCGCCGTACGCCGCAGGATCGGGTACGTCTTCGGCGGCGACCGCGGCCTCTACGACCGGCTCTCCGCGCTCGACAACCTCCGCTACTTCGCCGAGCTGTACGGCGTCGCGGCCCGCGACCAGAAGCGGCGCATCGCCGAACTCCTCGACCTGGTCGGCCTCTCGGGGCGCGAGCGGGAGCGGGTCGAGGGGTACTCGCGCGGCATGCGGCAGCGCCTCCACATCGCCCGCGGCCTGCTGCACCGCCCCGACGTCCTCTTCCTCGACGAGCCGTCCATCGGCGTCGACCCCGTCGCCGCCCGCGACCTGCGGCGCACCGTCGCCGACCTCGCCGCGGCCGGCACCACCGTGCTGCTCACCACCCACTACATGGCCGAGGCCGACGAGCTCTGCGACCGGATCGCCGTCATCGCGGGCGGCCGCGTCCGCGCCCTCGGCACCCCCGGCAGCCTCAAGTCCCTCGTGCGGGAGCGGGACGTGCTGGAGATCGAGGCGTACGGCGTCGACGAGGAGCGGCTCGACCGGGTGCGCCGGGTGCCCGGGGTGCGGGGCGTCTCGGCCGAGGACCGAGGCGCGCTCCAGACCGTGACCGTGCAGACCGGGCGCGGCGCCGCCGACCTGCACGGACCCGTGCTGGAGGCGCTCGACGGCGTCCGGATCGGGCGGGTCACGAGCCGCGAACCCTCCCTGGAGGACGCCTACATCGCGATCGTGGAGGAGACGGCGGGGACCATCGCGGCCGAGGGGGCGGCGGCGTGAGGCGCGTCCCACGGCTGCTGCTGGTCGGGGTGCGCACCCACGTCGCGTACATGTCGCGCTCTCCGCTGGAGATCACCTTCGCCGTCCTGGTCCCGCTGGTCTACGCGACCCTGGCCGTCTACCTGTTCCGCGCCGCCGGCGACCCGGACCGGCTGCTCACCGCCTCCGTCGGGGCCGGACTCATGGGCATCTGGGGGTCGGTGCTCTTCGGCTCGGGCGGCGCGGTGCAGAACCAGCGCTGGCTCGGCACCCTGGAGACCCTCGTCGTGGCGCCGACCCCGCTCGCGCTCGTACTGCTCCCCATCACCCTGGCGACCGCCGTCATCGGCACGTACGCGATGGGGGCGACGATCCTGTGGGGCGTCCTCCTCTTCGACGTGCCGCTCGACTTCGTGCACCCGGTGCTCTTCCTCGTCGCGGTCCCGGTCTGCGTCCTGGCGCTGGGCATGACGGGGCTGCTGCTCGCCGCCGCGTTCGTCCTGTTGCGCAACGCCAACGCGCTGGCCAACCCGCTCGACACCCCCGTCTGGCTGCTGTCCGGCCTGCTCGTGCCCGTGACGGTGCTGCCCGTCTGGACCCGCCCGGTCTCCTGGGCGCTGCCCACGACCTGGGGCGCGCGGGCCGTGCACGCGGCGACCTCCGGCGGCGAGGTGGTCGTGCCGCTGCTGGCGGCCGCCGGGCTCGGCGCCGGATACGCGCTGGCCGCCGTCCTCGTCCTCGGCCGGGTGGAGCGCCGGGCGCGCGCCGCGGCCACCCTCGCCCTCACCTGAAAGGCCAGAGAGCCATGTTCCGTTTCCTCGGCACCGCCCGGCTCGTCGTCGTCGGCGGGGCGATCTCCTACCGGGCGCTGTTCAACTGGACCACCCCGCCGATGTTCGTCGGAACCCTGCTGGTCGGGCCGCTCCTCCAGGTGTTCTTCTTCGTCTTCCTCGGCCGCGAGCTGGGTGTCGCCGACGACCGCTTCCACCTCGTCGGGAACGCCGTCCTCGCGGCTTCCGCCTCCTGCGTCTACGGCGGCACGATGGCCGTCGCCAACGAGCGCCGGTACGGCACCCTCGGCGCCGTGCTGCTCTCGCCCCGCCACCGGGTGCCGCTGTGGCTCGGCCGCGCCCTGCCGTACGTCCTCAACGGCCTGTTCGTCAGCGCGTTCGTGCTCACCGCCGCCGCGCTGCTCCTCGGCCTGCCGGTGCCCGCGGGGGCGCTGCCCGGCCTCGGCCTGGTGCTGCTCGTCGCGGCGGGCGCCTGCTCGGCCTTCGGGCTCGCGCTCGGCGCGCTCGGGCTCCGCTTCCGCGATGTGTTCCTCGTCTCCAACGTGGCGAGTTCCGGGCTGCTCCTCCTGACGGGCGCCGCCGTCCCCCGGGAGACGCTGCCGGAGTGGATGCGGACCGCCGGCGAGGTGCTGCCGCTCACCCACGCGGCGGACGCGGCGCGCGGGCTGACCGCGGGGACCGGCCTGGACGGCGCGCTGCTGGGGGCCGAGCTGGCGGTGGGCGCCGGCTGGGGAGTCCTCGCCGTCGCCCTCCTGGGGCTCTTCGAGCGCGGCAGCCGGCGCCGCGCCACGCTCGACACGATGTGACGGGAGGGGGGGAAGGGGTGAGGAATGGGTCACTACCGGCCATCTTCGTGACACCCTCCGGGGCGCCCCGCTGCGTTCACCCGGAGTTCGTGCCCACGACGCCCGGAGGTGCCAGCCTCGGCCCGGGAGACGAACACCGCACGGGGACGGAACGGGGTACGGGCATGGAGAGCGGGCCGGCGATCTTCGCGGGGGCGGCGTTCACGCTGTTCGGAGGCGCGCTGCTGCTGTGGACCACCGTGCGCTCGCTGCACCGTGAACCCGTGGTGTACGGGGTCGCGCCGCGCGCGGCGGTCGCACTGACGGGCCTGTCCGGCGTCGTCTTCCTGGCCCTCGGGCTCTGGTGCTTCGGGCGCCTCTGACCCCTTCCGGGCCCCGCCCGCGCCCCCTCCGGCGACGGCACCTGCCCGAATGCCCGCCCCGCCCGTCCGGGAGTCCGGGCGGCAGGAATGCCAGGACTCGGGTTACCGTTCGAGTGGCCGTTGCGGGCTTTCGCCGTTTGACACGGGGGCGGGTTGTACCGTCACACTCCGCAGCGACGGGAGCGTCACCGTCCGTGCCGCTGTCGTGCGTGCCAGTGCCGTACGTGCCAGAGAGTGTCGACCCCGGAGAGAAGAGCGAAGTTGTCCCCGACCAGCGAGACCGCACCCGGCGGCCGCCGACTCGTCATCGTCGAGTCGCCTGCCAAGGCGAAGACGATCAAGGGCTACCTCGGCCCCGGCTACGTCGTCGAGGCGAGCGTCGGGCACATCCGCGACCTCCCCAGCGGCGCCGCCGAGGTACCGGAGAAGTACACCGGCGAGGTGCGCCGCCTCGGGGTCGACGTCGAGCACGACTTCCAGCCCATCTACGTCGTCAACGCCGACAAGAAGGCGCAGGTCAGGAAGCTCAAGGAGCTCCTCGCGGAGTCCGACGAACTCTTCCTCGCCACCGATGAGGACCGCGAGGGCGAGGCCATCGCGTGGCACCTCCAGGAAGTCCTCAAGCCCAAGGTCCCCGTCCACCGGATGGTCTTCCACGAGATCACCAAGGACGCGATCCGCGAGGCCGTCGCCAACCCGCGCGAGCTGAACCAGCGCATGGTCGACGCCCAGGAGACCCGCCGCATCCTCGACCGCCTGTACGGCTACGAGGTCTCGCCGGTCCTGTGGAAGAAGGTCATGCCGCGGCTCTCCGCCGGGCGCGTGCAGTCCGTCGCCACCCGCCTCGTCGTCGAGCGCGAGCGCGAGCGCATCGCCTTCCGCTCCGCCTCGTACTGGGACCTCACCGGCACCTTCGGCACCGGCCGCTCCGGCGACGCCTCCGACCCGTCGTCGCTGGTCGCGCGCCTGGCGTCGGTCGACGGCAAGCGCGTCGCACAGGGCCGTGACTTCGGCGCCGACGGCCGGCTGAAGTCCGAGAGCGTGCTCCACCTGGACGAGGCGAACGCGCGGGCCCTGGCCGCCGCGCTCGCCGACACCGCGTTCGCCGTGCGCTCGGTCGAGTCCAAGCCGTACCGCCGTTCGCCGTACGCGCCCTTCCGCACCACCACCCTCCAGCAGGAGGCGAGCCGCAAGCTGGGCTTCGGTGCGAAGGCGACCATGCAGGTGGCGCAGAAGCTGTACGAGAACGGCTTCATCACCTACATGCGTACGGACTCCACGATCCTCTCGGACACCGCCGTCGCGGCGGCCCGGGCGCAGGTCACGCAGCTGTACGGCGCCGACTACCTGCCGGAGAAGCCGCGCGTCTACGCGGGCAAGGTCAAGAACGCCCAGGAGGCGCACGAGGCGATCCGTCCTTCGGGTGATCGTTTCCGCACCCCCGCGGAGACCGGTCTAACCGGTGACCAGTTCCGCCTCTACGAGCTGATCTGGAAGCGGACCGTCGCCTCCCAGATGAAGGACGCCACCGGCAACTCGGTCACCGTGAAGATCGGCGGCCGGGCCGCCGACGGCCGCGACGCCGAGTTCAGCGCGTCCGGCAAGACGATCACCTTCCACGGCTTCATGAAGGCGTACGTGGAGGGGGCCGACGACCCGAACGCCGAGCTCGACGACCGCGAGCGGCGCCTGCCGCAGGTCGCCGAGGGCGACGCGCTCTCCGCCGAGGAGATCACCGCCGACGGCCACGCGACCAAGCCCCCGGCCCGGTACACCGAGGCATCGCTGGTCAAGGAGCTCGAAGAGCGCGAGATCGGCCGCCCGTCGACGTACGCGTCGATCATCGGGACCATCCTCGACCGCGGCTACGTCTTCAAGAAGGGCACGGCCCTCGTGCCGTCCTTCCTGAGCTTCGCCGTCGTCAACCTGCTGGAGAAGCACTTCGGCCGGCTCGTCGACTACGACTTCACCGCCCGGATGGAGGACGACCTCGACCGCATCGCGCGGGGCGAGGCCCAGTCCGTGCCGTGGCTGAAGCGCTTCTACTTCGGTGAGGGCGACGGCTCCGGCGCGGGCGCCTCCGGCGGCGCCGCGGACGCCGGGAACGGCGACGGCGACCACCTCGGCGGCCTCAAGGAGCTCGTCACCGACCTCGGCGCCATCGACGCCCGCGAGATCTCCTCGTTCCCCGTCGGCAACGGCATCATGCTCCGCGTCGGCAAGTACGGCCCGTACATCGAGCGCGGCGAGAAGGACCAGGAGGGCTACCAGAAGGCCGACGTGTCGGCCGACCTGGCGCCCGACGAGCTGACCGTCGAACACGCCGAGGAGCTGCTGGCCAAGCCCAGCGGCGACTTCGAGCTGGGCACCGACCCGGTCAGCGGCAACCAGATCGTCGCGAAGGACGGCCGCTACGGCCCGTACGTCACCGAGATCCTGCCCGAGGGCACCCCGAAGACCGGCAAGAACGCGGTGAAGCCGCGGACCGCCTCCCTCTTCAAGTCGATGGCCCTCGACACCGTCACCCTGGACGACGCGCTCCGGCTGATGTCGCTGCCGCGGGTCGTCGGCGCGGACGCCGAGGGCGTCGAGATCACCGCGCAGAACGGCCGCTACGGCCCGTACCTGAAGAAGGGCACGGACTCGCGGTCGCTCACCGACGAGGAGCAGCTCTTCACCATCACGCTCGAAGAGGCGCTCGCGATCTACGCCCAGCCGAAGCAGCGGGGCCGCGCCGCGGCCAAGCCGCCGCTGAAGGAGCTGGGCACCGACCCCGTCAGCGAGAAGCCCGTCGTCGTCAAGGACGGCCGCTTCGGCCCGTACGTGACGGACGGCGAGACCAACGCCACCCTGCGCACCGACGACAGCGTGGAGACGATCACGCCCGAGCGCGGCTACGAGCTGCTGGCGGAGAAGCGGGCCAAGGGGCCGGCGAAGAAGGCCGCCAAGAAGGCCCCGGCCAAGAAGGCGACCGCGAAGAAGACGGCCACGAAGACGGCGGCGAAGAAGACCACCACCGCCAAGAAGACGGCCGCGAAGAAGACCACGACGGCGAAGAAGACGACCACCGCCAAGAAGACGGCGGCGGCCAAGCCGGAGTAGTACCGCACCGCGCGGACGACGGGGGCGGAGACCGGGTGTCTCCGCCCCCGTCGCCGTACCGTCACAGCCTCGTCCTGTTGTTCGGGCGGGGGCCGCGGCGAGGGAGGCCGTCCGGATAGGGTGGACGGATGACGCGAGCAGAGCAGCCAGACCGCGCCGGCGAAGATTCCGACGCCGCCCTCGTCGCGGATTCCCGGGAGCGCGCCGTCAGCGCCCTCTTGCGCCATCAGCCCCTGCGCAGGCTGTGGAGCGCGCACGCGCTCGGCGGTACCGGCGACGTCCTCGCCTTCCTGGTCCTCGTCCTCCTCGGGCTGCAGGCGGCCGTCGCCGCCGGCGCGCTCGGGGGCGGCTACCGGGGCGCCGCCTTCGCCGTGGCCGCCGTCGTCGGCGCACGGCTGCTGGCCTCCGTCGTCTTCGGCGCCGTCCTCCTCGGACCGCTGACCGCGCTCACCGGACCCGGCGGCGCGCTCGACCGGCGCTGGACCATGATCGGCGCCGACGGTGTCCGGATCGCGCTGCTCGTCGCCGCGCCCCTGTGGATCGACTGGACCCCCGACGCGGCCCTCTGGTACCTCCTCGGCACCGTCTTCGTCACCGGCGCGGCCGAACGGCTCTGGACCATCGGCCGCGAGGGCGCCGCGCCCGCGCTGCTGCCCGCCCCGCCGCTGGAGGGCGCCGCCGTCCGGCCGCTCCCCGACCACCTCGGCGCCCTGCGCCGGCTGTCCCAGCGCACCGCCTTCCTCGCCGTCCCGGCCGCGGCCGCGGCCCTGCTCGTCGCGACCCTCGTCGGCAACCTGCTCGGTGCCGGAATCGACTGGTTCTCGCTGCACCAGGCCGCCCTCGGCTCGTACGTCGCCGCCGGGCTCTTCGCCGCCTCCGTCACCGTCGTGTACGCGATGGCGCTGCCCGGCGGGGAGACGCCCCGGCCCCGTTCGCCCCTGGAGGGCCTGCGCCGGCCGACGACCGCCAAGGGCGCCGCGGAGGACGGGAAGCCCGTCCCCGACAAGGGCCGGACCGGCGCCCTGCAGCTGCTCGTCCTGACCTGCGCCACCGTCGCCGGCGCCATCGCCGCCGCCGCGTCCGTCGCCGTCCTCCACGCGTACGACCTCGGCGGCGGACCCGTCACGTACGCCCTCGTGATCCTGGCGCTCAGCGGCGCCACCGCCGTCGGCATCCGCACCGCGGGCTCCGTCCTGCCCGTCCTGTCCCGGCGCCGGCTGCTCGCCCTCGCGACCGCCGTCACCGGCGTGGCCCTCATCGCCATGGGCCTGGTGCCCGACACGGCGACCGTGCTGTTCCTCGCCGTCCTCGCCGGATACGCCGCCGGAGTCGCCGCGAACACCGGCCACCACCTCGTCGACCAGGAGGCCGAGGAGCCCCGCCGGGCGCGGACCACCGAACACCTCCAGGCCACCGCCCGCGTCGGCATCGGCATCGGCGCGCTCGCCGCCCCGCTGCTGGCCGCCGCGATCGGCCCGCACCGCCTCGCCTCCGGCGAGTTCGTCTTCGCGCACGGCGGGGCGGCCTTCACGCTCGTCCTCGTCGGCGCGCTGCTGCTGCCGGTCGCCGCACTCGTCCTCGCCCGGACCGACGACCGCGCCGGCGTCCCGCTCCGCCGCGACCTGCGCGACGCGCTCCGCGGCTCCGACCCGGCCCAGGCGCCCTCCGCGACCGGCTTCTTCATCGCCCTGGAGGGCGGCGACGGGGCCGGCAAGTCGACCCAGGTCGAGGCGCTCGCCGAGTGGATCCGCGCCAAGGGGCACGAGGTCGTCGTCACCCGCGAGCCCGGCGCCACCCCGATCGGCAAGCGGCTCCGCTCGATCCTCCTCGACGTCTCGTCGGCGGGGCTCTCCAACCGCGCCGAGGCCCTGCTGTACGCGGCCGACCGCGCCGAGCACGTCGACTCCCTCGTCCGGCCGGCCCTGGAGCGGGGCGCGATCGTCCTCTCCGACCGGTACATCGACTCGTCCGTCGCCTACCAGGGCGCGGGCCGCGACCTCTCCCCGACCGAGATCGCCCGCATCTCGCGCTGGGCGACGAGCGGGCTCGTCCCGCACCTGACCGTCGTGCTCGACGTCTCCCCGGAGACCGCGAGGGAACGGTTCACCGAGGCGCCCGACCGCCTGGAGTCCGAGCCGCCCGAGTTCCACGCGCGCGTGCGCGCCGGCTTCCTCGCGCTCGCCGCCGCCGACCCCGGCCGCTACCTCGTGGTCGACGCCGGCCAGGAGCCCGAGGCCGTCACCACCGTCGTCCGCCACCGGCTCGACCGGATGCTGCCCCTCTCCGAGGCCGAGGTGAAGGCCGCCGAGGAGGCGCGCCGCAAGGCCGAGGAGGAGGCCCGGCGCCAGGCCGAGGAAGAGGCCGCCCGCAAGGCCGAGGAGGAGCGCCTGGAGCGCGAGCGGCAGGCCCAGCTCGCCAAGCTCCGCGCCGAGGAGGAGGAGCGCAAGCGGCGCGAGGAGGAAGAGGCGCGCCGTCTGGAGGCCGAGCGCCAGGCGGAGGAGGCCCGCCGCCGGGCCGAGGAGGCCCGCATCGCGGCCGAGGAGGAGCGCAAGCGACTCGCGGCCGAGGAGAAGGCCCGCCAGGAGGAGCAGGAGCGGCTCCGCCGGGAGGCCGAGGAGGAGGCCCGGCTGCGCGCCGAGGCCGAGGAACGCCGCCTGGAGAAGCAGCGCAAGGCCGAGGAGGCCCTGCTCCGCGCCGAGGAGGCCCGCCGGATGGCCGAGGCCGCCGCAGCCGCCAAGGCCGCCGAGGAGGCAGCGGCGAAGGCCGCCGCCGAGCAGGTCGCCGCCGCGGCAGCCGCCAAGGCCGCCGCGGAGAAGGCCGCAGCCGAACGGGCCGCGGCGGAGCAGGCCGCCGCCCAGCGGGCCGCCGCCACCCAGGCGGCCAAGCAGAAGGCGGCCCAGGCCAAGGCCGCCGCCGAGAAGGCCGCGGCCGAGCAGGAGCGCGTCGCCGCCGAGAAGGCCGTCGCCGCGAAGACCGCCGCCGAGAAGCGGGCCGCGGCCGAGCGGAAGGCCGCCGAGGAGACGGCCCGGGCGGCCCGCGTCGCCGACACGTCGGCGAACGAGGTCACCGTGGCGACGCCGATCGTGAAGCCGGACGCCCCGGCCGTCTCGCCCGAAGAGATCACCGTGGCCACCCCGATCGTGCGGCCCGAGGTCGACGCGACGGCCGTCCTGCCGACGGTCCGCGAGCCCCGGGACGCCGACGAGACCGCGGTCCTGCCCCCCGTGCGGGACTCCGGGCCCGCGCGCGGCGCCCGCGCGTCCGACCCCGCCGACCGGGTGCCGCCCGGCATCTTCCGCGACGAGCCCGCCGGGAACGCCGTGGACCACGAGCCCGACGGCGCCAACGACCGCACCCGCGAGCTGCCCCAGCTCGACGAGGACGGCAGGCCCCGCCGCCGGTCCGACTGGGCGGAGGAGACCCCGCTCGACGATCTGCCGACCCTCGCGGACGAGCTCTTCGGCCCGCACGAGGACGAGGGCGACGGCCGCCGCCGCTGATCTCCCCCGGTGGGGGGTGTAGCCAGCTCCACCCCCCACCGGGCAGCCCGCCCCATACCGCTGCGACCTGCGCTTTCCTAGCGTTGTCGGCATGACGACGACAGCAGTGACGGAGAGCGGGCCCGCCCTCGCCCTCGACGGCGTGAGCCGGACGTACGGAGCCGGCGCCCCCGCGCTCGACCGGGTGAGCCTGACCGTGCCGCGCGGCCGCTTCGTGGCGGTGATGGGCCGGTCCGGCTCCGGCAAGTCCACGCTGCTGCGCTGCGCGGCCGGACTCGAACGGCCGACGGCCGGAACGGTACGGATCGGGGGCACGGACCTCGCCACGCTGAAGACGGCCGGACTCACCCGGCTCCGGCGGGACCGGATCGGCTTCGTCTTCCAGTCGCTCAACCTCGTCTCCGCCCTGAACGTCCGTGAGAACGTCACGCTCCCGCTGCTCCTCGCCGGGGCCCGCGGCGGCCGGGCGCTCGACGCCCGGGCCCTCGACGGCCTCGCCGCCGTGGGGCTGGCCGACCGGGCCGAGGACGCTCCCGAGCACCTCTCCGGCGGCCAGCGCCAGCGGGTCGCCGTCGCCCGCGCCCTCGTCAACGAGCCCGAGGTCGTCTTCGCCGACGAGCCGACCGCCGCCCTCGACCCGGTCACCGCCTCCGGGGTCCTCGCCCTGCTGCGCCGCGCCGTCGACGAGCGGGGGCGCACCGTCGTCCTCGTCACCCACGACCCGGTGGCCGCCGCCTGGACGGACGAGGCCGTGTTCCTGGACTCCGGCCGGCTCGTCGGCCGCCTCGACCGCCCGGACGAGGCCGGAGTGCGCGAGGCCCTGGGCGTCCGCGGCGGGGCCCGGCGCTCCCTGGCGGTGGCGCGGTGAGCCGGCTCGGGAACCCGGCGGCGGCCCTCCTCGCCGCACGGTCGCTGCGCGCCCACCGCACGGCGTGGGCGGCCGTCTTCGCGGCCGTCGCCCTCACCTCCGTCCTGCTCGGCACCCTGGCCCTCGCGGTCGGTTCGACCGCCCTCGGCCACGCGCGCGTGGAGCGGTACGCGGCCGCGCCCGTCGTCGTCGCCGGTGACCAGGAGGTCCGCTGGACGGCCACCCCGTGGGGCGGCGAGCCCACCACGGAGAAGGCGGCCCTCACCGAACGGGTGCCCGTCCCGCGTGCGGCCGTCGACGTCCTCCGCGCGGTCCCGGGCGTCCGGGCCGCCGTGCCGGACGACACGTTCGCCGTACGGGAGGACGGGCGGGCCGACGGGGCGGGGCCGGCGGCCGACGGGGCCCGCACCCGGACCGGCCGCTCCTGGGACGCCGCCGCGCTCGCCCCGTACCGGCTGGTCGCCGGCCGGGAGCCGCGCGCGGCCGACGAGGTGGTCGCGGGAGCCGGACGCGGCGCCGACGCCGGTGATGCGAGTGCAGGTGCGCGTGCGCGTGCGGGTGCAGGTGCAGGTGCCGGGGGCGGCGACTCCGCCGTCGGCGCCGGGTCCGGCCTCCAGGGCGGGTCCGCCCTCCGGGTCGGGGACGTCGTGGCCGGGCGCACCGTCGTCGGCGTGGCCGACGGGCCGGCCGCGCTCTACTTCACCGCCCCGGAGGCGCGCAGGCTCGCCGGGCATCCGGGGACCGTGGACGCCGTCGGGGTCCTGGCCGAGCCCGGTGTCTCCGCGGACACCCTCCACGCGCGCGTGCGGGAGGCCCTGGACGCCGCGGGTCTGCGGGACACCGCCGCGGGCCGGCCGCTCCGGGCGTTCACCGGCGACGGCCGCGGCGACGCCGAGCACCTCGCCGCCCGGCCCGCCCGCTCCGAGCTCCTCCCCCTGCTCGCCGCGGTCTCCGGGACCGTCGTCCTCGTCGCCGTCCTCGTCCTCGCCTCGCTCGTCGCCCAGGCGCTGCGGCAGCGCGCCGACGAACGGGACCTGCTGCTCGCGGCCGGTGCGACGCCCCGTCAGGTGCGGTCCGCGGCCGGCCGGGAGGTGACCCGGGTGGCGGGCGGGGCGGCGCTGCTCGGCGCCCTCGTGACCGTCCCCGCCTTCCCGGCCCTGTGGTCGGCGCTGCGGGACCGTACCGGAGCCGTCCCCGAGGGCCTCGAACTCCCCCTACCTCCATGGCTGTTCGCCGGTCTCGTGGCCGTCGCCGCCATCGTCGTGGGGCTCGCCCGGATCGTCGCCCTCGGGGCGACCCGGCGTCCCGGCCGCGCGGGGAAGAGCTCCGCCCGGCGGATCTCCGGGATCGCGCTGCTCGTGCTCGGCGCGGCCGCGGCCGGCACCGCCACGGCCCAGGGCGGCGAGGCGGCCGGTGCCGCCGCCGGAGCGGCCACGGTGACGCTGGTCGCCGGGTGCGCGCTGCTCGGGCCGTGGATCGCGCGGGCCGCGATGACCGTCCTCGACCGGCCGTTCCGGTGGCTCGGCGGCGCGCCCGGACGGCTCACGGCCGCCGGCGCGACCGCGCACTCGCACCGTCTCGGCGCCGCGCTCGTCCCCGTCGTCCTCGTCACCGCCTTCGCGCTGGTGCAGCTCTCGGCGGGCACGACCATGGAGCGGGCCGCCGCGGCCCAGGCGCGGGCGGCGACCACCGCGGACCTCGCGTTCACCGGCACGACGGCCGAGCGGGTGCAGCGCCTGCCGGGCGTGAAGTCGGCCACGGACGTGCTGCGTTCCACGGTCGTCGTCGCCCGGACGCAGGCCGGTGCCCCGCGCCTCGACCGGCTCCCCGTCCTCGGCGTGGACCCCTCCGGCCTCGCGGGCACGCTCGACCCCGGCGTCGTCGAGGGCGACCTGACCGGACTCGGCCGGCCGGGCACGGTCGCCGTCGGCGCGGACATGGCCGACTCCCTCGACGCGCACCCCGGTTCGACCGTGGAGCTCCGGCTCGGCGACGGGACCCCGAAGCGGCTGCGGGTCGTGGCGGTCTACGAACGGTCCCTCGCCCTGGGGGAGTTCCTGCTGCCGAAGGGCGAACTGGCCCCGCACATGAGCGATCCGTACCCCGCGCGCGTGCTGGCCGCGTCGGACACGGGCGCGGTGGGCCACCCGGTCGTCGCCCCCGAACAGGTGGCGCTGCCCGGGGCCGAGCTGAACGGGATCGTGTCGGCCGCCGTCGTCGGCGCCGTCGGCGGACTCACCGTCCTCTCCGTCCTCAGCACCCTCTGCCTCATCGGCGCCGGGCGGCGCGACGAGCTGGCCCTGCTGCGCCAGGTGGGCGCCTCGGCCGGTCAGCTGCGCCGGATGCTCGGCCTGGAGGCCGGGTTCCTGACGGCCACCGGCCTGCTCGTCGGCACCGTGGTGGCCGCCCTGCCGCTGACCGCCTTCGCCTGGGCGCTCACCGGCGGCCTGCCCGGCCTGGCACCCGCGCAGGCGGGGCTGATCGCCGGGACCGTGGCGGTCACCGTGGCCGCCGGGGTGTTCCTGCCCGCCTCGGCGAGGCGGGCGGGCCGATGAGCCCCGCGCCGGGGTCCCGGAGGCCGACGGGACGAGCCCGGAGCCGGGGGTCCGTCGGGGGTCGGGCCGGGCGAGCCCCTGCGCCGGGGCCCCGTCAGGCGTCGAGGTAGGCGAGCACGGCGAGCACCCGGCGGTGGCCGCCGCTGTCGGTCGGCGGCAGGCCGAGCTTCGCGAAGACATTGCCGATGTGCTTGTGCACGGCCCGCTCGGTGACCACCATCGAGCGGGCGATCGTGCCGTTGTCGTGGCCCTGCGCCATCAGCTCCAGGACCTCGCGCTCCCGGGGCGTGAGGGACTCCAGCGGATCGTCGCGGCGGCGCGCCAGCAGCTCGGTGACGACCTCCGGGTCCAGGGCCGTACCCCCGGAGGCGACGCGCTCCAGGGCGTCCAGGAACTCGTCGACCCGTCCCACCCGGTCCTTCAGCAGATAGCCGACGCCCCGCGCGCCGCCGCCCAGCAGCTCGGCCGCGTACGTCTCCTCCACGTACTGGGACAGGACCAGCACCGGCAGGTCCGGCAGCCGGGCACGGGCCGCGAGCGCCGCCCGCAGCCCCTCGTCGCGGAAGCCGGGCGGCAGCCGCACGTCGAGCACGGCCACGTCCGGCCGGTGCTCCAGGAGCAGCGGCAGGATCTCCGGCCCGGTGGCCGCGACCCCGGCGACCTCATGGCCCGAGGAGGTCAGCAGCAGCACCAGGCCCTCCCTCAGGAGGGCGTTGTCCTCGGCGATCACCACACGCACGGAAGCTCCACTTCGATCACGGTCGGGCCCCCTTCGGGGCTGGTCAGTCGTACGGTTCCGTCGAGTGCGGCCACCCTGCGGCGCATGCCCGTCAGGCCCGAGCCGCCGCCCTCGCCGTCCTCGGCACCGCCCCGGCCCTCGTCCCGCACGCGCACGCGCAGCGCGGCCCGTTCGCGGTCGAGGGCGACGGAGGCTCGGTCCGCCCCGCTGTGCTTGGCGGCGTTCGTCAGTGCCTCGGCGACCACGAAGTACGCGGCGGCCTCGACGGCGGCGGGCGCGCGCGGACCGGGACCGTCCGCGGCGTGGTCCTCCAGGCCCGTGACCGTCACCGCCACCTCCAGGCCGCTGCCGGCGGCGAGCGCCCGCACCGCGCCCGTGAGACCGCGGTCGGTCAGGATCGGCGGGTGGATGCCGCGCACCACGTGCCGCAGCTCGGCCAGCGCCTCCTCGGCCTGCGTCTGGGCGTCGTCCAGGAGCCTGCGGGCCGTCGCCGGATCGGACTCGTACGCCCGCCGGGCCAGCCCGATCCGCATGGAGAGCGCCACGAGACGGGCCTGCGCCCCGTCGTGCAGGTCGCGTTCGATCCGGCGCAGCTCGGCGCCGTGCGCGGCGACCGCGCCCGCGCGGGTGGCCGTCAGCTCTTCGATGCGGGCGGCCAGCGCGGCGTCCCGGGCGGCCGAGGGGGCGGGCGTCAGCAGCGCGCGCGACCAGTCGCACCCCAGGTCGGCGAGGCGGCCGAGCAGCGGCAGGGCCACCGGCCGGCGGCCCGCGAGCCCCGTCCACACCCCGTCGACCAGCGGCGCGCACACCGCGAGCACGAGCGAGACGCACCACAGCGCCATGCCGTACAGCGCCTGCGCGGCCGCCCAGAGCAGGTCCCGGCGCGTCCCCGGGTCGGTGACGGCCGTCCGCACGCGCGCGGGGAGGGGCCCGTCGAGCGGCAGGTACGCCTCGGGGACGGGCGTCCCGGTCCACGCGCCCGTGCGCCGCCGTTCCCACCCCGCGATCCGGCGCAGCAGCAGCACGCTCTCGGGCAGCACCCCCGCGCCGATCACCGTGAGGGTGAGGAAGGCGGTGAAGAGGACCAGCCCCGCGAGCAGCAGGCAGACGACCGCGATCCCGGCCCCGATGAGGAGCCGGAACCACGCCCGGGCCGCGTCCTTGATCGCTTCACGCATGCGGCCAGGTTAGGCGGGAGGCGCGAGGCGGCACGGTGGAGCAGGCTCCACCATCGGCCGGGGGGCGTGCACCGCTGTGCGCGGGCGACGCGAGGACGAAGATCGAACCCGTACCGAACACGTCCCCTCACCCCCTTCCCCGGAGGTTCCCCATGAGGTTCCTGCTCTGGCTCCTGCTCGCCGTCGGCGCCCTCGCCAACGTCTGGATCAACGTCGTCGCCGGCTTCTCGGGCGCCTCCCACGTCGCCGCGAGCGTCTGCTCCGGCGCGGCCGTCATCGGCGCCGCCGTCGGCCTGTGGCTGACCCGCACCCGTGACGCGGTCTGACGCCCGCCCGCCGCACCGCGCCCGGCCCGAGGGCTCGCCGGGCGGGGTTGTCAGAGGACTGCCCCACAATGGAGGGCGTACCTGAGGAGGGGCAGACATGGCCGTATGGGACGACCTGGTCGGACAGACACGGGTCGAGGAGCAGCTCGCCGCCGCCGCGCGCGACGCCGACGCGCTCGTGACCGCCCATGCCGCCGGAGAGCCCGCCCCCGAGGTGTCGAAGATGACCCACGCCTGGCTCTTCACCGGCCCCCCGGGGTCCGGCCGGGAGACCGCGGCGCGGGCGTTCGCCGCCGCGCTCCAGTGCGTGAGCCCCGACCGGGCGCTCGGCGGGGTGCCGGGCTGCGGGTTCTGCACCGGCTGCCACACGGCGCTGGTCGGCACCCACGCCGACGTCAGCACGGTCTCCGCGGTCGGCACCGAGATCCTCGTCCGCGACATGCGCGACACCGTCCGCAAGTCGTACACGTCCCCGGCGAACGGCCGCTGGCAGATCATCCTGGTCACCGACGCCGAGCGGCTGAACGAGAAGTCGGCCAACGCCGTCCTGAAGGCCGTCGAGGAACCGGCCCCCCGCACGGTCTGGCTGCTCTGCGCGCCCTCCCTGGAGGACGTGCTCCCCACCATCCGCTCCCGCTGCCGGCACCTGAACCTCAGCACGCCGTCGGTGGAGGCCGTCGCCGACGTCCTCATCCGGCGCGACGGCGTCGAGCCCCGGACGGCCCACGCCGCCGCCCGCGCCACCCAGGGCCACATCGACCGGGCCCGCCGGCTCGCCACCGACGAGTCGGCCCGCGCGCGCCGCGCCGCCGTCCTCAGGCTGCCGCTGCGGATCGACGACATCGGTGGCTGCCTCAAGGCCGCCCAGGAGCTGATCGACACGGCCGCGGAGGACGCCAAACAGGTCGCCGAGGAGGTCGACACCCGCGAGACCGAGGAGCTGAAGGCCGCCCTCGGCGCCGTGCAGGGGGGCCGCATGCCCCGGGGCACCGCCGGCGTCATGAAGGACCTGGAGGAGCAGCAGAAGCGCCGCCGGAGGCGGACCCAGATCGACAGCCTGAACCTCGCCCTCACCGACCTGACCGGCTTCTACCGCGACGTCCTGGCGCTCCAGCTCCGCTCCCGCACCGCCCTGGCCAACACCGACGTCCAGGACGCCGTCGAGCGCATCGCCCGCGACACCACCCCCGAGCGGACCCTGCGCCGCATCGAGGCCATCCTGGCCTGCCGTGACGCCCTCGACCGCAACGTGGCCCCGCTGCTCGCCGTCGAGGCGATGACGATGGCGCTGCGCGGCTGAGGCGGGTCTTCCGCCGGGCCGTCCGTGCGGGCGTTCGGGCGATTGGACACGATCCGTACCCGTCCCGATACGCTCCGGCAATGGACTCCAGGCGTTTGCTCCGCACGTCCGCCACGGCCCTCGCGGCCGCCGGGCTGATCCTCTCCGGCTGCACGGGCGGAAGCGACGCCGCAGCATCCCGCACGACCCCCTCGGCCCCCTCGGCGACCGGCTCCTCGGCCGCTCCGGCCGCGGCCGCCGCGCCGAAGCGGTACTACGCGCAGAAGCTCGCCTGGCGCGACTGCGGTGTCACCGGCTTCCAGTGCGCGACCCTGCTCGCCCCGCTCGACTACGCCGAGCCGGAGGCCGGCGACGTCAAGCTGGCCGTCTCGCGCATCCGCGCCACCGGACCCGGCAAGCGGATCGGCTCGCTCCTCGTCAACCCCGGCGGCCCCGGCGGCTCCGCCGTCGGCTACCTCCAGGGGTACGCGGGCATCGGCTACCCCGCACCGGTCCGCGCCCGCTACGACATGGTGGCCGTCGACCCGCGCGGCGTCGCCCGCAGCGAACCCGTCGACTGCCTGACGGGCCCCCAGATGGACACGTACACCCAGGTCGACCAGACCCCGGACGACACGGCCGAGGTCAACAGGCTCAGTGCCGCGTTCAAGACGTTCGCGGCGGGCTGCGAGAAGAAGTCCGGCACCGTCCTCCCGCACGTCTCCACCGTCGACACCGCACGCGACATGGACATCCTGCGGGCGGTCCTCGGCGACCAGAAGCTCTCCTACGTGGGCGCCTCGTACGGCACCTTCCTGGGCGCCACCTACGCCGAACTCTTCCCCGACCGCGTCGGACGCCTCGTCCTCGACGGCGCGATGGACCCCTCCCTCCCCGCGATCGACCTCAACCGCGACCAGACCGCCGGCTTCGAGACCGCCTTCCGGGCCTTCGCCGCCGACTGCATCCGCAAGCCCGACTGCCCCCTGGGCACCGAGTCGGTCGACGTGGCGAGCGACGCGCTGAAGGGCTTCTTCCGCGAGGTCGACGCCAAGCCGGTGCCCACCGGCGAGAGCCGAGACCTCGGCGAGTCCCTCGCCACCACCGGTGTGATCGCGGCGATGTACGACGAGGCCGCCTGGCCCCAGCTCCGCGAGGCCCTCACCCGGGCCATGGACGGCGAGGGCTCCGGCCTGCTGGCCCTGGCCGACAGCTACTACGAGCGCGAGGCGGACGGCACCTACGCCAACCTGATGTTCGCGAACGCCGCCGTCAACTGCCTCGACCTCCCGCCCGCCTACTCCGGCCCGGCCGACGTCCGCAAGGCCGTCCCGTCCTTCGAGAAGGCGTCCCCCGTCTTCGGCGAGGGCCTCGCCTGGGCCGCCCTCAACTGCACCTACTGGCCCACCCCCGCCACCGGCCGCCCCCACCGCATCACCGCCGAGGGCGCCGCCCCCATCCTCGTCGTCGGCACCACCCGCGACCCCGCCACCCCGTACCACTGGGCCCGCTCCCTCGCCGAGCAGCTCTCCTCCGGCACCCTCCTCACCTACGAGGGCGACGGCCACACCGCCTACGGACGCGGCAGCGACTGCATCGACACCGCCATCAACGCCTACCTCCTCGACGGCACCCCTCCCCGCGACGGAAAGCGCTGCTCATAGCCCCGATCCACCCCCCGACCGCCCCTGGTCGGACCACCCCCGGAAACTGTGTAGACTTGGCCGCGCTGCTGCACCCAAGCTGGGTCCACACAGCACGCCGCCTTAGCTCAGTTGGCCAGAGCAACGCACTCGTAATGCGTAGGTCTCGGGTTCGAATCCCGAAGGCGGCTCGGATCAGCCCCAGGACTCACTCGCCGTGACCTGGGGCTTTTTCATGCCCGGAGGAGGATCGCGCCGGCTGGGGAGGGGCTCAGGGGGCGACGGTGATCTGCCAGGCGACCATGCCGGTGGCGCCGGGGGCCGGGGTGATGTCGATCGGGAGTTCGGCGGGGGCGTTGTCGATGCGGCGGTCGGTGGAGATGCCGTCGCAGGGGACGGGGCGGGGGGTCCGGTCGGCGAGGACGACCTGGACGTCGCCGGTGCCGACGCAGGCGACGGAGACCGTGTAGGCGCGGCCCTTCCGGAGCGGGTTCCGGGCGTGGACGCCGTCGTGGACCCGCTCCAGTCCGGATGCCACGAAGTCGGGGTCGTCCGGGGAGATCGTCTCCAGGGCCTTCTTTGCGCTGTCGCCCTGGGCCGCCTCCGTCTTCGCCCTGTCCGCCGGGGCGGAGTGGGGTGCCGGTGCGGACGACGGCGGTGCGGTCGGCCGGGTGCCGCCGGCGGTGCACCCGGTGGCCGCGAGGCAGAGGGCGGCGAGGACCGTGGCCGCTGTGAGCGGTGTGGGCAGCGCGCGGTGGACGGTGTGGGTGTCGTACGCGGACCACTTCACGGAATACCCCCGGAGCCGTAGCGGATGCGGGGCGATCGGGTCGTCCCGCTCGGAGACCGTAACCGGGGCCGGAGGGGGCGGGTGAGGAGGAAAGTGATCTTCTGAGGAAGAATTGAGGGAGGTCGGGGCAGGGGTGGCGTCGCCCTCAACCCGCCAGGCCCGAGGGGGCTTTCGGCGGCCGGAGGGCGTGGGGAGCGGGGTGGTCGCGTTCCTGCTGGGCGAGGAGGTAGCCGGCCTGGAAGCGGGATTCGGCGCCGAGGGTGGCCATGACGTCGGCGACGTGGCGACGGCAGCTGCGGACGGAGAGGCCGAGGCGACGGGCGATCGCGGCGTCGGTGAGGCCCTCGGTGAGGAGGCGGACGATGGTCTGCTTGAGCTCGTCGGAGATGTCCATGATGGTCTGGCGGTCCCACTCGGTCTCGAACGGCAGGGCTTCGAGCCAGAGGTGTTCGTAGACGGCGACCATGAAGGCGACGACGTGCGGTTCGCGGATGAGGACCGCTGCCTGGGGGTCGTCGGGGACGGGGATCACGGCGGTGGTGCGGTCGAAGACGAGCATCCGCGTGAACTCGTCGTCGAGGGTGCGGACCTGGGCGCCGAGCCGGCCGACCCGTTCCACGTAGGCGCAGGTGCCCGCGGAGAAGCGGGCGGTGTGCTGGTAGAGCATGTGCATGCGGACGCCCCGGCGCAGGAGTTCCTCGTCGCGGGCGACGGCCTCCTCCAGGACCTCGGCGCGGCGGCCCCCGCCCGGCTGGGCGGTGAGGACCTCGCGCTCGCAGGTACGGCCCAGTTCGGTGATCGCCTCCCGTACCGAGCGGAGGTCGGTGAGCACTTCGACGGGCTCCGTCTGCCGCAGGTGGGTCAGCCGGCGCTGGTGTGACTCGTAGAGCGGCATGAAGGCCATCAGCTGCTCCCGGCTGCGCTCCATGTGCCGGCGGCGGGCGCGCATCTCGCGTTCCAGGGGGCCGAGCGTGCGCTGGACCGCCTCGTCGGGCGCGACGGGCAGCACGGCCCGCTCCGGGGTGCGGCGCAGCAGGCCCATGTCGAGGAGGGCGGAGACCGCCGACTCGACCCTGGCGAGGGGGAGGAGGAGTTCCTCGGCGAGTTCGGCGGCGTGGGCCGCGGGCCGCGCCGGATCGCGGTCGAGGACGCAGCCGTAGACCCGGGTCAGCGGGTCGTCCTCGGCGGCCGGTTCGGCGGCGGGTGGGGTGGGGAGCTCGGTCCCCGGTTCGGCCTCCCGGGCCCTTCGTGCGGTCCTCGCGCCCGGTCGATTGTCGGTTATCGACACTTTGTCCCCCGTTTGTCATGGCGTCCTCTTGCTGCCATGCAGCCTCATGAGCCATGCGCTCGAGCCCGTTGGCGTGCACTCGCGGGATACGTTCGTCCCACCGCCCGCAAGGTCAAAGCTCACCAAAGCTCGCACAGCCCGTGAAGCTCGCAAGCCGACACAGACCATCACGACCTCCTCGTGACCTCCTCGCGGCGTCCTCGTGGCGCCCCCTCGCGGAAAGAGACATCCCGACATGAAGCGGCGGATCCGCAGCAGCCTCCTCGCCACCACGCTGATCACCGGCCTCGCGGGCCTGGCCGTCGTCACCGTGGCCCAGGCCGACGGCGGCACCGGCGGCCGCGACACCGGGTGGGGCGCGAGCGTCCTGAGCGGGACGTACGGCGCCGACGGCACCGGACGGGGCGCGCCGGTCGCCGGTCCGGGCACGAACGACACCGGCTGGGGATGAGGATGACCCTGCTCGACTGCACCCTGCGCACCGGCGGGCAGCTCACCGGCGGCCCCCTGGCCCCCGCGCTGGCCGCCGACTACCTCGCGGTCTGCGCGCGGATCGGCGTCGACATCGTCGAGCTGGGCACCGTCCACGACCCCGCCGGCCCCGGAGCGCGGATCGGCGACCTGCTGCCGGTCCCGCTGCCCGCCGACCACGACGAGCGGTACGGTCCGCGCTTCTCCGTCCTGCTCGACACCGCCCTCCTGCCCGTCACGGACTCCGCCGCGACGGCGTCCGCCGGCCGGATCGCCGAGGGGCTCGCGGCCGGGTCCGTCCCGGTCGGCCTGGTGCGGCTCGCCGTCCGGTACGACCGGGTGGCCCGCGCCGCGGCGCCGCTGCACCGGCTGCGGGAGGCCGGACTCGGCGTCTGTCTCCTCCTCACCGACATCGACCTCGCCTCCTACCGGGAACTCGACCGATGTCTCGGCGAGACCGCGGCGCTGGGCCCCCTCGACGCCGTGTTCCTCGTCGACTCGCTCGGCTCCTTCCGCCCGGAGCGGGTCATCGAACTCGTCCAGTCCGCCCGTGCCGCCGTCGCCGCCCCCGTCGGCATCCACGCCCACGACAACCAGGGCTTCGCCCTGCACAACACGGTCGTCGCGGGAAGCGCGGGCGCCACCTGGCAGGACAGCGCCGTGCACGGGATCGGTCCGGGCGCCGGGCTGACCCGCACCGAGCAGCTGCTCGCCCTGCTGGGCGCCGCGCCCGCCGACCTCACCCCCCTGCTCGCGCTCATCGCCACCCATGTCGCCCCGCTGAAGCGTCGGTACGGGTGGGGGGCCGGGCCCCGCCAGGTCATGGCGGGTCTCGCCCGCATCCCGGTCTCGGCCGTGCGCGGACTCGACCCCCAGGCCGGCCGGGACAGACAGCCCGCCGGCTGAGCCCCGGCCGGACGGCCGAAAACAGGGCCGACCGGCCGAGACCCGAGCCGGACGCCGACCGGCCGGGACCCGAGCCGGACGCCGACCGGCCGAGACAGGCCACGCCAGACGCTCGGAAGCCCCCCGGACTTCCGGCGCCCTCAGACCCCCGGAAGCCCCCGGCCCTGCGGCCCCTGACCTCCGCTCCCCACCGCCGTCCCCCCGGTCGCGTCGCCCTGCCGTGCCGCCGTGCCGCGATTCGCCCTGCCCGTCGCCCGTCGTCGCCCGCCCGAGGAGACCCGTATGCCCTTCACCGCGCCCATCCCGCCGCCGGGGGAGCAGCCGCTCGCCCCGACCCCGTACCGCGATCTCCCCCGAACCCCCGGAGCCTCCGCCATGGCCAACCGCTTCCGCATCGACCGCAGTTCCGCCACGGAGGAGTTCGGGCTCGCCTGCCAGCGGCTGATCCCGTGGCCCGGCGGCGAGGAGACGCCGGTGGGGGCGATGGCCTGTTTCCTGCGGCCCGGCGGGGACTCCGACCCGGACTGCCACAACCAGGACGAGGTCATGATCATCCTGGCCGGTTCCGGGGCCGTCACCCTCGACGGCGTGCTGGAACCGCCGTTCCGCGCCGGCGACCTCGTCGTCCTGCCGCGCAACCAGGAGCACGTCGTCCACAACACCGGCGACGCCGAGCTGAGCTGGGTCTCCCTCTACTGGCCGCTGCGCGAGCCGGCCCTGCCGACCGACGACACCGACGGCAGCCGCGGCGCCGACACCACCGACCGCACCGACACCACCGACGGGAACAAGGAGGTTGCCGCATGAGCGACAACGTGACGACCCAGTGGATCACCGCCACCCCGCCCACCCCCAACGGCGACCTGCACATCGGCCACCTCGCCGGCCCGTATCTCGCCGGTGACGTCCTGCGCCGCTTCCTCGCCGCCGAGGGCACCGGGCCGGTGCGCTACACGACCGGTCTCGACGACCACCAGAGCTACGTCCCCGTCCGCGGCATCAACGACGGCGGGCGCAAGGGCGAGGAGGTCGCCGACGGATACGGCGCCTCGATCGAGTCCGTGTGGAGCCGGTCGGGCGCCGCGTTCGACGCGATCGTGCGCCCGCGCCGTGACCTCGGGTACCAGTCGGCCGTCCAGGAGTTCTTCCAGCGGCTGTACGACGCCGGGCACATCGTCGCCCGCACGACGCCGCTGCCGTACTGCACCGGTTGCGAGCGCTGGCTGTACGAGGCGTACCTCAAGGGCGACTGCCCGCACTGCGGATCCGGCTCCAACGGCAACGCCTGCGAGCCCTGCGGCCGCCCGAACGACTGCGCCGACCTGGCGAACCCGGTCTGCACCGGCTGCGGCGCCACCCCCGAACTCCGCGACTGCGAACGGCTCTACTTCCCCCTCGCCCCCTGGGAGCAGCAGCTCGCCGACTTCTGGGAGCAGGTCGACATGCCGCCGCACCTGCGCTCCCTGTGCGAGTGGATGCGGGCCGAGGGGCTTCCCGAGATCGCCGTCAGCCACCCCTCCGAGTGGGGTGTGCCGGTCCCGGTCGCGGGCTTCACCGACCAGCGGATCTACGTCTGGTTCGAGATGGCCCCCGGCTACCTCCTGGAGTGGACCGGCGCCGGCGGCACCGGTCCGGCGCCCGCGCCCGTCCAGTTCTTCGGCTTCGACAACGGCTACTTCCACGCCCTGCTCTTCCCGGCCGCGTTCCGGGCGTACGACCCCGAGATCGCGCTGCCGCGGGCGTTCGTGGTCAACGAGTTCTACCGGCTGGAGGGGCTGAAGTTCTCCACCAGCCGCCGCCACGCCATCTGGGCGCACGAGGAGCTCGCCCGCACGAGCGCGGACGTCCTGCGCTACCACGTGCTGGCCGACCGACCCAACGGCCGTCAGACCAGCTTCAGTTCGGCGGCCCTCGAAGTGAGCCGCGCCCGCCTCGCCGACCGCTGGGACGGCTGGCTCGGCCGTCTCCTCACGGCGGTCGCCGAGGACACGGACGGCGCCGCCCCCGCCGAGGCGCCGCAGGGCCCCGAGTGGGAGCGGCTGCGCGACCGGCTGGCCGCGACCGTCGCCCAGCTGAGGGACGCGTACGGCGTCGAGGGGTACGACGCGCGGCGCGCGATCGCGCTGCTCGACGAGATCGTCGGCCTCGCCGAGGACTTCGGGTACGTGACCGGCTTCGAGCGGGAGCGTCCGGCCGGCGGCCCCGCCCACCGCGCCGCCCTCGCCGCCCAGCTGGCCGTCGCGGCGGCCCTGTCGGCCTGGGCCGCGCCCGCCCTGCCGTACGGCTCGGCCCGCCTCGCCGGTCTGCTCGGCCTCCCGTCCGGCCCCCGCCGGGTGGCCGCGGACGCCCTGGCGCCCCTCGCCCCGGGCACGCCGGTGGCGGCCTGGCCCGGGGCGGTCTTCAGTGCCTGAGTTCCTGTGGGACATCGGGCCCGGGGCCGAGGCCCCGGGCCCGATCGAGACCGAGGCGGTGGCCGGCGACGCGTCGGCGGTCGTCACGCCGGGCGGCGTCGTGTCCGCGCTAGGCACCTGGGCCGGTGCCGTGACCGGCCTGCAGTCGGCGGAGGTGGAGGCCGCGGCGGACGCGCTGCCGCACGGCGCCGTCGTCGGGCCGTTCTCCGGGGAGCGGGCCGCCTGGGGCGAGCACCTGGAGCGGGCGGCCGCCCACTACGGGTCCTCCGTCACCTGGGAGTTGTACGACGACCGGGGCGAGACCGAGACCGCCCGGCAGATCGCCGAGGCCGTCGTCGCCGAGGGCCGGCACACGCTCGTCGTCGGGCACTTCAACAGCGCGGGCGCGCGCGTGGCCCTGCCCGTCTACCGGGCGGCGGGGCTGCCCGTCCTGCTGCCCCTGGCCACCACACCCGACCTGCTCGCCGACAGCGCCGGCACCATCCTGCGCTGGTGCCCGGACGACCGGGCCCAGGCCGTCGACCTGCTGGCGGCCGTGCGGGGCGCGGGGCACACGCGGATCGCCGTCGCCCACGACGGCTCGGTCTACGGGGAGCGCCTGGCCCGGCTCGTACGCGAACCCCGGGCGCCGCGGCCGCAGGGACACCTCCTGCCGTCGGGCGCAGTCGTCTCGGACGGCAGCGGCCCGGCGACGGGCGCGTGCCCGCTGCCCGCGGCACTGTCGGGGGCCGCCCCGGCGGCCGTGCCCGAGGGGGCGGTCGGCGTGGCGCCGGGCCGGGACCCGGTCGTCGAAGCCGTCGACGGGCCCGACGCGGAGGCCGCCGCCCGGATCACCGCGCTCGTGGTGTGCGGCACCCACGCGGGGGCCGCACGGGTGGGGAGGCAGTGGCGGTCCGCCGGGTTCGCGGGGGCGTTCTACTTCACCGACGACTGCGCCGTGGACGAGTTCGCCGCGCTGCTCGCCGAGCCCTCCGGCCGCCCCGCCGCTCACGTGGCGCGGATGCGGGGAGGCCCGGAGAGCCAGGTGGACGCGGCGTTCGCCGCGGCCACCGCGGCCCTCGCCGAGGACCCGGGACGGACCGGCCGCACGCTGGTGGCGGCCGTACGGGCGCACGCGGACCGGGGGTTCACCGCGCGCGGGGAGCCGGAGCCCGGCAGCGTCGGCTGGGACCTCGTGCCCGTGCCCGCCCCGCCGCGCGTCCGCGCGCCGGGGCACGGCCGCGGCCGGGCCTATGACGTGATCATCGTGGGCGCCGGAGTGGTCGGCGCCGCCACCGCGTCCGTGCTGGCCCGGCACGGCGCCCGGGTGGCGCTCGTCGCACCGATGGACGGCAGCCAGGACCACGCCACCGCCATGTCCGGCGGGCTCGTCCGGTCCTACGAACCCGACCCGTACCTGCGGGGACTCGCGCTGCGGAGCCACCAACTGGCCTGGGGACCGGCCGCCCTGGCGCCCGGGCCGTACGGCTTCCTGACCACCGGGTCGCTCGTGCTGTGCGGCGACGCGGACCTGGAGCAGGCCCGCAAGGGCGTCGTCGAGCTGAACGGCGCGGGCGTGCCCGCCGAGCTGCTCGGGCCCGAGGTGCTCAGGGAGCGTTTCCCCGGTCTGGCCGTCGACGGCGTCACCGCCGCCGTGTGGGAGCCCGAGGCCGGCTACGCCGACCCGCCCCGCACCGCGCGCGCCTACCGCGACCGCGCCCTGGCCCACGGAGCCCGGCTGCTGCCCGCGCGCGTCCTGGAACTGGTCGCCCCGCCAGGGGCGGACCGGGTCCGCGTGCTGCTCGAACCCGGCGGCCCCGTCGAGGCCCGCGCCGTCGTCCTGGCCGCCGGCGGCGGCACCGGGACCATCGCGGGGCACCGGCTCAGCGGCGCGGACGCCGGGCGCACCAAGACCATCCGGTACGGCTTCTTCCACCACCCGGCCACGGCCGGCCTGCCGACCGTCGTCGACCTGGTGACCGGTGTCTGGGGCAGGCCCCAGCTCAGCGGCGAGGCGGCCGGCGGCTACATGGCCGGGCGGCCCGTCGACGAGTGGGACGTGCCGCCCGGCGGCGACGAGACGCTCACCGACGAGCAGGTGGCGTACATCCGCGAGGGGGCCGCCGCGCGCTGGCCCTGGCTCGCCGACCCCGCCACCCGCTTCCTCGCCGGCCGGCAGGGCGTCGACCTCTACACCCCGCACTCCCGGCCCCACCTCGGGCGGGAGCACGCCGGCAGCCGTGTCGTGCTCGCGACCGGGTGGTCGGGCGCCGGCTTCAAGACCGCCCCCGCGGCGGCGGAGCTGGCCGCCGCCGAGGCCCTGGAGGTGCTGACGGGTTCCTGAGCCCCCGTTCCCGCGCGCCCGTCCGGAAGGGGGCGCCGGGAGGCGGGGTGGCGGTGCGGCCGCGCAGGAGCGGCCGCGCCCGGGTCGGTGTCGGTGTGGGGTTCACGGGAGGTGACGGTATGACGGATGTGGAGGCTCGGCCGGAGACGGCCGAGGGAGGTCGTGCGGGGCTCGGGGTCCGGGCGCTGGTGGTGTTCTACGTCAGCAGTCTGGTGGGCACGGGCATCCTGCTGGTGCCGGGACTGACGGAGCGGCAGGCGGGTCCCGCCGCGCTGCTCGCCTGGCTGGCGCTCGCGCTCAGCTCGTACCCGTTCGCGCGCTTCTTCGCGGAGATGTCGGCGTGGCGGCCGGACGCGGCGGGGCTGGCCGCCATGGTGGAGGCCGGGTTCGGGCGGCGGCCGGGCCGGGCGGCGGCGCTGCTGCTCGTGGCCACGTACGTCATCGGCAACCCGGTGATGGGCATCGTGTCGGCCCGCTGCCTGCTGGGTCTGCTCGGCGAACCCGACGGGCCGGTGTACCCGCTGGCCATCGGTTTCATGGCGCTGTCCGCGGCGTTCACGCTGCTGGGCCTCACGGCGGGTGCCCGCGTCCAGGCCGCCGCCCTGGTCGTGCTGCTGCTCGGGCTCGGCGGGGCCGTGGTCCTCGCCGTGCCGCGCTTCGACGCGGGCCAGTACACGCCGTTCGTCACGCAGGGCTGGGGCGGGGTCGGCATCGCCGTCGTGACCGCCTTCTTCTCCTTCCTCGGCTGGGAGAACGTCTCCACGCTCGCCGAGCAGGTCGACGACCCGGCCCGGAGCTACCGGCGGGCCATCCGCTGGGCCGTCCCGATCGTGGGTCTGCTCTACGCGGTGGTGACGGCCGCCTACCTCGCCGTGCCGGGCGACGAACCGGTCGTGATCACGGCCCTGCTGGGCGCCTCGCTCGGGGAGGGCGGCGCGATCGCCGGCGACCTGCTCGCCCTGGGCCTGGCCGTCGTCGCCACCAACGCGTGGGTCCTCGGCGCCACCCGTGTCGTCCGGGCCGCCGCCCGCGAGCGGATCCTGCCGAAGCGCCTCGCCGACCGGCCGGTGCCGGCCACGCTCGCCCTGGCCCTCGCCTACGCGGCCGTGCTCGGCGTCCTGAACCTCGCCGGGACCGGCGAGGAGCCGGCGCTGGTCGTCACCAGCAGCGCCTTCCTGCTCCTGTACGTCGCGGCGGCCGCGGCCGCCCTGCGGGCGCGCGGCACCGGCCGGGCGCTGCGGGCGACGGCCGTGGTGACCCTGCTGATCGCCGCCGTGTTCCTCTCCTTCGCCGGCACGGGGCTGCTGTTCGCCCTGGCGCTCGCCGCCGTCTGCGTCGTGCTCACGGCCGGCCGGTCCCGTACGTCCTGAACCGCCGCTCCGGCCGACCGACTTCCCCGAACTCCCCGAACTCCCCGAAAGGGTTTCCGCCATGAACGAGACCACCACCCCCGTCTACGACGTCGTCGGTGTCGGCTTCGGGCCCGCCAACCTGGCGCTCGCGATCGCCATCGAGGAGCACAACGAGCAGGCCGCGCCCGGCGAGGAGCTGACGGCCGTGTTCCTGGAGAAGCAGCCGGCCTTCGGCTGGCACCGCGGCATGCTCATCCCGGACGCCACCATGCAGGTCTCCTTCCTCAAGGACCTGGCCACCCTGCGCAACCCCGTCAGCCGGTTCGGCTTCGTGCCCTATCTCCACGACCGGGGCAGGCTGGTCGACTTCATCAACCACAAGGCGCTGTTCCCGACCCGCGAGGAGTTCCACGACTATCTCCAGTGGGCCGCCAACGGGGTGGACCACATGGTCCGTTACGGCCTGGAGGTGACCGCGATACGCCCCGCGGACCGGGCGGGCCAGGACGGCCCCGTCGTCGAGGTCGACGTGGCCGCCCTCGGCGGCGCCGGCAGCGGCGCCGAGGCGGAGGCCGTCACCTACCGGGCGCGGAACCTGGTCATCGGCACCGGCCTGGTGCCCCGGCTCCCCGAGGGCGTCGAGTCCTCCGAACGCCTCTGGCACAGCAGCGAGTTCCTGCACCGGCTGGCCGCGCTGCCCGGCGGGAGCCCGCGCCGGTTCGTGGTGGCCGGGGCCGGCCAGAGCGCCGCCGAGATCGCCGACCACCTGCACCGCACGTACGAGGACGCCGAGGTCGTCGCCGTGCACACCCGGTACGGGTACAGCCCGGCCGACGACAGCCCGTACGCGAACCGGATCTTCGACCCGGAGGCGGTCGACCTCTACCACGGCGCCGACCCGTCCGTCCGCCGCACGCTGATGGACTACCACCGCAACACCAACTACGGCGTCGTCGACATGGACCTCATCGAGGAGCTCTACCGCCGCTCCTACCAGGAGAAGGTGCGCGGCGAGCAGCGGCTGCGCATCCTCGGCGTCACCCGGATCACCGGGGTCGAGGAGGGCCCGGACGGCGTCCGCGTCGAGGTGCGGAACCTGGCGACCGAGGAGACGGAGACGATGACGGCCGACGCCGTCGTGTACGCCACCGGCTACGGCGAGCCCGACCCGACCCGGCTGCTCGGCGAGCTGGACTCCTCGTGCCTGCGCGACGAGGACGGCCGGCTGCGGGTGCGCCGCGACTACCGGGTGGAGACCGCTCCGGGCGTGGAGGCCGGGATCTACCTGATGGGGGGCACCGAGCACTCGCACGGCATCACGGCCAACCTGCTGTCGATGGCCGCCGTCCGGGCCGGCGAGATCTGCGACTCCCTCGCGGAGCACCGCCGTTCCGCCAGGCGGTCCCCGGTGGCGGTGACGGGCTGAGACCCCGTACAACCTGCACACCGGCCATTTCGCAGCGAGAGGGAACCATGAGCACCACCACCGCCACTCCCGACGACCAGTCGACCGTCACCGAGCGGACCCGGCTGCGCCGCATGCGGGAGAAGGGCAGCCACCGCCGCGCCGACCTGGACGCGGTGCTCGCCGCGGGCTTCCTCTGCCACCTCGGCGTCACCGTCGACGGCACGACGATGGTGGTGCCGACGGTGTACGGCGTGGACGGCGACCGGCTGTACCTGCACGGCTCCGTCGCCAGCCGCAGCCTGGTCCAGGCCCCGGACACCACCGTCTGCGTCACCGTCACCCACGTCGACGGCCTGGTCCTGGCCCGCTCCGTCTTCGAGCACGGCGTCAACTACCGCTGCGCGATGGTCTACGGCGTGCCCCGGATCGTGACCGACCCGGAGGAGAAGCTGCGCGGCCTGCGGGCGCTCACCGAGCAGAGCTCGCCGGGACAGTGGGAGTACGCGAGGCAGCCCAGCCGCAAGGAGCTCGCCGCGACGTCCGTCCTCGCCCTCGACCTCACCGAGGCATCGGTGAAGACGCGGACCGGTCCGCCGGACGACGGGGACTCCGAGGACGCGGCGCTCGGCCTGTGGGCGGGGGTGCTGCCGGTGGTGTCCACCTTCGGAGAGCCGGTCACCGACCCCGTCCTGCCCGCCGACCTCGCGCCGCCGGCCCACGTCGCCACGCGGGCGGGCCGGCCGACGGACGCCGGCTAGGACACGTCTCCCGGATCATGCCGGGCTCGCGGCGGTGCCCTCATGCCGCCGGGGGCCGGCGTGCGGCGCCGTCGAGGAGCTGGAGGTCCAGGCGGCTGAGGTGGTCCGCGTCGGCCAGCAGGTCGACGGAGGTGATCAGGTCGTGCAGGACGGTGAAGCCGAGGACCGCCGTGGCGTCGCCGGTGCCCGCCGGATCGCCCTCGACCAGGCCCGCCATGCCGTCCACCAGGGCGGGGCGGGCCACCCGCGCGTGCCGGGCGACCGGCCGGGCGACCGCCGGGGCCCCGTGCGCCGCGGCCGTCCCCGCACGGACGGCCGCGGCGTCGGCCCGGAGCACCACGTCCGGGTCGAGCAGGGCGAGGAGGCCGTCGAGGTCGCCGTTGCGGGCGGCCGCCAGGAGGGCCGCGACGACCTCGCGGCCCCGGTCGGGATCGGGGTGCGGCATCTCCTCCGCGCCGCCCACCCGGTGCCGGGCGCGGCCCGCCAGCTGCCGGGCGGCGGACGGGGTGCGCTCCAGGATCCCGGCGATCTCCTCGTAGGGCTCGGCGAACAGGTCGTGGAGGACGTACGCCAGCCGTTCGGAGGGAGTCAGGCCGTTCAGGACCTGCGCGAGGTCCGGGGACGCGGAGTCGCGGTCGGCGGCGAGCAGGGCCCGCCTGCCGGGGTCGGAGACCTGCTCGGGCCGGTGCGGCCGGTGGGGTGCGCCCACGGCCCAGGGGTCCCACGGATCCCAGGGTTTCCCCCGGTGGGCCTCGCGGGCCCGGAGCCGCTCCAGGCAGACCCGGGCCACGACCTCGGTCGGCGGGTCGCCGCGCCGCACCGAGGCCCGTACCGCCTCCCGTGCCGCGCGCAGCACCGCCTCCCGTACGGCGTCGTCGGCCTCGTCGAACGTGCCGAGCAGGCGGTACGCGACGGCCCGGAGCCGCTGCCGCTCCTCCTCGAAGCGGGCGGCGACGGCCCGGTCGTCCCTGTCGTGCGTGACGTCATCCACGGGGTGTGACCTCCGTGACGCGGGGTGCGGCCGCCGTCGGGGTCCCGACGGCGGCCCTGGGTTCGCCCGGCGTCAGTCGCCGTGTCCGGTGCCCCCGCTGCCGAAGCCACCGCTGGAGATCCCGCCCCACTTGCGCTTCTCCTCGCTGGGCGGGTCGGGCGAGCTCTCCGTACCGCCGGAGCCCTTCAGCTGGTACGGCATGAGCCGGTGCTCGCCGTCGTTCTGCGGCATCTCCTCGGCCCTGCGGTATTCGGACGTCTCGCCCGGCAGGGCTCCGGTGTCGGGCCGGTGCGGCTGTTCGTCCGGCTTGGGCGGTGAGGATTCGCGGTCGCGGACCCGGAAGCCGAGCCAGACCGCGCCGATGAGCACGGCGACGATGACCAGGCCGCCGAGAAGCTGTCCAAGACCTGACTGCCAAACCCCAGCGGCCAGGACCTCTGCTGCGCTGAGAGTGTTCATACCTTCAGGATTACCCGATTCCGCTTATTCGGATACGTCGGGCGGGAATCCCCTCGGAAAATGCCCGCGATCCGCTGAAACATTTCCCCGCCCCCATCGCGTCAATGAGGTGTATGGCGACCACACCACGTGACCGTGAGGGAAGGGAGGGGCATGAGAAAGTCCCGCGCGGACGAGTTCCTGGAGTTCGCCTCCGCACGCACGGGGCACCTGTACCGGTCGGCCTGCCTGCTGACCAGTGGCGACACCCATCTCGCCGAGGACCTCACCCAGGAGACGCTGGGCCGGATGTACGCGCTGTGGGGGCGCATGGCCCGCGTCGGCAACCCCGCCGCATACGCCCAGACCGTGCTGGTGCGCACCTTCCTCAGCCACCAGCGGCGCCGGTCCGCCACCGAGCGGCCGCTCGGCGAACTGCCCGACCGCGCCCCCGACACCGGCGAGGACCCGGCACTCCGGATCGCGCTGCTCGACGCGCTGGCCGGCCTCGCGCCCAAGGACCGGGCGGTCGTGGTGCTGCGGTACTGGGAGGACCGCAGCATCGAGGAGACCGCCGATGCCCTGCACGTCAGCTCCGCCGCGGTGCGCACCCGCTCCGTACGGGCACTGTCCCGGCTCCGCGAACGGCTCGGCGGCAGCATCGCCGAGTTCGCCGCCCGCTAGGGCCTGTCGTCACATTCCCCTCTGCCCCGCGACGCCTGGCACGCGCTCTCGCCGCACCGGGCGAAAGCGCGAGTACGCCCAGTACGAGCACTTCCACCCGGCACACCGAGAGCACGCACCAGACGCCGCAGGGCCGCCCTTCGGGCAACGAGGGGAATTTGACGACAGGCCCTAGGACGCATCTCCTCCGGCGGGCGCCGGCCAGACGGCCGGACCGGCAGACGGCCGGACCGGCAGACGGCCGGACCGCCGGCCCGTCAGACCGCCGGCCCGCACGCGCCACACCCCGCACTCCCGCCCGCACACGTCCCGCCCACGAACCGGAAACGGTGGTTCCGCCATGCCCCAGAACGAAGGTCTCCCGCACGACGACCCCCGGAACGCGGGGTTCGAGGAGGAGCTCGGCGCCGTCCTGCGCCGCACCGGCGACGGCTTCTCCGCCGAGGGCCGCCGCGAGCTCGTCGCGGGCGGCCTCGCCCGCGGCCGGCGCCGCCTCGTGCGCCGCCGCCTCGCCGTGACCGGCGGCGCCCTCGCCCTCGCCGCCGTCGGCATCGGCGGCGCCTACGGAGGATCCCTCCTGGGCCCCGGGGGCGCCGCGACGACCACCTCCGTCGCCGCCCCCAAGCCCACGCACTCCTCCGGGGGAAGCACCACCGGCACCGCCACCCCGCAGAAGCCCGTCGAGGCGCAGATCCCGGTCGCGGACATCGCGGCCGTACTCAAGGCCAACACCCCGGCCGGCGAATGGGAGATCGCCGGCCTCGACGGCCGCGGCCAGTCCGTCGCCGGCGTCTACGACGACGGGGACGGCCGTGCGGCGGTCTCCGTCGGCCTCTACCGCGCCGCCGGCGGCGAGGGGGGCTCGTCGCAGGTCGAGTGCCCGAGCAAGGCGTACGTCCCCTACGACGACTGCGTCACCGAGCGGCTGCCGAACGGCGCCCGGCTGATGATCCTCCGGGGGTACGAGTACCCCGACAAGCGCGAGGAGACCAAGTCCTGGCGGGCGGTCCTGCTCACCAAGGACGGCTTCCTCGTCGACGCGAGCGAGTACAACGCCGCCGCCGAGAAGGGCTCCCCCGTCAGCCGGGAGAACCCGCCCTTCACCCCGGCCCAGCTCAAGGCGCTCGTCACGGCCGACGCCTGGCGCCCGCTGCTGAAGCAGCTGCCGGAGCTGCCGCGGGTCAACGCCGAGCCCGGCACCCACCGGACGCCCCCTCAGCCGGTCGGTGACGTGGTCCCGACCACCCTGCGCTCCCTGCTCCCCAAGGGCCTCAAGGTCGTGGAGAAGGGCGGCGACGGCGAGTTCGGCTATGTCGTCGTCGACGACGGCGAGGGGAAGAGCCTCGTCCAGATTAACGTCCAGTGGGGCATGGAAGGCGCCGCCGGCGACCTCTTCGGCAGCGGCGACGTCACCACGCTGCCCGACGGCCGCAAGGTCAAGCTCACCCGGCAGCCCGGCGAGAAGGGCGGTGCCGGCGTCGTCTGGTGGACCGTCGACACCATGACGCCCGAAGGCTTCCGCGTCGTCGTCTCCGCCTTCAACACCGGCGCCCAGCACGAGGACGCCACCCGCTCCGAGCCCGCGCTGACGATGGCGCAGCTGAAGGCGATCGCGCTCAACGGCAGGTGGCAGGACCGGCCCGCGAGGTAGCGCGCTCCGCACGGGGGAGAGGGGCGGCGGGCCGACCTGCCGCCCCTCGCCGCGCGTCTGCGCGGCTCCCGCCCCACCCCGCGTCCCGCCGTCGTCCTACTTGGCGTCCGCGTACCGCTCGACCGTCGCCGTCGTGAACGGGAAGCGGACCGGGGTCTCGCCGAACGCGATCCGCCCCGCCTCGTCGCCGGCCGCGCGGATCGCCGCCGTCACCGCCTCGGCCTCCTCCGCCGGACAGTGCACGATCACCTCGTCGTGCTGGAAGAACACCAGCTCCGCCCGCATCCCCGCGAGGGAGCGCCGCAGCGCCGCCAGCATCAGCAGGGCCCAGTCCGCGGCACTGCCCTGCACGACGAAGTTGCGGGTGAAGCGGCCCCGCGCCCGGGCGTTCCCCGAGGCGTACCCCGGGACGAACTCTCCGCTCTCCGGCTCCGGTTCGCCCGAGTCCTGCGGCAGTCCCGCCTCGTCGGCGTCGCCCGAGCCGACCGCCCGCGGACTGGTCCGGCCCAGCCAGGTCCGGACGAGCCGGCCCTCCTCGCCCGCCTTCGCCGCGTCGTCGACATAGGCCACCGCGCGCGGGAAGCGGCGCCGCAGCGCCGCCAGGTTCTTGAGGCCGTCGCCGCTCGTCTGGCCGTAGATCGCGCCGAGCAGTGCGAGCTTGGCGTGCTCGCGGTCGCCGGAGAAGGCCCGGTCGGACAGCCGGGTGTACAGGTCGTCGGGGTGCCCCGCGACCTCCATCAGCCCCGGGTCCCGGGAGATCGCGGCGAGCACCCGCGGCTCCATCTGGTCGGCGTCGGCGACCACGAGCCGCCAGCCCTCGTCCGCGACCACGGCCCGCCGGATCACCTTCGGGATCTGCAGGGCCCCGCCGCCGTTGGTCGTCCAGCGGCCGCTGACGGTGCCCCCGGGCAGGTACTCCGGCCGGAACCGGCCGTCCCTGACCCAGTCGGCCAGCCACGACCAGCCGTGCGCCGTCCAGATCCGGTACAGCTTCTTGTACGCGATCAGCGGCTCCACCGCCGGGTGGTCGACCTCCGCCAGCTCCCAGCGCCGGGTGGACCGCAGCCGCACGCCCGCCTGCGCGAACGCCCGCACCACGTCGGCCGGCAGGTCGGGCCGGACCCGGCGGCCGAGCGCCGCGGACACCTCGTCGGCCAGCTCGGCGAGGCGGCGCGGCTCGCCCCCGCCCGCGTACCGCTCGCCGAGCAGCTCGTGCAGCAGCTCCCGGTGCACGTCCGCCCGCCAGGGCAGTCCGGCCCGGTGCATCTCGGCGGCCACCAGCATCCCCGCCGACTCGGCGGCCGTCAGCAGCCGCATCCGGCCCGGGTGCTCGGCCCGGTCGTGCCGGCGCAACTGCTCCGCGTAGACCGCGAGGAACCCGTCGAAGGGAACGGAGACCACGGGCCGCGGCTCGAAGAGGGAGTCCTGCGAGCCGGGCTCCGCACTGCGCTGCGGCGGGTCGGGAGGCACCGGGGCGTTCCGCAGGCGCGCCCAGGCCGCCGCCGCCGAGCGGGGCTCCCCGAGCCGCCCCTCGTGGCCGAGGAGCAGCTGCTCGGCGTCCTCCACGTCGTAGCACCGCTCGACCCGCACGCCCGCGGCGAGGAGCCGCGGGTACACCTCGGCCGTCGACCGCCACACCCAGCGGGCCACCTCGGGCCGGTCCCGCACGGCCGCCACCAGGTCCGGCTCGCGCCGCACCGGCCCGGCGGGCGCGCCGTCCGGGCCGAGGGGCACGAGCAGCGCTCCGTCCCCCTCCGCCTCGGCGGCCAGCGCCCACCTCTCGCTCATGCGTCCGAGTCTGGCACCCGCCACTGACAAACCCCGGAAGCCGCCCCGGCGGCCGCGGACGCCGCCCCCGCACGCGGCCCCGGAGGCGGTCCTGCACGCGGCCCCGGACGCGGGCGCTACGCGGCCGCGTGGAAGAGGGCCGCGGCCTCCCCGCGGGAGTCGACGCCCAGCTTGTTCAGGATGTTCGCGACGTGGAACTTGACCGTGGACTCGCTGATGTGGAGCTCCTCGGCGATGCGCCGGTTGCGGTGGCCGAGGGCGAGGTGGCGGAGCACCTCGACCTCGCGCTCGCCCAGCCCTGTGAGCGGATGGGCGGCCTCGACGGCCGCCTCGGGCGTGGCGAGCGGGATGACGGCGGTGACGGTCGAGCCCCAGCCCGGCACGATGTCCGTGTCCAGCCGGCCGCCGAGCACGTCGACCCGGTCGCGGATCGTGCCGGCGCCCAGGTCGCAGGGGGCCAGCGCGCCCGCGCCGTCGTCCCGCACCGAGGCGCGCAGCTCGTGCTCGGTCAGCTGCCAGCCGACGTGGACCCGCCGGACCGACTCCTGCTCCAGGACGACGAGCAGCAGGGCGCGGACGACGGCCCGCGCGCTGTGCGCCACGTCCGCCGCCAGGGAGCGGTCCGAGTCGGGGGCGCCCAGCTCCAGCCGGACGGGGCTGTGGCGCAGCATCGGCCGCAGCTCGGCGGCGAGCCGCTCGAAGGCGTCCTGCGCGGGCTCCTCCGCGAGCGCCCGGTCCCGGCGCTGCGCCGCCCGCATCTCGATGAGCGCCGAGGCCGCCAGGTCGGTGGCGGTCGTCCGGGCCGTCGTGTCGTCGAGGGCGCGGCTCCGCAGCACGCCGAGGACCCCGGAGAGCGCGGCCGTGTGCGCCGCCGTGAGCTCGGCGATCACGCGCGCGCGGGTGTCGGCCGCGGCCCGCGAGCGGGCCAGCGCGCCCGGCAGGGCCTCGCTCGCGAACCGGTCGAAGTGGCTGGTCACCAGGTCCCACAGCGCCTGGGCGACAGCGAGCGCGTCCGGGCCGGCGGGGGCCGCGCCGTCCTCGCGGACCAGCACGAGGAGCGCGCCGCGGCGGGTCGCGTGGCTGGTGACGGCGACGATCTCGCGCTCCCGGCCGCCGACCGTCGCCACGCCCTGCCAGGGTGCGCCGGGCACGCCCGCCGCGAGCAGCGGCGCCAGTTCGGAGGCGGTCGGACCGTCCGTGCCGGCCGTCGTCTTGAAGGGCGAGTGGGCGCAGTGGGTGGAGAGTTCGGCCGCTTCCGCGTGCGGGACCAGCGGGCCGAGGGCGGCCGAGACCCGCGGGAGGATCCGGCCGAGGGGCTGCCGGAGGATCTCGTACACGGTGGTCAGCGTGAGCGCGTCCATGCCGAGCAGCGTATGCCCGAACAGGCGGACGGCGGCCGGTCTTTCGGACAGGTGGGACTGGCCGGAGGGAGGGCGGGGAGCCGGTGGCCGCGGCGGCAGTCTGGGCCGTGTCGAAGAGCGGGAAATCCGAACGGGCAGCACGGGAGGCTGGGATGGCCGGTATGGAAGCGATCGTGTACGAGGAGTTCGGCGGGGCCGAGGTGCTGCGCCACGCGACCGGCGTCGCCGTGCCGGTGCCCGGCCCCGGCGAGGTCCGCGTCAGGGTGGCGGCGGTCGGGCTCAACCCGGTGGACTGGAAGCGCCGCCGCGGCTGGGTCGAGGAGTTCTACCCGACGACCTTCCCCGCCGTCCCCGGCCTGGAGTTCGCCGGCACCGTCGACGCGCTCGGCGAGGGCGTCACCGACCTGGCCGTCGGCGACGAGGTCCTCGGCTGGACGAAGACCGGCGCCTACGCCGAGTACGCCATCGCCGGCATCGTCGCCCGCAAGCCCGCCGGGCTCTCCTGGGAGGCCGCCGCGAGCCTCCCGGTCGCCGGGGAGACCGCGCAGCGGGTCCTGGACCTGCTCGGCGTCGAGCCGGGCGAGACCCTGTTCCTGCACGGCGCGGCCGGCGTCGTCGGCTCGGTGGCCGTCCAGCTCGCCGTCGCGGCCGGGGTCACGGTCGTCGGCAGCGCCTCGGAGTCCAACCACGCCTACCTGCGCGAACTCGGCGCGATCCCCGTGACGTACGGGGACGGCCTGGCCGACCGGGTCGGGGCGGCCGCCCCGGAGGGTATCGACGCGGTCTTCGACGCGGCCGGCCACGGCGTGCTGCCGGTCGCCGTCGCGCTCCTCGGCGGAGAGGGGACGGCGGACAAGGCGCGGATCGTGACCATCGCGGCCACCGACGCCGCCGAGCACGGGATCGCCTTCTCCGGCGTCTCGGGGGATCCGGAGGACGTGCGGCGCGGCCTCGCCGACCAGGCCCGCCTGGCGGCGGAGGGCGCCCTCGCCGTCCGCCTGGCCGACACCCTCCCGCTCAAGGAGGCCGCCCGGGCACAGGAGGCGAGCGAGTCGGGCCATGTGCGGGGCAAGTTGGTCTTGCTCCCGTAGGGCCTCCTCGCCGGGCGGAGGGATGAGAGGATCCCCTCGCCCGTGAGTGCCGGTCCGACCGTGGAAGGCGACGACGATGTACACGATGTCCCTGGGAGACGACGGCGCGGAGCTGCGCCCGCTCGAACCGTGGCAGGCAGACGAGTTCCTGGCGCACATCGACCGGGGGCGGGAGTTCATCGGCGCGCGCAACGGGCTCCCCGACGTCGTGACCGACCTGGAGTCCAGCCGGGCGTTCCTCCGTCTCTACGCGGAGAAGGTGGCGGCCGACACCGGCCGCATCCACGGCATCTGGTCGGACGGCACCCTGGTCGGCGCCGTCATCCTGCGCACCCTCGACGCCAAGGGCGGTACGGCGGAGGCCGGTTGCTGGCTGGAGCCGACGGCGGTCGGCCGGGGTCTGGTGACCCGGGCGGCCCGCGCGCTCATCGACTGGGCGATCGAGGTCCGTGGAGTCCACCGCGTCGAATGGGTGGTCAACTCCGACAACGAGCCGAGCATCGCCGTGGCCCGGCGCCTGGGCATGACGAGGGACGGCGTCCTGCGCCAGAGCTACGCCTACCGGGGCCGGCTCCACGACCAGGAGGTCTGGTCGGTCCTGGCGCCGGAGTGGCGCGGGAAGGCCGACGGCTGAGGGCTCGGACGGTGACCCGCCGCGCGCGCCGGGACAGGGGCGGGGCGGTGACCCGGCTCCGACCCTTGTCACCGCCCCGACCTCCACCATCGCCGCTCAGCGCGTGAGCCGCCACGCGGGGAGGGCCGAAGCGGCGACCGCGACCACCGCGCACACGGCGGCCGACGCGCCGACGAGCGACCACGGAACGGCCAGGACGGCGGGCGCGGAGAGGGCGGCGAGTCCCGCGCCGAGGGTGCCGAGGACGGCGGCCGCCACGGCCAGGCCGAGGGCGGCCCCGACGGTGACGGCGAGCACCGCCTCGCCCGCCACCACCCGCAGGATCTGGGACCGGGTGGCCCCGGCGAGCCGGAGCGAGGCCAGCTCGCCGCCCCGCACGGAGGTCGCCATCAGCAGGGTGTTGGCCAGGCCGATCACCGTGTAGACGAGGGCGATGCCGAGGACCAGGACCATGCCGAGCCGGTTCCGCGGGGCGTCCGTGCGCCGCTCGGCCTCCGCCCAGGCGTCCGCCGTCCTGACGGTCCCGCCGCTCGCCGCCAGGGCCCGCGCCGTCGCCGCGCCGCCGCCGCGCGCGTCGATCCGGTCGACGGCGGAGCCCGGCGCGTTCGCCCGCGTGACGCAGGGGCCGTTGTCACCGGTGCCCAGGGCGAGGACGGCCGCGACCCGCAGCCGCACCGGACCGCTGCCGTCCGCCCGCCAGACCTCGACGGTCTCGCCGACCCGGCGCCGCTCGAACTCCTCGTTCACGACGATCGACCGGTCGTCCAGGTCCCGCAGGTCGCCCGCGACCACCGGCAGCCGGGCCAGCTCCGCGAAGGCGGCCGGGTCGGCGACGGCCCGCGCCCCGTACTTCACGACGGCCTCGTCCCCGTCCCGCACGAAGACGGACGTCGCCCCGGTGGCGGAGACGACGGCCCCGGCCGGCGCGGCCACCGCCCGCAGCTCCTCGCCGGCCACCACGTAGGCGGCGGCCGTCTGCTCCCGCGCCTCGGCCTCACGCGCCCGCGTGACGCCCGCCGACGCGCCGAAGAGGGTCCCGGCGAGCGCCACGGTCACGAGGACGGGCGCGGCGACGGCGGCGGTCCGGCGCACGGAGGCCGCGCTGTTCTCGCGTACCAGCGTCCCCACCGCCCCCCGGAGCCGCAGCAGCCGGGACACCGGCCGCACCAGGAGCGGGGAGAGCAGGGCGACGCCGCCGGTCAGCAGCATCGGCAGGGTCGTGTACGTCTTCCGCTTGAGCAGCTCGGACGGCTCGGTGGCGTACGTCCAGGCCAGCAGCCCGGCCCCGGCCAGGAGCAGGCCCGTGCCGAGCAGGGCCCGGCCCAGGGGCAGGACGTCGGTGTCGACGTCCGCCTCGCGCAGCGCGGCCGTCGGGCCCACCCGGCCGGCCCGCCGCGAGGCGGCGACCGCTCCGGCGAGGGCGACGGTCGTCCCCGTCCAGAAGGCGACGTGGAACGGCCAGGAAGCCGTGCCGATCGTGAACCACGCGGGCGCGAGGCCGCCGTCGACCAGGGTCCGTGCCAGCAGCGGCGCCCCCAGGGAGCCGAGCGCGCACCCGGTGGCGGAGGCGAGCACGCCGAGCGCCGCCGCCTCGGCGAGGAGGAGTCGCCGGACCTGCCCGGGGGTGGCCCCGGCGGTCCGCAGCAGCCCGAACTCGCGGCGGCGCAGCGCGACGGCGAACGCGAACGTCGAGGCCACGACGAAGACGGAGACGAAGGCGGTGACGCCGCCCGAGGTGCCGAGCAGGGCGTTGAGCGACGTGAGCGCCCGGGCGTCCCGCTCCGGATCGGGGTCGGCGCGCACCCGCTCCGCGCCGGTGAGGACCTGCGCCCGCCCGCCCACGAGGGCCCGGACCTCGGCGGCGGGGGCGTCCACGCCGACGGCGGCGGGCGGACCGCCGTCCCCGGGCGCGGTGACGGTCCAGCGGGCCTTCAGGGCGCGCAGGACTTCGTCGTCCACAGGCTGTGGACGGTCGAGCGGCCGCGCCACGGACACGAGGTCGGGCCCGCGCCGGACGTCGAGCACCAGCCGGTCGCTGCCCATCACGACGACGGGCGACGAGGAGAACCGCTCGGGAGAACGCGCGGGCGCCTCGAAGGTCGCGGCCAGCCCCAGCCCCATCGTGGTCAGCAGCCCCACCCCGAGGGCCAGTGCGGCGAACCCGCCGAGGAAGGAGGCCCAGCGGGCCCGCAGCCCGGTCAGCACGACGGTCAGCATGCCGGGCTCCCCGCGGCCGCGACGGCGCCCGCCGTCGCCTCCCCTTGCGCACCGGACCGCTCCTCGGGGCGGGCCGCCGTCCCGGGGCCGGTCTCCAGGCCCGCCATCCGGGCCGCGACCGTCTCCACCGTCGGCGCCGGCAGCTCGCCCGCCAGGCGCCCGTCGACGAGGAAGACGACGCGGTCGGCGCGGGCGGCGGCCACCGGGTCGTGGGTGACCATGACGATCGTCTGCCCGTCGCGGTCGACGAGCTCCCGGAGCATGCCGAGCACCTCGCGGCCGGTCGTCGAGTCGAGCGCGCCGGTCGGCTCGTCGCCGAAGAGGACGGCGGGCCGGGTGATCAGCGCCCGTGCCAGGGCCACCCGTTGCTGCTGGCCGCCGGAGAGCTCGCCGGGCCGGTGGCGCTCCCGCCCGGCCAGCCCCACGCGCGCGAGGGCCTCCCGGACCTCGGCACGGGACGGGCGGCGGCCCGCGAGCCGGAGCGGCAGGGCGACGTTCTGCGCCGCGGTCAGGGAGGGCAGCAGGTTGAAGGACTGGAAGACGAAGCCGACGCGCTCGCGCCGCAGCAGGGTCAGCCGCCGTTCGCTCAGTCCGTCCAGGCAGGTGCCGCCGACCGTCACGCTCCCGGCGGTGGGCCGGTCGAGGCCGGCGGCGCACTGGAGCAGGGTGGACTTGCCCGAGCCCGAGGGGCCCATGACGGCGGTGAAGGTCCCGGTGGCGAAGTCGAGGTCGACGCCGTCCAGGGCGCGGACGTCCCGGTGGTGCCGGGTGAGTCCCCGGAGCCGTACGGCGGCGGGGGAGGCGGTGGTCGTGGTCATGGCTCAAGCGAACCGTTTCGGCCGGCTCGGATCACGACCGCTGAGGGGCGTCCCCGGGGTATGCCTGGCCCTACCCCCGCCGGGGTGCCCGACCCCGTCCGGCGGGGGTGCACGCCCCGTACGCCCGGGGTGCCCGCCCCGTCCGCCCGGGGTTCCCGCCCCGTACGCCCGGGCTGAGACCATCGTGGCATGAGCACCACGATCGACAGGGCCTTCGAGGCGCTGTACGCGAGCGACGACGGATCGCTCGACACGGCGGCCTCGCTCCTCGCCGCCGACCGGGGCGCCGACGGGGAACTGGCCCGGCGCGGCGAGGAGTTCCTCCGCACCCTGTGGGGCCGCGGCTGGCAGCCCGCCGACCTGGACCGCACCGCCCGCCGCGAGCTGTCCGAGGCGCACGTCCTCCTCCTCTCCGACCTGGTCAGGAAGGAGACGGCCGGATACGCGCGGCTGCCGCACCGGTGGCGGGCGCAGCTCGACGAGCTCGACGACACGGCCCCGCGCCCCACGGACCGCTTCTCGCACGCCACGACCGTCCTGGAGCTGTACCGCCTCCTGGTCCGGCTGCCGCGGCTCGACGCCGTCGGCCCGGCCCCCGGCGACGCGCTGCCGCCGCCGGCCGCCGGGGAGCCCCGCATGCTCGGCCGCATCCGGGCGCTCCTCGCCAAGGCGGAGGCGACCGGCTACCCCGAGGAGGCGGAGGCTCTCACGGCGAAGGCCCAGGAGCTCATGGCCCGCCACAGCCTCGACGAGGCGACGCTCGCCGCGGGCGCGCCGACCCCGGAGACGCCGGGTGCGATCCGCGTCGGTGTGGAGCCGCCGTACGAGCAGGCGAAGGCGATCCTGCTGGACGCCGTCGCCACGGCGAACCACTGCCGGGCCGTGTGGAACGAGGCGTACGGCTTCTCGACGGTGGTCGGCTTCGAGGCGGACCTCGATCCGGTGGAGCTGCTGTACACGTCGCTGCTGGTCCAGGGAACGGCGGCGATGACCCGGGCGGAGGCCGAGCAGCGGGCGGGCGGCCGCAAGCGCACCAAGTCCTTCCGGCAGTCGTTCCTGCTCGCGTACGCCAACCGGCTGGGCGCCCGCCTCGCCTCGACGTCCCGCCGCGTCGTCGCCGAGGAGCCCTCGCTCCTGCCGGCCCTCGCCTCCCGCGACCTCGCCGTCACCACCCGCACGGACGAACTCTTCCCCGAGACCCGCACCACCCGGGTCCGCGCCGCCTGGGACGAGGACGGATGGAACCACGGGGCCTCGGCGGCCGACCAGGCCGGGCTCCACCCCCACCGCCCCTCCCTCCGGGACCGTCCCGCGCCCTAGGGCCTGTCGTCACATTCCCCTCTGCCCGCGACGCCTGGCACGCGCTCTCGCCGCACCGGGCGAAAGCGCGAGTACGCCCAGTGCGAGCACTTCCACCCGGCACACCGAGAGCACGCACCAGACGCCGCAGGGCCGCCCTTCGGGCAACGAGGGGATTGTGACGACAGGCCCTAGAGGCTGTCCGGAAGGCGGGCGAAAAGCCCGTTTGGTACCGAATCGCGGATACGCTCGCCGCATGAGTTGGCTTCGGGCGCTGAAGGAGACCTCCCGCTCGGGGCTCAGCATGGAGCGGCGGCGGCTGGAGCCGGCCATCGCGGCGCGGGGGGCGCTGGGACTGGCCCTGGTCATGGGGGTCTCGCTCGCGTTCTTCGGCCCGTCCGTCGCCGCGTCGTCCGCCTTCGGCGCCTTCCAGGCGGCCATCGCCACCTTCCAGCGCTCCTGGCGCCCCCGCCCCACCCTGGCCCTCGCCTCCGGCGCCAGCCTCGCCGTCTCCACGTTCCTCGGCTACCTCACCGGCTCCCACGAGGCGCTCTTCCTGGCGCTGCTGCTCTCCTGGACCTTCCTCTCGGGGCTGGCCTGGGCCGCCGGCCCCACCGCCGGCATCATCGCCTCCTCCAACGTGGCGATCATGCTGGTGACGATCACCCTCCCCACCTCGGTCGCCACCGCCGCCGGCCATGCCGCGGTGATCTTCGCGGGCGGCGTCGTCCAGGCCGCGCTGGTCGTCCTCCTCCCGGTCCGCCGGTGGGGCGCCCAGCGCGACGCCCTGGCGGACGCGCTGGCCGCGGAGGCCGACTACGCCCGACGGCTCCGCCACGACCCGGTCGCCCCCTTCGACCCGGTCCCGCTGATGACCGCCCGCAGCGCCGCCGCCGTGACCCCCCGCCAGGCCCGCCGCCGCCCGGCGGAGCTGCACGGGGCTCGGGGCCTGGCGGAGCGGATCCGCCCGGTGCTCGCCTCGCTGGCCGACCCCGCCGTCGGGGTGCCGGAGGAGGGCCCCGCGCGCGACCGGGTCCGGGAGCTGCTCGCCGCGGCCGGCGCGCTCCTGGACGCCGCCGCCCACGCGATCCGGCACGGCGAACCGGTCGTCCTGCCCCCGCAGGCCGTCGCCGCGCTCCGCACCCCGGACACCGGCGCCCTCCTGTCCGGCCCGTCCCGCCGCGCGGCCCTCCGGCTGGCCGCGCTGCTGAGCGACGTCGTGGAGACGGCGGAGCCGCGTACGGAGACGTCGTCGCGCGCGGCGGCGCGGGGGGCGGACCCCCCGGCGCGCCCCGTCGCCCGCACCCGGCCGACCCTGGTCCGGCTCGCGCCCCTGGTGGCGGCCCGGATGCGGGCCGAGCTGCGGCCCGACTCGCCGGTCCTGCGCCACGCGGTGCGCGTCTCGGCGGTCACGGCGGCCGGCTGGCTCCTGGGCGGGGTGCTGCCGTTCGGCCACGGCTACTGGGCGCCGATGGCGTCCGTGATGGTGATGCGGCCGGACTTCTCGCAGACGTACGCCCGCTCGGTGGCCCGCTTCGGCGGCACGCTCGTCGGGGTGGCGCTGGCGACGGCGGTCGTGCAGTCGGCGCACCCCGGCGTGTACCTCTCCGCGGTGCTCTCGGTGGTGTGCGCCTTCGGGATGTACCTGCTGATGCGGACCGGGTACGCGGTGAGCCAGGTCTTCGTCGCGGCGTACGTCGTCTTCCTGCTGGGCATGGACGGCGCGGGGCTGACGCAGACCGTGCGGGACAGAGTGCTGCTGACCCTCATCGGCGGGCTCCTGGCGATGCTGTCGTACGCCGTCTACCCGGCGTGGGAGACGCCCCGGCTGCGCGGCCGGCTGGCGGACTGGGTGGCGGCGGTGGGCGCGTACGCGGCGGCCGTCACCGCGCGGTACGCCGACCCGTCCGGCCCCGCGGGACCCGACGTCCGGGAGGCCCTCCTCGCCACCCGCGCCGCCCGGGTCGCCTGGCAGGAGGCCCTCGCCCGGGCCACCCACGAGCCGGTCCGCCACCGGGGCCTCTCGCACGCGGCGGCGGAGCAGGCCGAGGAGGCCCTCGCCGAGTTCGGCCGGGTGGCGATGCTCATGGAGGCGCACGTGCCGGAGCGCGACGTCCCGCCCGTGCCCGCCGCGGCGGGCCTCGCGGAGTCCCTCCACCGGGCGACCGAGCGCGGCGCGAAGGCGATCCGGGAGCGCCGGGAGCCCTCCTGGGGCGACCTCCGCGAGACCGTCGCCGCCTGGACCGCCGATCCCCCCGACCACTTCCTCCTGCACAAGGGGGCCACCCTCCTCCTCGACGCGCTGGACGAGGTCACCACCGGGCTGACCCCCTCCTCCCGCCCGCGCGCCGGTGACCGCCGCCGCGAGTGACGCCCGCCGTGACCGCCCCCGGGAGCGACGCCGGGGAGTGACGCACCTCTCCTGGCAGTCATTGGAAATGATTACCGTTTTCGTTTACTCTCGCACCATGGCACGCAACGAGCTCCGCCCCGTGGTAAGGCTCCGGTCGACCGCGGGCACCGGATTCACCTACGTCACCCGCAAGAACCGCCGTAACGACCCCGACCGCCTGGTCCTGCGCAAGTTCGACCCGGCCGCCGGCCGTCACGTCGACTTCCGAGAGGAGCGCTGATCGCGCCGTGAAGCCCGGAATCCACCCTCCGTACGAGCCCGTCGTCTTCCGTGACAAGGCGGGAGGCTTCGCCTTCCTCACCCGTTCCACGCTCACCGGCGACAAGACGGTGGAGTGGGAGGACGGCCGCACCTATCCCGTCGTCGACGTCGAGATCTCCTCGGCGAGCCACCCCTTCTACACCGGCACCGCCCGCGTCCTGGACACCGCGGGCCGGGTGGAACGCTTCGAGAAGCGGTACGGGAAGCGCGCCGAGGACCCCGGCGCGACCCGCTGACCGTCACCGCCGCCCCCGCCGGCCCCTGCCCTCTCGGGAGGGTTCAAGATCAAGAGTCGTAGGATCGGTGGGGGCGGGCCCGGCGGACCACGGTTCGTCAGAAACGTTCCTGCGGTGCCGGTCGCCCGTACCGGGCGGTAGCACGCTGCGTCGCGTAGCCACTACGCCACCCCCCGTGCACGTGCATCTGCTCATGCAGGGGCATGTGAACACAGCTATGATCCGAGGAAGTTGACACCTGCAACAAGCAACTCGGGGAGCTACCAGTGCACCATGCGCATCGCGCGTACAACGGCATGGCGGCCACGGAGCTGCGCGGTGTCGAGTGGCAGAAGAGCAGGCACAGCAACTCCCAGGGATCGTGCGTGGAGTTCGCCAAACTGCCCGGGGGAAACGTTGCCGTCCGCAACTCGCGCCACCCCGACGGGCCCGCGCTCGTCTACACGCCCGCGGAGATAGAGGCGCTCCTGCTGGGCGTCAAGGACGGGGAGTTCGACCACCTGGTCTGACCGAGGACACGGGAAAGGGCCCCGGCGGTGTTCGCCGGGGCCCTTTCCCGTGCCGTTCTCGCGTGGTGCGGCGCCGCTACTCCGGACCGATCCGGAACAGCGCCCACACGACCTTGCCCTGGAGCGTGCCGGCGAGCGGGTGCCAGCCCCAGCTGTCGCTGAACGAGTCCACCAGGAACAGTCCGCGCCCGGACTCGGCGGAGAAGTCCTCCTCGCCGCCGCGCGCCTCCGGGCTCTCCCTGCTGGGGTCGCGCACGGCGCACACCAGGCGCGAGGCCCAGCGCATGAGGTGCAGTCTGACCGGCGGGTTCTGGCCTTCCTCCTGGGGCGCGTCACCCGGCACCGCGTGGCGCAGCGCGTTGGTGACGAGCTCGGAGACGACCAGGGCGACATCGTCGAAGCGCTCGGTCAGCTCCCAGCGGTCGAGCGTCGCGCTGGTGAACTTCCGGGCCCCGCGCACGGCTTCGTACCGGGCGGGCAGGGCGCAGGAGGCGGAGGTGGAGACGGCGCCGGGATCGAGCGGCGGTAGGCCCTGCCGTAAAGGCTCGAGCACGGTCGATCCATTCGTCCCCATGCGAGGCACTCCCGGGAATCGCGACTGTGGTGCGACAACACGACAACACGAACGAGTACGCGGCTGCGCGGGGTCCATGGTTCCGAATGCGCCCACTGGATGCAAGGGCAGATGCACGTGCACGCGCCGGACCTGTCCGTCCCCGTGCCGAATCTGTGCATAAGTCGTCCACTCGTGAAGGGGAACTTTCCACGATGTGCGTGCGGTGTGCGCCCCGACCGCTCGGATCTCGCCGCCATTCCGTAATCGAATGTGTACGCGCTGAAGCGTTTGATGGCAGAATCCGGGGCTCGACGGGGGCTCGACACCGTAAAGGGGAGGCTGGGAGCCGTGACCGCAGGCGAATCGAGCGGAGCTACCGGGAGCGTGGTGCGGCGCATCCTGCTGGGCTCCCAGCTGAGGCGGCTGCGCGAGTCGCGCGGGATCACCCGCGAGGCGGCCGGCTACTCGATCAGAGCGTCCGAATCCAAGATCAGCCGTATGGAGTTGGGGCGGGTGAGCTTCAAGGCCAGGGACGTCGAGGACCTCCTCACGCTGTACGGGGTCGGGGACGAGGCCGAGCGCGGCTCGCTCCTCGGTCTCGCCCGCGAGGCCAACGTCGCCGGCTGGTGGCACAGCTTCGGCGACGTCCTGCCGGGCTGGTTCCAGACGTACATCGGCCTCGAAGGCGCCGCCTCGCTCATCCGCGTCTACGAAGTCCAGTTCGTCCACGGCCTGTTGCAGACCGAGGCGTACGCCCACGCCGTCGTCACCCGCGGCATGCCCGACGCCTCGCGCGCGGAGATCGACCGCCGCGTCGCCCTCCGCCTGGAGCGCCAGAAGGTACTCGTCTCCGAACGCGCCCCGCAGTTCCACGCCGTACTCGACGAGGCCGCCCTGCGCCGCCCGTACGGTGACCGGGCCGTCATGCAGGGGCAGTTGAGGCACCTGATCGAGATCTCCGAGCACCCCGGCGTCACCCTCCAGGTCATGCCCTTCAGCTTCGGCGGCCACGCGGGCGAGAGCGGCGCCTTCACCATGCTGAGCTTCCCCGAGTCCGACCTCTCCGACATCGTCTACCTGGAGCAGCTCACCAGCGCCCTCTACCTCGACAAGCGCGAGGAAGTGGCCCAGTACCAGCGGGTGATGGAGCGACTGCAGATGGACGGTCCGGATCCGGCCGAAAGCCGGGACCTTCTCCGGGGCCTCCTCCAACTCTCCTGATACATCAGTACGATGACGCCACATCAGTCGCACTGCAGATAGCGGGTAGAGGGGTCTCCAGCATGTCGCACTTCACCGACCTGGCCCATCAGTACATCGACGGCGAGTGGAAGCCGGGCAGCGGCTCGTGGGACATCATCGACTTCAACCCGTACACCGGGGAGAAGCTCGCGTCGATCACGGTCGCCACGGCCGGCGAGGTCGACCGCGCCTACCGTGCCGCCGAGCGCGCCCAGACCGCGTGGGCCGAGACCAACCCCTACACCCGCCGGCTCGTCTTCGAACGCGCGCTGCGGATCGTGGAGGACCGCGAGGAGGAGATCGCCGAGACGATCGTCGCCGAGCTCGGCGGCACCCGTCTCAAGGCGGCCTTCGAGCTGCACCTCGCCAAGGAGTTCCTGCGCGAGGCGATCCAGCTGGCACTGCGCCCCGAGGGCCGCATCCTGCCCTCGCCGGTCGACGGCAAGGAGAACCGCGTCTACCGCGTCCCGGTGGGCGTCGTCGGTGTCATCTCGCCCTTCAACTTCCCCTTCCTCCTCTCGATCAAGTCGGTCGCGCCCGCGCTCGCCCTCGGCAACGCGGTCGTCCTCAAGCCCCACCAGAACACCCCGATCTGCGGCGGCACCCTCGTCGCCAAGGTCCTGGAGGAGGCGGGCCTGCCGGCCGGCCTGCTGAACGTCGTCGTCACCGACATTGCCGAGATCGGCGACGCCCTGCTGACCCACCCGGTCCCGAAGGTCATCTCCTTCACCGGCTCCGACAAGGTCGGCCGCCACGTCGCCACGGTCTGCGCGCAGAACTTCAAGCACGCCGTCCTCGAACTCGGCGGCAACAGCGCCCTGATCGTCCTCGACGACGCCGACGTGGACTACGCGGTCGACGCGGCCGTCTTCAGCCGCTTCGTGCACCAGGGCCAGGTCTGCATGGCCGCCAACCGCATCCTGGTGGACCGCTCGGTGGAGGAGGAGTTCACCGAGAAGTTCGTCGCGAAGGTGCGGACCCTCCGGGTCGGCGACCCCGCCGACCCGGCCACCCACATCGGCCCGCTCATCAACTCCCAGCAGGCGGAGTCCGTCTCCTCGCTCGTCGACCAGACGGTGGCCGCCGGAGCGACGGCCCTGCTGCACGGCACCGTGGACGGCAACCTCGTCTCGCCGTCCGTCCTCACCGGCCTCGCCGCCGACTCCCCGGTCCTCGGCCAGGAGATCTTCGGCCCCGTCGCCCTCCTCGTCCCCTTCGACGGTGAGGAGGAGGCCGTGCGGATCGCCAACGACACCCCGTACGGGCTCAGCGGAGCCGTCCACACCGGGGACGTCGAGCGGGGCGTGCGCGTCGCCAAGCGCATCCACACCGGCATGATCCACATCAACGACGGCACCGTGCACGACGAGCCGATCGTGCCCTTCGGCGGCGAGAAGCACTCGGGCATCGGGCGTCTCAACGGCGACGCGATGGTGGACGCCTTCACCACGCAGAAGTGGATCTCGATCCAGCACGGCCGGAGCCGTTTCCCCTTCTGAGGGCGGATCCGGGGCGGCGGCCGACCGGGGGCGGATCCCGGGGTCCGTCCCGGGACGAATTCCCTCCCGTCCCGCCGGCAATGAGGACAGCAGCTGTCCGCATCGGTCCGTAGGTTGAGGGGTGTCGGAAGGGGCGAGGCCCCGCCGGCACCCATCGGCGTAGTCATACGGAAGGCGGACATCATGGTGGCTCTCGTTCCCTCGGAGGCCCTGGGCGACGAGCGCGGCGCGTTCCTCAACTTCATCGAGGAGCAGCGCGCCGCACTCCGCCGCTCCCTCCTCGGACTCACCGAGGAGCAGGCGGCCGGACGCCCCAGCGCCAGCGAGCTCAGCCTCTCCGGGCTGCTCAAGCACGTCGCCGAGGTGGAGCTCAACTGGCTGCGCCTCGCCCAGCAGCGCCCGAACGAGCGGCAGCGCACCCAGGAGACCTGGGGCGACGCGTTCCGTCTCGTCGGCGACGAGACGATCCCCGAGATCATCGCGTTCTGGGCGGGCGTGGCGAAGGAGACCGAGGACTTCGTCCGCTCCGTGCCGAGCCTGGACGAGACCTTCCCGCTGCCGAAGGCGCCCTGGTTCCCCGAGGACGGGAGGGTGTCGATCCGCTGGATGCTGCTCCACCTCGTGCAGGAGGCCGGCCGCCACGCCGGGCACGCGGACGTCATCCGCGAGTCCCTGGACGGCAGGACGTCCTTCGAGCTGATCGCGGCCGAGCGGGGCGACGGGCAGGAGTAGGGCATCCCGCGCGCGTACCCTGGTCAAAATTGACTAGGAGGTACGGCGATGTCGGCGATCCGGCTGCTCGTCCTGGGCGCGGTCAGGCAGCACGGCCGCGCCCACGGCTACCAGGTGCGCAACGACCTGGAGTACTGGGGCGCGCACGAGTGGTCCCACGCCAAGCCGGGGTCGATCTACCACGCGCTGAAGCAGATGGCGAAGCAGGGACTGCTGCACGCGCACGAGGTGGCGCAGAGCGAGGTCGGCGGCCCGCCGCGCGTCGAGTACGAGCTGACGGAGCGGGGCACGGAGGAGTACTTCGCGCTGCTGCGCGAGGCGCTGACCACCTACGACCAGAAGATGGACGTCCTGTCGGCGGGCATCGGCTTCATCGTGGACCTGCCCCGCGAGGAGGCCGCCGGGCTGCTGCGCCGCCGCGTGCGGGCGCTCGACGAGTGGCGGGCCGCGGTCACGGAGTACTACACGCCGGAGGGCGGCCCCGCCCAGCTCGGGCACATCGGCGAGATCATGCACATGTGGGTCCACTCGGCCGACGCGGGCAAGGAGTGGACGCTCGGTCTGATCGAGCGGATCGAGGGCGGGGCGTACGTGTTCGCCGGCGAGGGGGAGCCCTTCACGGGCGTGCTCGCCGACGGCGAGGAGAACCCCTTCGCGACCTGAGCGGGCCGCCGGAACATATCCACTCATCAAGTTTGACTAGCTGACCCCGAGGGCATACCTTGCTCCGTCGGCGGCAACTGGTCAAATTTGACTAAGAGTTTTTCGGGAGGAATCGACATGACGGCGGACGCGATCCTCGTCGAGGGTGCGCGCAAGCGGTACGGGACGAAGGACGCCCTGGCCGGCCTCGACCTGACCGTCGGGCGCGGCACCGTCCACGGCCTGCTCGGGCCCAACGGCGCGGGCAAGACCACGACGGTACGGATCCTGGCCACCCTGCTGCGCCACGACGAGGGCCTGGTGCGGGTGGCCGGACACGACGTGCGGACCGGGGCCCGGGAGGTGCGGCGGCGGATCGGGCTGCTGGGGCAGCACGCGGCCCTCGACGAGGAGCTGGGCGGGCGGCAGAACCTGGAGATGTTCGGCAGGCTCCACCACCTGGGCGCCCGGCGCGCCGGGACGCGGGCCGACGAGCTCCTGGAGCGCTTCGGCCTGGCCGACACCGGACGCAAGCCCGTCCGGCAGTACAGCGGAGGCATGCGGCGGCGGCTCGACCTGGCCGCCTCGCTGATCACCGAGCCCGAGGTGCTCTTCCTCGACGAGCCGACGACCGGGCTCGACCCGCGCGGTCGCGGCGAGGTCTGGGAGTCGGTGCGCTCGCTCGTCGGCGGGGGCACCACGGTCCTGCTGACCACGCAGTACCTGGAGGAGGCCGACCGGCTCGCCGACCGGATCTCGGTGGTGGACGGCGGCCGGGTGGTGGCCGACGGCACGGCCGACGAGCTCAAGGCCCGGGTCGGGGCGGACCGCATCGACGTGGTCGTACGGGACGCGGCGCGGCTCGCCGAGGCGGCCCGGCTGCTGCCCGCGGCGCGCGGCGAGGTGGCCGTGGACGCCGACCGGCGGCGGCTCAGCGCGCCGGTGGAGGACCGGATGGCCTCGCTCGCCGAGACCGTGCGGGTCCTGGAGGCGGCCGGGATCGAGGCGGAGGACATCGCCCTGCGGCGGCCGACGCTGGACGAGGTCTTCCTGCATCTGACGGACGGCGGCCCGGACCGGGAGCCGACCCGGGGGACGGAGGTGACGGCATGAGCGCCGCGCACGTGGTGGGCGACTGCTGGACGATGACCCGCAGGGAGCTGGCCCACTGGGCCCGGCAGCCGGTGCAGGTCCTCGTCGGGCTCGTCTTCCCGGTGATGATGCTGCTGATGTTCGGCTATCTGGTCGGTGGCGGACGGGACGTCGACGGCGACTACGTCGACTTCCTGGTCCCCGGGATGCTGACCCTGACCATGGTGTTCGGGCTCGAAGGCACCATGACGGCGGTGACGCGCGACCTGGAGAAGGGGGTGGTCGACCGCTTCCGGTCGATGCCGATGGCCGACGGCGCGGTGCTCGTCGGCCGGGCGGCCGCCGACATGCTCCAGTCCACGGTGGGGCTGCTCGTGATGGTCGGCGTCGGGTACGCCATCGGGTGGCGGGCGCACGAGGGGCCGGCGAGCACGCTGGGGGCCCTCGGGCTGCTGCTCCTGCTGCGGTTCGCGATGCTCTGGATCGGGATCTTCCTCGCCCTGGTCGCGGGGCGGGCCGAGCTGGTGCAGGCCGTGCAGATCCTGGTCTGGCCGCTCGGCTTCCTCTCCAACGCCTTCGCCTCGCCGGAGTCGATGCCCGGCTGGCTCGGCACGTTCGTGGAGTGGAACCCGATGTCGGCGACGGCGACGGCGACCCGGGAGCTCTTCGGCAGCCCCGGCGGCGAGCCGGGGCACGTCATGGCCGCGGTCGTCTGGCCGCTGGTCCTGCTGCTCGTCTTCTTCCCGCTGGCGGTCAGGAGGTTCGGCCGGCTCGGGAGGTAGTCGCGCGGAGGTGGGAACCCGGAGGCGGCGAGCGGTGTATTCAAAGCAGCGGTTCACCGCGGGCCGCCCGGGGACGACAGGGGGACGTGCGATGCGCAGGCCGGTGGCAGTGGCCGGCGCCGTCGTGGCGCTGGTGATGGCGATGGTGATGTCGAGCGGATGCACGGGACCGGAAGAGGGACCGAGGAAGGGCGCCGGGGCGAGGGGGGTCGGGGCGAGGGGCGCGGGATCCGTCGCGTCGGCGGGGGTGTTCGGTGCGCCGCCCCGGGTGCCGTCCGGGGCGGCGCTGCCCGGCTGGTCGCACAGCCTGGGATTCGCACGGGACGGCAGCGGGTTCGCGCTGCTCGTCGGGTGCGTGGGCGCCGCCGGCGCGCCGGAGAGCGGCTTCTGCCGGCAGCAGGTGGCCGTGCGGGACGCGGGGGCCGACGAGTGGGTCGTGCGGCGGTCGCCGCTGCCCGAGATCCCTGCGTCCCAGGGCGTCTCGGCGGACCTGCTGGCCCTCGGCCCCGGCCGGGCGCTGATCGAGGACGGCGGAGGCGACCGGCCGGAGCGCACCTGGTTCACCCGGGACGGGGGCCGTGCGTGGAGCCCGGTGGACCGGCGCACGGCCGGCGTGGTCCGGGAGATACCCGACGGCGCGGCGCTCACCACCGCGTGCGCGTCGCCCGTCGGGGGCTCCCTCGACGACTGCATACGGGAGCGGCTGGTCGTGGTGGATCCGCGGGACGGCCGGCGCCGGGTCCTGGCCGGGGCGCCGGCCCTCGGGCCGCATCCGGTGCCGGCCGGGCAGCCGGAGCCCGACGGGTCCTGGTGGGTCTCCGGGACGGACCCGGTCTCGGGCCGGGCGGCGGTCGCCTTCTCGCGGGACGCCGGGCGCGGCTGGACCGTGAGCCGGCTGCCGAGCCCGACGGACCGGCCGGTGAGGCGGGTCGCGGTCGCGGTCGGACCGGACGCGGTGTACGCGGCGGAGATGGGCGAACTCGCGGGCGGCGAGCCCGTCAAGAACCCGATGAGGGCGTTGCACCGGTCGGGTGACGGGGGCAGGACGTGGCAGCGGGTGTGGACCACGGGACCGGTCGCCGAGCCGCGCACACTGGTGGGACTGCCGGTGCCGGGCCCGGGCGACCGGGTCGAGATCCCCGGGGAGTTGTCGGGGCACGCGAGCGTGGACGGCGGCCGGACGTTCGCCCGGCTGGACGACGGCACGCAGCACGTCCGCCGCACCCCGCTCGGACTGCTGCGCGAGGGGGCCCGCTGTCAGTACGCGCTGACCGCGGACGGGGTGCGGTGGACGGAGTTCCGGCTCGCCTGCGGGGAGGGGGCCGGCTGAGGGGAGGGGGCCGGCTGAGGGCCGGCCCCGGTCCGGCTCAGTGGTGGAAGGAGGTCGCCGCCGCGGTGTCGTCGGTGAACGGGCCCGACTGGCGGCGGAGTTCGGGCAGGAGCAGATGGAGGTCCCGGATGAAGAGGTCGGCGAGGTCGGCGGAGAAGCCGTTGCGGCAGACCACGCGCAGGACGGAGAGGTCCTCCCGGTGGGCGGGGAAGGTGTAGGCGGGGACCAGCCAGCCCCGTTCGCGCATCCGCCGCGAGACGTCGAAGACGTTGAAGGCGGTGACGTCGGGGGCGGTGGTGAAGGCGAAGACGGGCAGCTCGTCGCCGTGGGTGAGGAGGCGGAAGTCGCCCATCGCCTCGATCCGTTCGGCGAGGCCCCGGGCCACGTCCCGGGCGGTCTGCTGCACCGCCCGGTAGCCCTCCCGGCCGAGCCTGAGGAAGGTGTAGTACTGCGCGACCACCTGGGCGCCGGGGCGGGAGAAGTTGAGGGCGAAGGTGGGCATGTCGCCGCCCAGGTAGTTGACGCGGAAGACCAGCTCCTCGGGGAGTTCGGCGGGCGAGCGCCACAGCGCCCAGCCGACGCCCGGGTAGACCAGGCCGTACTTGTGGCCGGAGGTGTTGATCGAGGAGACGCGGGGGAGCCGGAAGTCCCAGACGAGGTCCTCGTCGATGAAGGGGGCGACCATCGCGCCGGAGGCGCCGTCGACGTGGACGGGGATGTCGAGGCCGGTGCGCTCCTGGAGGGCGTCCAGGGCGGCGCAGATCTCGGCGACCGGCTCGTAGGAGCCGTCGAAGGTGGAGCCGAGGACGGCGACGACGCCGATGGTGTTCTCGTCGCAGAGCGCGGCGGCCGATGCGGCGTCGAGGTGGAAGCGGTCGCCCTCCATGGGGACGAGCCGGGCCTCGACCTCCCAGAAGTTGCAGAACTTCTCCCAGCAGACCTGGACGTTGACGCCCATCACCAGGTTGGGGCGGGCGCTGCCCGGGTAGCGATCGGCGTTGCGCTGGGCCCAGCGGCGCTTGAGGGCGAGGCCGGCGAGCATGCACGCCTCGCTGGAGCCGGTGGTGGAGCAGCCGACGGCGGTCGCCGGGTCCGGGGCGTTCCACAGGTCGGCGAGCATGGCGACGCAGCGGCGCTCCAGTTCGGCGGTGCGCGGGTACTCGTCCTTGTCGATCATGTTCTTGTCGCGGCACTCGGCCATGAGCACCCCGGCCTGGGGCTCCATCCAGGTGGTGACGAAGGTGGCCAGGTTGAGCCGGGAGTTGCCGTCGAGCATCAGCTCGTCGTGGACGAGCTGGTAGGCGCTCATCGGCGGCAGCGGGCCGTCCGGCAGGCGGTGGTGCGGGGGAGCCTCGGTCATGCCGCCGACCGGGTTGGCCTCCCCGAAGAAGGGGTTGAGCGCGAGCCGGGGTTCGGGCGGGGAGGGGTGGCTGCCCTTGTGGAGCGGCATGGGGGACTCCTTCTGGCCGGTGGGGCGGTCCGCCCGCTCGGGGCGGGCGAGGCGAGGGCGGTGATCAGGGGTGGGGCCGGGGACGGGTGGTCAGGGGGTGAGGTGGGGACGGGTGGTCAGCGCAGGGACTTGCCGTGCTCGTCGAGTTCGAGCTGGGGGCGGCCGGTGACGATCAGCCAGGCGGGGAGGGAGGCGAGGCAGAGCAGGGTGAGCATCGCCGGGGAGGGGGCGAGGATCGCGCCGGTGAAGAGGCTGATCCAGCCCTGGCGGGTGGTGGCGAGGAGGACGCCGAGGACGGCGGAGGAGACGGCGACCGCCGGGTGGACCTCGGGGACGAGGGCCTGGGCGAGCAGCCCGAAGGCGGCCCCGATGAAGACGGCGGGGAAGATCCGGCCGCCCCGGAAGCCGCAGGACGCGGCGACGACGAGGGCGACGAGCTTGACCACGGCCATCTTGGCGAGGTCGCCGGAGGACCAGCTGCCGATCGACTCGCTCAGTTCCTTGATCTCCTCCAGGCCCTTGAAGAGGGTCAGCTGCCCGCCGAGGGCGCCCAGCAGCCCCAGGAGGAGGCCGCCGAGCGGCAGCATCAGCATGGGGTGGCGCAGACGCCCGAAGGCGGTGTGGACGTGCGGGAAGAGGTAGCAGGCGGCGAGGCCGAAGGCGGCCGCGGCGGAGGCGATGACCAGGGCCGCGAGCAGGTCGCCGTAACCGGGGTCGGTCAGCGGCGGGAGCCCCATGTCGAAGGTCGGCCCCTCCAGCAGCTGCGTGGTCATCGAGCCGGCGCCGGCGGCCAGCAGCGGGGCGAAGAGCCGGTCCCAGAGGGAACCGGGGCCCGGCCGGCTCGCCAGGGCCTCGGAGAGGATGAGAGCGGCCGCCACGGGTGTCCCGAAGAGGGCTCCGACGGTGGCGGCCGAGGCGAGGCCGACCCAGGCGGCGGCCGGGACCGCGGGGGCGACCCGGTGTCCGAGCCAGTACACGAGGGCGATGTTGCTCGCGATGATCGGGTTCTCGGGGCCGAGGCTGACCCCGCCGGCGAGCACGAGGACGCTGGCGAGGAGGAGCCCGGGCACGATCCCGACGGGCAGCGGCGCTCCGCCGAGGCCCATGGACGCCGGGTCCGGCCCGGCGTGTCCGGGCACCTTCCAGACCACGAGCCCCACGGCGATGCCGGTCGCCGTGAGCATGGTGATGATCCAGAGGGAGGAGTACGCGCCGATGCCCAGGGCGTCGGGCAGGTCGCCCCACAGGACGCCCTCGAACTGCTCCGCGAGCGTGCTGACCCCCAGGAACAGCAGGCTCGCCAGCACTCCGACCACGAGGGCGGGCAGCACCTGGGGCAGCAGGATCCGCAGGGGGGTCTCGGCGGCGGGAGACGGCGCGGACGGAGCATGATCGGTGGCCACCGACCCACCATAAGTGAGCAAAAGCCGCATAACATCCCGAGATTGTCCGCCGGACGGACTTGCACCTCACGTCACGTCAGGCCCGAGGCTGAACCGCGTACCGACAGAGAGAAGGGCGGAAGACCGATGGACTACTCCGTTGGACGGGTCGCCGGCCTCGCCGGGGTCACGGTGCGCACCCTGCACCACTACGACGCGATCGGGCTGCTCTCGCCGAGCGCCCGCAGCACGGCGGGACACCGCCGCTACGACGACGCGGACCTCGACCGGCTCCAGCGCATCCTGTTCTACCGGGAGCTCGGCTTCCCCCTCGAAGAGGTCGCGGTCCTCCTCGACGACCCGCACGCCGATCCGCAGGAGCACCTGCGGCGCCAGCACACCCTGCTGACCGCGCGGATCGACGAGCTCCGGAGGATGGCGGCGGCCGTCGAGCACGCCATGGAGGCGAAGAGGATGGGCATCAACCTCACCCCCGAGGAGAAGTTCGAGGTGTTCGGGGACAAGGACCCCGAGCGGTACGCGGAGGAGACCGCCCGCCGCTGGGGCGGCACCCACGCGCACGAGCGGGCGCAGGCCCGCGCCGCCGCGTACGGCAAGGAGGAGTGGCAGCGGATGAAGGACGAGGTGGACGCCTGGGGCGCCGCCTACCGCGCCCTGATGGAGGAGGGGCACGCGCCCGCCTCCGAGGAGGCGATGGACCTCGCCGAGGCCCACCGCCGTCACATCACCGCCTGGTTCTTCGAGTGCCACCCGAAGACCCACGAGGGGCTCGCCGAGATGTACGTCGCCGACGAGAACTTCCACGCCTTCTACGCGTCGATCCACCCCGGACTCCCCGAGCACCTGCTCGGGGCCGTCCGGGCGAACGCGGCGCGCCGCGCGGCCTGAGCCGCGCGGCGCCGGTCCCGCTCAGGCGCGTGGCGCGATCACCACCGCCGTGCCGTACGCGCACACCTCCGTGCCCAGGTCGGCGGCCTCCGTCACGTCGAAGCGGAACATCAGCACGGCGTTCGCGCCGCGCGCCTGAGCCTGCTCCACCAGGCGTTCCATCGCCTGGTTGCGGGTCTGCACGAGGGTCTTCGTCAGACCCTTCAGCTCCCCGCCGATCATCGACTTCAGCCCCGCGCCGATCTGGCTGCCCAGATGGCGTGAGCGCACGGTGAGCCCGAAGACCTCACCGAGCACCTGCCGGACCTCGAAACCCGGCACGTCGTTCGTGGTCACGACCAGTACGTCGGGGTGCGGCCCCTGGCCGCCTCCGTACTCCTCGATGCCCATCGGCATGCACCTCCTGACCCCCCACCCTCGGGTGCGGAGGCCCGGTCCGCATCCCGTGGGAGCCGGGTGGAACCGGGGGCGTCCGGCCCGCGTTGATAGCTTGGGGCCAGCCGTCCCCCAAGCCCCCACCGACCGCAGGAGCCCGGAACCCGTGAACACGCTTGCCCTCGGACCGAGCTGGCTGGACCCGGACTATCTGATCCAGACCTTTGGTCTGATCGGTGTCCTGGTGATCGTCTTCGCCGAGTCCGGCCTTCTCATCGGGTTCTTCCTGCCCGGCGACTCGCTGCTCTTCACCACCGGCCTGCTCGTCACCACCGGGAAGCTGGACTCGCCGCTGTGGCTGGTCTGCACGCTGGTGGTGGCCGCCGCGATCATCGGCGACCAGGTGGGATACCTCTTCGGCCGGAAGGTCGGGCCCTCCCTCTTCAAGCGCCCCGACTCCAAGCTCTTCAAGCAGGAGAACGTCGAGAAGGCGCACGAGTTCTTCGAGAAGCACGGCCCGAAGTCGCTGATCCTGGCCCGCTTCGTCCCCATCGTGCGGACCTTCACGCCGATCATCGCCGGCGTGAGCCGGATGAACTACCGGTCGTTCATCACGTTCAACGTCATCGGCGGCGTGCTGTGGGGCGCCGGCGTGACCCTGCTCGGCGCCTCCCTCGGCAAGATCGACTTCGTGCACAAGCACATCGAGATGATCCTGGTCGGCATCGTCCTGATCTCCGTCATCCCCATCGTGATCGAGTTCCTCCGGGCCCGCTCCCAGTCCAAGAAGGCCCAGGCCCAGGGCGACCACGACGCCCCCGGCACCCCCAACCCCCAGGGCCCCCGCGGCCGCCACGCGAAGCGCTGAGCCACCGGCGGGGCGCCCTGACCCCGCCGCACCGACACCCCGGGAGCCCAGAGCCCCGGGGTGTCGGCGTACCGGGGTGTCGGCCTGCGGGGTCGGGCCTGCCGGGAGCACGCTCCCAGCAGGGGCCGACACCTCCTAGAACCCTCGGGTCCGCTTCGCCGCGCGGCGGGCCGCCGCCGCGGCCGGGGCCTGCATGAAGAGCCGGGCCAGCTCGCTCCCCAGGTTCACCCCGATCGCGATCGCCAGGGCCAGGGCCGCCGCCTTCGCCAGCGACGCGAAGCCCTGGTCCAGGTTGTTCTGGGCGATCGCCAGCACTCCGAAGTACGTCGCCGAACCCGGCAGCAGCGGACCGATCGCCGCCGTCACGTACGGCAGCGACGACGTGTGGCGGTAGCGGGCGATCAGCTGCCCGAAGAGCCCCACGAGCCCCGCCGCCACCGCCGTCGCCATCACCGCCGAGCCCTCCGCGGTGACCGCTATCGACGCGTAGATCACCCAGGCCACGCCGCCGTTCAGCGTCGCGAACAGCACCGTGGAGCGGGACTGCTGGAGCAGGACCGCGAACGTCGCGCACAGCACCATCGACGCCAGGATCTGCGTCACCGGCCGCTCCACCGCCCGCAGCGCCCCCTCGGGGTTCAGCTGCGCGTCGAACTGCACCGCGATGTACAGCACCGACAGCACGCCCACCACGATCGCGACGAAGAAGTACGCGACCTCCAGGAGACGGGCCGACGCGGTGATGTAGAAGCCGGTCAGGCCGTCCTGGACGGCCGCCACCAGCGCCCGCCCGGGAATCAGCGCGAACAGGCCACCGGTGATCACCGCCGACGGCCGCAGATCCGCGTGCAGCAGCGTCAGGAGCACCCCCATCGCCGCCGGCGGCATCGCCGCCACCAGGAACTGGTAGAACTCCGGCAGCCCGCGCCCCGCGCACAGCCACGCGAGCCGGTCGCCGAGCACCGCGCCCAGCGCCGCCACGAAGAAGACCGTCGGACCGCCGCCGAGCAGCACCGAGGCCGCGCCGGCCAGGACGCCCGCGGCCGCCGTCAGCACCCAGCCGGGATACGGGTGCCGGTTGCGCCGTATCTCCGCGAGGCGCCGGTACGCCTCCTCGGGCGACACCTCGTGCGACTGCTCGCTGATGTCCGCGATCAGCTGGTACACCGCCGCGAGCCGCGTGTAGTCCGTCCCCCGGCGCCGCACCGTCCGGTTCGCCGTCACCGGATCGTCCACCAGCGACGGCTGGTAGGTGACCGACAGCAGGGTGAACGTCACCGTCGGCTCGACCCGGTCGAGCCCGTACGAGCGGCAGATCGCGAACATCGCCGCCTCGACGTCCTCCGCGCCCTCCCCGCCCGCCAGCAGCAGCTCGCCGATGCGCAGGGTCAGGTCGAGCACGCGCGGCACCGAGGGCCCGGACTCGTCCTCCTTGCGGGAGGACTCCGGCACCGGCCGCTCGTGCACCGGCAGCCGCAGCATGGTCCGCATCCGGTCCTGCCACGGCGCGTCCTGCGAGAGCCGCACCAGCGGCACCCCGTACGCCGGGGTGAAGACGGGCGGCGAGTTCCTCGCCGAGTACGTGGCCGGCGTGGCGAACGCCGACTTCTCCTGCTCCGGCGGCGGCTCCGGCGTCAGACCGGGCGGCAGGGCGAACTCGGAGGTCGGATGCTCCTCCTCGGGCGGCGCGGGCTGCTCCACCCCGGCCGGAGGGACGAACGCGCTCCGTGCCTCGTCCGACTGAGGCTTCCGGTCCTCCGGCGCCTCCTCGGGGCCCTTCGGCTCCGCCACCACTCTCTCCGCCTCATCCCCAGGGAATCGTGGATTCCAGTATGAAGGGGAGACGGACGTGCGAAAGGCGGTGCACCCGACAGGTGCACCGCCTTCACACGATCACGACAGCGGGGGCTCAGTGGCCGCCCTGCTCCTTGGCGCGCGCGTACGACTTCTCGATCTCGGCCTCGGCCTCGGCGCGGCCGACCCAGTCGGCACCCTCGACCGACTTGCCCGGCTCCAGGTCCTTGTAGACCTCGAAGAAGTGCTGGATCTCCAGGCGGTCGAACTCCGCCACGTGGTGGATGTCGCGCAGGTGCTCCATGCGCGGGTCCGTGGCCGGGACGCAGAGCAGCTTGTCGTCGCCGCCCGCCTCGTCGGTCATCCGGAACATGCCGATCGCGCGGCACTTGATCAGGCAGCCCGGGAAGGTCGGCTCGTCGAGGATCACGAGCGCGTCCAGCGGGTCGCCGTCCTCGCCGAGGGTGTTCTCGACATAGCCGTAGTCGGTCGGGTAGGCCGTCGACGTGAAGAGGCGACGGTCCAGGCGGATGCGACCCGTCTCGTGGTCGACCTCGTACTTGTTCCTCGACCCCTTGGGGATCTCGATGAGAACGTCGAACTCCACGGGTGGCTCCTCCTGAATCAACACAAGTGAATGCTCGCGACGACGCGCGGTGATTAAGTGTCCCTCACGCACGTGTGTGATCGCGAAAGGGGCTGGTCAGCAGATGCCGGAGCCGAGGATGTGGCAGCTCACGGCGGGCTCCGCCGCCCTCGGACTCGTCGTGGCCGCCGCGGCGGTGACCGCGGCCGGGCCGTGGGACGGAGGCCAGCGTACGGCCGAGCGGGCCCGCGCCGCCGCCCCCGTGGCGGGTGGCACGCGTCACGCCCCCGCGCCCGCCCCGGCCCCCGCCGCGCCCCGCCGCCCGGCCCCCGCCCCGAGCGCCCCGGGCGTCCTCACCGCCCTGCACGCCCCGGCCCCCGCGGGACGCCCCGCCGGACGTCCCGCCGACCTCGCCGCCGTCCTCGTCCCGCTCCTCGCCGACCCCGGCCTCGGCTCGCTGCGGACCGCCTCCGTCGTCGACACCGCCACCGGCGCGCAGCTGTACGGCGAAGGCGCCGGCACCCCCATGACCCCCGCCTCCACGATCAAGATCGTCACCGTCGCCGCCGCGCTCTCCGCCCTCGGCCCCGACCACCGCGTCGCCACGACCGTCACCGCCGCCCCCGACGGCCGGACCGTCACCCTCACCGGCGGCGGCGACCCCACCCTCGACCCGGCGCGGCTGAAGTCCCTCGCCGCCGACACCGCCCGCGCCCTGAAGAAGGGCGGGCACACCTCCGTACGCCTCGCGTACGACACCGCGCTCTACCGGGGCCCCGCCCTCCACCCCATCGGCCCCAACGAGAACATCGCCCCCGTCGTCGCCCTCATGACCGACGAGGGCCGCCTCGACGGCAGCCGCAGCGGCCCCGCCCCCCGCACCGCCGACCCGGCCGGCGACACCGCCCGCGCCTTCGCCGGCCACCTCGCCGCCGCCGGCGTCCGGGTCACCGGCGACCCCGCCCCCGGCCGCACCCCGAAGGCCGCCCCGCTGGCCCGCACCTACTCCGCGCCCCTCGCCGACCTCGCCGAGCGCACCCTCACCCACAGCGACAACGACCTCGCCGAGGCCCTCGCCCGGCAGACCGCCCTCGCCCACCGCCTCCCCGCCAGCTTCCAGGGCGCCGAACGGGCCGTACGGGACGAACTCGTCCGCCTCGGCCTCCCCGTCGCCGGCGCCCGCTTCGCCGACGGCAGCGGACTCGACCGCCGCGACCGCGTCTCCGCCACCCTCCTCACCGGCCTCCTCACCCGGGCGGCCGACCCCGCGCGCCCCGCCCTGCGCCCGCTTCTCACCGGCCTCCCCGTCGGCGGCTTCACCGGCACCCTCGCCGGCCGTTACGACACCGCGCCGGCCGCCGCGGGCGCCGGACTCGTCCGCGCCAAGACCGGCACGCTCACGGGCGTCAACACGCTCGCCGGGACCGTCGTCACCCCCGACGGCCGCCTCCTCGCCTTCGCCTTCCTCGCCGGCCGCACCCCCTCGCCGTACGAAGCGCAGCCCGCCCTCGACCGCCTCTCCGCGGCACTCACCGGAGCCCGCTGACCCCGCCCGAGACCACCGCCGACCCGCGGCGAACCCGTACCGAACCCTCTCCGATCGCGCGCCGAGACCGTACGGTTGACGCATGACGAGCATCGGTGGCGCAGGCACATCCGGGATGGTCGACTGGAACCTCGCGGTCGCGACCGCGACCCGCCTCGTGCGGCCCGGACCCGAAGTCAGCCGCGACGAGGCCCGCGAGGTCGTCGCCGAACTCCGCAGGCACGCCAAGGCGTCCGAGGAACACGTCCGCGCCTACACGCGCATGATCCCCGAGGGCGTCGAACCACACGACACGCCCGTCCTCGTCGTCGACCGGGCCGGCTGGATCCGGGCCAACGTCGCCGGCTTCCGCGAACTCCTCACCCCGCTCCTCGGCAAGATGCAGGACCGCCGCGCCGGCACCCCCGGCAGCGCCGTCCTCGGCGCCGTCGGCGGCAAGGTCACCGGCGTCGAGCTCGGCATGCTGCTGTCCTTCCTCGCCTCCCGCATCCTCGGCCAGTACGAGACCTTCGCCCCCGCCACCCGCGAGCTGCCCGCCGGTGGCGGCGGCGGCCGACTCCTCCTCGTCGCCCCCAACATCGTCCACGTCGAACGCGAACTGGACGTCGCCCCGCACGACTTCCGGCTCTGGGTCTGCCTCCACGAGGAGACGCACCGCACCCAGTTCACCGCCGTCCCCTGGCTCCGCGACCACCTCCAGGGCGAAATCCAGTCGTTCCTGACCGCCACCGACGTCGATCCCGGCACCGTCGTGGAACGCCTCCGCGAGGCGGCCCAGACCCTCGCCGGCGGCCGCCCCGAGGGCGAGGAGGGAGAACCCTCGCCGTCCCTCGTCGAACTCGTCCAGACCCCCGAGCAGCGCGAGATCCTCGGCCGGCTCACCGCCGTCATGTCCCTCCTCGAAGGCCACGCCGACTACGTCATGGACGGCGTCGGACCGCAGGTCGTGCCCTCCGGCGCCGAGATCCGTGAGAAGTTCCAGCAGCGCCGGGCCCGCGGGGCCTCCCGCCTCGACCTCGCCCTGCGCAAGCTCCTCGGCCTCGACGCCAAGCTCCGCCAGTACCGCGACGGCGAGCGCTTCGTCCGCGCCGTCGTCGACCAGGTCGGCATGGACGGCTTCAACCGCGTGTGGACCTCCCCCAACACGCTCCCCACCAAGTCGGAGATCGCCGCCCCCGCCGACTGGATCGCGAGGGTGCACCGTAAGGCAGACTCGTGAGACAGGTGCGGCGGACGGCGTAGGAACACGTGAGAACGGCCGGCCAATCACCCATCCGAGGGACCCTGGGCATGGGGTGAGGCGTGCAATGCTCGGGTAACGGCCGGGTTTCTGTCACCATCGACGCACTCTGAGTGACCGAACCCCCCTTTCCGACCGTTAAGACTCCGACCGAGGCACCCCACCCCATCACGAAGGGCACCGGACATGGGTCCCCATCCTGCGGTCGCGGCGATACGCCTGGCGGTCCGCCGCGTACTCCACGACGTTCTCACCGAGCACCAGACCGACCCCACCACCGCACCCGACGCACCCGCACCCCTGGTGCTCGTCGCGTGCTCCGGAGGCGCCGACTCCATGGCGCTCGCCTCCGCCCTCGCCTTCGAAGCCCGCAAGCTCCCCGTGCGGGCCGGCGGCATCACCGTCGACCACGGCCTCCAGGACGGCTCCGACAGCCGCGCCACCGAGGTCGCCGGACGCATGACCGCCCTCGGCCTCACCCCCGTCGAGGCCGTCACCGTCACCGTGGGCCGCGAGGGAGGCCCCGAGGCCGCGGCCCGCGACGCGCGCTACGCCGCGCTCGACGACGCCGCCGCGCGCCACGGCGCCGCCGCGATCCTCCTCGGCCACACCCGCGACGACCAGGCGGAGACCGTCCTGCTCGGTCTCGCCCGCGGCTCCGGCATCCGCTCGCTCTCCGGCATGGCCGCCGTCTCCGGCGCCGCCCGCCGCTACCGGCGCCCGTTCCTCCAGCTCGACCGCCAGACCGTCCGCAAGGCGTGCATCGCCCAGGAACTCGCCGTGTGGGACGACCCCCACAACAGCGACCCGGCCTACACCCGCTCCCGGCTCCGCCACGAGGGGCTCCCCGCCCTGGAGAAGGCCCTCGGCAAGGGCGTCGTCGAAGCCCTCGCCCGAACGGCCCAGCTCTCCCGGGACGACGCGGACGCCCTCGACACCTGGGCCGCCGACGCCGAGACCTCCGTGCGCGACGAGGCCGGCGCCCTCGAATGCGCCAAGCTCTTCGGACTTCCCCCCGCCGTACGCCGCCGGGTCCTGCGCCGCGCGGTCATCGCGGAGGGCGCCCCCGCCGGCTCCCTCTTCGCCCGGCACATCGAGGAAGTCGACCGGCTCATCACCGGATGGCGCGGCCAGGGGGCCATCAACCTGCCCGGCCGCGTCGAAGCCCGCCGCCAGGGTGGCAGACTGGTCATCCGGCAAGGCTGACGCACGCTGCAACGAAAGTGACCCGGGTGAACGAGAAGGACATGGGCACCGACCTCCAGTCGGTGCTCATCACCAAGGAAGAGATCGACGCCAAGCTGGCAGAGCTGGCCGCGAAGATCGACGCGGAATACGCGGGCAAGGACCTGCTCATCGTCGGTGTCCTCAAGGGCGCCGTGATGGTGATGGCGGATCTGGCTCGCGCCCTTTCCACCCCCGTCACCATGGACTGGATGGCCGTCTCCTCCTACGGCGCCGGCACCCAGTCCTCGGGCGTCGTCAGGATCCTCAAGGACCTCGACACCGACATCAAGGGCAAGCACGTCCTGATCGTCGAGGACATCATCGACTCCGGCCTGACCCTGTCGTGGCTCCTGTCGAACCTCGGCTCGCGCGAGCCCGCCACCCTCGAGGTGTGCACCCTGCTGCGCAAGCCCGAGGCCGCCAAGGTCGCCATCGACGTGAAGTGGATCGGCTTCGACATCCCCAACGAGTTCGTCGTCGGCTACGGCCTCGACTACGCCGAGAAGTACCGGAACCTTCCGTTCGTCGGCACGCTCGCCCCGCACGTCTACGGCGGCTGATCACCCGGCAGTCCGGGGAACCCGCACCGCCTTCCCCCCGTTGAACCACGGGAAGGCGGTCGCGGGCGACGCGGCTGAGGTACCGTCCGAAGAACAGCTTTTTCACACAGCAGCACTCACAGCAGCATTTTCCTACGGGCAGGAGGGACGGGGCGTACTCGCTCCGTATGGATGGACGTGAAGCGATACTTCCGTGGGCCGGTCATGTGGATCGTGCTGGCCGTCCTCGCCGTGGTCGTGCTGATGCAGGTCGTCGGCTCGTCCGAGGGCTACAAGACGGTGGACACCGGCAAGGTCGTCCAGGCGATCGACAAGAACCAGGTCAAGCAGGCAAAGGTCACCACCGGTGACGAGCAGATCATCAAGATCGAGCTCATCGACGGCCAGAAGATCGACAAGAGCAGCAAGGTCCAGGCCAGCTACATCGGCAGCCAGGGCGTGGACATCGCCGACAAGCTCCAGGAGAAGTTCGAGGCCGGGCAGATCGAGAAGGGCTACACCGTCTCCCCGACGAAGCAGTCGCCCTTCGTCTCGATCCTGCTCTCGCTCCTCCCCTTCGTCCTGATCGTCGTCGTCTTCCTCTTCCTGATGAACCAGATGCAGGGCGGCGGCTCCCGCGTCATGCAGTTCGGCAAGTCCAAGGCGAAGCTCATCACCAAGGACACGCCGAAGACCACCTTCGCCGACGTCGCCGGCTCGGACGAGGCCGTCGAGGAACTCCACGAGATCAAGGAATTCCTCCAGGAGCCCGCGAAGTTCCAGGCCGTCGGTGCCAAGATCCCCAAGGGCGTCCTGCTCTACGGGCCGCCCGGAACCGGCAAGACGCTCCTCGCGCGCGCCGTCGCCGGCGAGGCCGGGGTGCCGTTCTACTCGATCTCCGGCTCCGACTTCGTCGAGATGTTCGTCGGCGTCGGCGCCTCCCGCGTCCGCGACCTCTTCGAGCAGGCCAAGGCCAACGCACCGGCCATCGTCTTCGTCGACGAGATCGACGCGGTCGGCCGCCACCGCGGCGCCGGCCTCGGCGGCGGCCACGACGAGCGCGAGCAGACGCTCAACCAGCTCCTCGTCGAGATGGACGGCTTCGACGTGAAGGGCGGCGTCATCCTGATCGCCGCCACGAACCGGCCCGACATCCTCGACCCCGCCCTGCTCCGTCCGGGCCGCTTCGACCGCCAGATCGCGGTCGACCGACCGGACATGCTGGGCCGTCTGGAGATCCTCAAGGTCCACCAGAAGGGCAAGCCGGTCGCTCCGGACGTCGACCTCGGCGCCGTCGCCCGACGCACCCCCGGCTTCACCGGTGCCGACCTCTCCAACGTCCTCAACGAGGCGGCGCTCCTCACCGCCCGCAGCGACCAGAAGCTGATCGACAACAAGGCTCTGGACGAGGCGATCGACCGAGTGGTCGCGGGCCCGCAGAAGCGGACCCGGATCATGTCGGACAAGGAGAAGAAGATCACCGCGTACCACGAGGGCGGTCACGCCCTGGTCGCGGCGGCCTCGCCGAACTCCGACCCCGTCCACAAGATCACCATCCTGTCCCGCGGCCGCGCCCTGGGCTACACGATGGTCCTGCCGGACGAGGACAAGTACTCGACCACCCGCAACGAGATGCTCGACCAGCTGGCCTACATGCTGGGCGGCCGCGCTGCCGAGGAGCTCGTCTTCCACGACCCGACCACGGGCGCGGCGAACGACATCGAGAAGGCCACCGCCACGGCCCGCGCGATGGTCACCCAGTACGGCATGACCGAGCGGCTCGGCGCCATCAAGTTCGGCGGCGACAACACGGAGCCGTTCCTCGGCCGCGAGATGGCGCACCAGCGCGACTACTCGGAAGAGGTCGCGGCGCTGGTCGACGAAGAGGTCAAGAAGCTCATCGAGACCGCGCACAACGAGGCGTGGGAGATCCTCGTCGAGAACCGTGACCTTCTCGACAACCTGGTCCTCGCCCTGCTGGAGAAGGAGACGCTGGGCAAGGAGGAGATCGCCGAGATCTTCGCCCCCATCGTCAAGCGCCCGGCGCGCCCGGCCTGGACCGGATCCGCCCGCCGCACCCCCTCGACGCGTCCGCCGGTGCTCTCCCCCAAGGAGCTCGCACTGACGAACAGCGCCAACGGAACGGCCACCCCGGCGGTCGACACCACCAAGGGCATCGAGATCGCCCCGGTCGACAACCCCGAGGACTGACCGTCCCACCCCGGAATGGCTGCCGCGCCCCCACAGGTTTTAGCCTGTGGGGGCGCGGCATTTCGCGCACATCAGCCAGACGGAACGAGGCACAGAGATGACCGACCCGGTGACCCTGGACGGCGAGGGCACGATCGGCGAGTTCGACGAGAAGCGCGCGGAAGCCGCCGTCCGCGAACTCCTCATCGCCGTCGGCGAGAACCCGGACCGCGAGGGCCTGCGCGAGACCCCGGCGCGGGTGGCCCGGGCGTACAAGGAGCTCTTCGCGGGACTGTGGCAGAAGCCCGAGGACGTCCTGACGACGACGTTCGACCTCGGACACGACGAGATGGTCCTCGTGAAGGACATCGAGCTGACGAGCCAGTGTGAACATCATTTGCTGCCGTTCCATGGCGTAGCCCACATTGGTTACATTCCTGCCGAATCCGGCAAGATCACCGGCCTGTCCAAGCTGGCTCGTCTCGTCGAGGTCTTCGCCCGCCGCCCGCAGGTCCAGGAGCGCCTGACCACGCAGATCGCCGACTCGCTGATGCGCATCCTCGATGCCCGCGGTGCGATCGTGGTCATCGAAGCGGAGCACATGTGCATGGCGCTGCGCGGTGTCCGCAAGCCGGGCGCGAAGACGACGACCTCGGCGGTACGTGGGCAACTGCGCGACGCTACCACCCGTGCCGAGGCCATGTCCCTGATAGTGGCCCGTTCGTAGCGGCCCGCCCGCCGTACTCCCTACCGTCCTTGATCAGTGGAGTTGATCGCTGCTCAAGGGGGATCGGTATGGGGTACGGCCTCACCAGCAAGATGCTGGTGAATCTCGTGGACGGCTGTGTCCAGGCGAAGAACGTCGCTCCGGGCAGCACGCTGTGGACGCTGGACGGGGACCGGACGGTGCGGACCACGGTGGTGGACGTGAGGGCGGTGAAGGCGCGTGCGGCCGTAGAGGTGGTGACCGACCACATGACGTTCACCGCCAGCCCCGACCTGCTCCTCGCCACGCCGGACGGGTGGGTACGCGCGGCGGGCACGGCGGGGGAGACGATCGCCTGGACGCATGCACGGAAGCTGTGCCGGGAACGGCTCACGATGAGGCCGGGGTACGAGTTCGGGTACTTCGTCGGGGCCACCTGCGCCGACGGGACGGTCGGCAGGAACTACGTCTCGCTGGTCGTGAACGAGGAGGGCTTCGCCTCCCGCTACGCGGCTGCGCTGACCGCCTGCACCGGTTTGCCCGCCCGCCTGGAAGCGGTGAGCCGGCCCTCCGGCTATCTGGGACGCGACCTGCCCGGCTTCCGCGTGCGGGTTGTCTCCTCCTACCTGGCCGACGCCATGCGGCACTACGCCGGCGGTGACGCGCACCATATGCGGCAGCGTTTTCCGCGGGTGGTCCTGAGGGACATCGATACGTTCCAGGGATTCCTGGACGGCTACATCGAAGGCGACGGCTGCACCGTCAAGTCCGGCTTGGGGCGAGTGATCGTGAGCGCGAACGTCCCGTTCCTGACGGAGCTGGCCACGATCATCGGAGCGCGCTTCACCCCGTCGAAACGGCGACTGGTCTCACAGCTCTACGTGTCGGACCGCTGGGCCGACAGGAACGCCTTCGCTCCCGAGCGCCATCCCCTCGACCCGCCGGAGTGCTCCTGGATCCAGGTCCACGAGGTCCGGCCCCGCCCCGCCCTCGGTGCGAAGCCCTTCTCGTTCTACAGCTACCGCCTCGCCCCGTACCCGACCTTCCTGGTGAACGGGCACCTCGTGCGCGCGTGCCGGTAGGAGGCTATGCGGCGGCCTGGGGGCGGTTCTCGTCGTCGTCCTCCGGGAGGCGGCAGACGCGTTCCAGGAAGAGGGCGGCGACGATGACGCCGATGCCCGCCAGGACGGCGAGGCCGGCGTAGAGGGCCTGGTCGCGGCGGGCGGGCACGTCGAGGGAGCCGAGGAGGAAGACGCCGGTGCCGCCGTACATGCCGGCGACGAGGGCGGCCACGAGGGCGCTGGCCTGTCCGAAGACCACGGCGCGGGCCGCCATGAGGGGCTCGACGCCCTTGGCGCCGGGGCGCCGCTCGCGCTGGGCCTTGAGGCGGACCCGGATCGAGAGGGCGGTCGCGGTGAGGGTGACGGCGATCACGGCGAGGACGATGGGCGCGGCGATCGGCACGCTGGGGAGGGTGCCGACCGCGTCCCAGAGGCGGGCGGCACCCCAGGAGAGGATGCCGGCCACGAGGAACAGTCCGGCGAGCACCTTCAGCCGCAGTTGTTTCACCGGGTGTCCTTCATGTGGTCGCGAGGCTGTCTGCCACGAGCCTAACGACTACTCGGGCAGACGGAGTTCCAGGTCGACACGGGGAGTGACGCCTTCGCGGCCCAGGGCGTCGAGGAGCGCGGCGACGGTGCCGCGGCCGGGGAGCTGCGCCTCGGGGTCGACGTCGTGCCAGGGGGCGAGGACGAAGGCGCGTTCGTGGGCGCGCGGGTGCGGGAGGGTGAGGACGGGGTCCTCGGAGACCACGTCGGCGTACGCGATGATGTCGACGTCGAGGGTGCGGGCGCCCCAGCGCTCCTCGCGGACGCGGTGGAACGCCTCCTCGACGGCCTGGGCCCGCTCCAGCAGCGAGGAGGGCGGCAGCGTCGTCTTCACGAGCGCCACGGCGTTGAGGTAGGAGGGCTGGCTGTCGGGGGCGACGCCCCACGGCTCCGTCTCGTAGACGGGGGAGACGGCCTTGACCCGGAGGCCCGGGGTGTCCCCGAGGGCGTCGAGGGCCCCCTGGAGGGTCTCCAGGCGGTTGCCGAGGTTGGCGCCGAGGGCGAGGACGGCCCAGCGGGGGTTGGAGAGGGTCACGTCGGCGGCGTCGACGGTCGCGACGACGGAGGCCGGTACCGGCTGGACGGTGGGGTCGCTGTGGGTCGCTTTCATCGTCGGCTCCGGGTGATCGTGATGGTGACGTCGTCGAAGGGCACGGTGATGGGTGCGTCCGGCTTGTGGACGACGACTTCCACCTCTTGGACCCCGGCGTGGCCGAGGCACTGCTGGGCGATGCGCTCGGCGAGGGTTTCGATGAGGTCGACGGGCTCTCCCTGGACGACGTCGACGACCTCCTCGGCGACGATGCCGTAGTGCACGGTCTTCGCCAGGTCGTCGTCGGCCGCCGCGGGGCGGGTGTCCAGGCCGAGGACCAGGTCCACGATGAAGGTCTGGCCCTCCTCGCGCTCCTTGGGGAAGACGCCGTGGTGGCCCCGGGCCTTGAGGCCGCGCAGCGCGACACGATCCACGCGAATCACTCCTGCTGTCGTAGTTCGGGTGGCCACGCAGCCGGGTGCGGACGGCCGGGTGTCCACTGTCGAATCTACCTGCGGGGACCGACAGCGCTTGCCCTCGGGGGGCCGCGGGCGCGTCAGGAGGGGGGTTCGGAGCCGTCCGCACCGGGCTGTTCGGCCGTCTCGTCGCCGGTGTCGGCGAGGACCGGGGAGGCGTGGTGGGACCAGATCCGCCAGCCGTCGGAGGTGCGGCGGAACACGTTGGTGGCGACCACGAGCTGGCCGACGAGGGGGCCGAGCTCGGCGCCGTCCTCGGCGGGTCCTCCGCTGAGGATGTTCTCGGTGCAGGTGACGACGGCGGTGCCGTCGGCGAGGGAGATCTCCAGGTCGGTGAGGAAGAACTGGATGTACTCGGTGTTCGCCATGATCAGGGCGTACGAGCGGAGCACCTCGCCGCGGCCGGTGAGCACGGGCCAGCCGGGGTGGACGCAGGTGACGGGGGTGGCGCCGTCGTCGAGCCAGAGGCGGGAGACGCCCTCGAAGTCGCCGGTCTCCATCGCCTCGTAGAAGGCGGTGTTGGCGGCTTCGACGGCCGCCTCGTCGGTGCTGCGGCCCGTGCGGCTCACGCGGCTCCCTCGACGGCTCGGGCGACCCGTACGGCGTCCGCCGTGGCCCTGACCTCGTGGACGCGGACGGCCCACGCGCCCGCGTGGGCGGCGAGGGCGGAGACGGCGGCCGTGGCGGCGTCGCGCTCGCGTGCGGGCGGCGGGGCGGCGCCGTCGCGGGTGAGGACGTGGCCGAGGAAGCGCTTCCGGGAGGCGGCGACCAGCAGGGGCCGGCCGAGGGCGCGCAGCTCGGGGAGGTGGGCCACCAGGGCCAGGTCGTGGGGGGCGAGCTTGGCGAAGCCGAGGCCGGGGTCGACGACGATCCGTTCGGGGTCGACGCCGCCGTCGACGACGGCCTCCAGGCGGGTGCGGAGCTCGCCGACGACCTCGGCGACGACGTCGTCGTAGACGGCGAGGCTGTTCATGTCCTGGCTGAAGCCGCGCCAGTGCATGACGACGAAGGGGACCTCGGCGGCGGCGACGGCGGGGACCATGGCGGGGTCGGCGAGGCCGCCGCTGACGTCGTTGACGAGGACCGCGCCGGCCTCGACGGCGCGGGCGGCGACGCGGGCGCGCATGGTGTCGACGGAGACGGCGACGCCTTCGGCGGCCAGGCCGCGGACGACGGGGACGACCCGGCGGAGCTCTTCCTCCTCGTCGACACGGGTGGCGCCGGGCCGGGTGGACTCGCCGCCGACGTCGACGAGGTCGGCGCCCTGGGCGACGAGGTCGAGGCCGTGCTTGACGGCGGCCGTGGTGTCGAACCAGCGGCCGCCGTCGGAGAAGGAGTCGGGCGTCACGTTGACCACGCCCATGACCGCGCAGCGGTCCCACTCCGGCAGTCCTCGGGCGGTGCCCCGGTCGATCGTCGTACTCATGTGTCCAGCGTAGGGCCCAGGGGTGGGATCAGGCCGCGCGGACCTCGCGCTCGACGGCGGCGGGCACGATGTGGGCGCAGGGCCGGGGGGCCGGTGCGGGGCGTCGGCGGGTGAAGGGGCGGGGCAGGGAGAGGTTGACGAAGCCTTCGGCCTGCATGGCGGCGAAGCCGATGCGGGGCAGGTCGCGGCTGGTGCGGTAGACGACGAAGCGGGGTTCCCAGCGCGGCCGGAACTTGGCGTTGAACTTGTACAGCGACTCGATCTGGAACCAGCGGGAGAGGAAGACGAGCAGGCCGCGCCAGACGCGCAGGACGGGGCCGGCGCCGATCTTCTCGCCGCGGGCGAGGGCGGAGCGGAACATCGCGAAGTTGAGGGACACGCGCGCGATGCCGAGGCCGGGCGAGGCATGGAGGGCGGCGACGATGAGGAGCTCGTTCATGCCGGGGTCGGCGGAGCGGTCGCGGCGCATGAGTTCGAGGGACATGCCGTCGCGGCCCCAGGGCACGAAGTGGATGATCGCCTTGAGGTCGCCGTAGGGGGAGTCGGTGCCGTCCTCGTCGGCCTTGTGGGCGGTCGCTATGACGGCGTCACCGTCGCCGGGGGCGCCGATGCGGCCGAGGGCCATGGAGAAGCCGCGCTCGGTGTCGGTGCCGCGCCAGGCGGCGGCGGCGCGGCGGACCTGGGCGAGTTCGGCCTCGTCGAGGTCGGCGACGCGGCGGACCCGGGTGGTGTAGCCGTTGCGTTCGATGCGTTTGACCATCTGGCGGACGTTGCGCATGGCGCGGCCGGAGAGGGAGAAGTCGGCGACGTCGACGACGGCCTCGTCGCCGAGTTCGAGCGCGTCGAGGCCGGTCTCGCGGGTCCAGACCTGGCCGCCCGTCTCGGAGCAGCCCATGACGGCGGGGGTCCAGGAGTGGGCCTTGGCCTCGTCCATGAAGCGTTCGATGGCGCCGGGCCATGCCTCGACGTCGCCGATGGGGTCGCCGCTGGCGAGCATGACGCCGGAGACGACGCGGTAGGTGACGGCGGCCTTGCCGCTGGGGGAGAAGACGACGCCCTTGTCGCGGCGGAGGGCGAAGTGGCCGAGGGAGTCGCGGCCGCCGTGCTGGTCGAGGAGGCCGCGCAGCCGGGCCTCGTCGTCGTCGGTGAGGCGGGCGGCGGGGTGCTCGGGGCGGAAGGCCAGGTAGATGGTGGTGAGCGCGGTGAGCATGCCGAGGGCGCCCAGGGAGTAGCCGACGGTCCAGTCGACGCCCTTGGTGTAGCCGACGGGGCCCTCGACGCCGAAGAGGCCGAACAGGACGTGTTCGAGGCGGTCGGTGAGGCTGGGGCTGCCGACGACGCGGCCGGGGTGGGCGCTGACGATGACGAGGCCGAGGGCGATGGAGCCGGCCCCCATGACCACGAAGTTGGCGAGGGCGCGCCAGCGGCTGCGGGGGTCGGGGAGGGCGGCGAACTCGCTCCGGTGGCGCAGCAGCAGGGCGAGGAGCGCGAGGGAGAGCAGGCCGCCGAGCACGGAGTGGCGCCAGACGAACTGGGCCAGCCCGCCGAGCGGGAGGAGGACGACGGCGGCGCGCCAGGCGCGGCGCTTGTGGCGCTTGAGGCCGTGGGCGAGCAGCAGGAGCAGGACGCCGGCGCTCAGGGAGAGGGCGGCGGACAGGGGGCCGAGGGTGCCGGGGAGGACTTCGGCGACGGCGTGCATGCGGCTGGCGCGGAACCGGGGGAAGACCCCGGCCGCGATGTCGATCAGTCCGACCAGGGTGCAGGCCGTGCCGACGAGGGCGGGGACCTTCTCGGGGCGGGGGCCGTGGAGAATCCGGCGTACCCGAACCGGAACCAATCCCGATTTGTCCCCATCTACCGTGACAGACATGGCTTCCCGTACTTCCCGTGGTTCCTGTGGTCCCGCGAGGGGTCCTGCGAGGGCTCTCGACTCCGGTCGGGCCTCGCTGCGCGTTCGGCGGGCCGTTCCGGCTGGTGCGCCTTCTAGGACGGAGCCGTGCGGGGTCGGGTTCATCGGTTCACAGGAAATTCTCTGAAAGAAGGCTCGGTCGTCTCATGGGACTCACCAGTGACAAGGTCCTCTGGCTGGCGGTGCTGCTGGGCGTGGGGCTGTTCCTGGCCACGGTGCTGCTCTGGCCGCGGCTCGCGCGGAGCGGCTGGCGCCGGGTCGTGGGGCGGGTCGGGCTGCTCCTCGTGACCCAGGTGGCGCTGTTCGCCGCGGTGGGGCTGGCCGCGAACCGGTCGTTCCTCTTCTACGGCTCGTGGGCCGACCTCCTCGGCCAGGAGCAGGACATGGGGGTGGTCGTCGACCATGCCGCGGGTTCCAAGGACGTCAGGGTCGTCGGCACGCGGACGCTCGACGTGCCCGGCGCCGGCCGTCCGGCGGTCGGCGGGCAGATACAGAAGGTCGTCATAGCGGGGGACCGGTCCGGGATCGTCTCGCAGGCGTACGTGTACCTGCCCCCGGAGTACTTCCAGCCCCGGTACGCCAAGCGGACGTTCCCGGCCGCCGTGGTGCTGACCGGCTACCCGGGCATGGCCGAGAACCTGATCAAGGGGCTGAAGTACCCGAAGACGGCCTACCTGCAGGCGAAGGAGGGCCGGATGCAGCCGATGATCCTGGTGATGCTGCGCCCGACGGTGGCGCCGCCGCGGGACACCGAGTGCGTGGACGTCCCCGGGGGCCCGCAGACGGAGACCTTCTTCGCCGAGGACCTGCCGAAGGCGGTCTCGGGGACGTACCGGGTCGGGACGAAGCCGCGGAACTGGGGCTTCATGGGCAACTCGACCGGGGGCTACTGCGCGCTGAAGATCGCGATGCACCACCCGGACCGGTTCGCGGCGGGCGCGGGGTTCTCGGCGTACTACCGGGCCGCCGAGGACGTCACGACCGGTGACCTCTTCCGCGGCGACGACCGGCTGCGCAAGCGGTCCGACCTGCTGTGGAGCCTGGACCACCGGCCGCAGGGCGGCACGTCGTTCCTGGTGACGACCTCGAAGCGGGGCGAGGACAACCTGAAGCCCACCCGGGAGTTCATCCGGAAGGTGAAGGACCCGGCGAAGGTGTCGTCGATCACCCTGGAGAGCGGCGGCCACAACTTCAACACCTGGAACCGCGAGATCCCCTCGGGCCTCGTCTGGATGAGCGGGAAGCTCAGCGCGACCTGACCGGCGCGCGCACCGGGTCCCGAGCGCCCGGGCCGGTGCGCACGCCGGCGCCGGTCACTCGGGGGTGGCCCGGCGCAGCGCGCGGTGGACGCCGGCCGGGGTCAGCACGCCGACCGGGCCGCCGTCGGCGCCGGTGACGGTGAGGCGCCCGGTGTCGTGCTGGAGGAGCGCGGCGAGCGCGTCCTTGAGCGAGGTCCCGAGGGGGACGGGGGCGGGGTCGCCGTCGCCGCCGTCCTTCGACCACGGGTCGAGGTCGGCCTCGGTGACCGGGGTGACGGCGAGCCGCTTGAGGCCGCGGTCGCTGCCGACGAAGTCCGCGACGTACGGGGTGGCGGGGGAGCCGAGGACGGTGGCGGGGGCGTCGAACTGCTCGATGCGGCCCTGCCCGTAGACGGCCATGCGGTCGCCCATGCGGACCGCCTCCTCGATGTCGTGGGTGACGAGGAGGACGGTCTTGCGGACGGTGGCCTGGAGGGCGAGGAACTCGTTCTGCAGGCGCTCGCGGACCACGGGGTCGACGGCGCCGAACGGCTCGTCCATGAGGAGGACGGGCGGATCGGCCGCCAGGGCGCGGGCGACGCCGACGCGCTGGCGCTGCCCGCCGGAGAGCTGCGCCGGGTACCGGGGGCCGTAGGTGGCCGGGTCGAGGCCCACGAGGTCCAGGAGTTCGGCCGCACGCGCGCGTGCGGCGGCCTTCTTCCAGCCGAGGAGCGCGGGGACGGTCGCCGTGTTGTCGAGGACCGTGCGGTGCGGGAAGAGGCCGACCTGCTGGATGACGTAGCCGATCTTGCGGCGCAGGGCGACCGGGTCGACGCCCGAGATGTCCTCGCCGTCCACGAGGACGCGGCCCGAGGTCGGCTCGACCAGCCGGTTCACCATCATCATCGTGGTCGTCTTGCCGCAGCCGGACGGCCCGACCAGGGTGACGAGTTCGCCCTCGGCCACCTCGAAGGAGAGGTCGTCCACGGCGGTCGTGCCGTCGGCGTACCGCTTGGTCACGTGCTCGAACCGGATCATGGTTCCCCATTCTGGCCCCTGGCCGCCGGGGGTGTGTGAAGGGCGTGTTGCCGCATTGTGGCGAGTTCCCGTGATTGTCGGTGGCGGGGGTTAGGGTCGCCGGACAAGCGTTCGGGAAGGTCGACGGTACGGGGGGAGGGACGATGAGCGCACCGAACTGTCTGGTCGCCAACGACTGGATCTGCGGGGAGTACCTCCGCACGCGCAGCGGCGAGTTGACCGACGCGCTGCTCCAGCATGTGGGAATCACGGTCGCGTCCGTGCTGATCGCGCTCGCCGTCTCGGTGCCCCTCGCGCTGCTCGTGCGGGCCAGGCCCCGCTTCGCGGGACCGGTCCTCGGACTGACGACCCTGCTCTACACGGTGCCGTCCCTCGCCATGTTCTCGCTGCTGCTCCCCCTCTTCGGGCTGTCCGCGGCGCTCGTGGTGACCGGCCTCGTCCTGTACGCCCTGACGATCCTCGTGCGGAACACCCTGGCGGGACTCGCCGCGGTGCCGGCCGAGACGAGGGAGGCCGCGCGCGGCTTGGGATACGGCTCCTGGCGCCTGCTGTGGCAGGTCGAACTCCCGTTGGCCCTGCCGGTGCTGATGGCCGGCGTCCGGATGGCGACGGTCTCCACGATCGCGCTGACCACGATCGGCTCGGTCGTCGGCCGCGGGGGACTGGGCAACCTCATCGAGGACGCGCTGCCGACGTTCTTCAAGGCGCAGATGCTCGCCGCCTCGGTGCTGTGCGTGCTCCTCGCCGTCGTCGCCGACCTGCTCCTCCTGGGCCTCCAGCGGCTGCTCACGCCGTGGACCCGGATACGGACCGCGCCGGGGGGTGAGTGAGATGGGGGTCGTGACGGATGCCTGGGTCTGGCTCACCACCGGCGCGCACTGGACGGGCGAGGAGGGCATCGCGCACCGGCTCGCCGAGCACGTGTACGTGAGCGGGGCGGCGCTGCTGATCGCCGCCGCGCTCGCGTTGCCGCTGGGGCTCTGGCTCGGCCACCTCGGCCGCGGCGGGGCGCTCGCGGTGAACGTGTCGAACGTGGGGCGGGCGATCCCCGTCTTCGCGGTCCTCGCCCTGTTCATGGTGTCCCCCCTGCGCAACGCGGGATACGTGCCGACCGTCGTGGCCCTGGTCCTCTTCGCGATACCCCCGCTCCTCACCAACGCCTACGTGGGTGTGCGGGAGGTCGACCGGTCCGCCGTGCGGGCGGCGCGGGGCATGGGGATGACGGGCGGCCAGCTCTTCCGGAAGGTCGAACTCCCGCTGGCCCGGCCGGTGGTGATGACCGGGGTGCGCTCGGCGGCGGTGCAGGTGGTGGCCACGGCGACGGTCGCGGCGATGGTGGGCCAGGGCGGCCTGGGCCGGATCATCACCGCCGGATTCGCCACGTACGACACGGCGCAGGTCGTCGCGGGCGCCGTGCTCGTGGCCCTGCTGGCCCTCCTCGTGGAGGGCGTGACGGTGGGCGCCGAGCGTCTCTTCGACCGGCTCGCGCGCCTCGACGGACTCACACGCTTCGAACGACTCGACCAACGCTGACTGGAGATGGGTGATCTCGTGAACAGGGTCTCGCGTATCGCGGGCGCGGTGCTGGGCACGGCGGCGCTGACCGTCGCGCTCGCCGCGTGCGGCGGTGACAGCCTGGAGGAGGGCAAGAAGGGCTCCGGGGGCACCGGGAGCGGCCAGAAGGGTTCGCTGGTGGTGGGCGCGGCCGCCTTCACCGAGGCCAAGGTGCTCGCCGAGCTCTACGCGCAGGTGCTGCGGGACGCCGGATACTCCGTCTCCGTCACCACCGTGAAGAATCGCGAACTGTACGAACCCTCGCTGGAGAAGGGCGAGATCGACGTCGTACCGGAATACGCGGCGACGATCGCGGAATTCCTCAACGCGAAGGTGAACGGGCCGAAGGCCCCGGAGGAGAAGCCGGTCGCCTCGGGCGACGCGACGGCGACGGTCGAGGCGCTGCGGAAGCTCGCCGAACCCCGCGGTCTGAAGGTGCTCGCGGTCGGCGCCGCGGTCGATCAGAACGCCTTCGCGGTGACGAAGGAATTCGCCGCGAAGAACAAGCTGACGACCCTTTCCGATCTCGGCCGTTCCAAGCTGAAGGTGAAGATCGCGGCCGGTGACGAATGCGCGGTACGGCCCTTCTGCGCACCCGGTCTGAAGAAGACGTACGGCATCGACGTGACGGGTGTCGACCCCAAGGGCGTCGGCACCCCGCAGGCGAAGCAGGCGGTCAAGGACGGGGTGGACCAGCTGGTCCTGACGACCACCACGGACGCCACGATCGACGGCTACGGGCTCGTCTTCCTCACCGACGACAAGAAGCTGCAGAACGCGGACAACGTGCTGCCCGTGGTCAACGCCAAGGACGCCGGTTCTCCCGAGATAGCCGCCGCCCTCGACCGGCTCACCCAGGTGCTGACCACAGCGGATCTCGCCGAACTCAACCGCAAGGTGGACGCCGAGCGGGCGAAGCCCGAGGACGTCGCCACGGCATATCTGGGAGAGAAGGGGCTGGTCGACAAGTAGTCCGCGGACGGGGGGAGTCGGCCCGAAGCGGAACCGGAACGGTGGATATCCACTTCCGGTGGCGAGAAGTGGCCAAGAGATTACCGGGCCGACACCCCACGCCGTGCCTACGCACGGTAAATTTCAGGCCATGCCACGTGGACGCCACCGCCATTCCCCGCCTCTGCACAAGCTGATGCCGCCCTCCGCGGTCGCCGGCGCCGCGGTCGTGTGCGCCGCGGCCGCCTGGCTCCCCGGCGACCTGGTGGTCGTCCGGCTGTTCGCCGCGGCCGCGGCGGCCGCCGCCGTCACCGGTGCCGTCCTCATGCGCAGCTGGGACCGGAGCGCCGGACTGCGGGTCGCCGAACTCGACCGCGCCCGCACCGCCGACCAGTGGAAGGCCGAGGAACGGACCGCCGAACTGGAGTCCGACCTCGACGAGTCCCGCGCCCTGCGCGCCAAGCTCGACGCCAAGCTCCGTGCCAAGCGCGTGGAGCTCGCCGGGCTGCGCGGCGAGCACGCCGACCTCCTCCGCCGGTACGCCACGGCCGAGACCGAGCGCGCCAGCGCCCTGGAGGCCGGGCGCGTCCTCGCCCTGGAGACCACCGGCGGCGCCCGCGCACTGCCGGCCGGCGGGTCCGCGCCCACCCCCGACGCCTACCGCCGCGCCGCGCAGGCCCTGCGCGACCTCCCGCGCAACGCCGCCGCCCAGCAGGCCCGCCGCACCACCGAGGCCGCCCGCGCCCGCGACCTCGCCGAGCGCGCCCGCGAGACGGAGGAGCCGCAGGGGAAGCACGCGGCGGCCGCCGGAACCGAGCACTCCCGCCCGGCCGCCGCCCTCGCCCTCCCGGCCGCACCGGCCCCCGCCGCCCTGCCCGCGGTGCCGACCGCGAGCGCGATCGTCCCCTACGCGGCCCGCAGGCCCGTCCCGCGCCCCGAGGGCGGCTTCGACTTCTTCGGTACGCAGAAGGCGGCGGCCGCCATCGAGGCCGTCCAGCACACCGACCTCGCCGACGTCGTGGGCGAGGAGGTCCTCGCCGCCGGCACCCCGGCCGGCGCGCCCCTCCTCACCCCGGTCGCCCCGCCCCGCACCATCGGCCACGTCATCGACCTCACCGCCCACGACGAGACCGAACAACTCGACGTCGCCGAACTCCGAGGCGCCGTCAACTCCTGACCGCCCCCTCCACAGCCCCGGAGGCCCGGGCCACCCTCCGTGTGGGCAATCGTCCCGCTGGGGCGGGACGGGTGGGCACACGGGACGGCGCGCTCGGCCGCGCCTCCGCCCCTTGTGCCTGGACCCGCACGAGTAGTGCGCCGCGCATGGGGTGCGGGCCGGGGCCTGGAGCCTGGGCCCGGCAGGGGGCGCCGTCCGTTGTGCCCACCCGTTCCGCCCCAGCGGAACGATTGCCCACAACGGGGGTGGCCCCGCCCGCCGTGAAGGTGCGCGCCGTCCCGGCGGGGCGAAGGCGCACCGCGGGCGAAGGCGCGGCGCGGGCCTATTTATCGATGTCGCCGACGACGAAGAAGAGCGAGCCCAGGATCGCGACCATGTCCGCGACGAGCGTCCCCGGAAGCAGTTCGACCAGCGCCTGGATGTTGTTGAAGGAGGCCGAGCGCAGCTTGAGCCGGTAGGGGGTCTTCTCGCCCTTGGAGACGAGGTAGTAGCCGTTGACGCCGAGGGGGTTCTCGGTCCAGGCGTACGTGTGGCCCTCGGGGGCCTTGAGGACCTTCGGCAGCCGCTGGTTGATCGGCCCCTGGGGGAGGTCGGCCATGCGGTCCAGGCAGGCGTCGGCGAGGTCCAGGGAGTTGTGGGTCTGGTCGAGGAGGCACTCGAAGCGGGCGAGGCAGTCGCCCTCCTCGCGCACGGCGACCCGCAGGGCGTCCTGGAGCTCCCCGTAGGCGAGGTACGGCTCGTCGCGGCGCAGGTCGAAGTCGACGCCGGAGGCGCGGGCGATGGGCCCGGACACCCCGTACGCGTGGACCGCGGCCGGGGAGAGGACGCCGATCCCGCGGGTGCGGCCGCGGAAGATCTCGTTGCCGAGCACCAGCCGGTCGTACACGTCCATCCGCGACCGCACGTCCGCGACGGCCTGCCGCGCCCGTCCGAGCCAGCCGGCCGGCAGGTCCTCCTTGAGGCCGCCGACGCGGTTGAACATGTAGTGCATCCGGCCGCCGGACACCTCCTCCATCACCGTCTGGAGCTCCTCGCGCTCCCGGAAGGCGTGGAAGACCGGGGTGATGCCGCCCAGTTCGAGGGGGTAGGAGCCGAGGAACATCAGGTGGTTGAGGACCCGGTTCAGCTCGGCGAGGAGCGTGCGGGTCCAGACGGCGCGCTCGGGGACCTCCATGCCCAGCATCCGCTCGACGGCCATCACCACGCCGAGCTCGTTGGAGAACGCGGAGAGCCAGTCGTGACGGTTGGCCAGCATGATGATCTGCCGGTAGTCCCGCGCCTCGAAGAGCTTCTCGGCCCCCCGGTGCATGTAGCCGATCACCGGCTCGGCCTGCCGGACGACCTCGCCGTCGAGCACGAGCCGGAGCCGGAGCACGCCGTGGGTCGAGGGGTGCTGCGGCCCGATGTTCAGCACCATGTCGGTGCTCTCCGCCGCGCCGCCGATTCCGACCGTCGTCTCCGTCATGCGGGACAGTATCCCCCGCGCCCCGAGCCCGCCGCCCGCCCCGTTCACGGGCCGGCCGGGACCCGCTGGACCAGCCACAGGAAGTCGCCCAGCCCGCCGCGCGCGGTGAGCTCGGCCGCCTCGCCGGCCGAGGACAGCGCGCGCAGGTAGCCGGCCGGGTCGGACGAGGCGAGCGAGAGCGGCGGCCGCCCCCCGGACACCCCGAGCCGACCCAGCGCCTCCCGCTGGGTCGTCAGCTCGGCGGCGGGCAGTCCTCCCGCCGCGGCCCGCGCCCCCGACACGGCCCCGGCGACCGCCGCCGCGCACGCGTCCAGGGCCACGTGGGCCGTCAGGTCGCAGGTGCCGTCGGGGACGGGTGGCACCTCGCGGCCCGCGCGGAAGCCGGTGAGGGTGCCGAAGGGCGGCCGGCCGGCCCGTACGTGCGCGTAGTCGACGGCCACCGCGCGGCCCGCCGAGACGGAGGCGACCGCGGCGGCCCAGGCCGCGTCGCGGGGGCGCCCGATCTCGGCCCGGGCGCCCGGGCCGGCCGGCGGCCACCAGCGGGCCAGCCAGTCGGCGTCGGGGCCGGAGACGGGCGGTCCGAGCCGTTCCGTGCCGCCGGCGTCGACCTCCACGTACCGGGCGGTGCCGGTCGCGTCCGCCTCGGCGACGTCCACCGGCACGTTGTCGAGCCACTCGTTCGCGAAGAGCAGCCCGCGCACCCCGTCCGGCACCCGGTCCGTCCACACGATCCGGGGGTCGAGCCCGGCCGGCCGGTCCGCGCGCTCGACCGCGACCGCCCGGACCGAGAGCCCCCGGCCGGCGGTCGCCGCGAGGACCCCGGTGAGCAGTTCGCCGCGGCCCGCGCCCACGTCCACCAGGTCCACCTCGGCCGACCCCAGCTCCTCCGCGACCTCCCCGAGCAGCCGGGCCACGGCGGCGGCGAAGAGCGGGGAGGCGTGCACCGAGGTGCGGAAATGCCCCGCCGGCCCCTCGGGTCGCCGATAGAAGCCCCCGGGGCCGTACAGCGCCCGCTCGGCGGCCGCCCGCCACCCCTGCCACTGACACGTCTCATCCGTCACGGGCCCCAGTCTCCACCTCGGGGAGTACGGGCCCCTCGCCAAGGATCGACCCCACGGTTGATCCCTGGACCATCTCACTGTCCCTACTCTGGGTGACGTGCAGCGCCTCTACGACTTCCTCCGCAGACACCCGACGGGCGTCGACACCTTCTGGGCCGTCGTCCTGCTCGGGTTCTCCCTGCTGTGGGTGGGGACGGCCGACCCGCCGGACGGCAACCCCGTCGGGTACGGCCTCGTCGCCGTGCTCTTCTCCCTGGTCGTGGCCCTGCGCCGGCGGGCGCCCGAGAAGATGCTGCTCCTCGCGGTCGCGCTGGGCGTCGCCCAGCTCGCCTTCGACCTGCCCCCGTTCCTGGCCGACTTCGCCATGCTGGTGATCATCTTCACCGTCGCGGCGCACGACGGACCCCGCTGGGCGTCCCGGCTCGCGCTCGCGGGCGGCCTCGTCGCCTCCACGCTCTCCCAGCTGAGATGGCCGATGGAGGGCACCGACTCGGGGGCCGCCAAGGTCTTCTTCACGATCATCATGACCGTGCCGTTCGCGCTCGCCTGGGTCCTCGGCGACTCGCTGCGCACCCGCCGCGCCTACTTCGCGCAGCTGGAGGAGCGGGCCTCCCGCCTGGAGAAGGAGCGCGAGGCCCAGGCCAAGGTCGCCGTCGCCGCCGAGCGGGCCCGGATCGCCCGCGAGCTGCACGACGTCGTCGCGCACAACGTCTCGGTGATGGTCGTCCAGGCCGACGGCGCCGCCTATGTCATGGAGTCCTCCCCGGAGACCGCCCGGCAGGCCCTGGAGACGATCTCCACCACCGGCCGCCAGGCGCTCGCCGAGATGCGCAGGCTCCTCGGCATCCTGCGGACCGGCGAGCACCAGGAGGCCGGGGAGTACGTGCCCCAGCCCGACGTGCAGCAGATCGAGGACCTCGTCGAGCAGGTCCGCGGCGCCGGTCTCACCGTCGACTTCGCGATCGAGGGCAGCCCGCGCCCGCTCCCGAGCGGCGTCGAGCTGACCGCGTACCGCATCGTGCAGGAGGCCCTCACCAACACGCGCAAGCACGGCGGGCCGGACGTCGGCGCCAGTGTCCGGCTGGTCTACTTCGACGACGGTCTCGGGCTGCTCGTCGAGGACGACGGCCGCGGAGCGCCGCAGGAGATGTACGAGGACGGGGGCGCCGACGGCCGCGGCCATGGTCTGATCGGCATGCGGGAGCGGGTCGGCATGGTCGGCGGCACGCTGGACGCGGGGCCGCGTCCGGGCGGCGGCTTCCGGATCAGCGCCCTGCTCCCCCTCAAGCCCGCCCACTAGGTCTCCCCCAGGCCCGCCCACCAGAAGAGGATCTTCCTGACATGTCCATCCGTGTGATGCTCGTCGACGACCAGGTGCTGCTGCGCACCGGTTTCCGCATGGTGCTCGCCGCCCAGCCGGACATGGAGGTCGTGGCGGAGGCGGGCGACGGGGTCGAGGCCCTGGAGGTGCTGCGCTCGACGGCGGTCGACGTCGTCCTGATGGACGTGCGGATGCCCAAGCTCGACGGGGTGGAGACGACCCGTCGCATCTGCTCGCAGCCGGACGCGCCCAAGGTGCTGATCCTGACCACCTTCGACCTCGACGAGTACGCGTTCTCGGGCCTGAAGGCGGGTGCGAGCGGCTTCATGCTGAAGGACGTGCCTCCGGCCGAGCTGCTCGGCGCGATCCGCTCCGTGCACAGCGGCGACGCGGTGGTGGCGCCCTCCACCACCCGCCGGCTCCTGGACCGCTTCTCGCCGATGCTGCCGTCGAGCGGCAAGGAGACCCGTGCCGTCGACGGCGCGCTGGCGCGGCTGACGGACCGGGAGCGCGAGGTGATGATGCTGGTCGCGCAGGGCCTGTCGAACGGCGAGATCGCCGCCCGGCTGGTCCTCTCCGAGGCGACGGTCAAGACCCACGTGGGCCGCATCCTCACCAAGCTCGGTCTGCGGGACCGGGTCCAGGTCGTGGTCCTCGCCTACGAGTCGGGCCTGGTCAGGGCGGGCGGCGGCACGGCCTGACCGACGGGGCCTGACCGGCACCGCCCGACCGGCGGGACCCGACCGGCGGGGTCCGACCGGCGGGACCCGACCCGCCGTGTCCCGGGCACTACCGCAGCACCGACTCCAGGAAGTCGCTGCCGAGCCGGGCGACGACGGAGACGTCCAGCTGGTGGAGGACGTACCGGCCGCGCCGCTGGGTGGTGAGCAGGCCGGCCCTCTTCATGACCGCGAGGTGCCGGGAGACCTCGGGCGCGCTGATGCCGTAGGCGTCGGCCAGCTCGCTCGTCGTGTACGTGCCCCGGGCGAGGCTGCGGCTCAGCCGCATCCGCATCGGGTGGGCCACCGCCTCCAGACGCAGCTTGACCGTGTCGACCGGGACGCCGCCGCCGAGCTCGCGCGTGGGGACGGGGTACTGGACGACCGGCAGCCAGCCCGGCGCGTGCAGCGCGATGAGGTGCGGCCAGCCGAAGGCGGTCGGCAGAAACGTCACCCCGGAGCCTTCGGCACTGGTGCGGGCGTGGCCGAGCTTGTCGACGACGATCCGGGAGCCGTCCGCGTCCTGCTCCAGGACCATCGCGGAGGACGCGTCGGCGATCGCCTCGGCCAGGCCCTTGCGGCGCATGAGCTCGGTCTTGTGGCGGGCGTCGGCTGCCAGCTGGACCCGCACCCGGCGCCAGGTGTCGGCGAAGAACGCCTCGTCGCAGTCTCCAGGAGCCGACGGATCCACGCGCGCGTGCCGGGCGGGTCGGCCAGCATCCGCTCCACGAACGCGGCCTGGCGCGGACCGCGCGCGGCGGCGAGGTCGAGGGCGCGGCGGCGCATGTGGGCGTCGACGAGCGGCGAGGGGGCGCCGTCCGAGTAGTGGCTGGCGCAGGAGATCTCCAGGGCCGAGGCCACGAACTTCTCGTCGTCCATGAGGTCGAGGTCGTCCAGCTCCTCCGCGAGGGTCTCGCGGGGCCGGGGCGGCAGCAGGATGTCCGAGCGGGTGGCGTTCCACATGAAGTCGGCCTCGTGGAGCCGGTCGGCGAGCTCCGGCTTCAGCGCGGCCGCCGTCGTGGTGGTCCAGGCGTGCAGCCGGGCGTGGTGCGCCGGCTCGGCCAGCGCGTGCAGGGCGGCGCCCAGCTCGGCCAGTGGCGAGGGGCAGAAGGCGATCCGCTCGTGCGGCAGTCCGGTGATGTCGATGGTCACGCTCACCCGTCCATGGTGCGGGGTGCGGAGGGGGAGCTGTCGCCTCGTTTGACGGCACCCGTCAATCGACGGCCCTCCGTTTGACGGGTGCCGTCAATCGGCGGGCCGGGCCGGACGGGCCCGGCGCACGGTGAGGGCATGAACGCGATGCACCAGTACCTCTTCGACGCCTACCGCGCCGCCCGGCTCGGCGAGCCCGCGCCCCCGGCCCCCGGCACCGGCGAACTCGCCCTCCTGAAGGCCGTCCGCGAACGGCGCCGCCTCGCGCGCGTCGCCGAGGCCCGCCGGGAGGGCCGGAGCCCGCGCCGGAGCGTCCTGGACGCCTTCCGCCGCGGGTCCCGCCCCGCACGCTGACGGCCGGCGCACGGCCGATGCCCCTCCCCGCCCGGACAGGGCCGGTGGGCGGGCTCGCGCCCGGAAGGGCCGGTGGGCTCGCGCCCGGGAAGGCCGGTGGGCTCCCGCCCGGACGGGGCCGGTGGACTCCCGCCCGGACAGGGTCAGACGCCGACGCGGGACAGGAAGTCCCGTACGGCCTCCTTGACGTCCTGTGCCGTCCAGGCCAGGCCGGGCGACGTCACCGTCAGCTCGGTGAGGGCCACTCCGGGCGGCCCGCCCGCGCCGGGCGCGAACCAGCGGCGGAACAGCGCGGTGCCGGTGGCCTCGGTCTGGGCCACGGCCGCCGCCGTGAGCACCTCGGCGTCGTACGGCAGCCAGACCCGGAACTGGTGGGTGTGCGGGGCCTCCGGGTGGATCCGGAACCAGCCCACGCCCGCCTCCGCGAGCCCGTCCCGGAGCGCGTCGGCCACCACGCGCGCGTGGGCCACGTACGAGGGCAGCCGCGGCAGCTCGACGTCGAGGCCCCGGAGCGCGGCGAGCGCCGCCGGGTACTGCTGGAAGAGCAGCCCGCCGTACCGGTGCCGCCAGACGCGGGCCTCCTCCATGACGTCCTCGGGGCCGGCAAGCGCAGCCCCGGACAGGCCGCCGAGGGACTTGTAGAACGACACGTAGACGCTGTCGGCGAGCCCCGCGATCTCCGCGAGCGGACGGCCGAGGTGCGTCGGGCACTCCCACAGTCGCGCCCCGTCGAAGTGGACGACCGCGTCCCGCTCCCGGGCCGCCTCCACCGCGCCGGTCAGCTCCTCCCAGGTCGGCAGCACGAAACCGGCGTCCCGCAGGGGGAGCTCCAGCATCAGCGTCCCGAAGGGCTCCGGGTGGTCCCGCACCTCCTCGGCGGTCGGCAGCCGCGGAGCGTCGGTGGGGTGGACGGTCCGCAGCCCGGACACGGCCGACAGCGCCCCGCCCTCGTGGACCTCGGGGTGGGCGAGCGGGTGGAGCGCGACGACCGGGTTGCCGGTGCGCCCGGCCCAGCAGCGCAGGGCCACCTGCTGGGCCTGGGTGCCGGTCGGGAAGAACACGGCGGCGGGCATGCCGAGCTCCTCGGCGACCCGGCGCTCCAGCTCCTCCACGAGCCCGTTGCCGTAGGTGTCGAGCGGGGCGTCGCCGTGTCCGGCCGCCTGCGCCCAGTCGGCCAGCTCGCGCAGCCGGGGGCCGACCGCGCCGTCCACCGAGGTGTCCCACAGCTTGCGGTCGGCGCCGCCCCAGACCTTCGCCCGGTGGAGCCGGGCCGCTTCCTCGTCCACAGGACCGTCAGGACTCACAGGATTCATGGGCCGATCATCACACCACCGCCCACACCCTGTGGACAGCCACGGAGCGGGTGTCAAGGCTGGCGTAGCATGACCAGAAATCGTCCGGTACCCGCCGAGGACTGGAACGGAAGGCCGTCCCCACCGTGAACGCACCAGCAGCGCCAGAGCCCCGAGCCGAGGACCGACCCGCCCGGCTCACCGTCGGAGTCGTCGGCGCCGGCCGCGTGGGCCCCGCCCTCGCCGCCGCCCTCCGGCTCGCCGGACACCGCCCCGTCGCCGTCTCCGCCGTCTCCGACGCCTCCCGCCGCCGCGCCGCGGAGCTCCTGCCCGACGTCCCGGTCGTCGAGCCCGCCCGGGTCCTCGCCCTCGCGGACCTGGTCCTGCTGACCGTCCCCGACGACGCGCTGCCGGGACTCGTCGAGGGCCTCGCCGACACCGGAGCCGTCCGTCCCGGCCAGCTGATCGTCCACACCTCCGGGCGGTACGGGGCACGGGTCCTCGACCCCGCCCGCCGGGCCGGCGCCCTGCCGCTCGCCCTGCACCCCGCCATGACCTTCACCGGCACCCCGGTCGACGTCCAGCGGCTCGCCGGCTGCTCCTTCGGGGTGACCGCCCCCGAGGAGCTGCGGCTGGCCGCCGAGGCCCTGGTGATCGAGATGGGCGGCGAGCCCGAGTGGATCGCCGAGGAGGCCCGTCCGCTCTACCACGCGGCCCTGGCCCTCGGAGCGAACCACCTGGTCACCCTGGTGGCCCAGTCGATGGAACTGCTCCACAAGGCCGGCGTCGCCGCCCCCGACCGGATGCTCGGCCCCCTCCTCGGCGCCGCCCTGGACAACGCCCTGAGGTCCGGGGACGCGGCCCTCACCGGCCCCGTCGCGCGCGGGGACGCCGGCACGGTCGCCGCCCACGTCGCCGAGCTCCGCAAGCACGCGCCCGGCACCGTCGCCGGCTACCTGGCGATGGCCCGCACGACCGCGGACCGGGCGCTCGCGCACGGTCTGCTCAAGCCCGAGCTGGCCGAGGACCTGCTGGGCGTACTCGCCGAGGGGGACTCCCGATGAACACCACTCCCGCCGCCCCCCTCGCGCCCGTCCGCACGGCGCGGGAACTGCGCGCCCTGGACGGCGGCGGCGCGCCCCGGGCCGTGGTCATGACCATGGGCGCCCTGCACGAGGGCCACGCCACCCTGATCCGCGCCGCACGCGAGCGCGTCGGGGAGCGGGGCTCCGTCGTCGTCACGGTCTTCGTCAACCCGCTCCAGTTCGGCGCGGGCGAGGACCTCGACCGCTACCCGCGCACCCTCGACGCCGACCTGGCCCTGGCCGTCGAGGCGGGGGCGAGCGCCGTCTTCGCACCCGCCGTCGACGAGGTCTACCCCGGCGGCGAGCCCCAGGTCCGGATCACCGCGGGCCCCATGGGCGAGCGCCTCGAAGGCGCCTCCCGGCCCGGACACTTCGACGGCATGCTGACCGTCGTCGCCAAGCTGCTCCACCTCACCGCCCCCGACCTGGCCTTCTTCGGCCAGAAGGACGCGCAGCAGCTGGCCCTGATCCGCCGGATGGTCCGCGACCTGAACTTCCCCGTCGAGATCGTCGGGGTCACGACCGTGCGGGAGGCCGACGGCCTCGCCCTGTCGAGCCGCAACCGGTACCTGTCGGCCGAGGAGCGCCGTACGGCGCTCGCGCTGTCCCGCGCCCTGTTCACCGCCTGCGACCGGCTCGCCGCGCAGTCGGCCCTGCGCGCGCGTGCCGACGCGCTGCCCGGCGCCCAGGGCCGGGTCGAGAACCGCGCCGAGGCGCTCTCCCGGCTCGGCGAGGCCCGTGCCGCCGCCGACGCCCACGCGGTCGCGCAGGCCGCCGAGGGCGGGGGCGCCGAAGCGGTCCGGGCCGCGGCCCGGTCCGTGCTGGAGGAGGCGGCCAAGGCGCGGCCGCCGCTCACCCTGGACTACCTGGCCCTCGTCGACCCGGCCGACTTCACCGAGGTCGCCGACGACCACGACGGGGAGGCGATCCTCGCGGTCGCCGCGCGCGTGGGCGCCACCCGACTGATCGACAACGTCCCCCTTCTCTTGGGGACCACCCTGGTCGGCACCACCCTGTCCGGAGCCGACCTGCCCGGAACCACCCCCTTCGGAGCCGCCAAGTGACCGGAATACGGCTGCACGCACCCGCACCCGGCTGGGACATCGACGCCGACGTCGTCGTGGTCGGCTCCGGCGTCGCCGGTCTCACCGCCGCCCTGCGGTGCACCGCCGCCGGACTGCGCACGGTCGTCGTCACCAAGGCCCGGCTCGACGACGGCTCCACCCGCTGGGCCCAGGGCGGCATCGCCGCCGCCCTCGGCGACGGCGACACCCCCGAGCAGCACCTCGACGACACGCTCGTCGCCGGGGCCGGACTCTGCGACGAGCGGGCCGTGCGCGCGCTGGTCACCGAGGGCCCCGACGCGGTCCGCCGGCTGATCGCGACCGGCGCCGACTTCGACAAGACCGCCGACGGCGAGATCGCGCTGACCCGCGAGGGCGGCCACCACCGCCGCCGCATCGCGCACGCAGGCGGTGACGCGACCGGCGCCGAGATCTCCCGCGCCCTGGTCGAGGCGATACGGGACCGGGGCGTGCGCACCATCGAGCACGCCCTCGTCCTGGACCTCCTCACGGACGCCGAGGGCCGCACCGCGGGCGTGACCCTGCACGTCATGGGCGAGGGCCAGCACGACGGCGTCGGCGCCGTCCACGCCCCCGCGGTGGTCCTGGCCACCGGCGGCATGGGCCAGGTCTTCTCCGCCACCACCAACCCGGCCGTCTCCACCGGCGACGGCGTCGCGCTCGCCCTGCGGGCCGGCGCCGAGGTCTCCGACCTGGAGTTCGTCCAGTTCCACCCCACGGTGCTCTTCCTCGGCGCCGGCTCCGAGGGACAGCAGCCGCTGGTCTCCGAGGCCGTCCGGGGCGAGGGCGCCCACCTGGTCGACGCCGACGGGGTCCGCTTCATGCTCGGGCAGCACGAGCTGGCCGAGCTCGCGCCCCGGGACATCGTCGCCAAGGCGATCACGCGCCGGATGCAGGAGCAGGGCACCGAGCAGATGTACCTCGACGCCCGGCACTTCGGCGCCGAGATGTGGGAGCAGCGCTTCCCCACCATCCTGGCCGCCTGCCGGTCGCACGACATCGACCCGGTGACCGAGCCCATCCCGGTCGCCCCCGCCGCCCACTACGCCTCCGGCGGCGTCCGTACCGACCTGCGCGGCCGGACCACGGTCCCCGGGCTCTACGCGTGCGGGGAGGTGGCCTGCACGGGCGTCCACGGCGCCAACCGGCTGGCCTCGAACTCGCTCCTGGAGGGCCTGGTCTTCGCCGAGCGGATCGCCGAGGACATCATCGCCGCCGCGCCGCGCGTGGCCGGGACCCCGGTGCCGCACCCGACGCCGGTGACCCTGCCGCTGCCCGTGGCGGGCGCCCGCACCCGCGTCCAGCGGGTGATGACGGCCGGCGCGGGCGTGCTCCGCTCGGAGGACAGCCTGCGGACGGCCGCCGAGGCCCTCGACGCGCTGCACAGCGACGCCGTGGCCGGCGGCACCGACGACACCAAGGCCGCCGAGCCGGGCGTGGAGTCCTGGGAGACCACCAACCTGCTGTGCGTCGCCCGGGTCCTGGTCGCCGCGGCCCGCCACCGCGAGGAGACCCGCGGCTGCCACTGGCGCGAGGACCACGCCGACCGCGACGACGAGAACTGGCGCCGGCACCTGGTCGTCCGCCTCACCCCGGAGCGGACCCTCGACGTCCGCACCACCGACAGCTTCGACTTTCCCCCCACCCTCGACGCCCCCAGGGAGCCGTAAGTGAGCACGCCCGAGGAAGCCCGTCCCGAGCCCGTGGACGTCCCTCTCATCCAGATCACCACGGTCTCCCCCGAAGAGGCCGGCGGCTGCGGCGACGACTGCGCCTGCGGCGGCGAGGAGTTCGAGTGCGGGCTCGACCCCGCGCTGGCCGAGCTGCTCGCCGAGTCCGGCCTCGACCCCGTCCAGGTCGAGGACATCGCCCACCTGGCGATCGCCGAGGACCTCGACGGGGGCGTCGACGTGACGACCGTGGCCACCGTCCCCGAGGACGCCGTCGCGACCGCCGACTTCACCGCGCGCGAGGCCGGTGTCGTGGCCGGCCTGAGGGTCGCCGAGGCCGTCCTGTCCATCGTCTGCGCCGACGAGTTCGAGGTCGAGCGGCACGTCGAGGACGGCGCGCGCGTCGAGGCCGGGGAGACCCTCCTCAGCGTCACCGCCCGCACCCGCGACCTGCTCACCGGCGAGCGCAGCGCGCTCAACATCCTGTGCCGCCTCTCCGGCATCGCCACCGCCACGCGCGCGTGGGCGGACGCCCTGGAGGGCACGAAGGCCAAGGTCCGCGACACCCGCAAGACCACCCCGGGCCTGCGCGCCCTGGAGAAGTACGCGGTCCGCTGCGGCGGCGGCGTCAACCACCGCATGTCGCTCTCCGACGCCGCGCTGGTGAAGGACAACCACGTGGTGGCGGCCGGCGGCGTCGCCGAGGCGTTCAAGGCCGTCCGCGAGCTGTTCCCCGAGCTGCCCATCGAGGTCGAGGTCGACACGATGCACCAGGTCCGCGAGGTCCTGGACGCGGGCGCCGACCTGATCCTGCTCGACAACTTCACCCCCGGCGAGACCGAGGAGGCCGTCGCCCTGGTCGCGGGCCGCGCCGTCCTGGAGTCCTCCGGCCGGCTGACCCTGGACAACGCGGCGGCGTACGCGGCGACCGGCGTGGACTACCTCGCGGTCGGCGGCCTCACCCACTCCTCCCCGATCCTCGACATCGGCCTGGACCTGCGCGAGGTGCGGGCCTGATGCTGCTCACCATCGACGTCGGCAACACGCACACGGTCCTCGGCCTCTTCGACGGCGAGGAGATCGTCGAGCACTGGCGGATCTCCACGGACCCGCGCAGGACGGCCGACGAGATGGCGGTCCTGCTCCAGGGCCTCATGGGCATGCACCCGCTGCTCGGCGTCGAGCTGGGCGACGGCATCGAGGGGATCGCCATCTGCGCGACGGTCCCCTCGGTGCTGCACGAGCTGCGCGAGGTGACCCGCCGCTACTACGGCGACGTGCCGGCCGTGCTGGTGGAGCCGGGCGTCAAGACGGGCGTCCCGGTCATCACCGACAACCCGAAGGAGGTCGGCGCGGACCGCATCATCAACGCGGCCGCGGCGGTCGAGCTCTACGGCGGTCCCGCCATCGTCGTGGACTTCGGCACGGCGACCACGTACGACGCGGTCACCGCGCGCGGGGAGTACGCGGGCGGGGCGATCGCGCCCGGCATCGAGATCTCGGTCGAGGCACTGGGCGTCAAGGGCGCCATGCTCCGCAAGATCGAGCTGGCCCGCCCGCGCAACGTCATCGGCAAGAACACGGTCGAGGCGATGCAGTCCGGCATCATCTACGGCTACGCGGGCCAGGTCGACGGCGTCGTCGCCCGGATGAAGCGCGAGCTCGTCGGCCCCGCCGGCGACCCCTCCGACGTCACCGTCATCGCCACCGGCGGTCTCGCCCCGATGGTCCTCGGCGAGTCCGCCGAGATCGACGAGCACGAGCCCTGGCTGACCCTGATCGGCCTCCGCCTGGTCTACGAGCGCAACGTCTCCCGGATGTAGGCACCACCCTCGTCCCGTCCCGGAGGTGCCGTCGGACGACACCGCCCGGTCCAGCACGGATACGGCCGTCTCCTCGGCCGCGGGCGGCGGTCGCGGCGGCGCTCCGTCCGACCTCGTACGGAGGGGGCCGCCGACCGGGGCCCCCTGCGGCGCGTCGGAATGATCGCTAAGAGAAAATTGTCCGATTAGCGCGTAGTGTCGGCCCATGCCCACGCCATACGGATCCCGCGGCGGCATGGCGTTCAGCGCGGACGAGCTGCGTGTCCTGCGTCGCGCCCTCGCCACCGCCCTGCACCCCGCCCCCCTTCAGGACGAGGACGTCCAGGACTGCCTGCGCCTGGCCGCATCCGTGGACGAGGCCGTGCGCGAGGCCGGCCGGCTGCGCGCCTTCCTCCTGGACGACCTGACCCGCTACCGCCAGGCGCTGCCGGGGTCGCTCGGCGGCTATCTGGAGCTCCTGCGGGAGGCGCTGGCCGCCGGGTACGACCCCGGGGCCGACGACCTCGCCGCCCTGCGCGCGCTGCGGAGCAACCCGGCCGCCGCCGAGCTGCTCGCGCGCTGCCGGATCCTCGCCGAGCGGTCCGTGCGGAGCCGCCTGGCCCGGGTCTCCCAGGCCACCGCCGCCACCGCGGCCGGCGTCCCCCGGGCGCGGCTGCTGGCGCTCCCCGGCGGGCGCGCGGCGGCCGACGAGCCCAAGCCGACCCCGCCGGCACCGGCCGAGCGCCCGGTGCCCAAGCCGTCCGAGGTGTTCCCGCCGCGCCGACGGCCCGTACCCCCGCCCCCGCCCGAGGAGCGGGTCGCCGGATAGCTACTCTGGTCGGCATGGACTACGTATCCGCGCTCCTGCCCCCCGTCGTGATGGCCGCCTTCTTCATCGGCCTCGTCGTCACGATCGTGAAGAGCCAGGGCGGCCCGAACAAGGCCAAGGAGGACGCGGTCGTCGACGCCGCGCTCGCCCGCGCCGAGGCCGCCCGCCAGGCGGACGGCACCGCCGCCTCCTGAGCACCCGCCGCCCTCCGGGGCGGCCACCGCACCACCGGGACGTGCGACCTTTCGAGGTCGTGCGTCCTTTTTGTCGGATCTCTTCCGTCAATGGCCACTCCCTGGCGTTTTGCGCACTAAGGTGACGTTGTGCCCCGTCCTTTGGGAGAGCTCGAAGACGCCGTCATGACCCGCGTCTGGCAATGGAACCGCCCGGTGACCGTCCGGGAAGTTCTGGAGGACCTCCAGCAGGAACGGTCCATCGCCTACACGACCGTCATGACGGTCATGGACAATCTGCATCAGAAGGGCTGGGTGCGCCGGGAAGTCGAAGGCCGCGCCTATCGATATACCGCGGTCTCCACCCGGGCCGCCTACTCGGCCGCTCTGATGAACGAGGCATGGGCCCAGAGCGACAACCCGGCCGCCGCTCTCGTCGCCTTCTTCGGGATGATGTCGCAGGACCAGCGCGAGGCCCTGAACGACGCCATCCGAATCGTCCAGCGGGACACGCCGATCTCCCCGGCGCCCGAGGAGGGCGCCGACCGCGCGGGGGGCCGGGAGCGATAGCGTCCCCCCATGTCGCCGTCTGCCTCCCCGGCCGCTTCCGCGGCCTCCGCCAAAGCCGTCACCGTTCGCAGGGCCCGCACCAGTGATGTCGCCGCGATCCGCCGACTCGTCGATCCTTTCGTCCGGCGCGGGATCCTCCTCGACAAGGCGACCGTGACCCTTTACGAGTCCATCCAGGAGTTCTGGGTCGCGGAACGCGACGAGGACGCCACCGTCGTCGGCTGCGGCGCCCTCCATGTCATGTGGGAAGACCTCGCCGAAGTCCGTACTCTCGCCGTCGACCCGGAGTTCAAGGGAGCCGGCGTCGGACATCAGGTGCTCGACAAGTTGTTGCACACCGCCCGATGGCTCGGCGTGCGGCGGCTATTCTGCCTGACCTTCGAAGTCGACTTCTTCGTGAAGCACGGCTTCGTCGAGATCGGCGAGACCCCCGTCGACGGAGATGTCTACAGCGAGCTCCTGCGTTCCTATGACGAGGGAGTCGCCGAGTTCCTCGGTCTCGAACGAGTGAAGCCGAACACCTTGGGCAACAGCCGGATGCTTCTGCACCTGTAACCCTATGTCCGAATCGCGCACGTTTCCCGCGTTGCCGGGGTTCTGAACCTCTCCCAGGGGTTTGTGTTTTTCCCGGAAAAGCGGTTTCCTTTCCGCGTACTGCATTTTCGATGAAAGGAAATCCGGTGGCACAGAAGGTTCAGGTCCTTCTTGTCGACGACCTCGACGGCGTCGAAGCGGACGAGACGGTGACGTTCGCGCTGGACGGGAAGACCTACGAGATCGACCTCACCACCGCCAACGCCGAAAAGCTCCGCGGCCTGCTGGAGCCGTACACCGCGGGCGGCCGTCGCACCGGTGGCCGCACCACCGGCGGACGCGGCAAGGGCCGTGTCGCGGCCGGCAGCCCCGACACCGCCAAGATCCGCGCGTGGGCGAAGGAGAACGGCTACGACGTGAACGACCGCGGCCGCGTGCCCGCCACCGTCAAGGCGGCCTACGAGGACGCGAACCGCTGAGGCGACAGCTGCTGAGCCGCCGGCCCACCGGTCCGGACACTCAGCAGCCGCACCCGGTGGCACTCCGCGGCGGCGGCGGCCACGAGCCGCACCAGACACGGGGCGTCCGCACCGCCCCACGGCGCGGACCGCAGGGCCGGCAGCGAGGACTCCACCTCGCGCCCCGGCACGGGGGGCCGCAGCCACACCGCGGCGCCCGGCGCGCCGGAACCGCCCCGCCCCGGGGGAAGGGGCGCGGTCATCCGGCCGTCGGCGCCCAGCGCGGCGAGATCCAGTGAGATCCCGCCCCACTCCAGCCAGTCGAGCAGTCCAGGGAGCTCCTCGGCGCTCCCCGCGGCCACCAGCAGCCGCATCCGGCGCCCCGCCAGGGCCACCGGACCCGTCGCCGCGCCCAGCCGGCGCAGGACGCCCCGGCCGGCCGGGGCGGGCAGCTCCAGGACGTCGAACCGCAGCCCCGTGACCAGCCGGACCGGCGGACCCGCCACCGTCGCCCAGCCGAGCTCGTCCTCGTACCACCGCGCGGTGCCGCCGTCGATCGGCGAGCGGGGCGGCGGGACGGTGAGGGCCATGTCCGGGGAACTCCCGCGGAGCCTCGTTGGTTACGCCCGCCGTGACACCGCGTCCCCTCCCGGTCGCGCAAGGTGTCCGGGATGAGGCGTACGAGTGCATTCGACCGCGCAAGGGTGTTCGCTGGTAGCGGAGGGAACCGGGGTGTGCCGCATGGAGTGTCCGTCCTTACGGGTAAGACATTCCTAGTGGAGAGGGGCGACTCGCGGGCTTCGGCGTCTCACGTTCGCCATCGGCGTACTGATGGCGCGGGTAACTACTTGGCCTGCGGGAACATCGTCTCGCACCATCGGGTTGGAGCATTTGTCGGCTGTTCGGCAGCAGGTCTCCCCGCGGAAGGCGGGGTGATCCGGACGGATGTCGGCAGTTGGAATGAGCGGTCCCCGCTTGCGGGACTAAGCTGCGGAAGGACAGGGAGGGGATCGACCCCTAACTGACTGACCGCTCTGAGGAGCGATTAACGATGTTCGAGAGGTTCACCGACCGCGCGCGGCGGGTTGTCGTCCTGGCTCAGGAAGAAGCCCGGATGCTCAACCACAACTACATCGGCACCGAGCACATCCTTCTGGGCCTTATCCACGAGGGTGAGGGTGTCGCCGCTAAGGCCCTGGAGAGCCTCGGGATTTCGCTCGAGGCGGTCCGCCAGCAGGTGGAGGAGATCATCGGGCAGGGCCAGCAGGCCCCGTCCGGGCACATCCCCTTCACCCCTCGTGCCAAGAAGGTCCTGGAGCTCTCGCTCCGCGAGGCCCTCCAGCTCGGCCACAACTACATCGGCACCGAGCACATCCTGCTCGGCCTGATCCGCGAGGGCGAGGGCGTCGCCGCCCAGGTCCTCGTGAAGCTGGGCGCCGACCTCAACCGGGTGCGTCAGCAGGTCATCCAGCTGCTCTCCGGCTACCAGGGCAAGGAAGCCGCCACGGCCGGCGGTCCTGCCGAGGGCACGCCCTCGACGTCCCTGGTCCTCGACCAGTTCGGCCGCAACCTCACCCAGGCGGCCCGCGAATCCAAGCTCGACCCGGTCATCGGGCGCGAGAAGGAGATCGAGCGGGTCATGCAGGTGCTGTCCCGCCGCACCAAGAACAACCCGGTGCTCATCGGCGAGCCCGGCGTCGGCAAGACCGCCGTCGTCGAGGGCCTCGCGCAGGCCATCGTCAAGGGCGAGGTGCCCGAGACCCTCAAGGACAAGCACCTCTACACCCTGGACCTCGGCGCGCTGGTCGCCGGCTCCCGCTACCGCGGTGACTTCGAGGAGCGCCTGAAGAAGGTCCTCAAGGAGATCCGCACCCGCGGCGACATCATCCTGTTCATCGACGAGCTCCACACCCTCGTGGGTGCGGGTGCCGCCGAGGGCGCGATCGACGCCGCCAGCATCCTCAAGCCGATGCTGGCCCGCGGTGAGCTCCAGACCATCGGTGCGACCACGCTGGACGAGTACCGCAAGTACCTGGAGAAGGACGCGGCCCTCGAGCGCCGCTTCCAGCCCATCCAGGTCGCCGAGCCGTCGCTGCCGCACACCATCGAGATCCTCAAGGGTCTGCGCGACCGGTACGAGGCCCACCACCGGGTCTCCATCACGGACGAGGCCCTCGTCCAGGCCGCGACCCTGGCCGACCGGTACATCTCGGACCGCTTCCTCCCGGACAAGGCGATCGACCTGATCGACGAGGCCGGCTCCCGGATGCGCATCCGCCGGATGACCGCGCCGCCGGACCTCCGCGAGTTCGACGAGAAGATCGCCGGCGTCCGCCGCGACAAGGAGTCCGCGATCGACTCGCAGGACTTCGAGAAGGCCGCCTCGCTCCGTGACAAGGAGAAGCAGCTCCTCGCCGCGAAGGCCAAGCGCGAGAAGGAGTGGAAGGCCGGCGACATGGACGTCGTCGCCGAGGTCGACGGCGAGCTGATCGCCGAGGTCCTCGCGACCGCCACCGGCATCCCGGTCTTCAAGCTGACCGAGGAGGAGTCCAGCCGCCTGCTCCGCATGGAGGACGAGCTCCACAAGCGCGTCATCGGGCAGAAGGACGCGGTCAAGGGCCTCTCGCGGGCCATCCGCCGTACCCGTGCCGGCCTGAAGGACCCGAAGCGTCCCGGCGGCTCGTTCATCTTCGCCGGTCCGTCCGGTGTCGGTAAGACCGAGCTTTCGAAGGCCCTCGCCGAATTCCTCTTCGGCGACGAGGACGCGATGATCTCCCTCGACATGTCGGAGTTCAGCGAGAAGCACACGGTTTCCCGTCTCTTCGGTTCGCCGCCCGGATACGTCGGCTACGAAGAGGGCGGCCAGCTCACCGAGAAGGTGCGCCGCAAGCCGTTCTCCGTCGTCCTCTTCGACGAGGTCGAGAAGGCCCACCCCGATATCTTCAATTCCCTTCTCCAGATCCTGGAGGACGGTCGCCTGACCGACTCCCAGGGCCGGGTCGTGGACTTCAAGAACACGGTGATCATCATGACCACCAACCTCGGGACCCGGGACATCTCGAAGGGCTTCAACCTGGGCTTCGCCGCCCAGGGCGACACGAAGTCCAACTACGAGCGGATGAAGGCGAAGGTCAGCGACGAGCTGAAGCAGCACTTCCGCCCCGAGTTCCTCAACCGCGTGGACGACATCATCGTCTTCCCGCAGCTGACGCAGGACGACATCCTCCAGATCGTCGACCTGATGATCGGCCGCGTCGACGAGCGCCTCAAGGACCGGGACATGGGCATCGAGCTCTCCCAGTCCGCGAAGGAGCTGCTCGCCAAGAAGGGTTACGACCCGGTGCTCGGCGCCCGTCCGCTGCGCCGGACGATCCAGCGCGAGATCGAGGACACGCTGTCGGAGAAGATCCTCTTCGGCGACCTCCGCCCCGGCCACATCGTGGTCGTGGACACGGAGGGCGAGGGCGAGGAGCGCGCGTTCACCTTCCGCGGCGAGGAGAAGACGGCTCTGCCGGACGCTCCGCCGATCGAGACCTCGGGCGGAGCGGGCCCGAACCTCTCGAAGGACGCGTAAGGCACCGCAGGACAAGGGGCGGCCCCGGAACCGGATGGTTCCGGGGCCGCCCCTTTTTCCGTGTCGCGGCCGCGACACGGCCGCTCACGGGGTGGTGACGACCACCTCCGGGCCCAGCGACCCGGCACCCGTCACGGGGCCCTCCGAGCGGACCGTCGCGAGCCCGCTGAGGGCGGCCAGCGGCGCGAGGTCCACCGGCTCGCCCAGGGCCGGGTACAGCCGGAGGTGCCGCAGGCCGGGGAACAGCTCGGCCAGCCGGGGGAGGGCCGACGCGTCGGCCTGGGAGAGGCGCAGGGTGTCGATCCCGGGCAGGACCGTCCCGGCGGGGCGGCCGCGCAGGTGCGAGGCCGCCAGGGCCAGCGACTCGACGGCCGGCAGCCCGGCGAGGTCGCGCCACGCCTCGGGGGAGAGGACCGGCGCGTCCCACAGGTACAGCTCGCGCAGCCGCCGCAGAGGGGCGAGTCCGCGCAGCCCGTCCTCGGGAAGCCCCGTGACGAAGAGCTGGGTCAGGGAGCCGGGGAGGTCGGCGCCCGCCCAGACGGCCCGGTGGGAGAGGTCGAGGTAGAGCTGGTCCAGCCGGGTCAGCGCCGACACGGGCCGGAGATCGGGCCGGAGCCCGGACAGTTCCAGCCGGAGGACGCGGGGGTCGCACCGCTCCAGGAGCGCCACCGTCGAGGCGGGGGAGACCCGGCGGTGGATCTGGAGCCGCTCGGGCCGCAGGCCGAGCCGGAGGAGCTCCGTTGCCTGGGCGTCGTCGTGGACCGAGTAGCGCAGGTCGGTGGGGTCCAGCCGGGCCACGACCTGTTCGGCGTAGGGGCGGGTCTCGAACCACTGCCAGGCCCAGACCAGCTGGGAGCGGACCGGGAGGGAGGCGTGGCCGGCGAACCGGGAGAGGTAGAGGAGCGCCGCGTCGCCCGGGATGTGGGAGGCGGTCACCGTCGACAGGCGGGCCGCGCGCTCGTCGGCCTCCTCCGGGCCGGGCAGCAGGTCGAGGACCATGCGGCCGGCCGTGGCCAGCTGCCGGGCCTCGTCCGCCGTGCGGGGCGGCACGATCTCCTCCGTCCTGGCCAGGACCTCCGCGCGGATCCCGGGCTCGACCTCCGTCGCGTGGTCGAGGGCCGTCGCGGCCAGCACCAGGACGCGCAGCTGGACCTCGCGGTCGTCGGTGGCGTCGGCGGCGGCGAGCAGCTCGCGCAGGATGTCGGCGCACTCCCGGGACCGGGCGTGGCCGACCGCCATGCGGATGACGTCCTCCCACTGGTCGTCGGCGGCGTGCCGGGCGAGCACGCCGATGTCCCAGCGGTCCACCAGCGCCTTGGCGGCCAGGTAGTCCTGGAACGTGCGGTGGACGAACTCCACGGTGTCCGCCGTCGGCTCGCGGAGCAGCCCGCTGCGGTGCAGGAGGTGGGTGAAGACCTTGTCCGGGCCGTACGCGGCGGCCTCGGGGACGGCCGGGAGGGCCTCGGCGACGGTTGCCTCCGCGTGGTCGCGGTCCATCTGGGTCCGGCCGTTGAGCGTCAGCCAGTACGCGAGGCGCTGGACCAGCTGGATCTGCGGGGCCTCGTCGAGGTCGACGCCGTACGGGGTGCCCATGTCCCGCTCGCGGTCGCGCCGGGACAGCAGCAGGGAGAGGGCGGCCTCGTAGAGCGCCTTGCGCCCGCGCGGCAGGAAGCCGCGCCGGTCGAGGTGGAGGGCGCAGACGAGCCCGCACATGAGGGGGCTGGTGGCGAGCCGGGCGACGTGCTCGGTGGCCCGCAGGGCGTCGAGCAGCGGCTGCTCGTACGGCTCCGCACCGGGCCCGGCGGCCCGGTGCCAGCGGCGTACGAAGGTGGCGACCTGGCCGCGGTTCATGGGGGCGAGGGTCAGCTCGGCGAAGCCGTCCCCGGCCAGCCAGTCGTCCCGCACGGCGGTGGGACGCGAGGTCACGAGCCAGCGGTTGCCGTCGTAGGCGTCGAGGAGGTCGCGGAGCCACTCGCGGGCCCGGCCCCGCTCGGCCTCCGGGATCTCGTCGATGCCGTCGACGAGGATCAGGGCGCGCCCGTCGGCGAGGATCCGCTCGGCCCAGCCGTCGGGCGGGGTGAGCGGGCAGCCGGCGGCGGAGAGGAAGCGGTCGGGGGCGGGGAGCCGCTCGCCGTGGCGGGTGAGGGCGCGCAGGGGGAGGACGAAGGGGATGCGGCCGTCGAGGTAGGCCATGCCGTCGGTGCGGACCTCGTTCGCTGCGGAGACGGTGAGCCACTGGACGAGGGTGGTCTTGCCCGAGCCGGCGAGGCCGCGCAGCAGGATCCTGTCGTGGCGGGTGAGGGCGAGGTCGGCGCGGACGGTGGCGTCCTGGTCCGGAGGGGCGGCGAGGTCGTCGGGTCCGGTGGCCGGACGGCCGGGCCCGGTCCCCTTCTCGGTCGCCTCCAGCGCCAGGTAGGCCAGGTCCAGCGGCCACGCGTCCGGTGAGTGGCGCAGGTCGAGGCCGTAGATGGTGAGGCGGCCGTGCTTCCGGGCCAGGTGGGCCAGGTAGCGGCGCTCGAACTCCGCGTCGTGGCCGTCGGCCCGCGGGGTCCGGCGGATGACCTCGTCGATCTTGGCGATGAGTTCGGACTGGCCCCGGGTCTGCTCCACCAGGCTGCGGGCGACGAAGGTGGAGCGCTGGGTGAAGAACTCCAGGATGTGCAGGCAGGCCCACTCGGTGAGGGTCTCCAGGTAGAGGACCGCGTCGGTGGAGAGGCCGTCGGGTGCGGGGGCGGCGGCCCGCAGGCGGCGGGCGAGCGCGCGGTGGCCGAGGCGTACGGCCTGGACGTCGTCCATGTCGAGGTCGCCCAGGGCGAGCAGCGTCGTGCCGAGGGTGGCGGTGACGGCGGTGGCCTCGTCCGCGGGGAAGGGGGCTTCGCCGCCCCCTTCGAGGGAGCGCTCGACCAGGGTGGCGGCGAGCCCGCGGACGTCCTTCTCGGCGAGGGTGCGCTTCTCGCCGCGGAAGGAGAGGAGCCCGGAGAGCCTGACCTTGTCGGCCCGGCCGGTGAGACCCGCCCCCGGTCCGTCGCTGACCAGCAGTTTCTTCAGGATCGGGCCGATCGCCGCCGAGGCGAGGCGTGTGCCGATGAGTGCCGGTTCCATGTGTGTCCCCCCGTGGGTCCCCGAAGCGGTCAGCGTAGTCCGGGACGGGGTTCCGGAGCCTTCGGTTGCGTGACCCAGGTCGCAATGGGGGCGGCCGGCTGGTGACAAGGCGCACAGGGGTTTCGAGGGGTACTAACCGGAATAGTGGCAGGCATTGCGCGCGATTCGGGCTTTTCGGTGCGAACCGTCGGGACCTTGGTCCCCCAGGGTCCCGAACCGGACGGGAAGTGGCCTTCCGGGCGGTTCGGGGCACCTGCGACATGGGGTTAAACAGGTTTTCTTGTGCCGGTATGTCCGGTTTCAAGACTTGAAGCCAAGGCCGTCAAGAGGCGAACTTCCGGGGAGATCGCTACGACGCTATGTCGTAGATGGGGGGTTTTGGGCTGGGCCGGGGTCCGGGTTACCAAGGATGAGCAAGCCCGACGCAGAGCCCCTTCCGCGTCGGGTCCCGTACTTCCCGGAGGTTTTCCCCCGTATGTCGAAGCGCGTCATGAACCCCGCCACCCGTACCGCCGCCGTCGCCCTCGCCGCCGCGGGTCTGGGAGCGTCGCTGGTGGCCGGAGCAGGGTCCGCCTTCGCCGCCGAGGGCAAGGCCGTCGCCCCGGTCGCCGTCACCGCGTCCGCCGCGGTCGCCGCTCAGGCCGAGACCCAGGCCCACGTCGCCGCCCAGGTGAAGGCCGCCGCCGCCAAGACCGCCGCGGCCAAGACCGCGGCCGTGAAGGCCGCGGCCGCGAAGAAGGTCGTCGCCGCGAAGAAGGCCCCCTCCTGGGTCAAGCCGGTCAGCTCCTACACGCTGAGCGCCAGCTTCAACCAGGGCGGTGCCATGTGGGCCCACAAGCACTCCGGCCAGGACTTCGCCGTCCCGGTCGGCACCCCGGTCAAGGCCGCGGCCGCCGGCACCGTCGTGAAGGCCGGCCCGAACGGCGGCGGCGACGGCCCCGCGTACGGCAACGCGATCGTCGTCAAGCACGCCAACGGCCGCTACTCGCAGTACGCCCACCTGTCGAAGATCAAGGTGCACATCGGCCAGAAGGTCGGCGCCGGCCAGCAGATCGCCCTTTCGGGCAACACCGGCAACTCCTCCGGCCCCCACCTGCACTTCGAGATCCGTACGACCCCGAACTACGGCTCCGCCGTCAACCCGGCCGCCTTCCTGCGGTCCCACGGCGTCGGCATCTGATCCGACACCGGACGACTCAGCGGGCCGGATACGCCTGACTGATCAGATCGAGGGCGACCTCGAGGACGGCTCCGTGCTTGTCCTCCGGGTCGCCCTCGACGTTCTGCATGAAGAACGTGCCCGCGTGCAGCGTGAAGATCGCGCTGACGCAGCGGACCTTGTCCACCATGGGGAGGTCCGGCTCCTGGATCAGGTCGCTGAGCGTGAGCATGCGCTCCTTGAAGGTCAGGCCGACGCTGAGCTCGCGCACGGTGGCCTGGTTCTCCTGGATGAAGCGGAAGAGCGGCTCGGCCGCGCGCAGCGCGACCTGGTACCGCCGCAGGACCTCCCGCTTGGTCTCCAGGGTGCGGGGCTGCCCCTCGGCCCAGGCGATCAGCTCGTCCATGGGCCGGGTCAGGTCCTCGAAGATCCCGATGAGGATGTCTTCCTTGGTCTTGAAGTGGTAGTACAGCGCGGCCTTGGTGACGTCGAGGCGTTCCGCGATCTCGCGCAGCGAGGTCTTCTCGTAGCCCTGTTCGGCGAAGAGGTCGAGGGCCACGTCCTGGATGCGCTGGCGGGTGTTGCCTCGGGCCTGGGCCATGGTCTCTCGCTTCCACGCTTACTTACTTGACGACCGGCTAGTGCCGCGTCTACCGTCCCCAGTGTAGTAACTAGCCGGGCGGCAAGTAAGGGAAAGACATGGCGACGAACGAGACACCCACGACGGCCGAGGGGGAAGCGCCACCTGCACGCAGTGTCCGTGTCGTCCTGCTCGCCCTGATGATCGCGATGCTGCTCGCGATGCTCGACAACATGATCATCGGCACTGCCATGCCGACGATCGTCGGCGAGCTCGGCGGCCTGGAGCACCTCTCCTGGGTCGTCACCGCGTACACCCTGGCCACCGCCGCCTCCACCCCGCTCTGGGGCAAGGTCGGCGACATGTTCGGCCGCAAGGGCGTCTTCCTCACCTCGATCGTGATCTTCCTGATCGGCTCGGCGCTCAGCGGCATGGCCCAGGACATGGGCCAGCTCATCGGCTTCCGCACCATCCAGGGCCTCGGCGCCGGCGGCCTCATGGTCGGCGTCATGGCGATCATCGGCGACCTCATCCCGCCCCGTGAGCGCGGCAAGTACCAGGGCATGATGGCCGGCGTGATGGCCCTCGCCATGATCGGCGGCCCCCTCGTCGGCGGCACCATCACCGACCACTGGGGCTGGCGCTGGTCCTTCTACATCAACCTGCCGCTCGGCGTCGTCGCCCTCGCCATGGTCACCACCGTCCTGCACCTGCCGAAGAAGCAGCGCGCGACCGGCACCCGGATCGACTTCCTCGGCGCCGGGCTGCTGACCGTCGGCATCACCGCGATCGTCCTGGTCACCACCTGGGGCGGCACGGAGTACGCCTGGGGCTCCGGCACGATCATCGGCCTCGCGGTCGGCGGCGCCGCCGCGCTCGCCGCCTTCCTCTTCGTCGAGACCCGCGCGAGCGACCCGATCATGCCGCTGCACATCTTCCGCAGCCGCAACTTCACCCTGATGTCCCTGATCGGCTTCATCACCGGCTTCGTGATGTTCGGCGCGGTCCTCTACCTGCCGATCTTCCAGCAGTCCGTCCAGGGCGCCTCGGCCACCAACTCCGGCCTGCTGCTCCTGCCGATGCTGCTGTCGATGATGGTCGTCTCGCTGGTCGTCGGCCGCGTCACCACCAGCACCGGCAAGTACAAGGTCTTCCCGATCGCCGGCGGGGCGCTCATGGTGGCCGGCCTCTTCCTGCTCTCCACCATGGACACCGGCACCTCGCGGCTGGTCTCCGGCGTCTGGATGGCCGTCCTCGGCGCGGGCATGGGCTTCCTCATGCAGATCACCATGCTGGTCGCCCAGAACAGCGTGGAGATGAAGGACATGGGCGTCGCCTCCTCCTCCACCACCCTGTTCCGGACGCTCGGCTCGTCCTTCGGCGTCGCCGTCATGGGCGCGCTCTTCACCAGCCGCGTCCAGGACGAGATGACCGCCCGCGGCGGCTCCGGGCTGACCGAGCGGACCGCACAGCTCGACGCGGCCAGCCTGGCCAAGCTGCCGGCCGCGCTCCGCGAGGCGTACCAGCACGCGGTCGCCACCGGCACCCACGGCGCCTTCCTGCTGGCCTCCGCGGTCGCCGTCCTCGGCTTCGCGCTCGCCTTCTTCGTCAAGGAGGTGACGCTCCGCGGCGCGGGACCGGCCGCGGAGCCGAAGACCGAGGCGGGCGACGACACCGCGAAGGTCGCCGAGACCGTCTGATCCCGGCACGGATACGGCGGTGGGGCGGGTCCTTCCCAGGGCCCGCCCCACCGCCGTATCCGTCCACCGCCGTATCCGTCCACCGCCGTATCGGTCCACCGCCCCGAGAGACCACCGCGCCGAGACCCCACGGACCCCCGAGACCCCACGGTCCCCCGGGACCCCACGGACCCCCGAGACCCGCAGGCTCCCCGAGGCCCGCGGATCACTCCGGCCGCAGGACCGGGAAGCTCCCCGTGTTCGTCGGGGCGTGGTCCGGCAGCCACAGGACGGCGATGGCGCCGCCGACGCCGTTCGGCGCCGCCTCGGCGGCGACGTTCCGGAAGGTCAGCCGGGCACCAAGGACCCGCGCCTGACCCGCCGCGATGGTCAGCCCCAGGCCGTGGCCCTGGCCCGCGCGGTCGCTCGTCCCGGTACGGAACCGGCTCGGCCCCTCCTTGAGGAGCGCCTCGGGGAAGCCGGGACCGTGGTCGCGGACGCGGACCACCCGGCCCTCGACGGTGACCTCCACCGGCGGCTTGCCGTGCTTGGCCGCGTTCGCCAGGAGGTTGCCGAGGACGCGCTCCAGCCGCCGCGGGTCGGTGTTCACCCACGAGTCGTGGACGACCCGGACGAGCACCTCGGGGTCGAGGGCGCGCACCCGCCGCTCCACGAACTCGCCGAGCGCGATCTCCTGGAGCTCGGCCCGCTCCGACGCGCTGTCGAGCCGGGCCACCTCCAGCACGTCCTCGACCAGCGTCCGCATCGCCTGCGCCCGGTCCCGCACCAGCTCCGTCGGACGCCCCGGCGGCAGCAGCTCGGCCGCCGTCAGGAGCCCGGTCACGGGGGTGCGCAGCTCGTGCGCGATGTCCGCGGTGACCCGCCGCTCGGCCTCGATCCGCTCGTTCAGGGCGTCGGTGAGGGCGTCGACGGCCCACGCCAGGTCGTCGGTCTCGTCGCGTACGACCCCGCCGACGGCGTCCCGCACCCGGACCCCGGTGTTCCCCTGCGCGACCCGGCCGGCCGCGACGGCGGCCTTCCGCAGCCGCCGCGAGAGCTGGCCGCCGATCAGGACGCCGAGCGCGCAGCCGCCGAAGACGACCGAGACGGAGCCGATGACCAGGGCCCGGTCCAGGTCGCTCATGATCGTCGCGCTGCGGTCGGCGAAGGGGATGTGCAGCGACAGCACGTCGCCGCTGGCCAGCGGGACCGCGGCCCACACGTCGGGCGGCCCGCCGTGCCGGTGTTCCTGCACGAACGTGCCCCGCCGCTTGTCCCGCATCAGCTGGTCGAGCTGGGGCGGCAGCGCCGGGTCGTTGATCTTCGTGCCGAAGCGGGGCTCCTTGGGCTTCGACGTCTCGTACATCCGCTGGGCGAAGAGCAGCCGCTCCATCTGGACCTCGCGCGCGTTGTCGAGCATCGAGATCCGGGCCGCGTTGTGCACGACGATGCTCAGGGTGACCGCGATGAGCGCGCCGACCGCCGCGATGGCGACGGCGATCTTCCAGCGGACCCCGGTCCTCAGGGGACGGAGCTTCACCGGACCGGGCCCGTCTCGGGCGAGGGGGCGGGGGCGGGTGTGGAGGGGAAAAGGATCATGCCGGGCTAGCTCTTGAGCTTGTAGCCGAAGCCGCGGACCGTCTCGATCCGGTCCTGGCCGATCTTGGCGCGCAGCCGCTGCACATGGACGTCGACGACCCGGGTGTCGCCGCCCCAGCCGTAGTCCCAGACCCGCTCCAGGAGCTTGTCCCGGGACAGGACGGTGCCCGGTGCGGCCGAGAACTCCAGGAGCAGCCGCATCTCGGTCGGGGTCAGGGCGACCGGCCGGCCGCTCCGGCGGACCTCCATGCCGTCGGTGTCGACCTCCAGCTCGCCGAAGGCGAGGATCCCGCCGTCGCCCGGCGCCTCCCCGTGCTCGCCGCCGGCGCCGCCCGCGTGTCCGAAGCGGCGCAGCACGGCCCGGATGCGGGCCATGAGCACGGAGCCGTCGAAGGGCTTGGTCACGTAGTCGTCGGCCCCGGCCTCCAGCCCCAGGACGACGTCGATCGAGTCGGCGCGCGCCGACAGCATGATGACGGGCACCGTGGACTCGTCGCGGATGCGGCGGCAGAGGCTGACCCCGTCCATGCCCGGCAGCATCACGTCGAGCAGCGCGATGTCCGGGCGCTGCGCCCGGAAGGCGTCCAGACCGGACAGCCCGTCGGGCATGGCGGTGACGCGGAAGCCGTCGCGCTCCAGGGCGAGCTGGGTGGCCTCACGGATCACGTCGTCGTCCTCGACGAACAGGACATGGGTTTCGGCCATCGTGCGTGCCCTTCGGGGAGTGGAGGCGGGAAGCGGAGGCGTCGGTCGGATGCGGCAGGTCGTGGGCGGGCGGTCGTCAGGGTCGGTGGGTACGGGCCGCGGCGGGGCCGCGGCTCAGTCGGCGGCCGGTGCGCTGGGCGAGGGCGTCACCCCGGGGTCGTCGCCGACCGCCCGGCTGTAGTCGTTGTGCACCCAGTCGTGCTGGGTGAACCTGTTCCCCGACCAGCGGTAGGTGATCACGTCCTCGCCCGAGGGGTACGCCACCGGGTCGCCCTCCGCGTACACCTGCTTGGTGACGACGAGGTCCCCCCGGTCGATCGTGCCGTAGACCGCCGCGTCCTCGGCCATGAAGACGTTCTCGTACCGGTCGCTGCGCATGCGGTAGACGTACGTGCCGATGCCCACGGCGTCGCCGCAGGTCATCACGTTCACGACGACGTCGGGGGCCGCCGCGTTCGTGAGGTTCCCGTAGGAGGCGTCCACCGGGTACGCGTCGGCGACGCACGGTTTCAGATCCGCCTTGAGCCGCTCGCCGATCTTCGGGTCGGCCTTGAGCAGCGCGATCGGATCCACCCGCTCGGCCGACTGCGGCCCCTCGGTCGCCGAGGCGGAGGGGGTGGGGGCGGCCGCGGCCACCTCGTCGGTGCGGGCCGCGCCCTCGTCGCGCGAGCCGGTGCCGCCGGTGGAACAGGCGGCCAGGGAGAGCCCGGCGGCGGCGACGACCAGCCCGGCCACCGCCGTCGCCCCCGTCGCCCGGGGAGTACGCCGAGGGCGGCGCCGTCCGGTCGGGAACCGGGCGTCGCCGCCGCTCGTGCCGGGGCCGCCGTCCTGGCGTCTGCCTCCGCCGTCTCCGTCGTCTACGCCGCGCACCGCTCCCGCCCCCCTTCGTCACGTCGTACGGCCGCCCGCTCCCCGGTCCGCCCCAGGGCGCGGGCGTCGAGGTCACGGCTCTCCAGCTCCTGGCGGAGCCGGGCGAGCGCGCGATGGAGCGTCGACTTCACCGTACCCGTCGACATGCCGAGCGCCGCCGCCGTCTCCTCGGTGCTCATCTGCTCCCAGTGCCGCAGGACGACGACGCTGCGCTGCTTCGGGGCCAGCACCTTCAGGACGTCCATGAGCAGCGCACGGTCGGCGTGCTGCTCGGTCGGGTCGTCGACGCACGCGTCGGGGAGCTGCTCGGTGGGCACCTCCTCCAGCTTGCGGGAGCGCCACCACTCGGTCCGGGTGTTGATCATGACCCGGCGCAGGTACGCGTCGGCCAGGGACTTGTCGGCGATGCCGTCCCAGCGGCCGAAGGTGCGGGCCAGTGCCGTCTGGAGCAGGTCCTGGGCGTCGACGGGGTCGGCGACGAGCCGGCGGGCGCTGCGCAGCAGCGCGTCCTGCCGTGTGCGTACGTACTCCTCGAAGTCGAGCACCTCGCCGTGCCTCATCCGAACCGCCTCCGATCCCCGTGACCAGCTCTGTTCCTCGTGTCGTCGCCGACGCTACGGAGCGGTTGTCACGGAGCTGTGCGGGGCAGCCGTCGGCGGACGCACGGCTACCCATCGGTTGTGTAACAGCGGGGGCGGAGAGGGTGTGGGAACGGCCCGGCGAGGGGAAGGGCGGGGGACGACGCGGCGAGCGTGCGCGCCGCCCCCACCACGGGCCGGGCAGGATCCGGGAGGCCCTAGGAAAGCGGGAGGCGGTAGAGGCCGCCGTCCAGCGGCTCGACGAGGCCGTCGGCGACGAGCCCGTCCAGGGCCCTGGCCCGCTGCACCGGCTCGTCCCAGACGACGTCCAGCGCCGCCTGGCCCACCGGGTCCGCCGACTCGCGCAGGACGGCGAGCAGCCGGCCCCGCACCTGCCGGTCGGTACCGGCGTACGTCTGGCCGCGCCGCGGCGGACCGTCGTGCGCGGGCTTCCCGGCCTGCAGCCAGGCGCACCGCTCGGCGATCGGGCAGCGCCCGCAGTCCTCGTTCTTCGCCGTGCACACCAGCGCGCCCAGCTCCATCGAGGCGGCGGCCCAGCGGGAGGCCGTCCCCTCGTCCTCGGGCAGCAGGGCCCGGGCCAGCCGCCGCTCGGCGGCCGTGGTCGCGTTCGGCGGGTACTGGACGCCGCTCGCCGCGCGCGCGAAGACCCGGCGCACGTTGGTGTCGAGGACCGCGTGCCGCTGCCCGTACGCGAAGGAGGCCACCGCCGCCGCCGTGTACTCGCCGATGCCGGGCAGCGCGAGAAGCTGTCCGTGGTCGCTGGGAACGTCGCCGCGGTGCCGTTCCGTTATGGCCACGGCCGCCGCGTGGAGCCGCAGGGCCCGGCGCGGATAGCCGAGCCGGCCCCAGGCGCGGACCGCCTCGCCGGGCGCCTCGGCGGCCAGGTCGGCCGGGCGCGGCCAGCGCGCGAGCCACTGCTCGTACACCGGCAGCACCCGGACGACCGGGGTCTGCTGGAGCATGAACTCGCTGACCATGACCCCCCAGGCGCCGGCCTCGGGGCGGCGCCAGGGAAGGTCGCGGGCGTGCCGGTCGAACCAGGCGAGGACGGGCCCGTGCAGCGAGGCGGGAAGCGCCGGGGCCACGGGGCTCTCGGAGGCGGGGGGAGTGTCGATGGAAGTCATGGCACCCCCGATCCTGGCACGTCCGCGACGTGATCAGTAAGCGCCGTGGCGTGCGCGCCGGGGCTGCTCGGAGTGCGCCGGAGCGTGTGTGGCGGCGTGCGCCGCCTGTCCGCGCCCCGCGCACCACACCACGGCCGAGTTCCGGCTCGACCTGGCCGTCCCCACCAGGGACCCCACGGGCCGCCGGGCCGCCCGCATCACGACGAAGGCGACCAGGGCGCCGACCAGCAGGCCGACGGTGACGTCGTGCGGGTAGTGCACGCCGACGAAGACCCGGGAGAACGCCATGAGCAGCGCCATCGGCACGGTCAGCCAGACGATTCCGCGCCAGGACAGGGCGAGCGCGATCGCGGCGGCGCCGGCGATGGCCGAGTGGTTGCTGGGGAAGGACCAGTCGCCGTGCGGCGGGCAGGCGACGAGCGAGGCGGGTGCCCCGGCCACCGCCCGGCAGGGCCGTTCCTCGTCGACCAGCGACTTGAACGCCTCGCTCACCACGTACCCGAAGGCGGTGGCGAGCGGGGCGAGCAGCGCGAGCGCCATCGCCCGGCTCGACCCCTCGCGCGAACGCCACCAGCCGGCCAGGAACAGCACGCCGAAGAGCAGCAGTCCGGCCTCGGTCCAGACCTCGGCGAGCCACTGGAACCAGTGGGGGGTGGAGTGGGCGAAGTCGGCGACGTCGAGATAGAGACGGTCGGAGAGGTCGAGGAGGGTGTTCATGGTGGACGACGCTAACCGGAATTCCGGGTGCCTCGCCCCGGGCCGACGGCCAGATCGACCCCCGACGAAAGGAGGGGCTCGCGATTCGCTCCGGTTCCCCCCGATTTACAGCGGGGTTCGAGGAAAAGTTCCCGGAACCCGTGGATGTGATCATCGGCAAAACTTGCCGTCTCGGGCGGCGGGTGGGGCGGGAGTTGGGCCGGATCTCTCGTAAGGTTCGGGTCGTGGGATCTTTGCGCAATCCGGTCGGGCCGCTTCCCTCCACCATCTACTGGCGACGGAGGGCGGTCGCGGTATGCCTGGTGGCGCTTCTCGCCCTGCTCGCCGTGTGGGCCGTCACCTCCGGTGGCGGGGGCGGGAAGAAGGGGAACGACGGCGCCAACGGCTCGTCGCCCACCCCGCCCTCCATCACCCCCGGTCCCTCCGGAAGCGGCCCCGCGATCAGCCAACAGCCCGGTGGACGCGACGAGTCGGACGACTCCGGCGACTCCGGTGACTCCGACGGCGCCACCACGGGCAGCGCCACGGGTGGGGACGCGGGCACCGACGGCGGCGCGGACTCCGGCACCGAGAGCGGCGGCAAGAACGGCGACACCGACGGCGCCGGCGGCGACGGCGGCGCGGGCACCGGCGCGGGCCAGCAGGTCCCGGCGAACTCCACGCTCCCGAACTGCCCCGCAGGAGCGCTGCAGTTGACGCTCCGCACCACCAAGATCTCCTACGAGGCGGGCGAGAAGCCCCGCTTCCAGCTCGTCGCCCGGAACACCTCCGCCACGGCGTGCAAGGCCGACTTCGGCCCCCGTGCCGCGGTCCTGACGATCAGCGACGCCCGGGACGACGCGGTCTGGTCCTCGGGCGACTGCCCGCGCCCCGGCAACCCGGTCCTGCTGCGCGTCCCCGCCCACTCCACCGTCACCCACACCGTGGAGTGGGACCGCGGGCGCAGCGCCCCGCAGTGCGCCACCGCCCCGGCGGGCCCGGCCGGCCCCGGCACCTACCTGGTGGAGGCCGCCATGGCCGGTGCCAAGGTGCCGCCGGCCTCCTTCAGGCTGACCAAGGACTGACGGCCCGCACCACCACCGGAACCCCCTCGGGCACGCCCAGGGGGTTCCCACGTACCGCCCATCGGGCCGTACGTACCTCCCCATCGGGCCGTACGCACGGCCCACGGGTCAGACGTACGGCCACGGGTCAGACGTACGGCCACGGGTCAGACGTGCGGCCCACGGGTCAGACGTACCGCTCCAGGATCGAGGACTCCGCGAGCCGCGACAGGCCCTCGCGGACGCTGCGGGCGCGGGCCTCGCCGACGCCGTCGACGGTCTGGAGGTCGTCCACGCTCGCCGCGAGCAGCTTCTGCAGCCCGCCGAAGTGCTCCACGAGCCGCTCGATGATCGCGCCCGGCAGCCGGGGCACCTTCGCGAGGAGCCGGTACCCGCGCGGCGACACGGCCGAGTCGAGGGTCTCCGGCGAACCGCTGTACCCCAGCGCCCGGGCCACGACCGGCAGTTCGAGCAGCTCGGTGTGGGTGAGCGCGTCCAGCTCGGTGAGCGCCTCGGCCACGGTCCGCGCGCGCTTGGCGGTGGGCTCCGGCACGTAGTCCCGGATCACCAGCTCCCGCTCCGGCTCCACGCCCGCGATCAGCTCGTCGAGCTGGAGCGAGAGGAGACGCCCGTCGGTGCCGAGCTCGACCACGTACTCCGCGATCTCGGTGGCGATCCGGCGGACCATCTCCAGGCGCTGGGCGACCGCGGTGACGTCCCGGACCGTGACCAGGTCCTCGATCTCCAGCGCGGAGAGCGTGCCGGCCACCTCGTCGAGGCGGAGCTTGTACCGCTCCAGGGTCGCGAGGGCCTGGTTGGCGCGCGACAGGATCGCGGCCGACTCCTCCAGGACCCGCCGCTCGCCGTTCACGTACAGGGCGATCAGCCGCATCGACTGCGAGACGGAGACCACCGGGAAGTTGCACTGCTTGGAGACCCGGTCGGCCGTGCGGTGCCGGGTGCCGGTCTCCTCGGTGGGGATGGAGGCGTCCGGGACCAGCTGCACGCCGGCACGGTGGATCTTGGTGATGTCCTTGTCGAGGACGAGCGCGCCGTCGAGCTTGCACAGCTCACGCAGGCGCGTGGCGGCGAACTCGACGTCCAGCACGAAACCACCGGTGGCCATCGAGTCGACCGTCTTGTCCAGGCCGAGCACGATGAGCCCGCCGGTGTTCCCCCGGAGGATCCGCTCCAGGCCGTCGCGCAGCGCGGTGCCCGGCGCGACCGCGCTCAGGGCGGCGCGCATCAGTGCTTCGTTGCCGGAGCCCGCGCCGGACTTTCCAGGAGCTGCTGCCCCGTCCTTGGCTGCCACTGCACTCCTCCGGCTCGTACGGATGGGCGAGACCAGGGCAAAGTCTAGCGACACCACCCCGCCGCCCTCCGCCCACGACCGATCCGGGGTGGTCCGAAAGGCGTCCCCACCCTGACCGGCGGCTAACCCTCGGCACCCTCCGGCGCCTTCGCACGGCGGCTGCGCGGCAGCACCCGCAGGGCGTCGCCCATGTCCGCGACCTCGGTCACCTTCATGCCCGCCGGCACCTTGCCGGGGTCCGAGGGGACCAGCGCGTGGGTGAAGCCCAGCCGGTGTGCCTCGGCGAGCCGGCGCTGTACGCCCGTCACCCGACGGACCTCGCCCGCGAGCCCCACCTCGCCGATCGCCACCAGGTTCTTCGGCAGCGGGGTGTCGCTCGCCGCGGAGGCGAGCGCGAGGGCGATCGCCAGGTCGGCGGCGGGCTCGGTGAGCTTCACCCCGCCCACGGTCGCGCTGTAGATGTCCCGCTTGCCCAGCGCGCTGATCCGGCCCCGCTGCTCCAGCACCGCCAGCATCATCGAGACCCGGGAGGTCTCCAGACCGGAGGTGGTCCGCCGCGGCGACGGGATCTGCGAGTCCACCGTCAGCGCCTGCACCTCGGCGACCAGCGGGCGGCGGCCCTCCAGGGTGACCGTCAGGCAGGTGCCCGGCACGGCCACGTCGCGGCGGGTCAGGAAGAGGCCCGAGGGGTCGGCCAGGCCCGTGATGCCCTCGTCGTGCAGCTCGAAGCAGCCGACCTCGTCGGTCGCCCCGTACCGGTTCTTCACGCCCCGGACCAGGCGCAGCCGCGCGTGCCGGTCGCCCTCGAAGCTCAGGACCACGTCGACGAGGTGCTCCAGGAGGCGCGGGCCCGCGATGGCCCCGTCCTTGGTGACGTGGCCGACGAGGAGCGTGGACATCCCGCGCTCCTTGGAGGCCCGGATCAGCGCCCCGGCGACCTCGCGGACCTGCGCCATGCCGCCGGGCGCGCCGTCGATCTCCGGGGAGGCCACGGTCTGCACCGAGTCCATGATCAGCAGCGACGGCTTCACCGCGTCGAGGTGGCCGAGGACGGCGGACAGGTCGGTCTCGGCCGCCAGGTACAGATGGTCGCTCAGCGCGTTGATCCGGTCGGCGCGCAGCCGGACCTGGCTCGCGGACTCCTCGCCCGTCACGTACAGGGTGCGGTGCTCGTCGCTCGCCGCCTTCGCCGCGACGTCGAGCAGCAGCGTCGACTTGCCGACGCCCGGCTCGCCCGCGAGCAGCACGACGGCACCGGGCACGAGACCCCCGCCGAGGACCCGGTCCAGCTCGTCGACGCCGGTCGACCGCGCCGTCGCCTGCCGGCCGTCGATCTGGGCGATGGGGACGGCCGCGGTGGAGACCCGGCCGGCCGCGGTCGTCCGGACGGCGGGCGCGCCGTACTCCTCGACCGTCCCCCATGCCTGGCACTCGGGGCAGCGGCCGAGCCACTTGGCCGTCTGCCAGCCGCACTCCGTGCAGCGGTAGGAGGGCCGTTCCTTGGCGGATTTCGTACGGGCAGCCATGTCCCTCACCGTATCCGCCGCCACCGACAACGGGCCGCCGTCCTCCACAGGGGGGAACGCCACGCCGTCGGAACGCCCGTGTCGTGTCCCCTTTCGAGCGATAGCTTCACCCGTAAGAATGAGAATGGCTCAACCGGTACGAAGAGTGCCCCTCGGCTTGCCTACGGTCGCCCAGTGACGAGCAGCAGGCTGGATTCCCCCACAGGCACCACCGGCGCCCACCGGGCGCACCGCGCCGCGGACCGGGGACCGCGGACGCTCGGCCGGCGGCCCCCCGCCCGCTACGAGGCCGCCCTCGACGGCCTCTTCACGTACTGCCTCTCCGTGCTCTGCGACCACGACACGGCCACCGCCGTCCTCGGCGACGTCCTCGCCGTCGCCGAGCGCCACCACGGCCGCTGCCCCTCCGACGAGGACGGCCGCACGGCCTGGCTGTACGCCCTCGCCCGCTGGGCCTGCCTGCGCAGCCTCGGCGAGCAGCGCCGCAAGCGCCAGGGGGCCCACACCGGCCGCCCCGCCGTCACCGCCCCCGAACCTCCCCGGGTCTCCGACGAGACCGCCGACCGGCGCCGCGCCGAACTCGCCGCGCTCGCCTGGCCCGAGGCGGCCGGCACCACCCCCGAGCAGCGCGAGGCCCTGGAGCTCGCCGTCCGGCACGGCCTCAGCCGCCGCCAGGTCGCCGCCGTCCTCTCCCTGGACCCGCCCGCCGCCCGCGACCTCCTCGCCACCGCCGGCTGCGAGGTCGAGCGGACCCGGGCCGCCCTCGCCGTCGTCGAGACGGGCGGCTGCCCCACCGTCGCCCGGCTCACCGGCGACCACCGGGTGCTCCTCTCGGCCGCGCTGCGCGCCGAGCTCGTCCGGCACGTCGACGACTGCCCGCGCTGCCGGCGGGTGGCCGAGCGCGTCGGCACCGGCGGCCCCTGGCCCGGCGGCTCCGCGCTTCCCCCGGCCCGGCTGCCGCTCGTCGAGGCGCCCCGGGCGGCCGCGTACATGGCGATGCTCCACGTCCCGCGCGCGCGTGCCGGCGCCCCGCGCTTCGCCCCCACCGGGTTCCCCATGGACCCCAAGGACCACGTGGCCCGCCGCGACCGCATGCGGGCCCGCGCGGTGACGACCACCGTCGTCGCGGCCGTCGTCGCCGCTCCCGTCCTCGCCCTGTGGACCTCCTACCGGGGCACGCCGGTCGTGGACGCGAGCGGCCGCGAGGGAGCCCGGGTCAGCGCTCCCGAGTCCGACGGGACGGCCGACCCGGACGGCCGCCACTACGAGAACGCGGGCAACGCCCGGGCCACCCCCGAGCCCCGCTTCACCCAGGGCAGCCGCGCCCCCGACGTCTCCGTCGAGGTCGTCAGCCCCGGCGGACCGCCCGCCCCGTCCCGCCCCGGCGAGCCCGCCGCCGGCTGGATCACCGTCACCGCGCGCGGCCACGGCGACCTGACGCTCCTCACGCTCACCGCGTCCGGCGGCTCCCCCGTCGACTGGTCGCTGTGGACGGACGCGCCCTGGCTGTACGTGACCCGGGCCTCGGGCACGCTCGCCCCCGGCGAGTCGGTCACCGTCACCGTCCGCGTCGACCACGGCCGCGCCCCCCTCGGCGCCTGGAGCGCACGGATCGGTGTGAACCCGTCGGGCGCCGTGGTGCGGATCGACGGCTACCGGCCGCCGCCGCCGACGGACGACCGGGTGATCACGCCCCCGCCGGTCACGACGACCGAGCCGACCACGCCTCCTACGTCCCCGCCGACGACCGAGCCGACCACCCCGCCCACGTCCCCGCCGACCACGGAACCGACCACCCCGCCGACGACCGAGCCCACGACCCCGCCGACGACGGAGCCCACCACCGAACCGACGACCCCGCCGCCGACCGGAGAGGACCCCCCGCCGACGACCTCGGACCCGGGCACGCCGCCGTCTTCGGGGGACCCGTCCTCCTGAAGGGCGTCCCGCCGATCCTGCCGGGCTCGCGGACAGACACCTTGCCCGGCCCTGTGACGGGCCGGGTCACGACGGCCCGAGACCGGGGGCCGGACCCCCGGTCTCGGGCCGGACGCCTAGACCGCCGGGTCCGCCGGGTGCGGGGCCACCAGCGGCAGCTGCGAGGCGAGCCGCGCCTCGCACAGGCCGGCCAGCACCTCGTACGCCTCCTGGCCCATCATCTCGACGAGCTCCGGCCGGTACGAGACGTAGACCGGCTCGCCGCCCACGTGCGCCGAGGTCGCCGTCGTGCAGTACCAGTGCAGGTCGTGGCCGCCCGGGCCCCAGCCGCGCCGGTCGTACTCGCCGATCGACACCTGGAGCACCCGGCTGTCGTCGGGGCGGTCGATCCAGTCGTACGTCCGTCGCACCGGCAGCTGCCAGCACACGTCCGGCTTGGTCTCCAGCGGCTCCCGGCCCTCCTTCATCGCCAGGATGTGCAGCGAGCACCCCGCGCCCCCGGCGAAACCGGGACGGTTCTGGAAGATGCAGGACCCCTCCCAGCGGCGGGTCTGCCGGTCGCCGTCCTCGTCGAGCTGGACCCAGCCCGTCTCGCTGCCGACGTCGTGGAACTGCCACAGCTCCGGCGTGAGCCGCGCCACGTGCTCGGCGACCCGCTTCTCGTCGTCGTCGTCGGAGAAGTGCGCCCCCAGCGTGCAGCAGCCGTCGTCCGCCCGGCCCTCCTGGATGCCCTGGCAGCCGTTGCCGAAGATGCAGGTCCAGCGGGAGGTCAGCCAGGTCAGGTCACAGCGGAAGAGCTGCTCCTCGTCGGCCGGATCGGGGAACTCGACCCACGCGCGCGCGAAGTCCAGCCCCTTCTCGTCCGGTTCCTCCGTCCTGCCCCGCTTCTGCTTCCCGACCTTGACCGCCTTCACGGCCTTCGCCGCGTGCGCGGTCCTGGCGGCCTTCGCTCCGCCGTCGCCGCCACGGTCTTTGTCCGGCTTCGCCTTCTTCGTCTTTGGCACAACACCAAGCGTATGACGGTGGGCGCAGTAGCGTTCCGCCCATGAGACTCGGAGTCCTCGACGTCGGTTCGAACACAGTGCACCTCCTGGTGGTGGACGCCCACCCCGGCGCCCGCCCCCTGCCCGCCCATTCCCACAAGGCGGAGCTCCGGCTCGCCGAACTCCTCGACGAGCGGGGCGCGATCGCACCCGACGGCGTCGAGCGGCTCATCGCGACCGTCCGGGACGCGCTCCTGGCCGCCGAGGACAAGGGCTGCGAGGAGGTGCTGCCGTTCGCCACCTCCGCCGTGCGCGAGGCCAGCAACGCCGACGCCGTCCTCGCCCGGGTCAGGGACGAGACCGGGGTGGACCTCCAGGTCCTCACCGGCGAGGAGGAGGCCCGCCTCACCTTCCTCGCCGCCCGCCGCTGGTTCGGCTGGTCCGCCGGGAAGCTGCTCCTCCTCGACATCGGAGGCGGCTCCCTCGAAGTCGCCTACGGCATCGACGAGGACCCGGACGCCGCCGTCTCCCTGCCGCTCGGCGCGGGCCGGCTCACCGCCGGATGGCTTCCGGGCGACCCGGCGGCCGGCGACGACGTCAAGGCGCTCCGCCGCCATGTGCGCGCCCAGATCGCCCGTACGGTCGGGGAGTTCAGCCGCTTCGGCCGACCCGACCACATCGTCGCCACCTCCAAGACCTTCAAGCAGCTCGCCAGGATCGCCGGCGCGCCCGGCTCCGGCGAGGGCCTCTACGTGCAGCGGATCCTCACCCGGAAGTCCCTGGAGGAGTGGGTCCCGCGCCTCGCCGGGATGACCGCCCCCGAGCGCGCCGCCCTGCCGGGCGTCTCCGAGGGCCGTGCCGGCCAGCTCCTCGCCGGCGCCCTGGTCGCGGAGGGCGCCATGGACCTGCTCGGCGTCGAGGAGCTGGAGATCTGCCCCTGGGCGCTGCGCGAGGGCGTCATCCTGCGGCGCCTGGACCACCTGCCGGAGCACTGACGCGACCGGGCGTGACCGGGCGTGACCCGGGGGGCCGGACCGGGCGTGACCTGAACCACCCTCCGGCCCCCCGGCCCGCCCCGTACCCTGTCCCCGTGGCAGAACCAGTGGTGCGCATCCCGGATGCGAAGGTCGCCCTGTCGACGGCCTCGGTCTATCCGGAGTCGACGGCGACGGCCTTCGAGATCGCCGCGCGCCTCGGCTACGACGGTGTCGAGGTCATGGTGTGGACCGATCCGGTCAGCCAGGACGTCGAGGCGCTGCGCCGCCTCTCCGACTACCACCAGGTCCCGATCCTGGCCGTGCACGCCCCCTGCCTCCTCATCACCCAGCGCGTCTGGTCCACCGATCCCTGGGTCAAGCTCCGCCGGGCGCAGGCCGCCGCCGAGCGGCTCGGCGCGTCGACGGTGGTCGTCCACCCCCCGTTCCGCTGGCAGCGGCAGTACGCCAAGGAGTTCGTCTCCGGCATCTGGCGGATGGCGGACGAGACCGACGTCCGGTTCGCCGTCGAGAACATGTACCCGTGGCGGTACAAGGACCGCGAGATGCTCGCGTACGCCCCCGAGTGGGACGTCACCAAGGACGACTACCGGCACTTCACCGTCGACCTCTCGCACACCGCGACCGCCCGCACCGACGCCCTGGCGATGATCGACCGCATGGGCGACCGGCTCGGCCACGTCCACCTCGCCGACGGCAAGGGCTCCGCGAAGGACGAGCACCTCGTCCCCGGGCGCGGCACCCAGCCCTGCGCCGAGCTCCTGGAGCGGCTCGCGCTCACCGGCTTCGACGGACACGTCGTCATCGAGGTCAACACCCGCCGCGCGATGTCAGCCGCCGAACGCGAGGCCGACCTCGCCGAGGCGCTGGCCTTCACCCGGCTCCACCTCGCCTCCGCGGCCCGCCCCTCCGGGGTGCCGCGGCCGTGACGGAACCGGCTCCGCGCCGGCGCGGCCGCCCCTCCCGTACCGAGGAGGAGAGCGGACCGGGCGCGCGGGAACGCATCCTGGAGGCGGCCCGCGCCGAGTTCGCGGAACGCGGGTACGACAAGGCGTCGGTCCGCGGCATCGCCCGCGCGGCCGGTGTGGACCCGGCGCTCGTGCACCACTACTTCGGGACCAAGGACGACGTCTTCGCCGCCGCGATCGAGGTGTCCTTCGAGCCCGCGGCCGTCGTCCCGGCGATCGTCGCCGGCCCGCGCGACGCCCTCGGCGAGCGGCTCGCACGGTTCTTCATCGGCGTCTGGGAGAACCCGGTCAGCCGCGCCCCGCTCCTCGCGACCGTCCGCTCCGCGCTGACCCACGAGGCGGCGGCCAAGGTGCTGCGTACCTTCGTGCTCCGCCGGCTCCTGGAGCGGATCGCCGCCGAGCTGGACGTGCCGGACCCGGCCCTCCGCGCGGAGCTGGCCGCCTCCCAGATGATCGGCGTCGTGATCATGCGGTACGTGATCCAGGTCGAGCCGCTGGCCTCCGCGGACCCGGAGGAGATCGTGGCCCAGGTGGCCCCGACCCTCCAGCGCTACCTGACCGAAGACTGAACAGCCGTCCCGAATCCCGGACACCCTGTCCAGATCTTGGAGCGTCGGCGTACGCTCGAATGCAAGCACACCCATCACGAGGAGCGAGCGACGATGCCCGAGCTGAGGTCCCGCACAGTCACCCACGGCCGCAACATGGCGGGCGCACGCGCCCTTATGCGCGCCTCCGGTGTACCCGGCGCGGACATCGGCCGGAAGCCCATCATCGCCGTGGCCAACTCCTTCACGGAGTTCGTCCCCGGCCACACCCACCTCCAGCCGGTGGGCCGGATCGTCTCCGAGGCCATCACCGCCGCCGGCGCCATCCCGCGCGAGTTCAACACGATCGCCGTCGACGACGGCATCGCCATGGGACACGGCGGCATGCTCTACTCCCTGCCCTCCCGCGACCTGATCGCGGACAGCGTGGAGTACATGGTCGAGGCGCACTGCGCCGACGCCCTGATCTGCATCTCCAACTGCGACAAGATCACCCCCGGCATGCTCATGGCCGCCCTGCGCCTGAACATCCCGACGGTCTTCGTCTCCGGCGGCCCCATGGAGTCCGGCCGCGCCACCCTCGTCGACGGCACCGTCCGCACCCTCGACCTGGTCGACGCGATCTCCGACGCGGTGAACCCGAAGATCTCGGACGAGGACATCGCCCGCATCGAGGAGAACGCCTGTCCGACCTGCGGGTCCTGTTCCGGCATGTTCACCGCCAACTCGATGAACTGCCTGACCGAGGCGATCGGCCTCTCCCTCCCCGGCAACGGCTCCCTGCTCGCCACCCACACCGGCCGCAAGGCGCTCTACGAGAACGCGGCCCGCACCGTCGTCGACATCACCCGCCGGTACTACGACGAGGACGACGCCTCCGTCCTGCCGCGCTCGATCGCCACCCGCTCCGCCTTCGAGAACGCCATGGCCCTCGACATCGCCATGGGCGGCTCGACCAACACGATCCTCCACCTGCTCGCCGCCGCCCAGGAGGCCGAGCTCGACTACGGCCTGCCCGACATGGACGAGGTCTCGCGCCGGGTGCCCTGCCTGGCCAAGGTCGCCCCGAACGTCGCCAAGGACCGCACGTACTACATGGAGGACGTGCACCGCGCCGGCGGCATCCCCGCCATCCTCGGCGAGCTCTACCGCGCCGGTCTGCTCGACGAGGACGTCCACTCCGTCCACTCCCGCTCCATCAAGGAGTGGCTGGACGCCTGGGACGTCCGCGGCGGCGCCGCCACCGACGAGGCCGTCGAGCTGTTCCACGCCGCCCCCGGCTGCGTCCGCTCCGCGACCGCGTTCTCCCAGTCCGAGCGCTGGGAGTCGCTCGACGTGGACGCGGCCGGCGGCTGCATCCGCGACGCGGCCCACGCGTACTCGAAGGACGGCGGCCTCGCCGTCCTGCACGGCAACCTCGCCGCCGACGGCTGCGTCGTGAAGACGGCCGGCGTCGACGAGTCCATCTGGACCTTCGAGGGCCCGGCGGTCGTCTGCGAGTCGCAGGACGAGGCCGTCGAGAAGATCCTCAACAAGCAGATCACCGACGGCGACGTGGTCGTCATCCGGTACGAGGGCCCGCGCGGCGGCCCCGGCATGCAGGAGATGCTCTACCCGACCTCCTTCCTCAAGGGCCGGGGCCTGGGCAAGACCTGCGCGCTCGTCACCGACGGCCGCTTCTCCGGCGGCACCTCGGGCCTGTCCATCGGCCACGCCTCCCCGGAGGCCGCCTCGGGCGGCACCATCGCCCTCGTCGAGGACGGCGACCGGATCCGGATCGACATCCCGAACCGCTCCATCGAGCTGCTGGTCGACGAGGACACCCTCGCCGCCCGCCGCGAGGCGCTGAACGGCGTGTACGAGCCGAAGAACCGGCAGCGCAAGGTGTCGGCGGCCCTGCGCGCGTACGCCGCGATGGCGACCAGCGCCGACAAGGGCGCGGTCAGGGACGTGACGAAGCTGGGCTGAGCCCGCCAGGCACCACCAGGACGACGACGGAGGGGAGCGGGCACCGGGCCCGCTCCCCTCCGTCGTACCCCGCCCCCGGCAGCCTCACCAGGCCGCCGGATCGCGCGCGTCCACCGCGAAGACCGAGCCGTCCGGCGCCGTGCCGAAGATCCGGTCCCCGGCGACCACCGGCGCGGGCACCCTCGGCGCGTAGCCGAGCCGGCCGTTGCGCAGCCGCGGCCGCGTCTGGCCGACCAGCGCCCCGCGCGCGGTGTCGACGGCGAGCAGCCGCCCGTCCTGCACGGAGAAGTAGAGACGGCCACCGGCCCCGAGGACCGGCGGCGAGACGTTCCCGGCCGCCGTCTCCAGGTCCCACAGCACCCGGCCCTTGGCGGCCGCGGTGTCGAAGGCCGTCAGATGCCCGTCCGCCTCCAGCAGATGGACCACCGACCCGTCCACGGCGATGCCGCGCAGGTCGAGCCGGTGGGGCAGCTTCAGCCGGCGCACGGCGCCGTCGCCGTCGTCTCCGGGGCCCACCAGCACGAGACCGTCGACCAGCGACGTGTCGTAGTGGTCGGCGAGGACCAGCGAACCGTCCCCGGTGCGGCCCACCGGGTCGAGGTCGCCGGCCATGTTCCGCTGCCACACCGTCTCGCCGCTCCGCGGGTCGAGGGCGGCCACCCGCGTGCGCGTGCCGTCGTCCGAGATCTCGGAGACCGTGAGCAGCCCGGACGGGCCGTCGTACGAGCCGAGCACCGGCGCCGTGAAGGACGGCAGGCCGTGGCGCCACAGCTCCTTCCCGGTCGTGCCGTCGACCGCCCGGACCCCGCCCCGCCCGTCGGTCAGCACCACGGACGGGCCGGCCGCGCGGTACACCTCGGGCAGCTCCCCGCCGGCGCTCCAGCCGGCCGCTCCGTCGCCCGCCCCGTACGCCTTCAGCGGCCCCGTCGGAGTGGCGGCTCCCACCAGACCCTCCGCCAGCAGCACCGGCGCGGTCGGCGCCTCCGACTCGACCGGGGCGGTCAGCGACCACAGCACGCGGCCCGTCACGGGGTCGAGCCGCGAGAGGCCGACGCCGCGGGCCGTGCAGTACAGCGCCCCGCTGCCCGGCGTACAGGCGGGCGCGGCGGTCGGGCCCTTCTCCTGCAGGGTCGCCGACCAGCCGGTGAAGACCGTCGCCACCTCGTCGGGGCGGTCGGGGGCCGCGGGCACGCCGCCCGCCGGGGCGCCCAGCGCCGCGTACAGCCCGGCTCCCGCCAGCGCCAGCACGGCGACGACGGCGGCCGTCGGACGCGGACGGATCCGCCCCACCAGCCGCCGGCGACGGGGCGGCACCGGCGCGGCGGCCCGCACCGGCGTGTCCGCGTCCCACGCGGGCGAGGGGCCGGTGTCACCGTCCTCCGGCAGGGAGGGCCGGCGCCGCTGCGCCGGTATGAACGCCTCCGCCTCGTACGAGGGCGGCAGCAGCGCCGACATGATCTGCGCCGGGGTCGGCCGCTCGGCGGGCTCCTTGGCCAGGCAGCGCGCCACGAGCGGCGCCAGCTCCGCCGGCACGCCCGTGAGGTCCGGCTCGTCGTGGACGACCTGGTACGCCACGATGTACGGGCTGTCGGAGTCGAACGGGCCGTGCCCGGTCGCCGCGTGCACCAGCACCGAGCCGAGCGCGAAGACGTCCGCCGCTGGCCCGACCTCGCGCGGACGCTGGAACTGCTCGGGCGCCATGAACGGCGGCGAGCCGATCAGCTTCCCCGTCTCCGTGTGGAGGTCGCTGTCGACGGGCCGGGAGATCCCGAAGTCGATGACCTTGGGCCCGGTGTCGGTGAGCAGGACGTTGCTGGGCTTGAGGTCCCGGTGGACGACGCCGGCGCGGTGGATGTCCCGCAGCGCCTCCGCGAGCCCCGCGGTGAGCCGGCGCAGTTCGGCGGGGGACAGCGGGCCGTTCCGCTTCACCTGGTCGGCGAGGGTCGGACCCGGCACGTAGAGCGTGGCCATCCAGGGGCGTACGGCATCGGGGTCGGCGTCCACGACCGGCGCCGTGAAGGCCCCGCTCACCCGGCGTGCGGCCGCGACCTCCTGGCGGAAACGCGCCCTGAACTCGGGGTCCTCCGCATACCGTGCGTGTACGACCTTGACCGCGAGCCGGAGCCCGGACGCCGAGGCCGCGAGGTGCACGACGCCCATGCCGCCGGCTCCCAGACACGCCTGGAGGCGGTAGTCGCCCGCGTACTCGGGCCCCTCCGCTTCCCGGTCGGATCCGGTACTGCGCAACGGTGGCATCGCCCACCCCCGTGTGATTCCCCGTCACGTCGCGCGCACCCGCGCGAACTCGACGGAGCCTAGTCCATGACGCCCCCGAAGTCGGTGGGGCTTGCTAGCCTGCGCGTCGCGGAGAGTGAAACTCGGCGGAGCGCTTTTCCGCCAACGGGGGAGGACACCATGGACGCCATGAACACGCTGGCCGCGGCCACGCGCTACGAGGTCGCGCCGGGCTACCGGGTCAACGTGCGCTCGGGCCCGAGCACCAAGTACGCGATCGTGCGCACCCTGGCGCTCGGCGCCACCGTCGCGATCCACTGCCAGAAGTACGGCGAGTGGGTGGGCGGACCGTACGGGACCACCAACATCTGGGACTGCATCGCAGCGGGCGAATACGTCTCCGACGCCTACGTGCACACGGGCAGCGACGGCATGGTCGCACCGCGCTGCGTCTGAGCCCGTACACCCCCGTCCCGGGGATAATCGACCTCGTGAGCGACGACGAGCAGACCCCCCAGACGACCGGCGGCCCCTCGGGCGGCACGCCCGCCGGGCCGCAGCCGGAGGAGATCCGCTTCTTCGGCACCAGCTGGCTCGACCACAGCGGCGGCTACGCCCTGCGCCGCGCCGGCCTCGCGCTCGGCGCGCTGGCCGCCGCGGTCGCGGCCTGCTTCGTGCTGCGCTTCGCCTACGAGGGGCTGGAGATCGCGGCCGTCGGTGGCTTCGTCAACATGCTGGTCGTCATCATGTTCGCCGTCTGCAGCGCCATCGCCTTCCGCAAGACCTGGGAGGGCTTCGGCCGGCGGCCCGCCGACCCCGCCCGCGAGGAGTCCCTCCGCAGCCTCAAGGCCATCGGGTTCATCGGCTCCCTCCTCGCCTACGCCCTCCGCTGCCTCTTCGAGGCCCCCGGCGAAAAGCTCCACCGCGCCGAGTACGAAACCGCCGTCACCCGCTACGAAAAGCGCCGCACCTCCCGCACCGGCAACCCCGCCACCCGCAAGAACCCCAAGCGCAAATAACCGAGCGCCGCGCCCACCCCGTTGTGGGCAACTGTTCCGCAAGGGCGGAACGGGTGGGCACAACCCCACCACCGGCCCGCGCCGGCCCACACCGCCACCGATGCCCGCACCCCACCCCAGGGGCCGCGGGCATCCCCCTTTCCGCAAGCGCCCAGCGCCCAGCGCCCAGCACACCGCGCAAAGCACGAAGCGCCACGCACGAACCGCCACGCGCCGAGAAACAGCCACCCGCCCCGTCCTTGACGCCCCGCACCCCCCGGCGCATTATTCATCACATGGTGAATTACCCGGCGGGCGCCTCCCACGACCCCGCCCCCACACACCCCGCCCCCACACACCCCGCCCCCACCGCCCCCGCTCCCGCCATCACCGCCCACCGCCTCACCGCCACCCGCGGCGACCGCACCGTCCTCCGCTCCCTCGACTTCACCGTCCCGGCCGGCCGGATCACCGGCCTCCTCGGCCCGTCCGGCTGCGGCAAGACCACCCTCATGCGCGCGATCGTCGGCACCCAGGCCAAGGTCGGCGGCACCCTGGAGGTCCTCGGCCGCCCCGCCGGAGACCCCGCACTGCGCTCCCGCATCGGCTACGTCACCCAGGCCCCCTCCGTCTACGACGACCTCACCGTCCGACAGAACCTCGACTACTTCGCCGCCGTCCTGCTCCCCGGCCGCGCCCACCGCCACGACCGTCGCGAACTCGTCGACCGGGCCGTCGCCGACGTCGACCTCACCACCCACGCCGACTCCCTCGCCGGCCGGCTCTCCGGCGGCCAGCGCAGCCGGGTCTCCCTCGCCGTCGCCCTCCTCGGCACCCCCGAGCTGCTGGTCCTCGACGAGCCCACCGTCGGCCTCGACCCCGTCCTCCGCCGCGACCTGTGGGAGCTCTTCCACCGGATCGCCGCCGACCGGGGCACCACGCTCCTCGTCTCCTCGCACGTGATGGACGAGGCCGAACGCTGCCACCGGCTCCTCCTCATGCGCGAGGGCGAGATCCTCGCCGACGACACGCCCGACAACCTCCGCCGTCGCAACGACACCGCCACCGTCGAGGAAGCCTTCCTGCACCTCGTCGACGCCGCAGCCGCCCGAGCCGCCCACGAGGAGCCCCGCACATGAGCCCCGCACGCACCCTCGCCACCGCCGCCCGCGTCCTGCGTCAGCTGCGCCACGACCCCCGCTCGATCGCCCTGCTGCTCCTCGTCCCCTGCGTGATGCTCTTCCTGCTCCGGTACGTGTTCGACGGCAGCCCGGGCACCTTCGACAACATCGGGGCCTCGCTCCTCGGGATCTTCCCGCTCATCACGATGTTCCTGGTGACCTCCATCGCGACCCTCCGCGAACGCACCTCCGGCACCCTGGAACGCCTCCTCGCCATGCCCCTCGGCAAGGCCGACCTCATCGGCGGCTACGCCCTCGCCTTCGGACTGCTCGCCGTCGTCCAGTCCACCCTCGCCACCGGCCTCGCCGTCTGGTTCCTGGGCCTCGACGTCATCGGCTCACCCTGGCTGCTCCTCCTGGTGGCACTCCTCGACGCCCTGCTCGGCACCGCCCTCGGCCTGTTCGTCTCCGCGTTCGCCGCGTCCGAGTTCCAGGCCGTCCAGTTCATGCCGGCGGTGATCTTCCCCCAGCTGCTGCTCTGCGGCCTCTTCACCCCGCGCGACCGGATGGCCCCCGCCCTCGAAGCCGTCTCCGACGTCCTGCCCATGTCGTACGCCGTCGACGGCATGAACGAGGTCCTCCGCCACCCCGACGTCACCGGCGCCTTCGTGCGCGATCTGCTCGTCGTCGCCGGGTGCGCCGTCCTCGTCCTCGTCCTCGGCGCCGCCACCCTCCGCCGGCGCACCGCCTGACCGCCCCTCGGACACCCCGCACACCACCCGGCCCGCCGGTGCGAGGATGACGACACGTACCCCCCTCCGGCGAGGTGAACAGAGCCATGACCCAGACCGTCGCAGTCCTCGGCACCGGCAAGATCGGTGAAGCGCTCCTCAGCGGCATGATCCGCGCCGGCTGGCGCCCCGCGAACCTCCTGGTCACCGCACGCCGCGCCGAACGCGCCGAGGAGCTCCGTACCCGCTACGGCGTCGAGACCGTCACCAACGCCGAGGCCGCCAAGCGCGCCGACACCCTCATCCTGGCCGTCAAGCCCCAGGACATGGGCCGCCTCCTCGACGAGCTCGCCCCCCACGTCGCCGCCGACCGCCTGGTCATCAGCGCGGCCGCCGGCATCCCCACCTCCTTCATCGAGGACCGCCTGACCGCCGGCACCCCGGTCGTCCGCGTCATGCCGAACACCCCCGTCCTCGTCGACGAGGGCATGTCGGTCATCTCCGCGGGCAGCCACGCCACCCCCGGGCACCTCGCCCACACCGAGGAGATCTTCGGCGGCGTCGGGAAGACCCTCCGCGTCCCCGAGTCCCAGCAGGACGCCGCCACCGCCCTCTCCGGCTCCGGCCCGGCGTACTTCTACTTCCTCGTCGAGGCCATGACCGACGCCGGCATCCTCCTCGGCCTGCCCCGCGCCCAGGCCCACGACCTCATCGTCCAGGCCGCCATCGGCGCCGCCGTGATGCTCCGCGACAGCGGCGAACACCCGGTCAAGCTCCGCGAAGCCGTGACCTCCCCGGCCGGCACCACCATCAGCGCCATCCGCGAGCTGGAGAACCACGGCGTCCGCGCCGCCCTCATCGCCGCCCTGGAAGCCGCCCGCGACCGCAGCCGCGAGCTCGCCTCCGGCAACAGCTGACCCGGCCCCGCCGGGGTCACCGGACCCCGGCGGACACCCCCTTCACCACGTCCTCCGTCGACACGACCTTCGCGAAGCGGCCGCCGTGCAGCGACACGGCCGTCGCCTGGGACAGCTCGTCGGCGCTCCGCGACCACCCGAACGGACCGTCCAGGTCGAAGGTGTGCATCGCGTCCAGCGGGAACACCACCTCGTACCCGAGGTTCCCGCCCATCCGGGCCGTCGTCTCGTTGCACATGTTCGTCTGGATCCCCACGATCACGATCTGCGCCACGTCCAGCCCGGTCAGCCACCCGTCCAGCGACGGCTCCCCGTAGAACGCCGAGTTCACGGTCTTCGTCACCAGCAGCTCCGGACCGGAGCCCTTCCCACGCCGCTCCTCGACGAAGTCCTTGAACGCGTTCCCCGCGTACCCCGTCCGCAGCGGCGACCGCGAACCCTCCACCGAGTCGTGCCGCACGAACGCGACCGGACGCCCCGTCTCCTGCCACAGGTCGATCAGGGCCGCGATGTTCCCCTCCGCGGCCGGGTTGTTCCGCTTCCCCCAGAACTCCTCCTCGAAGCCCTTCTGCACGTCGATGACCACCAGCGCTGCGTTCTCCGCGATCTCCATACCCACGATCGTGCCCCCGCCGGGGCCCGCCTCCCAGCAGGGCGAATGACAGCGATCGATGATTTACTGCCAGACGTGTCGCCGTCACCCGCGCCCCGCCCCCAGCGCATCGCGCTCCTCGCCTTCCCGGGCGTCCGCGCCTTCGACATCTCCGTCATCACCGAGGTCTGGGACAGCGACCGCACCCTCCGCGGCGTCCCACCCTTCGAGCTCCGCCGCGCCGCCGCCGAACCGCACACCCCCGTCCCCCTCCGCGGCGGACTCACCCTCACCCCCGACCGCGCGCTCGACTGGCTCGACGACCTCACCGCCACCGACCTCGTCGTGGTCCCCGGCATCGAGAACCCCGACGCCGACCTCCCCACCCCCGTCCTCGACGCGCTCCGCCGCGCCCACGCCGCCGGCGTGCCCGTCGCCTCGCTCTGCGCCGGCGCCTTCGTGCTCGCCCGCGCCGGACTCCTCGACGGCCGCCGGGCCGTCACCCACTGGCACCTGGCCCGGACCCTCGCGGACCGCCACCCCGCCGTCCAGGTCGAACCCGACGCCCTCTTCGTCGAGGACTCGGGCATCTGGACCTCGGCCGGCACCGCCGCAGGCATCGACCTCTGCCTCCACCTCGTCCGCACCGCCCACGGAGCCGAGGCCGCCGCCGCCATCGCCCGCTCGATGGTCACCGCCCCCTTCCGCACCGGCACCCAGGCCCAGTTCATCGAGCACCCCACCCCCCGCGCCGACCGCGACGCCGACGCCCTGGCCGACGTCCGAGCCCACGCACTCGCCCACCTCGCCGAACCCCACACCGTCGCGAGCCTCGCGGCCCGCGCCGGCATGTCCCCCCGCTCCTTCGCCCGCCACTTCCAGGCCACCACCGGAACCACCCCCCTGCACTGGCTCATCACCCAGCGCGTCGCCGCCGCCCAGAAACTCCTCGAACGCACCGACCACCCCCTCCCCGAGGTGGCCCGCCGCGCGGGCTTCGGCAGCGAGATCACGATGCGCCAGCACTTCGCCTCGCACCTCGCCACCAGCCCGCGCGACTACCGCAACGCCTTCCGTCACCCGGCGGGCAACAGTCCGATCGCCCGATAGGCCCGGTCCACCACCGGCCGCGCCGTCTCCCGGGCCCGCTCGGCCCCGTCCCGTAGCACCCGGTCCACATGACCGGGGTCCGCCGCGAGCTCGGCATGCCGCTCCCGCAGCGGCCTCAGCAGCTCGACGACCGCGTCCGCCGTGTCCTTCTTCAAAGATCCGTACGACTCGTATACACCGGCCAGCTCCTCCGGGTTCCCGTCCGTCGCGGCGGCCATCAGATCGAGGAGGTTCGCGAGCCCCGGCCGGAGCCCCCGGTCGTAGACGACCTCCCGACCGCTGTCGGTCACGGCCCGCATGATCTTCCGCCGCACGGTCTCCGCGTCGTCGAGCAGATAGACGATCCCGGCGCCGTTCGCGTGCGACTTCCCCATCTTCGACGTGGGGTCCTGGAGGTCCATCACCCGCGCCGCCACCTTCGGCTGCGTCGCCCTCGGCACGGTGAAGGTGTGCCCGTACCGCTGGTTGAACCGCACGGCCAGGTCCCGGGTCAGCTCCACGTGCTGCCGCTGGTCCTCACCCACCGGCACCTCGTCCGTCCCGTAGGCCAGGATGTCCGCCGCCATCAGCACCGGATACGTCAGCAACGACAGCCGCACGCCCTCGCCGGCCGCCCGCGCCCGCTCGCTCTTCTCCCGGTACTGGATCATCCGCCGCAGCTCGCCGTCGGTGGCCGTGCACTCCAGCAGGTACGACAGCCTCGCGTGCTCGTCCACATGGCTCTGCACGAAGAGCGTGCACCTCTCCGGATCCAGCCCCGCCGCCAGCAGCAGCGTGGCCGCCTGCCGACTCAGCCGGCGCACGCGTGCGGGGTCGTGCTCCACGGTCAGCGCGTGCAGGTCCACGACGCTGAACAGCGCCTCGCTCCGGTGCTGGTCCACCTCGACCCACCGCCGCACGGCTCCGAGGTAGTTGCCCAGCGTCAGATGCCCGGTGGGCTTGACCCCGCTGAAGATCGTCGTCATCGCGTTCGTTCTCCCTCTGCTCCAGGCGCCGACCCGAGGGCCGCCTCCCCGGAGGGGGATACGCGAACGGCCGCCGGGACGGCGGCCGCTTGTCACATGCGTCGGTGCGGGCCGCCGGTCAGGCGGCCCACCACTGGGTGGTGTGCGCATGCGTACTCATACGGAGAGGCTACGCCCCAGGCCCGGGGTTGACACGGGATTCCCCGATCCGTAGTGTTCTCCGAGTTGTCCGACGTGAGCACCGACTCCGGTCGGCCCCGGACAGCCATTCCGCAAGATCCTCAGAAGCTGACGACGCTTTGCCGTGTCGTCTCGCTTTCCGTGTGTTTTTGCGAAATGAGGAATCCGCGTTCGAAGGACTGAGCGCAGCTGCCCGATTAGCGTCGGAGGCAGGAAATCCGCTAAAGTCTCACTCGTCGGAACGGCCCAACAGCCGCAAAGACAAATCCCGCTGACTGGGAATCAGACACCGAAAGGATCTGATAGAGTCGGAAACGAAGGAAGCGCCCGGAGGGCCTGGAAACAGGAACGAAGGAAGCGTCCGCACCTTGAGAACTCAACAGCGTGCCAA
>NZ_JBFBBC010000017.1:0-136816 GCF_040689545.1 Streptomyces sp. NPDC051180
TGCTCGTACTGGGCGTACTCGCGCTTTCGCCCGGTGCGGCGAGAGCGCGTGCCAGGCGTCGCGGGGCAGAGGGGAATGTGACGACAGGCCCTAGGAACTCCCCGAGGCGCCGGGACGGGTGCCGATCGCGGCCCAGACGGTCTTGCCGTCGTCGGTGTGCCGCACTCCCCAGTCCTCGGCGAGCGTGGCGCAGATCAGCAGCCCGCGGCCGCCCTCGTCGACCGCCTTCGCGTGGCGCAGGTTCGGGGCGGCCTGGCCGGCGTCGCCGACCTCGCAGACGAGTGCGTCGTCCTGCCGCAGGAGGCGCAGGACGACGGGTTCGGCGCCGTAGCGGATGGCGTTGGTGACCAGTTCGCTGGCGACCAGCGTGACGGTGAAGGGGTCGACCGGGAGGTCCCAGGCATCGAGGCGCTCCTCGACGAGCGCGCGGGCGGTGCCGACCGCCTCGAAGTCGAACGGGATGTCCCACTCGGCGAGTTCGTCGGACGAGAGCCGGCGGGTCCGGGCCAGCAGGAGGACGCGGTCGGGGGCGAGGAGCCGTTCCACCTCGTCGGCCATCGTCTCCGGGGGGCGGTCGGGGCGGGCGAGCGCGGCCACGATCTCCCCGGTCCGGGCGCCCTCGTCGCCGGGCGGGGGCGCGGAGGCCAGGCACAGCGTGCTGCCCTCGGGGAGGACGTCGGTCGCGCAGGCGAACGGCGGTCCTCCGGCGCCGAGGAGCGGCCCGTCCTCGACGGGCCGCTCGTCCACCGAGCCGTCGGGCCGCACGACGGCGAGGAGGGACGTGCCCGCGCGGGCGATGTCGATCCGGCCGTCGACGGGGTCGTACACGGCGATCGTGCAGCTCGCGGTGGGTTCGTCGGCCCTCGGCCCCCTCGTGTGCTCGACGGAGAGCCGGCGCGTGACGGCGTGCAGTCGGGCGAGGAGTTCGTGGGGGGCGAGATCGAGCGTGGTCAGGCTGTGGACGGCGGTCCGCAGCCGGCTCATCGTGGCCACCGCGCTCAGCCCCGGGTTCTCGACCTGGCCCACGACCAGGGCGACCCGCGCTCCGGGCAGCGGGATCACGTCGTACCAGGAACCGGCGCCGGTGCCGCCGGGGCGGTGTCTCTGGGCGACGTCGACGGCCCGCTGGGTGGCCTCGTGCTGACGCAGGGGCCATGCCTGGAGGGCGTACATCACGATGTGCTCGCGGGTGAACCGCAGGGCGTTCTCCAGGCAGGTCGCGGTGCGGGCCGCGATGGCGTCGGCGAGCGCCAGGTCGTCCGGTCCGTAGGGCTCGGCGCTCGCGGCGCGGTGGAAGGCGACGACGCCGAGGACCTTCCCGTGGGCGGTCAGCGGCACCACCAGGCCCGAGCCGGGGCGTCCGCCGTCGGGCGAGGGCACGCCCCCCGTCGCCGTGCCGGCCACGAGGGAGGCGGACCTCGGCAGCTCGTCGCCGAATATCCCCGGCAGCAGGACCGGTCCGACGTCCGGTACGGGCGGGCCCGCCGCCGTCCGCCCGGCGGCGGCGCAGCGCAGCAGCGGGGTCGTGACGCCGACGTCCAGGGCCGGGTCCCTCCCCCGCAGGACGGTGTCGGTGAGGGCGACCACGACGGAGTCCGCGAACCGGGGCAGCGTCACGTGGACGAGTTCGCGGGCGGTCCGCTCGACGTCGAGGCCGGTGCCTATCCGCTCGTGTGCGTCGTGGAGGAGGGCGAGCCGAGCCTGGGCGCCCTCGCGTGCGGTGACGTCGGTGCTGGTGACGACCAGGCCGAGAACGCGTCCGTCCCCGTCCTCCAGGCGGTGGACGGAGACGGAGAAGACGGACGAGCGGGGAGTGCCGGCGGAGGGTGGACCGGTGACCAGCCGGTCGGTCACCGGGCGGCCGGTGGCGAGGACGCCGAGCAGGAGCGCCTCGTCGAAGGAGACGCCGAGGGCGGCGTACGCCTCGGCCGCGGGCAGTCCGGCGATCCGGTCGACCGGCAGGCCGCGCCGACCGGCGGCGACCTTGTTCACCTTGATCACGCGCAGGTCCTGGTCCAGGACGTGGAACCCCACCTCGGCCTGGGTGAAGACGGCCCCCAGGATCGCCTCGTTCCAGGTGCGCTCGTCCGTCGTGACCCGAGGCTGTTCCGCGTCCACTCGCCCCTCCCGATGGGATGTCCGGCCGATGGGATGTCCGGCCGGCCGGTGGTGCCGGGGCCGGCGGGGGACGACGTGGCTGTCCTCCCGCCGCTCTCCCGAGCCTCCCCCACCGCGCGGGATCCCGCGAACGGACGGGGGCCTCAGAGGGCGCGGCGGTGGTGGTGCGCCACCGCCGCGACCATGAGGAGCGCGCTGACGGCTCCGACGGCGAGGGTCAGGGTGCCGGCCGTGCCGCCGCTCATCGCCCAGCCGTTGCCGAGAAGCAGGGCGGTGCCGGCGGCGCGGGAGGCGATGGCGTATCCGCGTCGGCCGGCGCGGTGGAAGTGGCGGCCGAGGACGTAGCAGGCGGCGATGAGCGACGTGAAGGTGACCGACCCGGCGGCGAAGTGCGCGTAGCTGTGCCAGGTGAGGGTGGCGGGCTGCCCGGACGGGGTGCCCGCGGGGAATCCGTCGGCCGGGTCCATGACGAAGATCCCGGCGGCGATCATGCCGAGGCCCGCGATCCGCACCAGCCGGGGCGCCCAGGTGCTGCCCGCGGTGCCGAGCATGGCCCTGCGCAGGCCGGTCGCGCCGAGGGCGAGCAGGACGCCCGCGACGAGGAAGTTGGTGATCTGCAGCCAGCCGAGCGAGCCGGTGCTGAGCGCGCTGAGCGGGTGGCGGGTGATGTCGAAGCCGTCGCGGGTGGCGGCCTGGGTCAGGGAGACGGCCGCCCACAGCGGGGAGGCGACGGCGACGCAGGCGAGCAGGGCCCGCGTGGTGGTCCGCCCGGTGGTGGCGGCGGGGGAAGCGACGGGGTGCTGGAGCGTGGTCATGGCGGGCCTCTCGGGTTGGTGCCGTCCTTGTCACTGATACGTCGAATCGGCGATGTGACAGGGAATGCCGCGCGTTCCCTGTCACATCGCTCCGTTCGACGTAGGGGTGGCAGCACCGCAGGCGAGATGCGGTCGACGAGGAAGAGGAACCCCATGCGCTACCTGATGACGAGCCGGCCCTCCGACACCGCGCCCGACGAGGCCCTGTACGCGGAGATGGGCCGGTTCATCGAGGAGCTGACGGCGTCCGGTGTGCTGCTGGCCACCGGCGGGCTGGAGCCGGGGGGCGTGCTGGTGTCCTCGGCCGGCGACGAGATCACGGTGACCGACGGGCCGTTCGCCGAGGCGAAGGAGGCCGTGGTCGGCTTCGCGCTGATCGAGGTCCGCTCCCAGGAGGAGGCGGTCGAGCTGGCCCGCCGCTTCCGCCGGATCGTCGGCGACGGCGAGAGCGTCGTCCAGCAGGTCTTCGGCCCCTGAGCCGCCGGCCCCGGCGCCGCACGGCCGGGGCCGTCGCGCCGGTGGGGGCGCCGTGCCGCCCCGGCACCGGACACGGCCGGGCAGCGCACCCGTCCCGGCTTGCGGGCGAGCCGGGGCGGGTGCTGTCATCGTGCCGGTGGACGCCCATCGCACGATCGACGCGGTCTGGAAGTCGGAGTCGGCCAGGATCATCGCCGGTCTGACCCGGATGGTGCGCGACGTCGGGCTCGCCGAGGAGCTCGCTCAGGACGCGCTCGTCGCCGCGCTGGAGCAGTGGCCTGTCTCCGGCGTGCCCGACAACCCCGCGGCCTGGCTGACGACGACCGCCCGCCGCCGGGCCGTCGACCACATCCGGCGCTCGCAGCGGCTGACGCGCAAACAGGAGGAGCTCGCCCAGGACCTCGAACGGCAGCAGGAGCCCGAACAGGACGACGTCCTGCGGCTGATGCTCGTCTCCTGCCATCCGGTCCTGTCGACCGACGCCCGGGCGGCGCTCACGCTGCGACTGCTGGGCGGGTTGACGGTCGAGGAGATCGCACGGGCCTTCCTGGTCACCGGTGCGGAGATCACCCAGCGCGTCGCGGCCGCCAAGCGGACGCTGGCGGAGGCGGCCGTGCCGTTCGAGCTGCCCGAGGGCCCGCAGCTGGCCGGGCGCCTCGCCTCGGTCCTGGAGGTCGTCTACCTGATCTTCAACGAGGGGTACTCCGCCACCTCAGGCGACGACCTCATGCGTCCCGGCCTCTGCCTGGAGGCCCTGCGACTGGGCCGGCTGCTGGCGGAACTGGCCCCGCGGGAGGCCGAGGTGCACGGCCTGGTCGCCCTCATGGAGATCCAGGCGTCCCGCTCGGCCGCGCGCACCGGACCGGCGGGCGAGCCCGTGCCGCTGCACGAGCAGAACCGCGGCCGCTGGGACCCGCTGCTCATCCGGCGGGGCTTCACCGCGATGCTGCGGGCGCGGGAGGCCGGCGGCACGCCCGGCGTGTACGTGCTCCAGGCCGCGATCGCCGTCTGCCACGCCCAGGCGCGGACGGCCGAGGAGACCGACTGGGCGCGGATCGCCTCGCTGTACGAGGCGTTGGCGCGTCTCCTGCCGACGCCGGTCGTCCAGCTGAACCGGGCGGTGGCGCTGGGGATGGCGTACGGGCCGCAGGCGGGGCTCGACGTGGCCGACGCGCTGCTCGCCGACCCGGCGCTGCGCGACTACCACCTGCTGCCCGGTGTCCGGGGCGATCTGCTGGCCCGCCTGGGCCGCTCCGAGGAGGCAAGGCGGGAGCTCCTGCGCGCGGCGGAGCTGACCGGGAACGCCGCCGAGCGGGACTTCCTGCGGCGTCGCGCCGGGACGTTCGCCGACGCGGGGCCGTCCGGTCCGACGCTGGGAGAGGCGTCCCGGGCCTTCCTGGGCCGTCCGGATCTCGACGCGGCGACCGTCCACGCGTACGGGCAGACCCTGCGGCGACTGTGCCGGGCCCTCGGCGAGGAGCAGCCGCTGGCGTCGCTGACGGCGGGGCGGGTGGCGGAGGTGTTCGCGACCGCCTGGGGCGGTGCGGCGGCCCGCACCTGGAACCGGCACCGCTCGGCCGTGCGGTCCTTCGGCGCGTGGGCGTCCCTGGACGGCATCGGGGCGGAGCTGGAACGCCGGCCCGAGAGCCGCTCCCGTCCGGGGCCGTTGAGCGCGGCCCGGCTCGACGCGCTGTGGGAGGGTCCCGGGGTGCCGCTGCGGGAGCGGACGCTGTGGCGGCTGCTGCACGAGTCCGGGGCGGGGGTGACGGCCGTGCTGTCGCTGAACGTCGAGGACCTGGACCTGGAGGACCGCAGGGGGCGCGCGGGCGACCGGTGGGTCGACTGGCGCTCGGGGACCGCCCGGCTGCTGCCGGTGCTGCTCGCGGGCCGGACCCGGGGACCGGTGTTCCTCTCCGACCGGCGGCCGGGTCCGGCGCGGACGCCGCCGCGGGAGGACCTGTGTCCGGAGACGGGCCGCCGTCGGCTGTCCTACGCGCGGGCCGAATATCTCTTCAAGAAAGCGACCCGACCGCTGGATCCGGCGGGAATCGGCTTCACGCTCCATCGCCTGAAGGCCCAACCGGTGCCGCTCCGGCAGGAGTAGGGCGAGGGTGCGAACCGAGGAGAGATCAGGAAGCGCTTACCGCACGGTACTTCCTGGGGGGCGAGCAAGTTCGGACCTTCTGGGCGCAGTATCGGAAAAGTATTCTCTTCAATGAATGCCGATACGATCACGAGAGTTCCGAACTGATCAACAACGGATCTATAGTGCCGTCGTTGCGACTCCCTTCCCTGTGTGCCCGCTCCCGAGAGTCTGGTTGATGTCGGCGTCACCCACCCCCTTCCGTCCTGCCCTGACCGCCTCGTTGCTCACCGCCGCCGCGGGCGGCGCGCTCGCCGCGGCCGCCGTCGCCGCGGCACCGGGCGAGGTCCGCACCCCGCTCGGCTGGTTCGCCGCCTGCGGCCTCCTGCTCCTGTCGGCCTCGGCCTTCGCCGTGACCTGGTACGGACGGATCGCGCGCGCGCTGAGCCGCCGGGCCGAGACCCTCGCCGCCGAAGTCGCCTCCAAGGACGCGTACCTCGTCCGGTTCACCGCCACCGCCGAGCGCGAGACGGCCACGCTCAGGGAACGCCAGGAGGCGGAGACCGCCGCCGCCCGGGCCGCCCACGCCGCACGGGCCGACGAACTCACCCGCTCCCACGCGGCCGCGCTCGCCGAGCTGACCCGGGAACGGGCCGCCGAGACCGCGCGGTTCGAGACCCGGCTGCGCCGCGCCGAGTCCGGCCGGTCCGCCGCCATGGCCGCCGCGGCCAACGCCGCCGGCCGCATGCAGGCGCTCGCCACCAGCATGCTCGCCGACCTCCGGGAGATGGAGAACCGGCACGCCGACGAGGACGTCCTCACCGACCTGCTCCACCTCGACCACCGCACCGCGCAGGCGGGCCGGCTCGCCGACTCCGTCGCCGTGCTCAGCGGGGCCAGGTCCGGCCGGCGCTGGGCCCGGCCCATCGTCATGGAGTCGATCCTCCGCGGCGCCATGGGGCGCATCAGCGGCTACCAGCGGGTGCGGCTGCACTCCAGCAGCGACGCGGCCGTCGCCGGGCACGCGGCCGAGGGCGTCATGCACGCCCTGGCCGAACTCATGGACAACGCCGCGAACTTCTCGCCGCCCACCGCCGAGGTCCACGTCTACGTCGAGGAGGTCCCCGCCGGCGTCATCATCGCCATCGAGGACAGCGGCCTCGTCATGAGCGACGTGCAGCAGCGCCGCGCGGAGGCCGCCGTCGGCGCCGCCCAGCAGGACCTCGCCGGCCTCTCCGGCACCCGTCTCGGCCTCGCGGTCGTCGGCCGGCTCGCGCGCAAGCACGGCCTCACCGTCTCCTTCCGCCCCTCCGCACGCGGCGGCACCGGCGCCCTGCTGATGCTGCCCCAGGACCTGATCAGCCACGTGTCCGCCGAACCGGCGGCCGGCCCCGCCGACCTCCTGCCCCCCGTGTCGGGGCGCGGCCTGTCGTCGCCCGCCTCCCCCGCCGCCGCGGCCGCGCCGCGCGTCCCCGCGCCGGCTCCGGTGCCCGAGCCCGAGGCCGTCCACGACAGCGCCGCCGAGACCACCGGCGAGCAGCCGCTGCTCGGCGAGAGCGGTCTGCCGCAGCGCCGGCGCGGCCGGGCCATGGCCGCCGCCCACCCCGAGGGACCGGAGGCAGCCGCGAGGAAGCCCGCCGAGGGCCCGCGCAGCGGCGCCGCGGCCGGCGCGGCGAGCCGGTTCGGCACCTTCCGCCGCGCGGTCCGCGCCACCACCGCCCGTCCGGAGGACGAGCCCGAGGGCGGAGCGGACCCCGCGTCCCCGTCCGCCCCGGCCGAGCCCACCGCGGCCGCTTCCGGCGACCGCCCCGGCACCCCCTCCGTACCGTCCGATCCGGCCGGCCCGACGTCCGCACCGCGGACGCCGTCGCCGTCCTCGAACCCCCCGTACCCGGAAGGCACCTCGTAATGACCGGCTCCACCACCGACGAGAAGCTCAGCTGGCTCCTCGAGGGCCTGCTGGAACGCACCCCGGGCACCCGGCACGCCCTGGTGCTCTCCCGTGACGGCCTCAAGCTCTGCCGCACCCCCGAGCTCTCCGTCGACCAGGCCGACCAGCTCGCCGCGATCGCCGCCGGCATCCAGAGCCTGTCGCACGGTGCCTCCGTGGAGTTCGGCGACGGCACCGGCGGGGTCCGCTCCGCGATCGCCGAGTTCTACGGCGGCATCCTGTTCATCGTGGAGGCCGGCGAGGGCGCCCACCTCGCGGTCGTCGCCGACGAGGACGCCGACGCCGGCCTCGTGGGCCACAACATGTCCGAGCTGGTGGAGCAGTTGGGCGAGCACCTGGTCGCGAGGCCCCGGGGATGAGCCGCGGCAGGCCGGGCCGGGACGAATCCCCGGACCGGCTCTACACCCTGACCGGCGGCCGCAGCCGCGCCGGGTCCGACTCCTTCGACCTGGTGACCCTCGTGGTCTCCGAGAGCGACCCGGTCCCCGGCATGCAGTCCGAGCACGCCGCGATCCTGCGCATGTGCCGCTACCCCACCGCGGTGGTGGAGGTCGCGGCCGGGCTCGGACTGCCGGTGTCGATCACACGGATCCTCCTGGCCGACCTGCACGACACCGGCCGGATCAGCGCCCGGCACCCCCGCGCGTCGTACCGCCTTCCCGATCACGACATCCTGGAGCAGGTGCTCGTTGGACTCCGTAACCTCTGAACAGCGCCAGACCCTGCACAGCACCGCCGACAACGGACTGAAGATCGTCGTCGTCGGCGGATTCGGAGTCGGCAAGACCACCCTCGTCCGCTCGGTCAGCGAGATCCGTCCGCTGAACACCGAGGAGACGATGACGCAGGCGGGCGAGGGCGTCGACGACACCGCCGGCGTGGCCGCCAAGTCGGCCACCACGGTGGCCTTCGACTTCGGCCGGATCTCGCTCGACACCCACAACGTCCTGTACCTGTTCGGGGCGCCCGGCCAGGAGCGGTTCTGGTTCCTGTGGGACCGGCTGTTCTCCGGGACCCTCGGCGCGGTGGTGCTCGTCGACACCCGCCGGCTCGCGGACTCCTGGTACGCCATCGACCGCCTGGAACACCACGGGACGCCCTTCGTCGTCGCCTGCAACGACTTCGGCGGTCCCGCCCACACCCCCGCCCAGATCCGCGGGGCCCTCGACCTCGCCGACGAGGTTCCGCTGGTCTTCTGCGACGCCCGGTCGCGCGAGTCCAGCAAGCAGGTCCTCATCTCGCTCGTCGAGCACCTGCGGACCGTCGTCGCCCCGGCCACGCCGCCGGTCCCGCAGCCGATCCCGGAGCCCGCCCCGTGACCCTCTCCGAGCACCCGCCCGTCCCCCTGAGCGGGCCGCGCTTCCAGACCGACCCCAACGAGCTGTACCGGCAGATCCGGCGCGAGCACGGGGCCGTCGCCCCCGTCGTGCTGGACGGCGACGTCCCCGCCTGGCTGGTGCTGGGCTACCGCGAGCTCCACCAGGTCACCAGCGACCCGGTCCTGTTCTCCCGCGACTCCGAGCTGTGGAACCAGTGGGACTCCATCCCGGCGGACTGGCCGCTGCTGCCCATGATCGGCCGCAAGCAGCCGTCCGTTCTCTACACCGTCGGAGAGCGTCACCGCGAGCGTGCGGGCGTCATCTCCTCGGCCCTGGAGGGGATCGACCCGTTCCTGCTGAAGGAGCGGGCCGAGCGGTTCGCCGACGAGCTCATCGACGCCCTCTGCGGCAAGGGGTCCTGCGACATCATCGCCGAGTACGCGATGCTGCTGCCGGTCCGCGTCCTCGCCAGCGTCTACGGCTTCTCCGACGAGCAGGGGCCGGGGCTCGTCACCGCCCTGAACGACATGATCAACGGGCAGGAGGGCGCGCTGGAGGGCCAGCGCCACCTGGCCGAGTCGATGTTCGGCCTGCTCGCCGCGAAGGCGGAGACCCCCGGCGACGACGTGGCCTCCCGGATGCTCGGCAACACGGCCGGCTTCACGGTCGAGGAGGTCGCCCAGGACCTCATGGTCATGCTGGCCGCCGGCCACCAGCCCACCGCCGACTGGATCGGGAACTCGCTGCGGCTGATGCTCACCGACGACCGGTTCGCCGCCTCGCTGTCGGGCGGCCGCCACAGCGTCGGCGAGGCCATGAACGAGGTCCTGTGGGAGGACACCCCCACCCAGAACGTCGCCGGCCGCTGGGCGTCGCGCGACACCCACCTCGGCGGGCGCCGCATCGGCGCCGGCGACCTGCTGCTGCTCGGTCTCGCCGCCGCCAACTCCGACCCGCACGTGCGCGCCGACGCGGGCCGGCTCACCGGCGGCAACAACGCCTACCTCTCCTTCGGACACGGCGAGCACCGCTGCCCGTTCCCCGCCCAGGAGGTCGCCGAGACCATCGCGCGCACCGGGATCGAGGTGCTGCTCGACCGGCTGCCCGACGTCGACCTCGCGGTCCCCGCGGCCGACCTCGCCCGCCGCCCCTCGCCCTGGCTGCGCGGTCTCTCCGCGCTCCCCGTGACCTACACCCCGACCCCCGCCCTTGGAGCCCTCGGATGACCTGTCCGCACGCCCACGCCGCCGCCGACGCCATCGCCCTGGACCCGTTCGTCGCCGACCTCGACGGCGAGAGCGCCCGGCTGCGGGCCGCCGGCCCGCTGGCCCGTGTCGTCCTGCCCGGCGGGGTGGCCTGCTGGGCCGTCACCCGTCACGCCGAGGCGCGGCGGCTGCTCACCGACGCCCGCCTGGTCAAGGACATCGACGTCTGGGGCGCCTGGCAGCGCGGCGAGATACCCATGGACTGGCCGCTGATCGGCCTGGCGAACCCCGGCAAGTCGATGCTGACGGTCGACGGCGACGAGCACCGCCGGCTGCGCACGCTGGTCGCGCAGGCGCTGACCGCGCGCCGGGTCGAGCGGCTGCGCGAGGGCATCGAGGCGCTGACCACGGGCATGCTGGACCGGCTGGCCGAGCGTCCGGCGGGCGAGGTCGTCGACCTGAAGGCGGAGTTCGCCTACCCGCTGCCGATGAACGTGGTCAGTGACCTCATGGGCGTCGACCCGGTCGACCACCCGCGGATGAAGGCCCTGTTCGAGAAGTTCTTCTCGACGCAGACCCCGCCCGAGGAGGTGCCGCAGATGATGGCGGACCTGGGCACGCTGTTCGCGGGGATCGTGGCGGGCAAGGTCGAGAAGCCCGGGGACGACCTGACCAGCGCGCTGATCGAGGCGTCGGAGGGCGGCGACCGGCTCACCACGGAGGAGATCACCAACACCCTCCAGCTGATGGTGGCGGCCGGGCACGAGACGACGATCAGCCTCATCGTGAACGCCGTGGTCGCCCTGGAGACCCACCCGGAGCAGCGTGCCCTGGTGCTCTCCGGCGAGGTGCCGTGGGCGAACGTGATCGAGGAGACGCTGCGCTGGTCGACGCCGACCTCGCACGTGCTGATCCGCTTCGCCACCGAGGACATCGAGGTGGGCGACCGGATCCTGCCCAAGGGCGAGGCGCTGATCGTGTCGTTCGGCGCGATCGGCCGGGACGAGGAGCAGCACGGCGCGACGGCGGGCTCGTTCGACGTGACCCGTACGCCGAACCGCCACATCTCCTTCGGCCACGGCCCGCACGTCTGCCCGGGCGCCGCCCTCTCCCGTCTGGAGGCGTCGGTGGCCCTGCCCGCCCTGTACGCGCGCTTCCCCGGGCTGCGCCTCGCCGTCGCCCGCGAGGAGCTGCGGAACAAGCCGGTCGTCACGCAGAACGACCTCTTCGACCTCCCGGTCGTGCTGGCCTGACGGCCGACTGAGCGGAGGGAGCCCGGCAGCGTACCAGCGGGGTTCCCTCCTCCGGCGGAGAACGCCCTACTCTCCGCGCCCGCCCGTGTTCATGCGGTAGTCATGAGCCCGGGAGGGAACACCTTTGATCTTCAGCCTGAGCCGCCGCCGGAAGTCCGTCCCCGCGAGCGGCGCCTGTCCGTACTCGTCCGGCTCCGACGCCGCTCCGGCGACGGGCGCTCCCCCGGGTCCGGCGCCGGGCCGGGTGGGCGTGGTGGACCGGCGGGAGGCGGAGGACTTCCTCCGCCGGTTCCACGCGGAACAGCCGGGCGCGGGCGACGTGCAGCGCCGGGTCCGCGCGGTGCGGGCGGAGATCGACCGCACCGGAACCTACGAACACACCGCCGAGGAGCTGGCGTTCGGCGCCCGGGTCGCGTGGCGGAACGCGGCCCGCTGCATCGGCAGGCTGTACTGGCGAAGCCTGGTGGTCCGCGACCTGCGGCAGGTGACGGCGGCCGACGACATCGCCGCGCACTGCTTCGAGCACCTGCGGCGGGCCGACAACGGCGGCCGCATCCGCCCGGTGATCTCCGTATTCGCGCCGGACCGGCCCGGTCGGCCCGGCCCGCGGATCGTCAACGACCAGCTGGTCCGGTACGCCGGGCACCGCGCCCCGGACGGCCGCTGGACCGGCGACCCGCGCAGCGCGTCGCTCACCGCCCTGGCGGTCGCCCAGGGGTGGAAGCGGAGCGAAGACCCCTTCCAGGTCCTTCCGCTGATGGTCGGTGAGCGGCACGGCGCGCGGCCCGAGTGGTACGAGCTCCCGGACGACGCCGTGACCGAGGTGACGCTGAGCCATCCCGACCATCCGTGGTTCGCGGAGCTGGGGCTGCGCTGGTACGCGGTGCCCGCGATCAGCGACATGACGCTGGAGATCGGCGGCGTGCGCTATCCGGCGGCGCCGTTCAACGGCTGGTACATGGGGACGGAGATCGGCGCGCGCAACCTCGCCGACGCCGAGCGCTACGACCTGCTTCCGGTGGTCGCCGCCCGGCTGGGGCTCGACCGGTCGAGCGAGCGGACGCTGTGGCGCGACCGCGCCCTCGTCGAGCTCAACGTGGCGGTGCTGCACTCCTTCCAGGAGGCCGGGGTGACGATGGCCGACCACCACACGGAGTCCGGGCGCTTCCTCCGCCACATCGAGCGGGAGGGCAGGCTCGGCAGGGCGACCCCGGCCGACTGGAGCTGGATCGTGCCGCCGGTCTCCGGTTCCGCCACCCCGGTCTTCCACCGCTACTACGACCCCGTCGACGCCTCGCTGCGCCCGGCGTTCCTGCCCCGGACCCCTTGAGCGGCGCGATCTGAGTAGCGGTACTCATGCCGGGGCGCGGGCTCGACGGGACCATGGCGCCAGGGAGTTCGGGCGCGGCGGGTGCGGAGGGGCGGCATGGGCAAGGTCCTGGGCGGGGTGCTGGTGGCGGGTCTGGCGGTCGGCGGGCTGCTGCTCGCGTACGCGGTGGGGGCGCCGCCGGGCACGGTGCTCGCCGTCGGGGCGGGGGTCCTCGCGCTGCTGTGGCTCCTGCTGCTCCTGACGGCGCCGTGGAACCTGTACTTCCGGGCGCACGCCGTGCTCGCCGAGATCGCGGTGAGCCGCGAGAAGGGCGTCGTCGTCCCGAAGGAGCGGGACGACGAGGCGCATCGCATCGCCCGGGTGATGCTGCGGGTCGCCGTCGCCGGGCACCTGGCGACGGCCGCGGCGGCGGTGGCGGCGGCTTCGGCGACGGGCCGCTCGGCGGGGTACTGGTGCGCCGGGTTCTTCCTGCTCAGCACGGTCTTCCGACCGGCCGGGGCGTACTTCGGGCAGCTGCGGCGCCGGCTCCGCCGGCTGCTCGGCGAGGTGACGTACCCGCGTGACGACGTGGTGGCGCTGCGCGAGCGGGTCGCCGCGCTGGAGAGCGGCGCCGCCGTCCAGGAGGGCAGGGCGGAGGAGCAGTACCGGGCCCTCGCCGAGCTGCGCCGCACGGCGGACGCGATCGGGCTCTCCGCGCACGAGCGGGCCGACGCGGCCGACCGGAGGATCGCCGCGCTGGCCCGCGAGTTCGAGTCGACGGTGAACCGCCTCACCGACAACGAGGAGATCATCACCGGTCTGAAGGCGTTCCTGAGGCTGCTGCGTGCCGGGGACGCCGTGGACGGCTCCGCTCCCTCGTGACCTGCGGTGCCACGTCACCCGCTTGCCGGTCCGCAGGTTGCGGCTAATGTCGAAGGAGGCAACATGTTCTGCCAGCCGCCGTCGGTGTACGGCGCGGGGACAGGGGGGCGGACGAAAGGAGCCTCCCATGACCCGAACGTTGCGGGCCGCGATAGCCCTGGCCGGAGCCGCCGCACTCTCCCTGGGCGCGGTGGCGACCAGCGGCGCGGCCCAGCCGGGCACGGGAACGTCGGCACAGGACGATGTGAGGATCGGCCTGCTGCTGCCGGAGAGCAAGACCACGCGGTACGAGAAGTTCGACCGGCCCTACATCGAGGCGAAGATCAAGGAGCTGGCGCCCGGCGCGCAGATCGACTACTACAACGCCGCGGAGAGCGCCACGACCCAGCAGCAGCAGGTCAACACCGCGCTCGCCAAGGGCGACAAGGTCCTCATCCTGGACGCCGTGGACGCCAAGTCGATCCAGTCCTCGGTGCAGAAGGCCCATGACGCGGGCGTCAAGGTCGTCGCGTACGACCGTCTCGCCCAAGGCCCCGTCGACTCCTACGTCTCGTACGACAACGAGAAGGTCGGCAAGCTCCAGGGCCAGGCGCTGCTCGACGCGCTCGGCGACAAGGCCGGCAGCGGTGTGATCGTGATGCACAACGGCTCGCCGACCGACCCGAACGCGGCGCAGTTCAAGGCGGGCGCGCACTCGGTGCTGGACGGCAAGGTGAAGATCGGCAAGGAGTACGACACGCCCAACTGGGACCCGAACAACGCCAACCAGCAGATGTCCGGTGCGATCAGCGCGCTGGGCAAGGACAAGATCGTCGGCGTCTACTCGGCCAACGACGGTCTGGCGGCCGGCATTTCGACCGCACTCAAGGCTTCGGGCATGAACGTGCCGCTGACCGGACAGGACGCCCAGCTCGACGCGATCCAGCGGATCCTGCTCGGCACCCAGACGATCACGATCATGAAGCCCTACAAGCCGGAGGCGGACATCGCGGCGACGATGGCCGTCGACCTGGCCGAGGGCAAGCAGCTCCCGGCCGACCTCGTCCCGACCACCGTCACCAGCGGCAGTGGGAACAAGGTCCCGGCGAACCTGCTGACCCCGGTCGTCGTCGACAAGACCAACATCAAGGACACGGTCGTCAAGGACGGCCTGTACACGGTCGAGGAGATCTGCACCCCGACCTATGCGGCGGCCTGCAAGGAGGCCGGTCTCCAGTAGGGACGAGCGCCTCGGCGCCGGTCCGAAGGGCGAGCGGAGGAGGCGGTTCCCTTGCCGGAGCCACCCGTGCTCACACTGCGGGGGATCTCCAAGCGGTTCGGCGCGGTCCAGGCGCTGAAGGGGTTCGATCTGGAGGTGCACCCCGGTGAGGTCGTGGCACTCGTCGGCGACAACGGCGCCGGCAAGTCCACCGCCGTCAAGGCGATCGCCGGGGTGAACCCGCCCGACGAGGGCGTCATCGCCTGGGAGGGCCGGCAGGTCTCCATCAGCCGGCCCCACGACGCCCAGCACCTCGGGATCGCCACGGTCTACCAGGACCTGGCACTGTGCGACAACCTCGACGTGGTGGCCAACCTGTTCCTCGGCCGGGAGCTGCGCCGCTTCGGCGTCCTCGACGAGGTCCGGATGGACCAGCGGGCGCGCGAGCTCCTGGACACGCTGTCGATCCGCATCCCCAGCGTCCGCATCCCGGTCGCCTCGCTCTCCGGCGGGCAGCGGCAGACGGTGGCGATCGCCCGTTCGCTGATCGGCGACCCGAAGGTCGTCATCCTCGACGAGCCGACCGCGGCCCTGGGAGTGGAGCAGACGGCGGAGGTGCTCGACCTCGTGGAACGGCTCCGGGACCGCGGTCTCGGGACGATCCTGATCAGCCACAACATGGTGGACGTGATGGCGGTCGCGGACCGGATCGCCGTCATGCGCCTGGGCCGGAACAACGGCTTCTTCGACAAACGCTCCACGACCACCGAGGAGATCATCTCCGCCATCACCGGGGCCACCGACAGCGCCGTCACCCGCCGCCAGGCCCGTAAGCGCGAGGAGGAGCGATGAGCCGCGACCGCCGCGCACCGGACCCGGACGACGCCACCCAGGAACCGGCGGGCGGTGCCATGCCGGCCGTCGACAGCCGGCTCCTGGTCCGGGAGGAGGGGATCAAGGGGTACCTCGGGGAGTTCAAGCGCAAGTTGCGCAGCGGTGAGCTGGGCTCGCTGCCCGTCGTCCTGGCCGTGATCATCATCTGGACCGTGTTCGGGAGCCTGAACAGCACGTTCCTGTCGGCGCAGAACCTCTCCGACCTCAGCCAGCAGATCGTCGGCACCGGAATGATCGCCATCGGCATCGTCTTCGTGCTGCTGCTCGGCGAGATCGACCTGTCCGTCGGCTCGGTCAGCGGCCTGTGCGCCGCGATCTTCGCCGTGCTCAACGTCCTCAACGGCATGAACCAGTGGCTGGCGCTGCTGATCGCCCTGGCGGGCGGTGCGGCCGTCGGGCTCATCCAGGGGTTCTTCTTCGCGAAGGTCGGGGTGCCGGCCTTCGTCGTCACGCTGGCGGGCAACCTCGCCTGGAACGGCCTGATGCTCCAGGTCCTCGGCACCAGCGGCACGGTCAACATCCCCAGCGAGAGCATCGTCTCCCGGCTCTACTCGACGATCTACCACAGCCCGGCCGCCGCCTATGTGACGGCGGCCGTCGGCGTGGGGCTCTTCCTCGCGGCCTCGCTCCTGGACGCCCGGCGGCGCCGCGCGGCCCGGGTGCCGTCCCGGCCGGTGGCCGAGATCGCGCTGCGGACGGTCGTGATCGCCGCCCTGGCGTTCGCCACCGCGTACATCCTCAACCAGTACCAGGGGCTGCCCCTCGCGCTGCTGATCTTCCTGATCGTGCTGGTGCTCCTGGACTTCGTGCTGCGGCGCACCACCTACGGCCGGCGGATCTTCGCGGTGGGCGGCAACATCGAGGGCGCCCGACGGGCCGGCATCAGCGTCCCGTTCATCCGGATCACGGTCTTCTCGATCGCCGGGACCATGGCGGCGGTGGGCGGCCTCTTCCTCGCCGGACAGATCCAGTCGGCCAGCCAGACCTCCGGCGGCGGCAACCTGCTGATGAACGTCATCGCCGCGGCCGTCATCGGCGGCACGAGCCTGTTCGGCGGGCGCGGCACGGTCTGGTCGGCGCTGCTCGGCGCGCTGGTGATCGGGTCCATCCAGTCCGGCATGAACATCATGGGCGTCAGCAACGCCGTGCAGTTCATGATCACGGGTTCCGTGCTGCTGGCCGCCGTGGTCGTCGACTCGCTGTCCCGGCGGAGCCAGAAGGCCGCCGGCCGCGCCTGATCCCCGGGCTTCGGGGAAGGAGGGGCCCATGGCCGACGACCCCGGGCACGGAGACGACCGGACGGACGGACGCGACGAGACGGAGGCGGAGCGCGCGGACCGGCGCTGGACGGAGCTCATGCAGGAGATCCGGGTGGCCCAGACCGGAGTCCAGATCCTCCTCGGCTTCCTCCTCACCGTCGTCTTCACCCCGCACTTCCAGGGGCTGGGGACCACCGACAAGACGATCTACATCGTCACGGTGGTCCTCGGGTCGCTGGCGACGGGGGCGCTCATAGGGCCCGTCTCCTTCCACCGGATCGTGGCCGGGCGGCGCATCAAACCCCACGCGGTCGTCTGGGCGTCCCGGCTGGTCTTCACCGGTCTCGTCCTGCTGCTCGCGACCCTGACGTCGGCCCTCCTCCTCGTGCTGCGGGTGGCGACGGACGACCCGTACGTGCCCTGGCTGGTCACCGCCGTACTGGCCTGGTACCTGGTCTGCTGGTTCGCCCTGCCCCTGTGGGCGCGCTCCCGCTACACCCGCGGGGACTGAGGGGCCCGGTCAGCGGCCGTCCTCCTCCTGGGAGCCCGGGCCGATCGTCAGCTCGAAGTCGCCGTCGTACTTCTCGTGGCCCGCGATCACCGCGACCTCGACGACCTCCCGCCCGACCTCTCCGCGGACGATCAGGGGGTCCTTGCGCAGGTCGCGCATGAGGGCCACGCACATGCCGAGCATGACGAGCACGAACGGCGCCGCGACCAGGATGGTGAGGTTCTGCAGGCCGGCGAGCGCGTCGCCCTGGCCGTTGCCGACGAGGAGCATGACGGCGGCGACCGCGCCGGTGACGACGCCCCAGAAGACGACCACGAGCCGGGTGGGTTCGAAGGCGCCGCGCTGCGAGAGGGTGCCCATGACGATGGAGGCGGCGTCCGCGCCCGACACGAAGAAGATGCCGACCAGGACCATCACGAGCAGGCTCATGAGGCCCGCGGCGGGGAACTCCTGGAGGACGCCGAAGAGCTGGCCCTCCGGGGTGGTCTCCCCCGCCAGCTCGCCCTGCTCGCGGAGCTTCATCGCGGTGCCGCCGAAGATGGCGAACCACACCAGGCTGACCGTGCTGGGGACCAGGATCACGCCGCCGACGAACTGGCGGATGGTCCGGCCCCGGCTGATGCGGGCGATGAACATGCCGACGAAGGGCGTCCAGGAGATCCACCACGCCCAGTAGAAGACCGTCCAGCTGCCGAGCCAGTCGTGGATGTCCGCGCCGCTGGTCGCCTCGGTGCGGCCGGCGAGCTGCGGCAGGTCGCCGATGTAGGCGGCGAGGGAGGTGGGCAGCAGGTCGAGCACGATGATGGTCGGGCCGGCCACGAAGACGAAGAGGGCTAGCACGGCCGCCAGCACCATGTTGATGTTGGACAGCCACTGGATGCCCTTCTCCACACCGGAGACCGCGGAGAGCACGAAGGCGACGGTCAGCACGGCGATGATGGCGACGAGCAGTCCGGTGCCGGTCTTCTCCATCCAGCCCAGCTCCTCGAAGCCGCTGCCGATCTGGAGCGCGCCGAGGCCGAGCGAGGCGGCGGAGCCGAAGAGGGTCGCGAAGATCGCCAGGATGTCGATGACGCGGCCGGGCCCCCCGTACGCCCGCCGTTCGCCGAGCAGCGGGACGAAGACGGCGCTGATGGTCTGCCGGCGGCCGCGCCGGAAGGTGGAGTACGCGATGGCCAGGCCGACCACCGCGTAGATCGCCCACGGGTGGAGCGTCCAGTGGAAGAGCGTGGTGGCCATCGCGGTCTCCATGCGCTCGGCCGAGTCGGCGGGACGGGTGCCCGGCGGCGGGTTGCCGTAGTGCGCGAGCGGCTCGCTGACGCCGTAGAACATCAGGCCGATGCCCATGCCGGCGCTGAACATCATCGCGATCCACGACACGGTGCGGAACTCGGGCGCCTCGCCCTCCTGACCGAGGGTCACCCGGCCGTAGCGGCTGATGGCCAGCCACAGGGCGAAGACGACGAACCCCGAGGCGACCAGCATGAACGCCCAGCCGCCGTTGCGGATGAGGCCGTCGAGGAGCTTGCTGGAGGTGCTCTCCAGACTGTCGGTGGCCGCGGCTCCCCAGACGACGAAGGCGAGGGTGAGGACGGCGGTGACGCCGAACACGATCCGGTCCGTACGTGCCGGGTGGAGGTGACCGTCGGGTTTCCGTTCTTCCTGCGACACGAAGGGCACCTTTCATCACATCACGGGCATACAACACGATGTCCCCCAAGGCAGTACCACAGGAGGGCGGGGCCGATCGGGGAACACACGCGGCGGGGCCCGACGTATCCTCGGCGCGGGCACGCCCGACGACGCAGGGAAGAGGACGGCAACGGTGGCGGAGAGTCGCAGGACCGGCACGGCGGCGACGGCCGGGGACCCGGTCCCGCTCAGCGCGCGGGCGCGCGAGGCCGTGCTCCAGCGGATCGTCGACCGGCGGTACGCCCAGGGCGCCCGGCTCGTCGAGCGGGAGGTCGCCGAGGAGCTCGGCATGTCCCGCGTACCGGTGCGCGAGGCGCTGCGCGCCCTCGTCTCCGAAGGGCTCCTGGAGCTGCTCCCGCACAGCGGGGTGCGGGTGCGGCGCCTCGAACGGGCCGACGTGGAGCACCTGTACGAGGTGTGGGAGCCGCTGGCGGTGCAGGCGTCCCGGCTCGCCGCGCGGGCCGTGGCGGCCGGCGGGGCCGAGGGGCTCGCCGCGCTGCGCTCCACCCTGCGCCAGGCCGAGTCGGCGGCCGCGGCGGACGAGGGGACGCGCGAGGTGGCCGCCCACACCGCGTTCCACGAGGCGGTCGTGGCCCTGTCGGGCAACCCGCTGCTCGGCCGCACCATGGAGCAGCTGAGCTGGCAGCTGCGGCTGGTCTTCGGGCTGCGCGAGGAGCCGGCGCACATGCGGGCCCAGCACGCCGAGATGTACCGGCACATCGCCGCGGGCGACCCGGACGCCTCGGCGGCGAGCACGCTGCTGCACGTGCGGGACAGCCGGGCCGTCGCCCTGCGGTCCCTCTTCGGCGACTCCTGACCTTCTTTGTATACCAAGACCGCGAGAATGACACCCTCGCCCAGGCAGGATTCTCTGAATCTCCAGACTTCGTGCAGGTGATCTGCCACCCCCTTGTTCGACTCCGGAGCCTTGGTATACAAAACGGGGAACGTCGGCCCGGTCCGACCGTCCCTCCCAAGGAGTTCCCATGCAGCCCTCCTCCCCCTCCCCCGGCGCGCTCTCCCGTCGCACGATGCTGGCCGGGGCCGCCGCCCTGGCCGGCACCGGCGCGGCGATGGGCGCTTCCGCCGGAACGGCCCACGCCGCCGGCGCCGCCCCGGAGCACGCCGCGACCCCGGGCGGCGGCGGCCGTCGCGCCGGGACCGTGGTCTTCCGGAACGTCCGGGTGCTCGGCGCGGCACGCGCCACGGACCTGGTGGTCGTCGACGGCCGGATCGCGGACGGGCCCGCCCCGCGCGGCGCGAAGGTGGTCGACGGCGGCGGCCGGATCGCCCTGCCGTCCCTGGTCGACGCCCACATCCACCCCGACAAGACGACCTGGGGCGGCTCCTGGGTGTCACGACGCCCGGCGAGCGCCATCGCCGACTACGTCGCCCAGGACGTGGACCTCTTCCGCAGTCAGCGCCGGCCGGTCTCGGAACGCGCGTACGGCCTGATGTCCCACGCCGTCGCACGCGGCACCCGCGCGATGCGCGCCCACGCCGACGTCGCCCCCGCCTACGGCCTCGCGGGAGTGGAGGGCCTGGCCGCGGCCCGCGAGCGGCTGCGGCACGCCCTGGACGTCCAGATCGTGGCCTTCCCGCAGCACGGCGTCATCCGCACCCCGGGCACGGCGGCGCTGCTGGAGCGGGCCGCGCGGGCGGGTCTCGTCGACATGATCGGCGGCATCGACCCGATCGGCTTCGACCAGGCCCTCGACGAGCAGCTGGACACCGTCTTCGGCATCGCGGACCGTCATGGCGTCGGCGTCGACATCCACCTCCACGACCGGGGCGAGAAGGGTCTGCGCGCCCTGCGCGGCATCATCGAACGCACCCGCGCCCTCTCGCTCGCCGGCCGCGTCACGGTCAGCCACGTGTTCTGCCTGCCGGGGCTCACCGACGGCGAACTCGGCTCCCTCGCCGCCGGTCTGGGCGACCAGGACATCGCCCTCACCACGGTCGCGCCCTCCGACTCGCTGGTGCTGCCGATCGCCCGGCTGCGCGAGCACGGCGTACGGGTCGGGCTCGGGTCCGACGGGGTGCGCGATTCGTGGAGCCCGTTCGGCAACGCGGACATGATGCACCGCGCGCACCTGCTCGGCTGGGTGACCGACGTGCGTCTCGACGACGAGCTGACGGACTGTTACGGCGTCGCGGCCCACGGAGGCGCGGACGTGATGGGCCTCGCGCACGCCGACTTCGCGGCCGGCGCGCCGGCCGACTTCGTCCTGGTGCGCGGCGAATGCCTGCCGCAGGTCGTCGTCGACATGCCGCGCCGGGACGTGGTCGTGCACGGCGGCGTCGTCGTCGCCCGCGACGGGGAGTTCCTCGGCTGACGCTCCTCCGGGGGTCCCGGTGCCGGTCTTCCGGCACGGCATCGGCCCCGGTGGGGGCGCCGGGGGGCGGGCGTTGCGTAGGCTCGAACAGAGCGTTCCGCGTACGCGCACCGCGCCGTCCCTACGACGAGGAGGACCCCATGACCACCGCCGAAGAAGGACGGCAGCAGCTGGACGCGGTCAGCGTGCTCAACGCCAAGCGGACGCTCCTCCAGCTGCTCGCCCGCGCGGGGGTCTGGTCCGGCGACGCGGAGGAGCTCATCGGCTTCGTCGAGGCCGGCGCCGTGGCCCTGGCGTACGAGGAGGTGGGCGGGACCGCGTGGAGCGCCCCGGAGGAGAAGGGCGAACCGTACGCCTCCGGATGGCTGGACGGCACCCGCACCGTCACCGACGCCCTCGGCGACATCGCCGAGCGGGCCCTGCGCCGGGCCGTCGCCTCCGACCCGACGGCCGACTCCCCGGACGAACGTCCGCCGGTGGGGCGGACGGAGGTCGCCCGGACCAAGGTCGCGGTGACCGCGCTCCACCTGGAGTTCACGGAGGTCTCCGACCTCGACCCCGAGGTCACCGACCAGGTCCTCGTGGCGGTGCTCGCCACGATGAGCTCGCGGCAGCGCTCGCGGTACGCGGGACGGCTGGCCGAGTTCGCGGTGACGCACCGGGCGCGCCTGGAGCGGCTGTTCGCGCAGTACGGGCCGGGCAGCCCGATCGCGATCCACGGCCGCTACTCCCTCGTCCACTCCCCCACCTGCGTCGCCGTCCTCGAACGGCTGGCCACCGCCTCCCCGGCGCTGCACGAGGAGTGGGACGCGGCCGAGCTGCCGCCCGCCTGGCTGGACGGCCTGTCGACGGCCTGGGGCGCGGCTTCGGCGGACTGACGGGAGTGGCGGGAGTGGCGGGTCCGGGGGCGTGGTGATCGGCCCCTGGTGATCCACACCCCCAAGAGGTAGGTTAGGCTCACCTAACAACGCCTCGCGATGGCCGCTGCCCCGCCTGTCCCCTGCCCGGGGTCCCGCGGCGGCGCCTCGACGCACCTCTGCCCGGAGACAAGGATCCACCATGCCTTCTGTGTTCACCCCTCTTCGCCGTCGCGTCCTCGCGGCGGGTGCCGCCGCGGTCTCGCTCGGCCTCATGGTGACCGGGTGCGGTTCGGACGAGAAGAAAGACGACGCGGCGGGCACGGCGGCCAAGGCTCCGGCGGGCGCCTTCCCCGTCACCATCAAGAGCGCCCTCGGTGACGCGGTCATCAAGGAGAAGCCGAAGCGCGTGGTGACCCTCGGCCAGGGCTCGGCCGAGACGGCCATCGCCCTCGGCAACGTCCCGGTGGGCATCGAGGAGTACCCCTGGGGCAGCGACAAGTCCGGCTACCTCCCGTGGATCCACGAGGCCGTGACGAAGTCCGGCGCCACCCTGCCCAAGCAGTTCAAGGGCGGCGAGGAGCTCGACATCGAGGCGATCACCGAGCTGGAGCCGGACGTCATCCTCGCCCCCTGGTCGGGTCTGACGCAGAAGCAGTACGACATCCTCAAGGACATCGCGCCCACCGTCGCCTACCCCGAGAAGGCGTGGAGCACGAACTGGGACCAGCAGATCGAGATCATCGCCAAGGCGCTCGGTCAGCCGGAGAAGGCCAAGGAGCTGGAGTCGAAGATCGACAAGCAGCTCGCCGACGCGGCCGCCTCGCGCCCGAACTACAAGAACGTCACGTTCTCGTACATCTACAACACCGGCCCCGGCACCCTCGGCATCTTCAAGCCCGAGGAGCAGCGCGTCGCGATGGTCTCCAAGCTGGGCCTGAAGGTCGACCCGATCGTCAACACCTTCCCCGAGACCGAGGGCACCGACTCCGCCCTGATCGGCCTGGAGAACGCCAACAAGCTGGCGAAGAGCGACATCGCCTTCACCTTCTACATGGACGAGAAGTCCCGCGAGGCCGTCGAGGCGCAGCCGCTGTACGCGGCCATCCCGGCCGTGAAGAAGGGCGCGCTGATCTACAGCCACGACACCCCCTTCGTCACCGCCTCCTCGATGATCAACCCGCTGACGGTGCCGTACAGCATCGAGCGCTACCTCCCGATGATCGACAAGGCCGTCGCCAAGGCCGGGAAGTAACAGCGGTCCCAGCGTGACCACTCTCTCCCGGATCGGCCAGGGCCCCGCCGCACGACGGCGGGGCCCTGCCCGGCATGTCATGGCCGCCGTCCTCTGCCTGGTCCTGCTCGCCCTCGCGCTGCTGGCCAGCGTGATGTTCGGCAGCAAGCCGACGTCCGCCGGCGACGTCCTGCGCGTCCTCACCGGCGGCGGCGACGCGTACACCCGCACCGTCATCGAGAGCCGCTACCCGCGCACCGCCCTGGGCGTGCTCGCCGGTCTCTGCCTCGCCGTCGCCGGCACCCTGATGCAGGGCATCACGCGCAACCCGCTGGCCGAGCCCGGACTGCTCGGCATCAACGCGGGCGCGTCCGCCAGCATCGTGGCCGCCACCGCGTTCCTCGGCGCCTCCGGGCAGCGGGAGACCATCTGGTGGGCACTGGCCGGCGCGCTCGCGACCGGCGTCGTCGTCCATCTGATCGGGACCGCGGGCGGAGGCAGCGGACCGGTCCGCCTCGTCCTGGCGGGCGCGGTGCTCACCGCCGTCCTCTCCGCCTTCATCCAGGCCGTCGCCCTCTCCCGGCCCCAGGTCTTCGACACCTACCGCTACTGGGTGGTCGGCGCGCTCGGCGGACGGGGGTTCGACGCCGTGTGGGCGGTCCTGCCGTTCGCCGGGGCGGGCTTCCTCCTCGCGCTGATCCTGGCGCCGGGGCTCAACGCCATGGCGATGGGCGACGACAAGGCGGCCTCCCTCGGCATCAGCCCCGCGCGCGTCAAGGGCGCCGGACTGCTCGCCGCGACCCTGCTGGCCGGTGCCGCCACGGCGGCCGTCGGTCCCATCGCCTTCGTCGGACTCGCCGTCCCGCACCTGGTCCGGGTGCTCGTGGGCGCCGACTTCCGGCTGCAGATCCTCTTCACCTCCCTCGCGGGGCCCACCCTCCTGCTCTTCGCGGACGTCGTCGGACGGGTCCTCCTGCGCCCGCAGGAACTCATGGTCGGCGTCGTCACCGCGTTCGTGGGAGCCCCGGCCCTGCTCTTCGCCGTCCGCCGCATGAGGGGAGCGGCATGAAGACCGCCGACCCGACCGACACCCCGACCACCACCACCGGCGTCGGCGACGTGCCGGCGGCCCGGCGTCAGGACCGGCCCGCGCGCCGCACCGTGGTGCGCGTCGGCCCCTGGATCGCCGTACCCGTGCGCCGCTCCTCGCTGATCGCCGCCGTGGCGAGCCTGCTACTGCTCGTGGGCGCCGCCACGGCGACGCTGTCGATGGGCCGGCTCGGCATCGACCTCGCCGACCTGCCGTCGGCCCTCATGGGCGAGGCCACCGGCAAGAACGCGTTCGTCCTCAACCGGCTCCGCGGCCCGCGGCTCGTCGTGGCCATCGCCACCGGCGCCGCCTTCGGCCTCTCCGGAGCCCTGTTCCAGTCCGTCACCCGCAACCCGCTGGGCAGCCCGGACGTGATCGGGCTCGGGGCCGGGGCCGGGGCCGGGGCGGCGGCCGCCGCGCTGTTCCTGCCCGACACCATGCCGGTCGCCGTCGGCGCCCTGCTCGGCGCGCTGATCGCCATGGCGCTCGTCTACTTCGCCACCGGGACCGGCTTCCGCAGCCCCGGACGGCTGGTGGTGGCCGGCATCGGCGTCGCCGCGATGGCGACGGCCCTGACCCAGTACGTGGTCTACGCCGTGGAACGCGACAAGGCCAGCGCGCTCACCGCGTACATCAACGGCAGCCTCTCCGCCCGCTCCTGGGACGACGCGACGGTCATCTGGATCGTGCTCCTCGCCGCGGTGCCGTTCGCGGCGCTGCTCGCCAGGCCCCTGAGCATCGGCGAGATGGGCGACGACACGGCCACCGGTCTGGGCACCCGCCCGGCCCGTACCACCACCGCGGCGGTCGCCCTGTCGATCGTCCTCTCCGCGGGAGCGGTCAGCGTGGCCGGACCCATCGCGTTCATCTCCCTGACGGCGCCCCAGATCGCCAAGCGCGTGACCCGCAGCGGCGGTCCGCACCTCGTCATGTCCAGCCTCCTCGGCGCCCTGCTCCTGGTCCTCGCGGACCTCACCGCGCAGCAGCTGCCGCTCTTCGACAACCTGCCCGTCGGGCTGTACACGATGGCCGTCGGCGGCGCCTACCTCGGCTACCTGCTGATCCGGGAGTGGCACCGCCCGATGTGATCCCCGCGGGGCGCGCCGGGGTCACTCCACCCGGAGCGGCTCGCCCATGCGCACGTTCCACCGGCCGGCCCGGCCGGTGAGGTGGACGGCGGTCAGCGGCCGGACGTCGAGGCGCCAGGACGCCGTGTCCCCCGCCCCCAGGGCGTGGAGGACGGCGGCGCGCACGACGTCCGGCTCGACGACCGCCGTGCGCGGTCCCGAGGCGGACGCGAGGGCGTCGAGCCAGCCCCCGACCCGCCCGCGCAGGTCGCGGAGCGACTCGCCCCCGTGGGGCGCCGCCGACGGGTCCGACAGCCAGACGGCGACCGCCGGTTCCTCGGCGGCCGCGACGTCGGCGAGGGTCCGTCCGCGCCACCGTCCCATGGCGCAGCCGGCGAGTTCGTCCAGCGGCTCGGCGCGCAGGCCGAGGGCCTCCGCCGTCGCGCGGCAACGCGCCGACGGCGACGTCCAGGCCGTCGCGGAGGCGGCGAGGGCCGGGGCGAGGGCCTCGGCGCGGGCGACGCCCGCCGGGTCGAGGGGGGTGTCGTCGTCGAAACGGACCTCGCGCAGCGCCTCGCTCGCGGCCGGGGAGACCAGCGTCAGCCGGACGGTCATGGGGTTCCTCTCCAGGGGGCGTACGCAGAGTGATCCAGGACTCACGCCCTTGGCGGGACCCCCTGCTCGCGGTACGGTCAGGCGACATCTGAACAGCGTGACGACGGCGAGACGGAAGTCCGGTGGGAACCCGGCACGGTCGCGCCACTGTATGCCGCGGGGTCTCCTGAGGACGACGCCGCGGTGAGTCAGACCCGTGGACCGTCGTCCTGCACCACCGTCTGGGACGCGAGTTCCCGCAGGAGGTTTCATCATGGCCGAGGCTGTCGTCTCCGCTGCCGCATCCGCCCCTTCCGTGGCCGTACCGGCTCCGCTGCCCGTCCGGGCCGTTCTTCCCTGGGCCTTCTTCGTGGGTCTTCTCGCCCTGATCGCGCTGTACTTCGTCGGCGCCGAGCAGGGTGCCACCTCGCTGTTCGCGGGCTCCGACGTGCACGAGTGGGTGCACGACGGGCGCCACCTCCTCGGCTTCCCCTGCCACTGAGAGGCGTTCCGCACATGCACGCCTCCACTGTCAGAGCCCTGCTGGTCCGCGGCATGCTCGCGGGCCTGATCGCCGGTCTCTTCGCCTTCACCGTGGCCTACGTGGTCGGTGAGCCCCCCGTCGACGGCGCCATCGCCGTCGAGGAGGCCCAGGCCGCCCACGAGGCCCCGGCCGCCGCCGGAGCGCACGCCGGTCACGGCGGCACGGCCGTCACCGAGGACGCCGCCGAGGAAGAGGAGGGGGTCAGCCGCTCCGTCCAGTCGACCTTCGGCCTGGCCACCGGTGTCCTGGTGTACGGGGTGGCGCTGGGCGGCATCGCCGCCCTCGCGTTCTCCTTCGCGCTGGGACGCGTGGGCCGGTTCAGCCCCCGGGCGACCGCGGCCCTCGTCGGGGCGGCCGCCTTCACGACCGTCTACCTGGTGCCGTTCCTCAAGTACCCGGCGACGCCTCCGGCCGTCGGCAATCCGGACACCATCGGCAAGCGCACGACGCTGTTCTTCCTGATGATCCTGCTCAGCGTGCTCCTCGGCGTCGCCGCGGTCATCGTCGGGCGGCGGCTCGCGCCGCGTCTGGGCAACTGGAACGCGACCCTGGCCGCCGGTGCCGGGTTCATCGCCGTGGCGGCCGTCGCCTTCGCGGTGCTGCCGGCCAACGACGACGCGGTGAAGCCGGGCTTCCCGGCCGCGCTGCTGTGGGAGTTCAGGCTCGCCTCGCTCGCCGTCCAGCTCGTGATGTGGGCCGTGTTCGCGGTGGTCTTCGGCGTCCTCGCGCAGAAGACGCTCGCTCCGCGGGCGGCCGCGGACGCCCCGGGCCGGGTGGCCGAGCCGGTCGCCGGCTGACCCCGTCCCACGCCGACACGGCTCCGCCCCGCGCGCCCTTCCGGCGCGCGGGGCGGAGCCGTGTCCGGGCCGGCTTCTGGGAGCGCTCTCAGCCGCTGGGGGCGACGGATATCCTGGTGGGCGCGGGACCCAGGTCCCGGGACGGTGTCCCGGACCCGGGCACCGCAGTCCGCCCGCCGCCACAGCCGAAGGAGCGCCCGCCTTGCCCGAGCAGTCCACCGGGTCCCGCCCCACGCTGGAGGCGGTCGCCGCGCGCGCCGGCGTGTCCCGCGCCACGGCCTCGCGGGTCGTCAACGGGGGTGCGGGCGTGCGCACTCCGCTCGTCGAGAAGGTGCGCCGGGCGGTCGAGGAGCTCGGCTACGTGCCCAACCACGCGGCGCGCACGCTGGTGACGCGGCGCAACGGCGCGGTGGCGGTGATCATCGCGGAGCCCGAGTTCCGGATCTTCTCCGACCCGTTCTTCGAGCAGCAGGTACGCGGCATCAGCCGCGAGCTGACGGCGCACGACGCCCAGTTGGTGCTGCTGTGGGTCGAGGGACCGGGCGACCACGACCGGATCGCCCGCTACCTCGGCGGTGGGCACGTCGACGGCGCACTGGCGTTCTCGCTGCACAGCGACGACGCACTGCCCGCGGTGATCGACCGGGCCCGGGTCCCGGTGGTCTTCGGCGGCCGTCCGGCCCCCGGCACCGCGCCCACCGTCCCGTTCGTCGACTGCGACAACCGCGGCGGCGCCCGGGAGGCGGTGCGCCATCTGGTGGACCTGGGCCGGCGGAACATCGCCCACATCTCGGGGCCGCCCGACCAGACGTCCGCGCTCGACCGGATCCACGGCTACCGGGACGTCCTCATCGACGCCGACCCGGGGCTGCTGTGCCAGGGCGACTTCACGGAGCGGTCCGGGGCCCGGGCGATGGCGGAGCTGCTCGACCGGCGGCCGGACGTGGACGGGGTGTTCGTCGCGAACGACCTGATGGCCTCGGGGGCGCTGCGGACGCTGCGGGAGCGGGGCGTACGGGTACCGCAGGACGTGGCGGTGGTCGGCTTCGACGACATGGACTCGGTGGTCCGCAGGACGGAGCCGGCCCTCACCACGGTGCACCAGGACATCGAGGGCATGGGCCGGCTGATGGTGAAGCTGCTGATGCGGCTGCTGGACGGGACGGGCCCGGAGGTCCCCGGCTCCGTCATCACCCCGACGTCGCTGGTCCGCCGCGACTCCGCCTGAGGCGGCGGGCCGTGCACGGGGCGGCGGGCCCGGGGGTCGCCCCCGGGCCCGCCGCCGTCGCGGGGGACGCTCGGATCAGTCGAAGGGGATGACGACCACGGAGCGGTCGGTCCCGGTCTGGAGGCGCGAGTCGGCGTTGCCGATGGCGCTCCAGACCTCCAGGCGGACGGTTCCGCCGCGCAGGTCTCCGAGGGTGCCGGTGGCGGACCGCAGGCCGCGGGACTGGGCGTACTCCTCCCAGCCGGTCACCGGGTCGGTCGCGAAGTACTGGTAGGTCTCCGTCCTGTCGAAGGTGCCGTCGCCGGTGAGGTCGTAGCTGATCCGGGCCTGCTGGCCGAGGCCGACGGCGGTGCCGGCGTCGAGCTGGAGGCGGAAGGCGGTGGAGCCGCCGGCCCGGAGGGTGCCGTTGACGTTCCTGGCCTCGTAGACGAGGGGGCGGTTCGGGGTGCCGTCGTGGTTGGCGCCGCCGGCCGAGGCGATGGTGTCGCTGCCGGCGGTGGCGCCGGCGGCCGTGGTGAGCGTCCCGCCGGTGCGGAGCTGGAAGGTGTTGCCGGTGGACGGCTCGGGGTCGGGGTCGGGATCGGGATCGGTGCCGCCGCCGGTGCCGGTGCCGGCGGCGGTGGAGCGGGCGGGGACGGTGAGCGTCTTGCCGTCGGAGAAGGTGACCGTGCGGGCCGTGGCGCCGTGGTTGTGGGCGACGTAGGTCCGGGTGGTGCCCTTCAGGAAGACGGCGGAGGTGGGGAGGTTTCCGCTGACGGAGGCGTCGGGTGCGCCGAGGGTGTCGAGGGCCGTGAGCCAGTGGTAGGTGTGGGCCCTGGACTCGCCCGCCTCGGGGGTGTATCCGGCGTTGCCGGCGTCCCACTTGGCCTTGGCGGCGGCGGGGTCGGCGAAGGACTGGAACTCCCAGAGGATGTCGCGCCATTCGACGGCGGGGCCGCCGTTCTCCCGCTCCATCTCGGCGATGTTGCGCCGGACGGCCTCCTTGTGGCCGCCCAGGTGCAGGGAGCCGCCGGTGACGGGGAGGACGTTGATGCCGTGGATCTCCTCGGGGTTGGCGGTCCACCAGGTGGAGTAGGCGGCGCCGCTGCCCCAGACCATGCCGGCGGTGTCGTGCTGGAAGGAGGCGGGGAAGACCTGCTGGTCGGCGTCGAACCAGTACTGGGCGATGGCCTCGCCCTCGGTGGTGAGCAGGTAGGTGCCGAGGTCGCGCAGCGAGGTGTCGCCGGTGGCCGAGCCCCAGAGGACGAGCGCGGCGCTGAGGTTGGTCGACTCCGAGGAGGACTCCTGGTTGTTGCCGGCGGCGAAGCCCTGGTGGCCGCTGGCCCAGCTGTGTCCGGCGTAGACGTCGAAGCCGCGCAGGAAGGGGAAGGCGCCGTCGGTGCGGCTGGGGTTGGCCGTGTCGCGGACCAGGGTCTTGACCATGGCGCCCCAGGCGGAGTCGGCGGCCCAGGCGGGGTCGTACTGGGCGACGATCGCGGCGGCGTAGACGTAGTACCCGTAGTGGAAGTGGTGGTCGTTGAGTTCGGTGTCGCTGCCGTAGGAGGCGGGGTAACCGGTGAGGGTCTTCCAGCTCCCGTCGTAGGAGAACTCGGCGGCGCCGCCGGCGGTGAACCACTCCTGGAGGCGGCCCTTCATCAGGCCGAGGAGCTTGTCGCGGATCGCGCCCTCGCCGATCTGGTCGGCGAGCGGGACGAGCTGGGCGAGCTTGCCGAGGGCCTTGCCGGTCCAGTAGGTGTCGACCGCTCCGGAGAAGGGGTCGGAGGCGTTGGCGACCTCGTTGAGGTAGCCGCGCAGCCGTGCGGTGTCCGCGCCGGTGCCCCCGGGGAGGGCGGGCAGGGTGGCCGCGGCGCGCTGGGTGGTGGTGAAGGACGCGGCCTCGCGGACCTTCATGGTGCCGCGGGGGGACACGTAGGTGTAGGGGGTGAGCGGGTCCGTGGTGTGCAGCCACTGGTGGCGGTAGAGGGCCTGGAGGGTGCCGCGTTCGGTGCCCTCCTTGGCCTCGGTGGTGAGGCTGTAGGTGGCGCGGACGGTGCCCGCGTCGTAGCTCCAGTTCACCGTCGATCCGGTGACGAAGCTGTAGGCGTACTTCCGGTAGGTGGCGAGGGCGTCGGTGGAGGGCAGGACGGCGACGGAGAAGTAGTCCTTGCCGCCGAGGCCGGCGGTGACGGTGGTGCCGGAGACGTTCCAGTCGGTGCCGGTGGGCGCGAACAGGGCGTAGTGGTGGCCCGCGACGGTGATGCCGAGGACGTTGCCCTGGTCGGCGAAGACGGCGGGCGTCTCGGCGGTGGTGATCCGGGCGTCGCCGCCGGTGCCCTTGGCGTACACGAAGGGAAGGCCGTGGCCGATGGTGGTGCGCAGGGTGCGCGTGCCGTCGGACCAGTAGGGGGTGACGGTCCAGTCGGACCAGGCGTCCGCCTTGGTGTCGGGCGAGTTGAGGCCGGTGAGGCCCAGGGTGAGGTCGCGCTTGTGGGCGAACTCGTACTGGCGCCCGTCGCCGACGACGGCGGGGCTGGTCGGGTAGCCGACCTCCAGGCCGCCGGCGACGGCCTGGTAGGTGAGCGGGTGGCCGTACATGGGCGTGGAGTACGGGTTGTCGCCGTAGCGCTGGAAGGCGAGGGAGGACCACCAGTCGTTGGTGGGGACCGGCTTGCCCTGGGCCGCGGCGGTGACCTTGGGGGTGACCGGCGCGCCGGTGTTGGTGGTGGGGCCGGACGTTCCGGCGGGGCGGGTGTCGGAGTAGCTTCCGGCACCGGTGGGGACGGTGGCGGCGGCCGCGGGAGCGGCGGCGGGGCCGAGTCCCAGGCCGGCGAGGGCGGAGACCAGGACCAGCGCTGCGGCCGGCCGTGTGCGGGGGGCTGGCATGAACGGCACCTCATGTCGTCGCGGAGTCGCGGTGAGTTGCTGAGAGCGCTCTCAGATGGCCGGAAACGTAAAACCCTGGAAACGAGTGTGTCAAGAGATTGAACACAGACCGGAGTTGACGGCTCATCCCGTCCGTTACGCCTTCGAGCCTTGACGGATGAGCCGCTCCACAGGCACGCTCCCTCCGCAGGCTTGAGAGCGCTCTCAGACGCTCTCGCTCGTTCCGAAGCCAAGGGAGGCTTCCCATGCCCATCGCCCGAGCCGCCAAGAGAACCGCCGTCCGCCTGGGGGCGGTCGCACTCACCGGGGCACTGCTCACCGCCTGCGGAGGCGCGACGGACGACGCGTCGGACGGCGCGGGAGGCAAGGTCACGATCACCGTGGACCTGTTCGGCTCCTTCGGATACAAGGAGGCCGGCCTGTACGCCGAGTACGAGAAGCTCCACCCCGGCATCACCGTCAAGCAGACCGACACCGAGGACGAGGCCGACTACTGGAAGTCCCTCCAGACCCGCCTCGCCGGCGGCGGCGGGCTCGCCGACGTCCAGGGCATCGAGGTGGGCCGGATCGCCTCCGTCACCCAGCAGCAGGCCGACCGCTTCGCCGACCTCCGCACCTACGGCGCCGACTCGCTCAAGGACCAGTTCGCCCCGGCCAAGTGGGCCGCCGCCACCGGCAAGGGCGGCGAGGTCCTCGGCCTCGGCACCGACGTCGGCCCCGAGGCGATGTGCTACCGGACCGACCTCTTCAAGCAGGCCGGGCTCCCCACCGACCGCGAGGAACTCGCCAAGAAGTGGTCCACCTGGGACGGCTACCTGGACCTCGGCAAGCAGTACAAGGCCAAGGCACCCGGCCGGAGTGCCTGGATCGACAGCGTCGGCAGCCTCTACTCGATCATGATCGGCCAGGAGAAGGAGCGCTACTACGACGCCTCCGGCAAGCTGATCTGGGAGGACAACCCCGCACTCCGCGCCGCCTGGGACCACTCCGTGCAGGCGGCCCAGGGCGGCCTGAGCGCCAAGCTCGACCAGTGGTCCCCGCAGTGGAACCAGGCGTTCTCCGCCGGCTCCTTCGCGACCATCCCCTGCCCCGCCTGGATGCTCGGCTACATCAAGGGCCAGGCCGGTGAGGCGAACAAGGGCAAGTGGGACGTCGCCGCGCTCCCGGGCGGCGCCGGCAACTGGGGCGGCTCCTACCTCGCCGTGCCGAAGGCGGCCGAGCACAAGAAGGAGGCGTACGAGCTGATCAAGTGGCTCACCGCGCCCGAGCAGCAGACCCGCCTCTTCGAGAAGCAGGGCAACTTCCCCTCCGCCACCGGCGCGATCGCGAAGGTCGCCGACGCCAAGGACCCGTTCTTCTCCGACGCCCCCATCGGCCGGATCTTCGGCGACGCGGCGAAGGCGGCGCCCGTCCAGGTCCTCGGCGTGCACGACCAGAACATCGCCCAGCAGATCACCAATGCCCTGAGCGAGGTCGAGCGCAAGGGCACCTCGCCGGAGAAGGCGTGGTCGAACGCGAAGAAGGGCGTCGAGAACACCATCGGCTGACCCGGTCGGCCGGCCGACCCGCACCGTCGGCCGGCCCCCGCCCCACCTCGACCGCACCGTCCCCTCCCCGAAGGGCCGCCCCGTGACCCTCACCGCATCCCAGGCACCGGCCCCGCCCGGGCCGGTCGCCCCGCCCCGGCGGGGCGAGACCGCCCGGCGGGCGTGGCAGACGTTCTCGCCGTACGCCTACCTGGCCCCGTTCTTCACCCTGTTCGCCGCCTTCGGACTCTTCCCGCTGATCTACACGGCGTTCGTCTCGCTGTACCGGGTGGAGCTCCAGACCCCCGGCGACATGGAGTGGCGCGGACTCGGCAACTACACCGCCCTCCTCGGCGACGAGTACTTCTGGCTCGCGCTGCGCAACACCTTCACCATCGGCGTGCTGTCCACCGTGCCCCAGCTGGTGACGGCGCTCGGCCTCGCCCACCTGCTGAACTACCGGCTGCGCGGCCGCACCTTCCTGCGCACGGCGATCCTCCTGCCGTACGCCACCTCGGTCGCCGCCGCCACGCTGGTCTTCGCCCAGCTCTTCGGCAGCGACTTCGGTCTCGTCAACTACGCGCTGGGGACGGTCGGCATCAGCCCCGTCGACTGGCAGAACGACACGTTCGCCTCGCAGGTCGCCGTGTCCAGCATCGTCATCTGGCGGTGGACCGGCTACAACGCCCTGATCTACCTGGCCGGCATGCAGTCCATCCCGCACGAGCTGTACGAGGCCGCCGCGATGGACGGGGCCTCGCGGTGGCGGCAGTTCTTCCACGTCACCCTGCCCGGCCTGCGCCCCACGATCCTCTTCACCGTCATCGTCTCCACCATCGGCGCGACCCAGCTCTTCGGCGAGCCGCTGCTGCTCGAAGGCCAGATGTCGGGCGGCATCTCGCACCAGTACCAGACGCTCGGGCTCTACATGTACGAGCAGGGCTGGGGCTTCTTCCACCTCGGACGGGCCGCCGCCATCGCCTGGGTGATGTTCCTGCTCATCGTGGTGCTCGTCGGGGCCAACGCCCTGATCGCGCGCCACCGTTCCCGCAAGGAGGCCGGCCGATGACCGCGCCGATCGCCCCCTCGACGACCCCGGCACCGCACGCCCCCGCCGCGGCGCCGCCCGGGCGCCGGGACGCCGGGCGCACCGGCCGGCCCCGGCGCGGCGCCTCCCGGGCCGGACGGACCCTGCACGCAGGTCCGGTCGCGTACGCGATCCTGATCGTCGCCGTGCTGGTCTCCGCCTTCCCGTTCTACTGGACGATCGTCGCCGCGAGCCGCTCCAACGCCGATCTGGCCCGCATCCCGCCGACCCTGCTGCCGGGCCCGAACCTGATGAAGAACTTCGAGGCGGTCCTCGAAGAGGCGGACATCGGCAAGGCCCTGCTGAACTCGCTCCTCGTCTCCGGCTCGATCACCGTCGGCACGGTGCTGTGCTGCACCCTCGCCGGTTTCGCCTTCGCCAAGCTGCGCTTCCGCGGCCGGGGTGCGCTGCTGGCGGTCACCGTCGGCACGATGATGATCCCGCCGCAGCTGGGCGTCATCCCGCTCTTCATGCTGATCGCCGAGCTGGGCTGGGTGAACCAGCTCCAGGCGGTGATCCTGCCGGGTCTGGTGTCCGCGTTCGGGGTGTTCTTCATGCGGCAGTTCCTCGTGCAGGCGCTGCCCGACGAGCTGATCGAGGCGGCGCGGGTCGACGGGGCGTCGACCGCCAGGATCTTCTGGTCCATCGTGGTGCCGATCGCCCGGCCCGGCATGGCGGTCCTCGGCCTGCTGACCTTCATGGCGGCGTGGAACGACTTCTTCTGGCCGGTCATCGCCCTGAGCTCCTCCGAGCCCACCGTCCAGGTCGCCCTGCGCCAGCTCGGCGGCGGCTACGTCCACGACCAGTCCGTGATCATGGCGGGCACCCTGCTCGGCACGCTGCCCGTCCTGCTGGTCTTCGGCCTGCTCGGCCGCCAGATCGTCGGCGGCATCATGCAGGGCGCCGTCAAGGGCTGATCGATCCCTCGCCTTCCCCCCTGCCTCCAGACGTCTCACTCCAGGGAGTTCCCGTCCCATGACCGCACTCGACACCCACACCGACACCGCGACCGCGCTCCGCTTCCCCGAGGGCTTCCGCTGGGGCACCGCCACCGCCGCCTACCAGATCGAGGGCGCGGCGACCGAGGACGGCCGCACTCCGTCCATCTGGGACACCTTCAGCCGCACCCCGGGCAAGGTCCGCAACGGCGACACCGGCGACATCGCCGCCGACCACTACCACCGGGTCGACGAGGACATCGCCCTGATGCGGCGGCTCGGGGTGACCGACTACCGCTTCTCGATCGCCTGGCCCCGCGTCCAGCCGACCGGCCGCGGGCCGGCCGTGCGCAAGGGCCTCGACTTCTACCGGCGGCTCGCCGACTCCCTCCTGGAGGCCGGGATCCGCCCGGTGGCGACCCTCTACCACTGGGACCTGCCGCAGGAGCTGGAGGACGCGGGGGGCTGGCCGCAGCGGGAGACCGCGTACCGCTTCGCCGAGTACGCGGGGCTCATGGCGGACGCCCTCGGCGACCGGGTGGCGACCTGGACCACGCTCAACGAGCCCTGGTGCGCGGCGTTCCTCGGCTACGGCAACGGGGTGCACGCCCCGGGCCGTACCAGCGACGTGGCCGCGCTGCGCGCCGCGCACCACCTCAACCTGGCCCACGGGCTCGCGGCGCGCACCCTCCGGGGCGCGCTGCCCGGGTCCGCCGAGGTGTCGCTGACCCTCAACCTCCATGCCGTCCGCGCCCTGTCGCAGGCGCCCGGGGACGTGGACGCCGCCCGCCGGATCGACGCCGTCGGCAACCGGATCTTCCTCGACCCGGTCTTCCACGGCCGGCTCCCGGAGGACCTGGTCCGCGACACCGCGTCGGTCACCGACTGGTCCTTCGTCCTCGACGGCGACCTGGAGACGGCGGCCGCGCCGATCGACTCGCTCGGCATCAACTACTACTCCCCCTCGGTCGTCGCGGCCGGCACCTCCGATTCCCCCGCCCCGTGGGGCGGCGCCGAACGGCACGTGCGCTTCGAGCCGGCCCCCGGACCGCGGACGGCGATGGACTGGCCGGTGGACGCGAACGGGCTGTACGAACTCCTGGTCCGGCTCCGGGACGAACTGCCCGGCGTGCCGCTGGTGATCACCGAGAACGGCGCGGCGTACGACGACTACGCCGACCCCTCGGGCCGGGTGAAGGACCCCGAGCGGGTGGCGTACCTCCACGGGCACCTGGCGGCCGTCCACCGCGCGCTGGCGGACGGGGCGGACGTGCGGGGCTACTTCCTCTGGTCGCTGCTGGACAACTTCGAGTGGGCGTACGGCTACAGCAAGCGGTTCGGCATCGTCCACGTGGACTTCGCCACCCAGCGCCGGACCCTGAAGGACAGCGCCCGCTGGTACGCGGAGGTGATCGCGCGCGGCGGCCTCGCCGAGTCCTGAGGGCGCGGGCCGGGGAAGGCAAGGGGGTGCCGCCGACCCCCCTCGGGTCGGCGGCACCCCCGGTCAGGGACGGTGCGGCGTCACGTGCGCTGCCAGAGCGCCGGGACGTTGGGCGGCTCCCAGCCGGGCTGGGCCTGGTGGCCCTGGAGGCAGCGGTAGGCGCCTCCGCCGTAGGTGACGACGTCCCCGGCCGCGTAGACCTTGCCCGCCGCCCAGGTGCCGCCGGGCTGGGGCTCGCCGGGGCCGGGGCCCGGACCCGGGTCGCTCCCGGTGGTCCGCAGCGTCAGGCCGTAGGTCTGGAGCAGGGGGTTCAGCGGCTGGAAGAAGGTGGTGCCGCCGCTGGAGCAGGTCCCGGAGCCACCCGAGGTGACGCCCTGGGCCTGGCTGCCGGAGATGTACGAGCCGCCGGAGTCGCCGGGTTCGGCGCAGACGGTCGTCCGGGTCACACCGGTGATGGTGCCCTCGGGGTAGGTGACGCTGGTGTTGTGCTGCTGCACGGTCCCGCAGTGCCAGCCCGTGGTGGAGCCGGAGCGGCACACGGAGGAGCCGACGGGCTGGAGCACCGAGCCGGTCACCTGGACGTTGCCGCTCGCGCCCTTGACGTACGGGGTGGCGGTCCAGCTCGAGTTGGCCGCGACCCAGGCCATGTCGTTGCCGGGGAAGACGGACCCCTGGAAGCTTCCCATCGCGACCTGGTTGTAGCCGCTGGTGGTCGTGCCCGCGCGGCCGCAGTGGCCGGCGGTGGCGAATCCCTGGGTGGTGCCGCGGGTCACGGCGAAGCCGACCGAGCAACGGCCGCCGCCGCCCATGTAGTAGGCGTCGCCGCCCCGGATGTCGTACAGCGGGCGCGGGGCCTCGGTGGTGCGGACGACGCGCACGAGACCGCTCGGGACCCCGGTGGCGCGGACGAGCCGCGCTCCGGCTCCCGCCTTCGTCTCCTCGACGACCAGGACGTTGGCGCGCACGTCGACGTAGCGCACGGGCGCCTCGGCGGTCGCCGCCCGGTCGAGGCGCTCCTTGGCGCGTTCCAGGGCGGTGAGGCCGTGCGGGACGAGGCGGGCGGTGGCACCGGCGGCCCGTATCGCGGCCGCGTCGGCGGCCCGGGTGGTGGCCACGGTCAGGGTCCCGGCCTCGGCGCCGTCCACCCAGGCTCCGGCGAACGCCGGGCCCAGGTCCTGGCGCAGCCGCGCGGCGGTGGCGCCCGCCTCGGCCTCGTGGGCGAGTCTGCTCAGGGCCTGCGCGCGGGTGAGGCCCAGGTCGCGGCCCATGGCCCGGAGGAGTTCGGGCGGCGCGGCGGCGACGCCGAGGGTCCGTGCGGCGCTGCCGGCGGCCGGTGCCGCCGCCGTGTCGTGCGCCTGCGGGGCGGCGGTGGCCGCACCGGCCTGGAGGCCGGCCAGCGCCAGCCCGGCGGCGGCCAGCGCGGTACACGCCGCGCGGGCGTGTCGTCGGAGCATGGGTGTCTCCTCGGTTCTCGGTGGGGGATTTCCTGAGAACCTAGGAGCTCCGACGGGCGGGCGGCAGCGGTCAGTCGGCCCCTGCCCTCGCGTTATGGCCGGCCGCCGGGGTGCGGCCCGCGCTCCGGGCCAGGGCCTCGGTGTGGGCGGCGCGGACATGGGCGAGGACGGCGGGGGCGCGGGCGGCGGCGCGGGCCTCGGGGTGCCAGCCCAGGAGGTGCCGCCAGACCAGCGGGGCGCCGGCGAGGGGGCGGGTGACGATGCCGGGCGTCGCGGGGAAGGTGGCCCGGCAGAGGCCGACGGCGCGGCCGACCTGCACCAGGTGGACGCAGGACGCGGTGTCCGTCTCGTACACCCGGGCCGGGGTGAAGCCGGCGCGGACGCACGCGGCCGCGAAGCAGTCGCCGAAGCAGCCGTCGCCGGGGACGTCGGTCCATGCCGCCGAGGCGAGTTCGGCGAGGGAGACGTCGTCGCGGGGGGCCAGCGGGTGGTCTGCGGAGAGCATCACGTAGACCGGGTCGCGGGCGACCTCCGTCCACGCCAGCCGGCCCGCCTCGGGCGGGCCGCTCTCGCCGCAGACGCCGACGAGGGCGAAGTCGAGCCGTCCGGCGGCCACCCCGCAGGCGATCTCGCGCTCGGACCAGGAGGTGTGGGTGGTGACCCGCGCTCCCGGGTCGGCGCGGGCGATGCGGTCGACGAGGCCGCCGAGGAGCGGTCCGTGGGTGCCGCCGAGCCGGTACCCCTCCGCGCCCTCGCGCGCGAACCGCACGGCCTCCTCCTGGAGTTCGCAGACGGCGGGGAGCACGACGCGGGCGCGCTCCACGACGAGGTCGCCGAGCGCGGTGGCCCGCACCCCGTCCCTGCTCCGCACGAACAGCGTCCCGCCCAGGGCCCGTTCGATCCGTTTCAGCTGGGCGCTGAGCGCGGGCTGCGCGAGGCCCAGCGCGGTGGCGGCGCGCGTGAGGCTCCCCGCGTCCGCGATGGCCCGGATCGTCTTGAGGTGCCTCAACTCCAAGTCCATACCGAGAGCTTGACGTCCGATGCACGAGAGGTCCAGACCAGCGACCCGGGGTGGCGGCCCGCCCCGCCCCGCGGTCCGCCCCGCCCCGCCCCGCGGTCCGCCCCGCCGGGCGCCCCGGCCCGCGTGGCGGCGGTCCGGGGCGGGGGGACGGTCCCTCCGCGGTCAGGTGGCGTCGGGGCCGACGTCCGCCGGGGTGAGGGGGCGGCGGAGCGGGGCGGAGGTCGCGTACTCGTCCGCGCCGACGTCGCGGAGGGCGCCGCGGACGTGGCCGTCGATGTCGTCGGGGACGGTGACGCCGGCGTAGGTCGCGGCGTCGATCGCGGGACTGTCGGCGGCGAGACGGAACACACCGTCGGCGTCCTGCCGGAGGCGGGGGTCGACGCGGGTGCGGCCGGCGGCGGGGATCGTGCCGTCGGAGGCGGCGCCCCAGAGGATGTTGCCCTGCCAGGTGAAGCCGGTGGTGGCCCCCATGGCGACCAGGCTGCCGGTGTCCCCGACGAGGAGGTTGTCGGCGACGACGACATCGCGCGGCTCGTACGCGCGGGTCTCGCCGGAGAGCGTGCTCTTGTTGCCCCTGAGGGTGTTGTGCACGATGACGGCGCGGTCGCAGGCGTCGTTGCCGCGCCGCTCCTCGGTGGTCTCGCCCGGGGTGTGGTCGCGGGTGGTGCCGCTGCCGACGACGAGCGCGCGGCCCGTCAGGCCGGCGAGGTGGTTGTTCACCACGAGGTGGTCGTTGCCGTAGAGCCGGACGCCCTCCTTGCCGCCGAGGAGGTGGTTGCCCTCGACGGTGGTGCGGTTGCCGTGGCGCAGCACGATGCCGCCCTGGCTGTCCCGGAGGGTGTTGTACCGGACGGTGTTGTCGGAGGACTTCACCGAGATCGCCTCGGGGTCGCCGTCGCAGTGCTCGAACAGGTTGTACTCCACGATCGCGTGCGCGCCGGACAGCGCCCGGCTGCTGACGCCGAGCCGGATCGCCTCGCCGCCGTTGTCCCCGGTGTAGCCGTGCCGGGCGAAGTGGTTGCGGAAGACGTGGAGGCGCTGGGCGATCTCGGTCGTGCCGGGGCCGTCGACCACGAGGAAGATGCCCTGGGTGGTCCGGTCGTGGAAGCGGTTGCGGTCGATCTTGGCGTCGTCCCCCTCGACGAGGACCCAGTCGAGCCCGTCGACGTCGGCGAACTGGATGTCGTTGCGGGTCAGCCGGATGCCCGTGCTGTCGGCCGGGATCGTGAGGGTGCCGCTCTGCCGCAGCGAGAAGCCGCTGACCGTGACGGCGCTCGCGCCGTCGAGGACGAAGCTGCGCGGGCCGCGCAGGACGGCGCCGCCCCGGCTCTGCGAGACGATCGTGAGGCCGCTGCGCCCCGACAGGTCGATGGCTCCGCCCGAGGGGACGGTGTACGTCCCGTCGGCGAGGACGATCCGGTCGCCGGGCACGGCCCGGTCGATCGCGCTCTGCAGCGCGCTCAGCGAGGTGACCGGTGCGGGCGCCGCGGCGGCCGCGCCACCGGCGAGCAGGGTGTCCAGCGGAACGGCCGCCGCCGCCGCGCCGAGCAGCGAGCCCCTGAGGAACGTACGCCGTCGCATGGGATGCCTCCTGGAGGTCGGGGGTGAGTCGGTACGGGCCCTGTCGCAGGACTCCGACCACGGCCCCGACCGGCCTGCGTCCGGGTGGGGCCCCCTCGGCCCGCCCCGGATCCGGGCCCGGTCAGGGCCGCTCTTCGGATGCCGCCCCCGCGGAGGTGGCCGCGCGTGCCGGCCGGTCCCGCCCCCACGACGGCACCTGCTCGCACTGCGGCCGCCACGAGACCGGCGACCCGCGTCACTCTGCCGTGCCCCGCTCACGTCCCACTGACGTTCCGCTAACGCCCGCGGGTGGCCGGTCGGCGGCCGGCCCCTCCCCCGGCGTGATCAGCTGTCGAAGCCGAGGCCGAAGCGGTCGAGGGCGCGCAGCCAGAGGTTGCGGCGGCCCTCGTCGCGGTCGGCGCGGGCCATGGACCACCGGGTGATGTCGATGCCGATCGAGCGGACCGGCTCGGGCGGGAAGGGCAGCGGCTTGCGGCGGACGAGCTCCAGCCCGGTCCGCTCGGTGGCGGTGCCCGCGAGCAGGTCGAGCATGACGTCGGCGCCGAAGCGGGTGGCGCCGACGCCGAGGCCGGTGAAGCCGGCGGCGTAGGCGACCTTGCCGCGGTGGCTCGTGTCGAAGAAGACGCAGAAGCGGGTGCTCGTGTCGATGGCCCCGCCCCAGGCGTGGCTGAACCGCACCCCTTCGAGCTGCGGGAACGTCGTGAAGAAGTGCCGGGCGAGCGTCGCGTACGTCTCGGGCCTGCGGTCGTGTTCGGAGCGGACCGGACCGCCGTGGTGGATCGCGTCGTAGCCGCCCCACAGGATGCGGTCGTCGGCGGAGAGCCGCACGTAGTGGAACTGGTTGGCGCAGTCGGCGAACCCCTGGCGGCGCGTCCAGCCGACCGAGGCGAGCTGCTCCGCCGTCAGGGGCTCGGTCATGAGGGCGTAGTCGTACACGGGGACGGTGTACGGGCGGTGGCGCCGGAGCAGGGACGGGTACGCGTTGGTGGCGAGCGCGACGTGCCGGGCGGTGATCCGCCCGTAGGGGGTGCCGACGGACATCACGGCGCCGCGCTCGTCGAGCGAGGTCGCGGGGGTGTGCTCGTGGATGCGGACGCCGAGGCCGAGGCAGGCCCGCTTGAGGCCCCAGGCGAGCCGGGCCGGGTTGACCATGGCGACGTCGTCGCGGTTCCACACGCCGCCGAGGAAGGTCGGGGAGTCGATCTCCGCCCGGACGGCGTCGGCGTCGAGGAGCAGGGGCCTGCCGCCGTACCGGGCGGCGGCCTCGGCCTCCTCCGCGAGGCCGTCGAGCTGGTAGCGCTCGGTGGCGACGACGAGGGAGCCGGTGCGCTGCCAGTCGCAGTCGATGCCGTACCGCCCGACGGCGTCCTCGATGCCCTGGAGGTTCTCGCGGCCGAGGCGTTCGAGCAGACCGATCTCCTCGGGCCAGCGGTGGACGCCGTTCGCCAGGCCGTGGGTCAGGCTGGACTCGCAGAAGCCGCCGTTGCGCCCGGACGCGGCGCCGCCGACCTCGTCCGCCTCGACGAGCACCACGTCGGCGGAGGGGTCGCGCTCCTTCGCCAGGAGCGCGGTCCACAGGCCGGTGTACCCGCCGCCCACCACGAGCAGGTCGCAGGTGGTGCCGCCGACGAGGGCGGGGGCGGGCCGCGGCCGGTCGGGGTCGTCGAGCCAGAACGGGGTGTGCTCGACGTCGCGGAGCGCGGTGAGGTGATCCATGGGGTTCCTTCGGGTCGCGGAGACGCCCGGGCGAGGGGGTCTCCGAAGTGCCGCCCATGAGACTCCGCCGCCCGGAGCAAGGTCAATGGTGTTGACGTAAACCCTCGCGAAGGTGCGTCGCAGGGCCCGGGCGCGGGTCCGGCCCGCTTCGGCGCCGTACGCCCGGTGTCGCCGGCCCCTCCCTCCATGAAGCGAGCCGCTCCGGGGCGAGGGCACGGCGAGGGCCGTGCCGCTCCGGGGCGAGGGCACGGCGAGGGCCGTCGGCCGCGGCTCCGACGAGGTCCGCCTCCCCTCCCCCGTGCGCGCCGGCTCCGGGATCCGCACGGCCACGCCCCCTCGTCGCTCCGCCGCGGCGACGCCGCGGGTACGGTTCTCCCGCACAGCCCGCACAGCCCGCACAGCCCGCACAGCCCGCACCCCGCACCCCGCGCCCGAGCCGCCCCCACCGCCCCGAGGAGTCCGGACGATGCCGCAGTCCAGCGAGGCCACGGCGGCACCCGACGCACTCGTCGGGCCGCTGGAGCGCGGGCTCTCCGTGCTGCGGGCGATGGCCGCGGGTCCCGAGGTCCGCCACCGTCCGGGCGACCTGGTCCGGACGACGGGCCTCGCCCGCTCCACCGTCGACCGGGTGGCGACGACGCTCGTGCGCCTCGGCATGCTCAGGTCCGAGGGCCGCGACCTGCTCCTCGCCCCGGGAGCGGCGGCGCTCGGCAACGCCTATCTCGCCTCCTGCGGACTGCCGGCCCTCCTCGGACCGCACGCCGACGCCCTCGCCGAGGCCCTGGACGAACCGGTGTCCCTGGCCGTCCCGGACGGCGACGGGGTCCGTTTCCTCGCCCAGGCCGCCCGACCCCGAGCGATGGCGGTCTCCTTCCGGGCCGGTGACCTGCTGCCGGCCGAACGGTGCGCGCACGGCGCCCTGTTCGCCGGCGGCTGGGACGAGGCCGACCACGAGCGGTGGCGGGAACGGCGGACGCGGGACCCCCGGGACACCGGCTTCCCGTCCGTGCCTCCCCGGCCGGTCCACCACGACCCCGCCGCCGTGGAGGCCGACTTCCTCGACCGGGTACGGCGGGCCCGCGCGAGCGGGGTGGCCGTGGACGACCAGCTCATCGAAGCCGGACTGCTCTCCGTCGCCCTGCCCGTCCGCGGACCCGACGGCGCGGTCGTCTGCGCGGTCGGCGTCGTCGGCCGCACCAGTCGGCACAGCGCCCGCTCCCTGACGGAGCTGGCCGTGCCGCCGCTGCGCCGTACGGTCGCCGCCATGGAGGCGGCGCTCGCCTCGCCGCCGGCCGCCCCGGCGCCCCCGGGGCCTGCGCCCGGCCGGGGAGGCGCGCTCAAGGAGGAGCTCGGGTCGGGCTTCCTGCAGTCCCTCGCCCGCGGCCTCGACGTGCTGCGCGCCTTCGACTCCGTACGGGGTCCCGCCCGGCTCTCCGTACTCGCCCGCCTCACCGGTCTGCCGCGCGCGACCGCCCGCCGGTCGCTGATCACCCTGCGCCATCTGGGGTACGTACGAGAGGAGTCCGGCGGCTTCGTGCTGCTCCCGCGCGTCCTGGAACTCGGCTACGCACGGCTCTCCGGGCTCAGCCTGCCGGAGATCGCGACCCCGCACCTCGTCGCCCTCGTGCCGCGCGTGCAGGAGTCCGCGTCCGTCGCCGTGCTCGACGGGGACGACATCCGCTACGTCGCCCGGGTCGCCGGCACCCGCGTCATGCACATCGACATCACGGTCGGCACCCGCCTCCCGGCGTACGCGACCTCCATGGGCCGCGTCCTGCTCGGGGCCCTGACCGGACCGGAGCGCGCCGAGCGGCTCGGCCGGATCACCCCCGAGGCGCTGACCCCGCGCACCCTCACCACCCCCGAGGGGCTCGACGAGGCCGTGGCCGCCACGGCGGCGCGCGGCTACGGGTGGGTGGAACAGGAGCTGGAGGAGGGGCTGCGCTCCCTCGCGGTCGCCGTCACCGACGCCACGGGCCGGACGGTCGCCGCGGTCAACGTGGCCCTGCACGCGAGCCGGGCGACGCCGGAGGAGAGTCTCGCGGCGCTGCTGCCGCCGCTGCGGGAGACGGCCGCGCTGATCAGCGCCGACCTCGCCGCGGTGGGACGCTTCTCCCGGGTGGCGACCGGCTGACGCCCGTCGGGGTGACGGGGCGGACCACCGGGCCCGGCCGCGCGAGGGGCGACACCGTCCGACGCGTCCGCCGTCTCCCGCCCCCGCGCGTCCCTCCGCCCCGTACGCCCGCCGTTCAGTCCCCGGCGTCCGCCGGGCGCAGGGCCTCCACGGCGGCGAGCATCAGCTCCAGGGCGAAGGGGTAGCCGCTGTCGCTCATGTCCGCCGCAAGGAGGGGGAAGGTGGCGGCGATGTTCGGGTGGGTGTCGGGCGACAGCCGGCCGTACACCGCGTGCCAGACCTCCTCGTCCTTCTCCCGGGCGGCGGGCGGCAGGGCGGCCGCGGCGGCGTCCTGGGCGGCGAACGCGAGGGCCTGGTCGACGAAGGCGTGGTAGATCCGGACGGCGAGGTCGTCGGGGAAGCCGGCGGACCGGAGGATGCCCAGGATCCGCTCGACGGCCCGGGTCTCGTGGGGGCGGCCGGTGGTGCGGTGGGCCGCGAGGGCCGCCGCCTGCGGATTGTTCCGGTAGCAGGAGTTGATGCGCCGGCCCATCGCGCGCAGGTCGGTCCGCCAGTCGCCGGTCGCCGTCCAGCCCTCCTGCGCGCGGCCGATCATCTCGTCGGCGACAGCCAGGAGGAGGGCGTCGGTGTTGCGGAAGTAGCGGTAGAGGGCGGTGGGGTCGGCGCCGAGCGCGGCGCCCAGCCTGCGCACCGAGAGGGCCTCCGCGCCGTGCTGCGCGATGAGGCGCAGGGCGGTGTCGACGATGAGACGTTCCGAGAGGACGGCGCCCTGCTTGGTGGGGCGGCGTCGCTGCCTGCTGCCTTCGGGGACGACGCGTTCGGACATGGCCGGAAGATTACGTCAACACGGTTGACGTGTAAACGGCTCCGGCCGGGCATCCGCCGTGCCCTTCGTGCCGAGGACGGCCGGAGGCTTACGTCAACGCCATTGACCTGTGAACGGCCCGCCCGCTTCCATGGCCCCCACCACACGTCACCCCATGCTCTGGAGCGCACATGACCACGGCCGATCTGGTCTTCACCCGCGGTCCCGTCTTCACGGCGGATCCGGCCCGCACCCGGGCGACCTCGCTCGCCGTCGTCGGCGAGCGGATCGCGGCCGTCGGCCACGACGAGGTGCGGGATCTCATCGGCCCCGGCACCGAGGTCGTCGACCTGACGGGCAAGCTGCTGCTGCCGGGCTTCCAGGACGCCCACATCCACGCCGTCGGCGGCGGCAAGGAGCTGGCCGAGTGCGATCTGACCGGCACGGTCGGCGTCGCGGAGTACCTGGAGCGGATCCGCGCGTACGCGGAGGCCCACCCGGACAAGGCGTGGATCACCGGCGGCGGCTGGTCCATGGAGAGCTTCGACGGCGGCATGCCGACCCGGCAGCTGCTCGACTCCGTCGTCGCCGACCGGCCGGTGCTGCTGTCCAACCGGGACCACCACGGCGCCTGGGCCAACTCGCGGGCGCTGGAGCTCGCCGGACTCACCGCCGACACCCCCGATCCGGCCGACGGCAGGATCGAACGCGAGGCGGACGGCACTCCGAGCGGCACCCTCCAGGAGGGCGCGATCGGTCTGGTCGGCAGGCTGGTGCCGGAGGCCACGCCCGAGGAGCGGCTCGCCGGTCTGCTGCGGGCCCAGAAGCTGCTGCACTCGCTCGGCATCACCGCCTGGCAGGACGCGCTGCTCGGTTCGTTCGGCGGCATGGCCGACCCGTCCGAGGCGTACCTGGCGGCCGCCCTCGACGGCTCGCTGACCGCCCGGGTGACCGGCGCCCTGTGGTGGGACCGGGAGCGGGGCGCCGAGCAGATCCCCGAACTGGTGGCGCGGCGCGAGAAGCTGGACGCCGGCCGCTTCCGCGCCGGCTCGATCAAGATCATGCAGGACGGCATCGCGGAGAACTTCACCGCCGCCATGACCACCCCGTACCTGGACGGCTGCGGCTGCGCCACCGCCAACAGCGGACTGAGCTTCGTCGACCCCGAGGCGCTGCGCGGGTACGTGACCGCGCTCGACGCCCTGGACTTCCAGGTCCACTTCCACGCCCTGGGCGACCGCGCCGTCCGCGAGGCCCTGGACGCCCTGGAGGCGGCGGTGGCGGCCAACGGGCACCGCGGCAACCGCCACCACCTCGCCCACCTCCAGGTCGTGCACCCGGAGGACCTGCCCCGCTTCGCCCGGCTCGGCGCGATCGCCAACATCCAGCCGCTCTGGGCCGCCCACGAGCCGCAGATGGACGAGCTGACGATCCCCTTCCTGGGTCCCGAACGGGCCGCCTGGCAGTACCCGTTCGGCGATCTGGTGCGCGCCGGCGCCACGCTCGCCGCCGGCAGCGACTGGCCGGTCAGCAGCCCGAACCCGATCGAGGGCATCCACGTCGCCGTCAACCGCCGGGACCCGGAGGCAGCCGACGACCGCGTCTTCTACGCCGAGCAGCGCCTCGACCTCACCACCGCGCTGGCCGCCTACACCGCGGGCACCGCGCACGTGAACCGGCTCGACGACACCGGCAGCCTGCGCCCCGGCCACCTCGCCGACCTCGTGGTGCTGGACCGCGACATCCTCACCGGCCCGCCGGAGGAGATCGCCGCGGCGCGGGTGGAGCGGACGTACGTGGGCGGCGCACTCGTGTACGCGCGCTGACGTGCCGCTACTCGCCCCGCCCGGAGCGTACGGAGGAGGCCCGGACGTCGAGTCGCGTCGCCACGAGCGTCCCCGCGGGTTCCCTGCGGCCGTGTTCGAGGACCGCGACGAGGTGCTCGACGCCGGCCTCCGCGACCGCCTCGGGCCGCAGGCTGAGGGTGGTCACCGGCGGATCGGTGTACGGGGCCGTGGTGTCCTCGCTGACCAGGACGACGAGCAGGTCGTCGGGGACCGCGTAGCCGTGCCGGTGCGCCGCGGCCAGGACCAGGGAAGGACTCGCCTCGGCGACGACGAGCAGGGCGTCCGGCCGGTCGGCCCCCTCCGGTACGGCGAGGGCGGTCTCGATCGCCTGGACCACCGGCCCGTTCCCGGCCTCCGTGACGCGCACGGTCAGCTCGGGCCGGCCGTGGGCGGCGCACCAGGCCCGGTGCGCGGTCTCGACCCCGACGTGGAAGCGGGTGGCGACGTCCGGCACCACGAGCACGGGCCTCCGCGCCCCCTGTTCCCGCAGGTGGTCCAGGGCTTCACGGACGGCCCCCTCGGCGTCGACGTCCACCCAGGAGGCCCCGGGCCGCCCCTCCACGGAGCGGTCGCTGAAGACGGGGATCCCGGCGGCGAGGAGGTCCTCGATGACGGGGTCCCCGGCCACCGGGTCGGCGACGACCACCGCGTCGAGCGGCAGGTCGGCCCACTCGCTCTGCAGGGTGCCGGCCGGCAGCAGCACCACGGCGTAGCCGCGGTGGAGCGAGGTCGCGGCGGTGGCACCGGTCAGCCGGGCGAAGTAGGGCGACTCCAGATAGGTCCAGAGCGCGTCGGGGAGGCCGCCCACCACGTATCCGATCAGCCGGGCCCGTCCCGCGCGCAGATGGCGCGCGGTGGCGTTGGGCCGGTAGCCCATTCTGCGCGCGGTCTCGCGGGCCTTCTCCCGTACCTCGGGTGAGAGCCTGCCGGTGCCGTTGAGCGCCGCCGAGACGGTCGTCTTGGACAGGCCCGCCTCGCGCGCCACGTCGACGAGACGGACGCGCGGGGCGGGCGCCGAGTGCTGCCCGCCGTGCCGTGGATCATCGGTCATGGGGTGATGGTGCCACCCTCGTGACCATTGCAAAACCGTTCCCGCAAAACCCTCTGCAGGTCTTGTGCGGGAACGTTCCCGCACCAATACTCGCTCCATCCCCCCGAGCCCGTCACTACACCCGTAAAGGGGTGGGTCACATGCGCATGCCCAGAGCCATCGCGCTACTCGCCTGTACCGCCGCGCTCGCGGCCACCACCGCCGCCTGCTCCGGCGCCACCAAGCCCGCGGTCACCGCCGGCGGCGCGGGCTTCACGGTGAGCCCGACGTCGCCGCCCGCGCAGGGCCCCCTGGACTCCTTCACCTGGTCCCTGTACGCCGAGCCGTACACCCTCGACTACGCCCTCGCGTACGACTACCCGCCGAACACGGTGCTGGCCAACGTCTGCGAGCAGCTCCTGCGGGTCACCCCCGACCTGAAGATCGAGCCCGGACTCGCGGTGAAGTGGGCGCAGCCCGACCCCCGCACCCTCGTCTACACCCTGCGCCCCGGGGTGAAGTTCCACGACGGCACCACCATGACCGCCGACGACGTGGTCGCCTCCCTGAGGCGCCAGATGGCCCCCGAGACCGGATCGCCCTGGGGGACCTCCTTCAAGAACGTCGACACCATCGAGAAGACCGGCCCCCTGGAGGTGACGATCCGCCTCGGAAAGGCGGACGTCCTCTTCCACGAGCTGATGGCCGCGTCCCCCGGCACCGTCGTGAGCGCCGCCTCCCTCGCCGAGGGCGGCAAGGACTACGGCACGCCCAAGGGCAAGCTGAACTGCACCGGCCCCTTCGCCCTCGACACCTGGGCCCAGGGCGACAGCATCACGCTCAGGAAGCACGCCGCCTACTGGGACCCCGAGCTCGCCGCGAAGTCCGAGAAGGTGAAGTTCACCTTCATCGAGGACGTGGCGGCCCGCTCCAACGCCTTCCTCTCCGGCGCCGCCGACGGCGGGTACATGGTCCCCTCGTCCTCCTTCGCCCAGCTGCGCGCCGCCGGCAAGGGCTCGCTGCTCTTCGGCCCCAACACCGCCGGGTCGAACCTCGCGGTCCTCGACTTCCACGGCGCGCTCGGCGACCTCAGGGTCCGCAAGGCCCTGTCGATGGCCCTGGACCGGAAGAACATCATCAAGGCCGCGGCCGGCGGCGTCGGCGTCCCCGCCAAGGCCCCCGCCGCGCGCGGCGCCTGGGCGCTGGCCCCGGAGAAGACGGCCGCGCTCTTCGACACGCTGCCCGAGCCCGCGTACGACCTGGAGGCCGCGAAGAAGCTCGTCCAGGAGGCCGGCGCGACCGGCCGGACCGTCACGCTCGCCACCAGTACCCTCGCCCCCGAGATCAGCGTCGTCGCCAACGCCGTCCAGGCCGCCGGCCGCCAGATCGGCCTCGAAGTCCGGCTGAAGCCCGTCTCCCCCGACGCGTACAGCGGCATCTTCGTCGACCCGAACGCGCGCGCCGGCCTCGACCTCGTCATCACCAGCGGCTACGACAACACGCCGGACCCGCTGGAGTTCTACCAGTACCTGCGCACCGGCGACTTCGGGAACTACGGCAACTGGAGCAACGCGGAGTTCGACGTCGCGTTCGACCGGGCCAACTCCGAGCCCGACCCGGGCAAGCGCACCGAACTGACCGCAGAACTCCAGAGGATCGCGCTGGACGAGCTGCCCGTCATCCCGGTGTACGAGGCGCCCTACTCGGTCTTCCTCGGCAAGCGGATCACCGGTGCCCCCACCGGCGTCGTCCACCTCTACTACCCGTGGGCCGCGACGATCGGGGCCGCGAAGCGATGACGCGCTACCTCGTCGGACGGCTCCTCGGCCTGGTGGCGGTGCTGTTCGTGACCTCGCTGGTGGTCTTCGGCTCCGTCCACCTGGCCCCCGGCGACCCGGTGACGTTCCTCCTGCACGGCCGCCCCGCCACCCCCGAGGCCGTCGCCGCCCTGCGGACGGAGCACCACCTCGACGACCCGCTCGTCACCCAGTACGCGACGTGGCTCGGCGGGGTGCTGAGCGGCGACTTCGGCCGCTCGGCGCAGTACCACCAGGACGTGGCCACGCTCATCGGCTCCCGGCTGCCGGGCACCGCGCTGCTCGTCGGCCTCGCCGCCGTGCTGGTCACCGCGCTCGGGGTGTCGGCCGGCGTGCTCGCCGCCCTGCGGCCCGGCCTGCCGGACCGGGTGGTGCTCATCGGCACCGGCGTCGCCACCGCCACGCCCTCGTTCGTGACGGCCATCGCGCTCGTGTCGCTGTTCTCGGTCCAGCTCGGCTGGTTCCCCGGCCCCGGCGGCGGGACGCCGGCGGGCCTGGCGGACCGGCTGCACCAGCTGACCCTGCCGGCCTTCGCCCTCGCCCTGTCCTTCGCGGGGCTGCTCGCCCGGGTCACGCGCTCGGCGATGCTCGACGAACTCGGGCGCGACCACGTCGAGGTGGCGCGCGCCCGGGGCGTTGCCGGCCCGGCGGTGGTCCGCCGGCACGTGCTGCGCAACGCGCTCGGCCCCGTCGTCACCGTCGGCGGCACCATGCTCGCCGGCCTCCTCATCAGCACCTCGATCGTCGAGACCGCCTTCGACGTCCCGGGCCTCGGCTCGCTGCTCGTGCAGTCGGTCACCGCGCAGGACTTCGCCGTCGTGCAGGCGATCACGCTCCTGAGCGTGGCGGCCTTCGTCCTGGTCAACCTCGCGGTCGACCTGCTGGCCCCGCTCATCGACCCCCGTCTCTCCCTCGGGGAAGGCTCCTCATGACCACCACCACCTCCGCGGCGCCGTACCGCAGGCCGGGGCTCCGCGCCCTGCGGCCGTTCGGCCGGGGACCGCTCTTCGCGGTCTCGGTCGCGGTCCTCGCCCTCCTCGTCCTGGTCGCCCTGCTCGCGCCGGTCCTCGCCCCGTACGACCCCGAGGCGCTCGACCTGTCGGCGAGCCTGGTCGGGACCACCGGCGACCACCTGCTCGGCACCGACCAGTCGGGGCGCGACGTGCTGTCCCGGCTGATCCACGGCGCCCGCACCGGGCTGCTCGGCCCGCTGCTCGTCGTCGGCGTCTCCACCCTGCTCGGCACCCTGCTCGGCGTGGTCGCGGCCTGGCGGGGCGGCTGGGCGGACACCGTCCTCTCCCGGTCCATGGACCTGGTCTTCGCCATCCCGGGGCTGATGCTCGCCATCCTCCTCGTGTCGGTCGTCGGACCGGGGCTCACGGCCCCGGTGATCGCCATGGCCGTCGCCTACACCCCGTACGTGGGACGCCTCGTGCGCGGCATCGCCCGCCAGGAGAAGGCCCGGCCGTACATCGAGGCGTACCGGGTGCAGGGCTGGTCCGGCTGGACCGTCTGCGTACGCCACCTGCTGCCCAACATCGCGCCGACCGTCCTCGCCCAGTCCGCGATGAACTTCGGGTACGCGCTGATGGACCTGGCGGCGCTGTCCTTCCTCGGCTTCGGCGTGCAGCCGCCGGCCGCCGACTGGGGCTCCATGATCAACGAGGGACAGGCGGCGGTCCTCCAGGGGGCGATGCTGCCGGCCCTCGCGCCCTCCGCGTGCATCGTGCTCGCCGTGGTGGCGTTCGGCATCGTCGGCGAGGGGCTCGCCGACCGGATCGCGAAGCGGGAACGGTGAGCGGCATGCGCGCACACACGGATGCGGCACCGGTGCTGGAGCTCGACCGGCTGGACGTCCGCCTCCCCGACGACCGGGCCGCCCGGCCCATCCTCGACGGGGTGAGCCTGACGGTCCGGCCCGGCGAGACCGTCGGCCTGGTCGGCGAGTCGGGTTCCGGGAAGTCCGTGGCCTGCCGCAGCGTCCTCGGACTGCTGCCCGCGGGCGCCCGCACCGGCGGCGAGGTCCGCGTCGCGGGCCGCGACGTCCTCACCATGGACCGCGCCGAACTCGCCGGGCTGCGGGCCCGCCGGGTGTCGATGGTCTTCCAGGACCCCCGTGCCTCCGTCAACCCGCTGCGCCGCGTCGGCGACTTCCTCACCGAGGGGCTGCGGGCCGCCGGGACCCCGGCCGCGCGGGCCACCGCCCGCGCCGAGGAACTCCTCGACGCGGTCGGCATCCGCGACCCGCGCGGCGCCCTGCGACGCCACCCGCACCAGTTCTCCGGCGGCATGCTCCAGCGGGTCGTCATCGCCGCGGCCCTGGCGAGCGAGCCGGACCTGCTGGTCGCCGACGAGCCGACCACCGCCCTCGACGTCACCACCCAGGCGGAGATCGTCTCGATGCTCGCCCGGCTGCGCGCGGAGCGCGGCACCGGCATGCTCTTCGTCACCCACGACCTCGAACTGGCCGCGTCCGTCTGCGACCGCGTGTACGTGATGTACGCCGGCCGGATCGTGGAACACCGGGGAACCGACGAGCTGTTCGACCTGCCGCGCCACCCCTACACCGCGGGCCTGCTCGCCTGCACGCCGAGCATCGCACCGGGCGCGCCGGCCCCCCGGCCCATCCCGGGCCGCCCGGTCTCCCTGGCCGAGGCGCCACAGGGGTGCGCCTTCGCCGCGCGCTGCGCCCACGCCGTACCCCGCTGCTCCCGGGAGAAGCCCGCACTCACGCCGCACGGAGACGGGTTCGCCGCCTGCCACCGCGCCGAAGAAGGGATCACGCTGTGACCGTCTCGACCAAGGAGGGACTGGTCGTCGAGGGACTGCGCAAGCGGTACGGCGGCCACACGGCGGTGGACGGCGTGTCCTTCGCCCTGGCCCCCGGCTCCTCGCTCGCGATCGTCGGCGAGTCCGGCAGCGGCAAGACGACCACGGTGCGGATGCTGGTCGGCCTGGAGACCCCGGACGGCGGCACCGTCCGGCTCGACGGCCGCGACCGCTCCGCACGCCCCCGGCGCCGGGCCGAACGCCTGGCGCGGGCCCGGGAGATCCAGATGGTCTTCCAGGACCCGTACCTCTCGCTCGATCCGCGCGTCACCGTCTCCGGCTGCCTCGACGAGGTGCTGCGGCTGCACGGCCCGCTCGACGCCGCCGCCCGGCGGACCCGCGTCGCCGAGCTCCTCGACCAGGTCGGCCTGGGCGCCCGGGAGGCCGAGGCGCTGCCGCGCGGCCTGTCCGGGGGTCAGCGCCAGCGCGTGGCGATCGCCCGCGCCCTGGCGGTCGAGCCCAGGGTGCTCGTCCTGGACGAGGCCGTCGCCGCGCTCGACGTGTCGATCCAGGCCCAGATCCTCGAACTCCTGCGGGTCATCCGCGAGGAGTCCGGCATCGGCTACCTCTTCGTGACGCACGACCTCGCCGTCGTCCGGCACGTCGCGGACGAGGTGCTGGTCCTCAAGTCCGGCGCCGCCGTGGAGTCGGGTCCGGTCGACCGCGTCCTCGGCGCCCCGGAGCACCCGTACACCCGCCTGCTCCTGGACTCCGTCCCCCGCCGCCGTCGACGGGCGGCCTGACCCGCCCCCTGGGCCGCCCGAACTCCGCTGCGGGACGGAGGCATTGGAGGCCGTGGGGGCCGTGTTCCGGGACGCCGACGACGCGATTCCGGAGGATCGCGCGTTTCCCCTTGCACAATGGTCAAGAATCGTTGACCATTACTCCCATGCCTACCGACGATCTTCCCGAGACGTTTCACGTCACCACGGACGAGCAGCTGCGCGCCGTCTCCAACCTCACGCGCCACCGGATCATGGCCGTCCTCCGCTTCGAGCCGGCGACGATCACACAGATCGCCGAGCGGGTGGGCCTCGCCAAGGGGAGCTCCAGCTACCACGTGCGGCTCCTCGAGCGGGCCGGCCTGGTGAAGGTGGTGCGGACACGGAAGGTGCGCGGCGTCACCGAGCGGTACTACGCGATGGCCGCGCGGTCGATCGTGCTGCCCGATCCGGGCGAGGGCGGACCGGACGTCCTGATGCGGCATGCGGTCGCGGACCTGGAGGCGTCGCCGGCCGAGGGCGAGCGGCACGTGGGGATGGCCCATCTGCGGCTCACCGACGAGCAGTTCGCGGAGCTGGGGGCGCGGCTGCAGGCGCTGGCGCAGGAGTACCGCAAGCTGTCCGATCCGTCGCTGCCCGACACCTCGCTCGTCTTCGCCCTGTTCCACCCGGGCACCCGCGAGCAGGCCGAGGGGGACGCCAAGTGACCTCAAACGAGAAGAAGTTGCCGGCCGGGTTCGGACGGTTGTGGACCGCCCAGACCGTGTCCTCGCTCGGCGACGGGGTGACGCACGCGGCGCTGCCGCTGATCGCGTTGACGCTGACCCGGGACCCGATGGCGCTCGCCGTCGTCACGGCCGCCGGGACACTGCCGTGGCTGCTGTTCGGGGTGCTCGGCGGTGCGCTGGTGGACCGCTGGGACCGCCGGCGCACGATGTGGGTGGCGGACACGTCCCGTGCGCTGCTGCTCGCGATACCCGTGGTGGCGGCCGCGCTCGACCTGCTGAGCATTCCGCTGCTCGCGGCCGTCGCCTTCCTGCTCGGCCTCGGCGGGCTGTTCTTCGACACGGCCGCCACGGCCTACCTGCCGGACCTGCTCCACCGCGACCCCGCGCTCCTGGAGCGCGCCAACTCCCGTCTGCGCGGCGCCCAGACCGCCATGTCCGGCTTCGCCGGGCCGCCCGCGGGCAGTGCGCTGCTCGCACTCGGGCGGGCGGTCCCGCTGCTGGCCGACGCGGTGTCGTTCCTGCTCTCCGCCCTGCTCGTCCGCACGCTGCCCGCCACGCCACGCCCCGTGCCGGAGGCCGGCGACTCGCTGCTTCGGCAGGCGCGGGCCGGGGCCTCGTACGTCTTCACGAACAAGGTGCTGCTCGGCCTGGCCCTGCGTCCGGCCGTCGGGAACGTCGCCTTCCTCGCCGTGGAGACCGTCCTCGCCCTCTTCGCCCACGACCGTCTCGGCATCGACACCTACGGTTTCGGCCTGCTCCTCACCGCGGAGGCGACCGGCGGACTGCTCGGTGCAGCCATCGCCTCCCGCCTCGGCCGACACCTCGGCACCGGCACCGCGCTGACCTGCACGGCCGCCGCCGAAGGGCTCGCCATCCTCGGCCTGGCCGCCGCCCCGAACCCGTACGTGGCCGGGCTCGCGCTCGCCGTCTGCGGGGCCGGAATGGGCGCCACCATGGTGCTCGCCCCCTCCCTCCGGCAGGCCATCGTCCCCGCCCACCTCATGGGCCGGGTCGCCTCCACCTCCCGCATGCTCGCCATGTGCGCCGCCCCCGTCGGCGCCTTCCTCGGCGGCTGGCTGGCCACCGCCTACGACATCCGCACCCCGCTCTACGCCGCCGCCGGCCTGCTCCTCACGATGACCGCCGTCACCGCCTCCATGACGGGCAACCGCCGGGTCGAGGCAGCACTCCGCGCCGCCGCCCCGCCCCACGCGTCCCCCGAGGAACCCACCCGGAAGAGCGCACCCGACCGGTCGTGAGGCCCGCCGCGAAGCGCCCCACACGGCGTGCGCCGGCACCGCGGCCGACGCAACGCCCTCCCTCCGGCGACGTCGTCGTCATGCGACGGCCTGGTAGGGCGTGGTGCAGAAGTCGTTCATGGCGCGCGGCGGGTCCGGGGTGGAGGGTCCCACCTGGGTGAGCAGGACTCCGGTGACCTGGTGGGTCCTGTCCGCGCAGGCGGTGGTGCCGGTACCGCCGAACCAGCCGAACTGGCCGATGGGCGCGTAGTCGCCGCGATGGGTGCGCACCGCCATCCCGAAGCCCCAGCCGGCGCTCGCCCCCTGGCCGGACGAGAGAGGGGCGACGCTGCCGAACACCTCCTCCCGGGAAGCCAGTTGCATGGGCGAGAGACGGTCGGTACTCATGAGGTCGACGGCGGCGCGGGACAGGATCCTTTTTCCCCCCGGTGCATCCCGTGGTTCAGCAGCATCCGACCACCTCGTCGCCGAGGTCGTACTGCCCTCGCACACCGGGCTCGTACGGCAGCGGCAGCTCGCCGAGGCGGCGCATCCACGCGTCCGGCTCGGGCGCGGGCCCGGACGCCGCGCTGTGGTCGACTCCCCGTTCCCACATGGTGGGCGTCTGGGCGTCCACGGGGTGGTCGGCGGGGTGGCGGATCTTGCGGGGCGGTCGGTATCGACGCAGGTCAGAGCTGTACGTCTGCGGTGTCGGGTGGCGCAATACTGCCGCAACACCACCGGGGGCCGGGCGCGGCTACGTTCCGTGCCATGCCCGCCGAAACCGCCTCCGCAGCCCGTCCCGTCGCCGCCGCACGCCGCCGCCGGCTGCGGGCCGACCGGGCGCGGCAGCTCGCGGACCTGCTGCGCCACCAGATCCTGGCGGGCGGGTTCCCGGGTGGGGTCCTGCCGCTGGAGGACGCGATCGCCGCGGACTACCGGGCGAGCCGCAACACCGTGCGGCAGGCCCTGGACCTGCTGCGCGGGGAGCAGCTGGTGGACCGGCGGGCCGGGGTCGGCACGGTGGTGGTCTGCGAGAAGTTCCCGCACGCCCTGGACCGGCTGCAGGGACTGGCGGAGATCCTGCACGAGCACGGGCGGGTCACGAACGAGGTCCGCACCGTCGGGCCGGTGACGGCGTCCGGACCGGTGGCCCACCGGCTCGGGCTGCCCGAACACACCGACGTGCTGTGCGTCGAGCGGCTGCGGCGGCTCGACGGGCTGCCGCTGTCGCTCGACCTGTCGTACCTGCCGATGGACGTCGGCGGCGAACTCCTGGGCTGCGACCTGGAGAACACGGACGTGTTCCGGCTCCTGGAGCAGCTGACCGGCGGCCCGCTCGGGCACGCCGAGATCACGCTGGAGGCCGTCAACGCCGACGCGCACTCGGCGGCCGTGCTCCAGGCCCCGCGCGGGGCCGCGGTCCTGATGCTGGAGCGGCTGACCCACCTGCCCGACGGACGCCCGGTGGATCTGGAGTTCATCCGGTTCCGCGGCGACCGCATCACCATGAGCGGCCTGCTGCACCGCTCCGTCTGACCCCGTCGCCCCTTCCCAACCCCCTTCCTGGAGACAGCCATGCCTCTGGTCCCCCAGCGTGCCGACGTGCCCGTGACCATCGACGAGTCGAAGTGCATCGACGGCTGCACGCTCTGCGTCGACATGTGTCCGCTGGACTCGCTCGCGATCCGCGAGGACGACGGCAAGGCGTACATGCACGTGGACGAGTGCTGGTACTGCGGCCCCTGCGCGGCCCGCTGTCCCACCGGCGCGGTGACCGTCAACATGCCCTACCTGCTCCGGTGAAGGCGAAAGGCCGACCACTCATGTCCAGAGCCCCCCTGTCCGGCTCCTCCCCTCTCCACGCCGACCCGTCCCGAACGGGACTGATCCGCCGTGGACTCCCCCTGCTCCTCCCGGTCGCCCTGGTGCTGCCGCTCGCCACCGCCTGCGGCGGCCCCGCCGCATCGGACGACGGCGCCGACGGGGGCACCGTGACCGTGACCGTCGGCTACCAGTCGAAGACCATCAACACCGTCACGGCCGGCACCCTGCTCCGCTCCCTGGGCTACTTCGAGCAGGAGCTCGCGGCCGCCGGGAAGAAGGACGGCCGCACCTACCGGGTCGTCTGGCAGGACTACGCGACCGGCGCCCCGATCACCGCGCAGATGACCGCCGGGAAGATCGACATCGGTTCGATGGGCGACTTCCCGCTGCTCATCAACGCGGCCCGCGGAAAGCAGCTCAAGGAGCCGACCCGGCTCGTCTCGGTCACCGGCTACAACCTGCGCGGCGGCCTCAACACCGTCGTCACCGCCCCCGGTTCGACGCTCCGGTCGCTCACCGACCTGAAGGGGCGCAAGGTCTCCACCAGCGTCGGGTCGGCGGCCGACGGCACCCTCGTCCGGGCGCTCCGCCGGGCGGGGCTCGACCCGGCGAAGGACGTGTCCAAGCTCAACCAGCAGCCGAGCGTGGGCGCTTCGGCGCTGGCCGCGGGCAGTGTCGACGCGCTGTCGCAGTTCGTCGCCTGGCCGGGGCTGCTGGCCTTCCAGGGCCGGGCCGCGGCCCTGTACGACGGGGCCGAGCTGAACCTGCCGACGTTCCACGGGGTCACCGTCCGGGAGGAGTTCGCCCAGCGGCGGCCCGCCGTCCTCGACGCCTTCCTGCGCGCCCAGCGCCGTGCCACGGACGAGCTGCGCGCCCGGCCCGTCGCCGCCGCCGAGTCGGTGGCGAAGGAGACGGGCCTGCCCGCCGAGGTGGTCTACCTCTACAACGGCGCCCAGGGCATCGCCACGTTCGACCCGGCGCTCCGCCCGGAACTGATCGCCGCGCTCAAGGAGGACGTGCCGGTCCTGAAGGAGGCCGGTCTGGTGAAGGACGTCGACGTCGACTCCTTCGTCGACCCGGCGCCGCTGCGGCGGGCGGTGCCCGGACCCGCGTACCCCCGGGCGGCGGCGGCGCGGTCCGAACTGTGGCTGCGAGGGCAGGAATCGACCCGGTCCTTCGACAGCCCCGGCGCCCTCCTGAAGGCCGTGCGGGGCGCCGACGTGCGGGCCGCGTACGTGCCGGACGCGGTGACCGGGACGCTGTGGTTCGCGGACCGTGCGGTGTGGGTCGCGGACGGCGGCGCGTGGCGCGCCTTCGTGACCCGGGCGGCGGCGGAGCGGTACCTCGCGGGGCACGCGGGCTCCCGGATCGTCGCGTACGCGGACGCCGTGAGGCTCGCCTCGTGAGCGGCCGGAACGCCGGCGGCGCTCGCGCCGCGACGGGCGCGGCCCGCCGGCTGGTGCGGGTGGCGTCGCTCGCCGCCGCGCTGGGCCTGTGGCAGCTGCTGACCTCCCTGGACGTCACCCTGTGGCTGCGGTTCGAGCAGTTCCCGACCGTCGTCGAGGTGGCCTCCGCCTTCGCCGACCGGGTCGGCACGGAGGCGTACCGGCAGGACCTGGGCCACAGCCTGCGCCGGATCGCGGTCGGGTTCCTCCTCGCCGCGGCCCTGGGGGTGGCGGCCGGCACGGCCGTCGCCCGGTCGCGGTGGGCCGCCGACCTCCTGGGCCCGCTGGTGGAGGTGGTGCGGCCGGTTCCGGCCATCGCCCTGGTGCCGGTGGCGATCCTGCTGCTGCCCACCAACGAGCAGGGCATCGTCTTCATCACCTGCGCCGCGGCCCTCTTCCCGGTGCTGGTGTCGACCCGGCACGCGGTGCGGGCGCTGAGCCCGGTGTGGGAGGAGGCCGTCCTGACCATGGGCGGCGGCCGGGCCCGGGTGCTGTTCTCCGTGGTGCTGCCGGGCGCCCTGCCGGGGATCTTCGGCGGCCTGTCGGTGGGCATCGGCGTCTCGTGGATCTGTGTGATCTCGGCGGAGATGATCTCCGGCGAGTACGGGGTGGGCTACCGCACCTGGCAGGACTACACGGTCGTCGACTACCCGGGGGTGTTCGTCGGCATGGCCACCATCGGCGCCCTGGGCTGGCTCACCTCCACGGCCGTGGAGACGCTCGGCCGCCGGGTCACGTCCTGGCTTCCGCGCCCCGCCGACCGGTTCCCCGCGGGTGTCGTGCGCGGGGCCGCGTCCGGAGCGGCGTCCCCCGTCGCGACGCCCGCGTCCGGCGCCCTCGCCCCCGCCGTCCCCGCCGTACCCGCCGTACCCGCTGTCCCCGCTGTCCCCGCCATACCCGCCGCCTCACCCGAGAAGGAGCCGGTCCGATGAGCACCGTGAGCCCGTCCGCCCCGTCCGCGACGCCTTCCGGCACCGCCGCGCCGCACTCCGCGCCCGATCCGGCCGGCGCGGCGGCGGGCGCGGAACTCGCCCTGCACGACGTACGGCTGGGTCGCCCCGGCGCGGCCGCCGTGTGGGGGCCCGCCGGGCTGCGGATCGCGGCCGGCGAACTCGTGACCGTGGTCGGCCCGTCCGGCTGCGGGAAGACCACGCTGCTGCGCACGCTCGCCGGGCTGCTGCCGCCGCTGGAGGGACGGGTCACCCAGGACGGGACGGCGGTCCGCAGGCCCGGAGCCGACCGGGCACTGGTCTTCCAGCACGACGCGCTGCTGCCGTGGCGGTCGGTCCGGGCCAACGTCGAGCTGCCGCTCGCGATCCGCGGTGTGCCCCGGGCCGAGCGGCGCCGCTCGGCCCTGGAGTGGCTGGAGCGGGTCGGCCTGGCCGAGCACGCCCCGAAGCTGCCGCACCGGTTGTCCGGCGGCCAGCGGCAGCGGGTGCAGCTGGCGCGCGCGCTGGCCGGCCGGCCCCGCGCGGTCCTGATGGACGAGCCGTTCGGCGCGCTCGACGCGCACACCCGCGCGGGGATGCAGGACCTCCTCGTGGAGATCCTGCGGGGCACGGGCGCGACCGTCGTCTTCGTCACCCACGACGTCGACGAGGCCGTCCACCTCGGCGACCGGGTCGTCCTCTTCGCGACCGGCGAGGTCCTCGACGTCCCGCACCCGCGGGCCCGGGAGGCCCGCGACGCCCCCGCGACGGCGGCCCTGCGGCGCCGTGTCCTCGACTCCCTCTGACCGCACCCCGTCCCGCCGCCGCGCTCCCGCCGCCGTTCTCCGGCCACCGGCCGCGGCCTCCGACCCGCCGCTTCGAAAGGCATCCCGTGGACACCCCCCTGACCGTGCCCGACCTCGCCGACGCGACCGAGCTCTCCTGTGACGTCCTCGTCGTGGGCGGCGGCACCGCCGGCACCATGGCGGCCCTGACCGCGGCCGAGCGCGGGGCGAACGTCCTGCTCCTGGAGAAGGCGCACGTCCGGCACTCCGGCGCCCTGGCGATGGGGATGGACGGCGTCAACAACGCGGTCGTGCCGGGCCGGGCCGAACCCGACGACTACGTCGCCGAGATCACCCGTGCCAACGACGGCCTCGTGGACCAGTCGACGGTCCGGCAGACGGCCACCCGCGGCTTCGCGATGGTCCGGCGCCTGGAGTCGTACGGGGTGAAGTTCGAGAAGGACGAGCACGGCGAGTACGCGGTACGGCAGGTGCACCGCTCCGGCTCGTACGTGCTGCCCATGCCGGAGGGCAAGGACGTCAAGAAGGTCCTCTACCGGCAGCTGCGGCGCCGCGAGATGCGGGAGCGGATCCGCATCGAGAACCGCGTCATGCCGGTCCGCGTCCTCACCCACCCGGAGGACGGCCGCGCGGTCGGCATCGCCGGTCTCCACACCCGCACGGGCGAGTTCGTGGTCGTCCGGGCCGGCGCGGTCGTCCTGGCCACCGGTGCCTGCGGCCGGCTCGGCCTGCCCGCCTCGGGCTATCTGTACGGCACGTACGAGAACCCGACCAACGCCGGCGACGGGTACGCCATGGCGTACCACGCGGGAGCGGCGCTCACCGGGATCGAGTGCTTCCAGATCAACCCGCTGATCAAGGACTACAACGGGCCGGCCTGCGCCTACGTGGCCAACCCGTTCGGCGGCTACCAGGTGAACCGGCACGGCGAGCGGTTCGTCGAGTCCGACTACTGGTCGGGGCAGATGATGGCCGAGTTCGCCGCCGAACTCGCCTCGGACCGGGGCCCGGTGTACCTGAAACTGAGCCATCTGCCGGAGGAGACCGTCCAGGCCGTCGAGTCCATCCTCCACACCACCGAGCGGCCCACCCGCGGCACCTTCCACGAGAACCGCGGCCACGACTACCGCACCCACGACATCGAGATGCACATCTCCGAGATCGGCCTGTGCGGCGGTCACTCCGCCTCCGGGGTGCGCGTCGACTCCCACGCCCGCACGACGGTGCCCCGGCTGTACGCGGCCGGCGACCTGGCGTCCGTACCGCACAACTACATGATCGGCGCGTTCGTCTTCGGCGACCTCGCGGGCGAGGACGCGTCCCGGTACCGGGCGTACGAGGGGGCGTTGGACCCGGCGCAGCTCGCCGAGGCCCACGAGCTGGTCTACCGGCCGCTGCGCCACCCCGACGGTCCCCCGCAGCCGCAGGTCGAGTACAAGCTGCGCAGGTTCGTGAACGACTACGTGTCGCCGCCCAAGACCGGGGCCCGGCTCTCGCTGGCCGTCGAGGCGTTCACGCGCATGGCGGAGGAGATCGCCGGTATGGGGGCGCGGACGCCGCACGAGCTCATGCGGTGCGCGGAGGTGTCGTTCATCCGCGACTGCGCCGAGATGGCGGCGCGGGCCTCGCTGGCCAGGACCGAGTCGCGGTGGGGTCTCTACCACGAGCGGCTCGACCATCCGGAGCGGAACGACACGGACTGGCTGCACCACCTCGATCTGCGCAAGTCCCCTTCCGGGACGATGGAGTTCACGGCTCGGCCGGTCGAGCCGTACGTGGTGCCGGTGCCGGAGTTCGCCCCGCCCGGCGGCCCCGAGCGGCACATCGGCGAGGTGGCGCTCGTGCCCGTCGCCACGGCCGGGCCCCGCGACGCCGCCCCGGCCGCCCGCGCCTCCGCCGACGGCCCAGCGGTCCCCGCGGGCGGCCTCCCCGAACCCGACGGCGGGCCCGCGACGGGAGCGCCCCACCCCCGGCTGCTGCGGCTGCTGTCGCTCGCCGAGGACTCCCCCGACCTCGACGCGCTCGGCCCCTACCTGACCGACGACGATCCGGCGGTACGGGCGGCCGCGGTCACCGCCCTGGGCGAGACCGCGCCGTCCGGAACGGGGCCCGCCCTGGCCGCACGGCTGCGGGACAGGTCGGCGCGGGTCCGGGCGGCCGCCGCGGCGGCGCTGCGCGAGCTGGTCGAGGTCCTGCCCGCCGAGCCGGTGCTCGGGGCCGCACTGCGTGCGGCGCTCGACGTGCCGGACGCGGCCGTGCGCGCCGCCGCGCTGGACGTGCTGCGCGCGCTGCGGCTCGGCGACGCCCCGCTGTACGCCGCGGCGCTCGCCGACGACACCGTCGACGTACGGGTGCGGGCGGTCCGGGCGCTGGTCGCGGTGGACGCGGTCGCGGAGCTCGCGGCGGCCGCCGGGGATCCGGCGCGCGAGGTCCGCGTCGCGGTGGCCCGCGGCCTGGCGGCCGTGCGGGAGCCGGTACCGGAGCCGCTCCTGCCGCTCCTCGACGACGCCGACCCCCTGGTGAGGGGCGCCGCGCTGGCCTCCCTGGCCGGGACGGGATGCCCGCCGGTGCTCGCCGCGACGGCGGAGGCGGCGCTGGCGGATCCCGCCTGGCAGGTGCGGGCGGGCGCCGCGACGGCGCTCCGGTCCGCCGCGACGGCGGCCGCGGTCCGCGGACTCGCCGGCGCGCTCGCCGACCCGAACGCCGACGTCCGCAAGGCCGCCGTCCTCGCCCTGCTCGCCCACCGGGACGACCCCGCCGCCCGTACCGCCCTCGCGGGCGCGGGCGACGACACGGACGCCGACGTGCGGGCCTATGCGGCGCGCGCGTCGGCCGTGGTGCCGGGCGGTGCCCGCTGAAGCGCGCGACGTCCGGCCGTCGCGCGCACCCGGGCGGGTGACGGAGGTCGGCATCCGGGTGAGCGCGCGCATGCCGGTCCGGCGCGCCGGGAATGGGGGCAGGCTGGATGGTGGCAGGACGACGAGGAGGTGGTGCCGGTGTCGGGGCCGACGACGACCGGGGACACGGTGGGAGCGCCGTGCTGGCTGAGCCTGAGTGCGCGTGATCTCGAGGCTGCGGAACGCTTCTACGGGGCGGTGCTGGGCTGGACGTTCCTGCGGGGAGGCCAGGGGCACGAGTACGCCGTGGGCGACCTGGGCGGGGTCCCGGTCGCCGGGATCGCGCCGGTCGCGGCCCGGCTGGCCGTACCGGTGGCGTGGACGGCGTTCTTCGCGGTGGCGGACGCCGACGCGGCGGTGGCGCGGATCCGGGAGCGCGGCGGCACCGTCGGCGTGGGTCCGGTCGCCTACCCGCCCGACGGACGTGCGGCGCTGGCCACCGACCGCGAGGGCGCGGCGTTCGGGGTGTGGGAGGGCCGTGTCGAGCAGCGCTGGCGCGTCGGCGAGCACACGGCGCCGGCGTGGCTGGAGCTGCACACCCGGGACGCGTTCGAGGCGGCGGTGTTCTACGGCGAGGTGCTCCGCTGGGCGGAGGGGACCGCGGGCCGCCTGGAGGTGTCGTACGAGCAGGACAAGGTGGTGCTGCGGCGCGACGGCGACGCGGTCGCCCGGCTGAACAGCGGTCCGGTCGAGTCCACCTCGCCCCGGCCGCAGCTGCGGCCGCGCTGGCTGGTGCGTTTCCGGGTGCCCGACCCCGAGGCCGCGACGGCCGCGGTCGTGGCCCACGGCGGCGTGGTCGTGCCGGGCGGCCTGTGGGGCGGGGTGCGCGGCCCGGAGGACTCCGACGGTCGCCGGGTGGTGGTCCGGGACCCCGACGGGGCCCTGTTCGCGCTGGAGGCCGCGGAGGAGGGCTCGGGGTGACCGGTGCGGGGAGGGGGCCCGGGTCCCCTCCCCGCACCGGCGCCGATCGGCTCCCCTCGCCGACGTGGTCGGACTGCGGCGGCCGCCGGCGGTCAGTCGCCGGTGGTGCGGGCGGCCCTGCGGGCCAGGAGGCGGGCCCGCTGCTCCGGGTCGGTGGCGAGGTCGATCGCGGTCCACGCCATGGCCAGTCCGCCGTCGAGGACGGCCCGGTCGGCGGCGGCCGTCGTGCCGTACCGGGTGAAGTCGGGGTGGTGCATGATCGTGTCGCCGCAGTCGTACCCGATGGAGGGGTGGATCGTCGGCACGAGGTGCGAGACGTTGCCCATGTCGGTGGAGCCGCCGCGCAGACCGGGGTCGTGGGGCAGGACGGTACGGCCCAGGGCCTCGGCGGCGGCCTGGTAGCTGCGTCCCATGGCGAGGTCCTGGCGCAGGTCGGCGTAGTCGTTGCCGACGGTCTCCAGGAGGAGTTCGGCGCCGGTGGCCAGGGCGCCCGCCTCGAAGCAGGCCCGGACGCGGGCCCGGAGCTCCGTGAGCTGCTCGCTGGTGGCGGCGCGGACGTCGTAGGTGGCGGTGGCGCGGTCGGGGATGACGTTCGCGGCGTCCCCGGCCGAGGTGACGACGCCGGAGACGACCGCGTCGGGGACCATCTGCTGGCGGTGGGCGGCGATGGCGACCTGCGCGATCATCATGGCGTCGGCGGCGTTGACGCCCCGGTGGGGCATCGCGGCGGCGTGCGCGGGCACCCCGGTGTAGGCGACCGAGAGGCTGCTGATGGCCAGGCTGGCGAGGCCGACGGCGTCCTGCGGCGCGGCGTGGACCATCATGGCGGCGGCCACGTCGTCGAAGGCTCCGGCGCGGACCATGTCGACCTTGCCGCCGCCCGACTCCTCGGCGGGGGTGCCGAGGAGCGCGACGGTGAGGCCGAGGTCGTCGGCGAGCGGGGCGAGGGCGAGCGCGGCGGCCACGGACGCCGCGCCGTTGACGTTGTGGCCGCAGGCGTGGCCGATCCCCGGGAGCGCGTCGTACTCGGCGCAGATCGCGACGACCAGGTCGCCGGTGCCCGCGGTGGCGCGGAACGCGGTCGGCAGCCCGTACGCCTCGCGGGTGACGTCGAAGCCGGCGCGTTCGACGAGGTCGGTGATGCGCCGGGCGGCCCGGTGCTCCTCGTAGGCGAGTTCCGGGTCGGCGTGCAGGGCGTGGCTGAGTCCGACGACCGTGTCCTGGTGACCGGTCAGGGCGCTGCGGGCGTGCGCGCGGGCGGCGGTGGGCGTCGGGTGCGGGGTCATCGGGCGTCCTCTGAGGGGGTGCGGTGGAGGAGGGAGGCCGCGGCGCCGGCGAGGGAGATCACCAGGCACAGCACCCAGGAGGTGGTGTAGGCGCCGAGGTCGGGCAGGGTGCGGCCGGCCGGGGTGTGGCCGGCGAAGACGGTCAGGATCGCGGCGGCGCCGAGGGAGCCGCCGACGCTGATGAGGAGCTCGTTGATGCCGGAGCCGACGGAGGTGCGGTCGTGCGGTACGGACTCCACGGCGAGGGTGCGCGTGGAGTGCTGGAGGAAGCCGTTCCCGAGCCCGGCCAGGGCCGTGCCGAGGAGGAACAGGGGCGCGGAGGTGTGGGTGGCGAGGGCGATGCCGTACCCGCCGGCCATCAGGAGCGAGCCGGTGACGAGGGTGAGCCGGTCGGTGATGCGAGCGGCGACGGCGGGGGCGGCGAGCGCGCCCGCGGCCATGGCGAGGAGGTTGGGGAGCAGTCCGAGGCCGATGGCGACCGGGCCGTAGCCGAAGCCGTAGCCGGTCTCGGCGGGGCTGGTGCCGAGGAAGACGGAGTGGGCGACCTGGAGGCCGAACATGCAGAAGCTGAACGTGACGGTGACGAGGGAGACCACGACCACCGGGCGGTGGCGGAACATCCGGACGTCGATCATGGGCTCGGCCGTACGGAGCTCCACGCGGACCCACAGGGCGGTGACGAGTACGCCGCCGACCAGGGTGGCGAGGGTGCGAGCGGAGGTCCACTCCCAGCCGGGGGTGCCGCCCAGGCCCAGGGCCAGCATCAGGGCGACGAGTCCGGTCGAGAGCAGCACCGCGCCGGGCCAGTCGACCGAGCCGCCGGGGCGGTCGGCCGACTCGGGCAGCAGGGGCCAGGTGACGACGAGCGCGAGGGTCGCGCCGATGGCGGGCACCCAGAGGGCGGCGGTGGGGCTGTCGACGGACGCGGCGATGAATCCGCTGGTCAGCAGCCCCAGGGTCAGTCCGCCGATCAGCGCGGCGACCATGTGGCTGATGCCGCGGCGACTCTCGGCGTCGCCCCCGTCGGGGCGGTTGCGGAGGATGCCGACGAGCAGCGGGAAGAAGCCGGCGATGGCCCCTTGCAGGATCTGCCCGGCGAGGAGCACGGGGAAGGAGCGGCTGAGGCCGACCAGGACCGAGCCGGCGATGACGATCGCCAGGTTCCAGCGCAGGATCCGGCGGTGGCCGTACAGGTCGCCCATGCGGGCGAGCACGGGGGTGAAGGCGACGCTGGCGAGCAGGTTGGCGATGCTGATCCAGTTCAGGTCCGCCGCCGTGACCTTCAGGGTGTCGGTCAGTCCCTTGAGCAGCGGGGACAGGAATCCCTGGGTGATCCCGCTGGACAGCTCGACGAGGGCGACCGAGGCGACGACCGCTCCGGCGGGGGTGGCGCGTACGGCTCTTCTCCGTGCGGGGGCGGTGCGGGTACCGGCGTCCGTCATACGTACTACCTCTTCGGGAGGGCCGCGGGGGCTCGATGGGGAGGGGGCCGCCCGGCGGGTGGGGGTGCGGGGGCGGAAGATGCACCACAATGTGGCGAGCGAGCGGCACTTCGGGCAAGAGTTGCCCCTGAAGACGGTCGATTGCGGCAGACGGTCGGGGTGCTTCGGAGGATTCCGGCATCAGAGGGACGCGCGAGGCGCCATCGGACACGCCCGTCGCGGCGGGTCGGGCGTCCCCGCGCCCCGTACGAGAGGGAGAGAACCGATGTCCCCCACGCGCGAGCCCGGGTCCGGCGGCGGCGCCGGCCTGGACGCCCTGGACCACGGCATCCTCAAGGTGCTGCACCGCGACCCGCGTGCCCCGTTCGCCGAGGTCGCGACCGCGGTCGGGGCGCACGAGCGGACCGTGGCGCGGCGTCTGGAGCGGATGACCGCCGACGGACGGGTGGCGTTCGTCGCCGCGCTCGTGCCGGAGTACCGGTACGAAGGGGTGACCGCCGAGGTCGCCGTGCGGTGCGCGCCGGGCCGGGTCCACGAGGTGGCGCTGACGCTGGCGGCGCTGGAGGAGACGCGGTCCGTGGAGGTCGCCACCGGGGCGCTCGACGTGTTCGTGGAGCTCCACGCGCCGGACCACGACGCACTGCTCACGCTGGTGGACACGGTGATCGGCCGGCTCGACGGCGTCGTGGACATCCACTCCGCGGTGGTGCTGCGGCTGCTGCTCACGGCCAGCGACTGGGCGCCCTACGACGACGAGCCCACCGACGTGCGCCGGCACGCGGTCGAGGGAACGGCACTGCCGGAGCCGCCGGCCGTCGACGAGCTGGACCGGCGGCTCGTCGAGCTGCTGCGGCGGGACGCCCGGATGTCGACCACGCGGCTCGCCCGCGAGCTGAGCGTGGGCGAGACCACGGCGCGGCGGCGACTGGCCCGTCTGATGGGGTCGCACGTCCTGCATCTGCGGCTGCACGCCGATCCCGCGGTCCTGGGGTATCCGGTGGAGGCCCGGTTCCGGCTGGGCGTGCCGCACAGCGGACTCGCTCCCGCGATCCGGCTGCTCGCGGGCGAGCCGGCCCTCCGCCATCTCGTCGTGACCAGCGGCTCGACCAGCCTCCTCGGCTACTCCAGCCATCGCGACACCCGTGACTTCCGGGAGTTCGCGGACCGGGTCCTCGGGCGGCTGGAGGGTGTGACGTCGACGGAGACGGCCCTGCTGATGCGGACGTACAAGCGGGCGGGTTTCGCGTCGGTGCGGGGGTGATCCCTCCCGGGGCGGCGCCCGAGCCGGGCGGCGGGGCGGCCGGGCCCGTGTCGGGAGGGGGACGACGGCGGGGACCCCGGCGGCCGCCTCTGCTCGGCCGTCGGGGTCCTCGGGGTCCGGTGCGTGCCCCGTGCGGGGCCGGACGCCGGACCGGGGCGGAGCCGCCGCGCGCCGTCCCCACGTGCGCGGCGGCTCCGTCCGGCGGGGGGTCAGGCCGTGGCGGCTCCGGAAGCGGCACGCGGCGTGGTGGCGGGCTCCGCCGCGGCGTCGTCGGCGCCGGCGGCCGGTGCCTTCGCGGGGATGAGGGCGGCGACGACGGCTGCGGCGATGCCCACCCCGCAGCCGATGAGCATGGCGACGCGGAAGCCGCCCTCCGAGGGCAGTGCGTGGCCCCCGAGGGTGGTGGTCATCTGGGCGAGGACGACGCCGATGACGGCGGCCGACACCGAGGTGCCGATGGAGCGCATCAGGGTGTTGAAGCTGTTGGCCGAGGCGGTCTCCTCCTGCGGGACGGCGCCCATGATGAGCGCGGGCATCGCGCCGTAGGCCAGGCCGACGCCCGTGTTGCAGACGAGGGTGACCACGAGCAGGCCCCAGGTGGTGCCCATCAGCGCGAGCGAGGAGCCGTATCCGGCGGCGATGACCAGGGCGCCGACGGAGAGCGTGACCTTGGGGCCGCGGGCGGCGGAGAGCTTGGCGCCGAGCGGGGCGAGGATCATCATCATCAGGCCCGCCGGGGCCATCCACAGGCCCATCGCCATCATCGACTGGCCCAGTCCGTAGCCGGTGGCCTCGGGGAGCTGGAAGAGCTGGGGCACGACCAGGGACTGGGCGTACATCGCGAAGCCGACCAGGACCGAGGCCAGGTTGGTCATCAGGACGACCGGGCGGGCGGTGACCCGCAGGTCCACCAGCGGATCGCGCGTCCGCAGCTCCCACGCGCCCCAGGCGAGCAGGACGACGGCCGCGACGGCGAAGAGGCCGAGGGTGGTGGCGCTGCCCCAGCCCCAGCTCGCGCCCTTGGAGACGGCGAGCAGCAGGGCGACGAGTCCGACGCCGAGGCCGAGCGCGCCGGGGACGTCGAAGCGGCCCGGGGCGGCGGCGCGGCGGCCAGTGGGGGCGACGCGCCAGATGAGGAAGCCGACGACGAGGCTCAGCGCGGCGGCGACCCAGAAGAGCACGCGCCAGCTGGCGTTCTCGGCGACGGCGGCGGAGAAGGGCAGGCCGAGGGCGCCGCCGACGCCCATGGAGGCGCTCATCAGGGCGATCGAGCCACCGAGCCGCTCGGGCGGCAGGATGTCGCGCAACAGGCTGATGCCGAGCGGGACGACCCCCATGCCGAGGCCCTGGAGGCCGCGTCCGACGATCATGGGGACGACCGAGGAGGCCAGCGCGCAGACGACGGAGCCGGCGACCAGCGGGACGACGGAGGCGAGCAGGACCCGGCGTTTGCCGAGCGTGTCGCCGAGCCGCCCGGCGACCGGGGTGGCCACGGCGCCCGCGAGCAGCGTGGCGGTGATCACCCAGGACGCGTTGGACGCGGTGGTGTCGAGCAGCCTGGGGAGGTCGCCGATGAGCGGCACCACCAGCGTCTGCATGAGTGCGGCCACGATGCCCGCGAGCGCGAGGACGCCGACGACGCCTCCGGGTCGGGCGTCGGGCTTGGAGCCGTCCACGAGTTCTCCCTCGGTCTTGCACGGTGCGCCATGGATCGCCATGCGCAGTCTTATGCATGATGCACATTGCTTGCGGAATGCACAACATATGCATGGTGCACACTTGAACGCGACGGGAGAGAATGGAGCCATGGACAAGCCCGTGGACAAGCCCACTCATCTGGTCGAGTTCGAGGCCATGCTGCTCGGCCGGCACGCCCTCCTGTACGCGCCCCGCTCCCGCGCCGGCGGCGGACAACTGGACCGCAGCGCGTACGTCCTGCTGAGCCGCATCCGGATGCACGGGCCGATGTCCATCGGGCAGCTCACCGAAGCCTTCGGCCTCGACGCCTCCACCCTCAACCGGCAGACCGCCGCCATGCTGCGCGCCGGGGTGGTCGAACGCATCCCCGACCCGGAGGGCGGCATCGCCCGCAAGTTCCGCATCACCGAGGACGGCGAACGCCGGCTGGACGCGGACCGGGCCGCGAACGTCGAGGGCCTGGAGCGGGTGATGGAGCACTGGTCACCCGAGGACGTGACGGTATTCGCCGCCTTCCTCGAACGCTTCAACCGCGACATCGAGCGGCTCGAGGGGCGCCCCTGGCCGCGCCCCTGACGGGGGCGAAGCAGCCGTCGGCCGCCCACGCGGTCGACGGCCCGTCAGGCCCTCACGACCTCCCGCCGACCCCGCACCCCACGACCTCCCGCGACCCCGCGCCGCACGGCCGCCCGTCAGGCCCCGCGACCTCCCGCCGACCCCCGCGCCGCACAGCCTCCCGTCAGACCCCGCGCCGCATGGCCGCCCGGCGGTCCGCCGTCGCGAGGGCGGTGTTGAGCAGGGCCACGACGGCGAAGACGACGGCCGCCGACGGCCGGCCCAGCCCCTGGAGGGCGAGGGCCGCCGCACCGAAGACCACGGCCTTGACGGCCAGAACTCCCCCGAGCGGCAGTCGGATCCGGGCCTTGGGGGCGGCGAAGAGCCCCCAGACGACAGCGGCGAGGGCGGGGGCCGAGACGGCGAGCAGCAGCCGGAGGGCCAGGTCGTCCGCACTCCCCCAACCCCACCGGGCCAGCACGGCCAGGGCCGCGAGCTCCAGCAGGAACGCCAGCCCTTCGTTGAACACGTGCAGGGGGCCGGGGAGTCTCATCGGGGACCTTTCGACGGCATCCGGGCGGGCGAACCGGCCCGAGCCTAGAGGGCAGTTGTGACAGGAGTCTTTACCGCGGGGCTCGGCGGCGGTAGCTTCCCGCCGACGCAAAACGTTTCTGAAACTTTCCGACTGTGTTTCCAGCGTTGCCGATCCCCACCTCCCGACCGGCCCGCACGGAACGCTCCCCCGCCTGGAGAATCAGATGACCCGCACCCCCGCGCGGCTGCCCGGACGTCCGGTGGCGGCCCTGGCCGTGGCCGCCGGCCTCCTCGGCCTGCTCGCCGCACCACCCGACGACCCGTCGCCCCGCACCGCCCCGGCCGCGGCCGTCGCCGAGAGCACCGCCACGGTCTTCTACTGGACGAAGACGAAGAACTGGGCCGCGTACAACCTGCACTACGCCCCCGACGGCGGCTCCTGGACCACCGTCCCCGGCGTCGCCATGGAGGCCGCCTGCACGGACTGGGTGAAGAAGACCGTCACCCTCGGCGCGGCCGCCGGACTGCAGGCCACCTTCAACAACGGCACGGGCACCTGGGACAACAACGGAGGCAAGAACTACGCCCTGGGCACCGGGGCCATCACCGTCAAGGACGGGGTCGTCGCCCACTCCGACCCCTGCTCGGGCACCACGCCCGCACCGGGGGCCAAGGCCACGGTGTACTACTCCACCGAGGCTCTCGGCTGGTCCACCGCCAACATCCACTACCAGCCCGCCGGCGGCTCGTGGACGGCCGTCCCCGGGGTCGGCATGCAGGCCGCCTGCACCGGCTGGTGGAAGCGCGAGATCGACCTGGGGACGGCGACGTCCCTCAAGGCCGCCTTCAACAACGGCAACGGCACCTGGGACAACAACGGCGGCGCCGACTACGCCATCGGAACGGGCGTCAGCACCGTGCGGAACAACGCGGTGACGGCGAACGCGGCCGACCCGTGCGCCGCGGCCACGCCCGACACCCAGGCGCCGACCGCCCCCGGGCGTGTCACGGCCGCGGCCGACGGAACCTCGGTCCTGCTCACCTGGGACCCCTCGACCGACGACCGCGGCGTGACGAAGTACCAGGTCACCCGGGTCGGCGGCAGCGGCGGGACGGTCGTGACCGACGTCGGCTCCACGGTGTACTCGGACACCGGCCTCGCCGAACGGACCGCCTACAGCTACACGGTGAAGGCCGTGGACGCGGCCGGCAACGTCTCCGCCGCCTCGGCCGCCGCGACCGCCACCACCGGCGACAGGCCGGCCACCCCGGCCACCGGGAAGCCACTGGGCACCGACCCCCGCAAGGACCCGATCTACTTCGTCCTCACCGCGCGCTTCTACGACGGCGACGCGTCGAACAACCGCGGCGGCAGCCAGCACGTCAAGTCGGGCAACGCGGCCAACGACGACCCCATGTTCCGGGGCGACTTCAAGGGCCTCGTCCAGAAGCTGGACTACGTCAAGGGGCTCGGCTTCTCGGCGATCTGGGTCACCCCCGTGGTCCTCAACCGCTCCGACTACGACTACCACGGTTACCACGGCTACGACTTCTACAAGGTCGACCCGCGCCTGGAGTCGGCCGGCGCCTCCTACCAGGACCTCATCGACGCCGCCCACGCCAAGGGCATGAAGATCTACCAGGACGTCGTCTACAACCACTCCTCGCGCTGGGGCGCCAAGGGCCTGTTCACGCCCACCGTCTACGGCGTCCGGGACAGCCAGTGGAGCTGGTACTACGACGAGAAGCAGCCCGGCTTCGAGTACGACGGCCTGACGGTCGACCCGAAGTCCGGCAAGTCCTACTACAACGGCGACCTGTGGTCGACGGCCGAGCCGACCGGCAACACCTGCCTCAACTGGGGCAAGCCCACCGGCGGCAAGAGCGCCGAGGGGTACACCGTCTACAACTGCCAGTGGCCGAGCCCGACCTCCGGCATGTTCCCGAAGGCGCTGTACCACCAGTGCTGGATCGGCAACTGGGAGGGCGAGGACTCCCGCTCCTGCTGGCTCCACGAGGACCTGGCCGACTTCGACACCGAGAACCCGACCGTCCAGAGCTACCTGATCGGCGCGTACGACAAGTACATCGACATGGGCGTCGACGGCTTCCGCGTCGACACGGCGGTGCACATCCCCCGCACCACCTGGAACCGCCGCTTCCTGCCGGCCATCCAGGAGCGGGTGACCCAGCGTCACGGAGCGGCGGCGGCAGCGAACTTCTTCGTCTTCGGCGAGGTCGCCGCCTTCGTCAACGACAAGTGGAACCGCGGCTCGGTGAACCACTCGGCGCAGTTCTACACCTGGAAGGAGCGCAAGGAGTACGACGCCGACGACACCAAGGCCGCCCTGGAGATGTACGACTACGAGCAGCAGCAGGGCACCGGCAACCAGCCCACCTCCACCAACGCCTTCCTCGACGGGAACAGCTACCACACGCCCGACCACAGCCGCTTCTCCGGCATGAACGTCATCGACATGCGCATGCACATGAACTTCGGCGACGCCTCCAACGCCTTCTTCAACGGCAAGGACTCGGACGACAGTTACAACGACGCCACCTACAACGTCGTCTACGTCGACAGCCACGACTACGGCCCGAACAAGTCGAGCGAGCGGTACACGGGCGGCACCGACGCCTGGGCGGAGAACATGTCCCTGATGTGGACCTTCCGCGGCATCCCCACGCTGTACTACGGCTCCGAGATCGAGTTCCAGAAGGGCAGGAAGATCGACTGCGGGCCGACCTGCCCGCTCGCCACCACCGGCCGGGCCTACTACGGCGACCACATCGCCGGCTCCGTCACCGCGTCCGACTTCTCCCAGGTCTCGTCGGCCTCCGGCGCCGTCGCCACCACGCTCCAGCAGCCCCTGGTGCAGCACGTGCAGCGGCTCAACCAGATCCGTCGCGCCGTCCCCGCCCTCCAGATGGGCCAGTACTCCACCGAGGGCATCTCGGGCGGCATGGCCTACAAGCGGCGCTACACCAGCGGCGCCACGGACAGCTTCGCCCTGGTCACCGTCTCGGGCGGCGCCACCTTCTCCGGCGTACCGAACGGCACCTACACCGACGCCGTCACCGGCGACGTCCGCACCGTCTCCAACGGCACCCTCACGGTCGCCGCGCCCGGCAAGGGCAACCTGCGCGTCTACGTCCTGAACGGCCCCGGCAAGATCGGCACCGCCGGCCCGTACCTGAAGTAGCGCACGCCGTACGGGGCGGGACCCACCCGCCCCGTACCCCCCGTCGCCACCCCGCCCCTCACCCGGGCGCGCGGCTCACCCGGAGCGGGCGAACCGTGCGCGACGGGCGACGGGCACCAGGCCCAGGCCGCGGAACAGCGCGGCGGAGCCCGGGTTGTCGGCGTTCACGTCCAGGAAGACCTCGCCGTCCCCGCGGGCGCGCAGCCGGGTGAGCGCGGCGGCGGCGAGGGCCCGGCCGAGCCCGGTGCGCCGACGGTCCGGTACGCAGCCCACCTGCACGAGGTACCCCTCGGCGCAGGTCACGAAGGCGACGGGGGCGCCGACCGCGTCCCGGGCGAGCAGCGAGCACGCGGGCAGGAAGGTGTCGTCGACCGTCCAGTCGACCCAGTGGTCCAGGGGCGGGTCAGGGAAGCCGGGCCGGTCGGCGAAGGACGCACGGTAGGCGGCGTGGAAGTCCGCCCGGTTGCCGTCCGACCACTCCTCGACGGTCACGTCACCGGGAGGCGCGGCCGGCGGCGGCGAGGTCCGCGCGCCGAGGACGAGGACGTCCTCCGCGAAGACGCGCGCGAAGCCCCGGACGCCCAGGAACCTCTCGCCGTACGGCTTCAGCGACTCGGTCTCCACGCCGAGGGGGCCCGCGTCGCCCGGCCGCGCCGCCGCGAGCCGGTCGAACAGCTCCGCGCCGAGGCCGCGCCGCCGGTGGTCCGGGTCGACGAGGCCGGTGAGCAACGCGCCCTCGGGCGTGGGGCGCCGGGCTCCGCAGGCGACCAGGCGGCCTCCGGAGAAGACGCCCAGCGCGGTGGTCCCGGGTCCGGCGTACCGCCGCCGGAGGAAGTCCGCGGTCGCCGTCGCGGGCAGGCCCCCGTCGTGCGCCGCGCAGCGCAGGGCGAGGCCGACGACCCCGTCCAGATCGCCCTCGGACAGCGCCGTCCCGTCGAACGTCATGCTCGGTCCCTCCCCGGTGCTCGGTCGGGGCGACAGCCTAGGGGGTGGAACGAAACGGGCAGGTGAGGGGATAGGCCCGCCTTCCCGGCGCCGGAAGATCAACAGTGCGTCACGCGAACTGGCTTTTCGGACAGAATGCTTCCCTCCGCAGGGCGAGTCTGGGATCTTGCGTCCACCCCACACATCACAGGGCCCGGCCGGCGCCACCCGCGCCACCGGGTCATCGGAGGACGCATTGTTTTCCCACATATCCAGCCGGCTGAGGGCTTCGGCCATCGCCGTGGCGGCGCTCGGTACGACCGTGGCGCTCGCCGCTCCCGCCGGTCCCGCCCTTGCAGCACCGTCGGACACCGCGCCAGTCGCGGCCCGTTCGGCGGGGGCGGACCGGACCACCACGACCACCACCGTCGCGGCGGCGCCGGCGGCCTGGGCCGCGGGCACCCGCGCGTACCTGGTCATCACCGCGCCCGGCGGCACGTCGGCGGTCAGCGGTGCCGTGACGAGCAACGGCGGTTCGGTCTTCGCGACCTACGACGCGATCGGCGTGATCGTGGCGCACTCGACGTCGGCGTCGTTCGCCGCGTCGATGCGCACGGTCGGCGGCGTCCAGCAGGTCGGCGCGACCCGTACGTCGGACGTTCCCGCCGACGCGTACAACCCGGCCCTGCCGGCCAACCCGGCGCAGTCCGCGACCACGCTCACCGAGTCCAACCGCTGGGACATGACCCAGATCAAGGCCGACCAGGCATGGGCGGTCACGACGGGATCGGCGACGGTGAAGGTCGGCGTCCTGGACACCGGCGTGGACGACCAGCACCAGGACATCGCGCCCAACTTCAACGCGGCGGACTCGGCCTCCTGCGCCTACGGCAAGGCGGACACCCGCACCGGCGCCTGGCGTGACGTCGGCACCCACGGCACGCACGTCGCGGGCACCATCGCGGCCGCGAAGAACGGCAAGGGCGTCATCGGCGTCGCGCCGGGCGTGAAGATCTCCTCGGTCCGCATCGCGGAGCCGACCAGCAGCCTGTTCTTCGCGGAGAACACGATCTGCGGCTTCGTGTGGGCCGGCGACCACGGCTTCAAGGTCACCAACAACAGCTACTACACGGACCCGTGGCAGTTCAACTGCCCGGACAACGTCGACCAGGCCGCCATCATCGAGGGTGTCCGCCGGGCGCAGGTGTACGCCGAGGGCAAGGGCTCGCTCCAGGTGGCCGCCGCGGGCAACTCCAACTACGACCTCGCGAACAAGACGACCGACTCCGAGAGCCCCAACGACTCGACGCCGGTCACCCGCACCATCACCAACGCCTGCATCGACATCCCGACCGAGCTGCCGGGCGTCGTGACCGTCGCCGCGCAGGCCAGCGGTGGCGCGAAGGCGTCGTACTCGAACTTCGGCAACGGCGTCATCGACGTCGCGGCCCCGGGCGGCGACGGGTCCACCCAGGTGTACTCGACCCTGCCGGGCGGCAAGTACGGCAACATGAGCGGCACCTCGATGGCGTCCCCGCACGTCGCCGGTGTCGCGGCGCTGATCGCGAGCAAGAACCCGACGTTCACCCCGGCGCAGATCCGGGACCAGCTGGGCGTCCAGGCGACCGACCGGGCCTGCCCGTCGGACGCCCGGTGCACCGGCACGTCGACGAAGAACGGATTCTTCGGCGAGGGCGCGGTGGACGCGCTGAAGGCCGTCGGCGGCAGCACCCCGCCGCCCGGCGCGTACTTCGAGAACCTCGCGGACGTCACGATCGTGGACAACGCCACGGTCGAGAGCCCGATCACGGTCAGCGGGGTGACGGGCAACGCCCCGGCGACCCTCAAGGTGGGCGTGGACATCAAGCACACCTACATCGGTGACCTCAAGGTCGACCTGGTGGCCCCGGACGGCAGCGTCTACACGCTGCACAACCGGACCGGCAGCGGCACCGACAACATCGCCCAGACGTACACGGTCAACGCTTCGGCCGAGGTCGCGAACGGTGTCTGGAAGCTCCGCGTGAACGACAACGCGAGCCAGGACACGGGCAAGATCGACGCCTGGAACCTCACCTTCTAGGACAGCGCGACCCCCTGACGGGGCCGGAGCCGCCATGGCTCCGGCCCCGTCTCGCGTGCTCCGCGGCATGCGGAGAGGCCCGGTGGAGGGCTCCTCCGGAAGAAAGTCGCTACCGGGGGGTAGGCCCGCACCGCCCCCTTGCTATACGTTCCGTCTAACAAGCTTGCTAGACGCAGCGTCTAACAAGCCCGAGCCGATCGCGCGATCCAAGGAGCCGCACCATGGCAGGCAGCACCGTTCGCCCGGACAGCCAGGACGCCCCCGACGCGGACGTCACCGAGTCGGACGTCGCCGAGCGACTCCTCCGGTCGGCCGCCAAGCTGAGCTACGACCCCGCCGTCGAGGTCGACTGGGACACCCCCCTCGACAAGGACTTCCACGGGCAGAGCCCCGAGTGGAACTCCCTCTACGGCACCGCCTACTGGAACGAGATGAGCGAGGAGCAGCGCAAGGAGCTGACCCGCCAGGAGTCCGCCTCGGTCGCCAGCACCGGCATCTGGTTCGAGATGATCCTCCAGCAGATGATGCTCCGGGACATCTACCTGACGGACCACACCGACCCGCGCTTCCAGTGGGCCCTCACCGAGATCGCCGACGAGTGCCGGCACTCGATCATGTTCGCCCGCGGCTCCCAGAAGCTCGGCGCCCCCGCCTACCGGCCCAAGCGGGCCGTGCTGGAGCTCGGGCGCTTCATGAAGACCGTCGGCTTCGGCGAAGCCGCGTACGCCGGCATCCTGGTCGCCGAGGAGGTCCTCGACGTCATGCAGCGCGACTGGATGCGCGACGAGCGGGTCGTCCCTTTCGTCCGCACCATCAACAACATCCATGTCGTCGAGGAATCCCGGCACATGAAGTTCGCCCGGGACGAGACGCGCCGCCACCTCGCCCGCGCGGGCCGGACGCGCCGCCACTTCCAGGCCCTCGTGGTCGCCATCGCCGCGTACTACATCATCACGAGCCTGGTGAACCCCGAGGTGTACGTGCAGGCCGGGCTCGACCCGGAGCGGGCCCGCCGCGAGGCGGCCGCCAACGAGCACTACAAGGCCAGGCTGCGCGCCAGTTGCTCCGGACTGATGGAGTTCCTGGGCGACGTCGGGATGCTGACCCGGCCCGCGCTCTTCTTCTACCAGCGCGCCCACCTCGTCTGATCCCCTCCGAGCCGAGCAGAGCAGAGCCGACGACATGACCTACGCGATCACCCAGACCTGCTGCAACGACGCGACCTGCGTCGCCGTCTGCCCGGTCAACTGCATCCATCCCGCCCCCGGGGAGCCGGACTTCGGGACCACGGACATGCTGTACATCGACCCGAAGACCTGCATCGACTGCGGCGCCTGCGCCGACGCGTGCCCGGTCGACGCGATCTTCCCGGCGGACCGGCTCACCGGGCGCCTGCGGGAGTACGAGGCCGTCAACGCCGAGTTCTACGAGGGCCGCACACCGCCGCCGGCCGTGGCCTCGCCCACCTTCCACACCTGGGGCGCCCCCTCCTTCCACCGTTCGCTGCCCGCCGACTTCGCCCCGCTGCGCATCGCGGTCGTCGGAACCGGCCCGGCCGGCATGTACGCCGCGGAGGACCTGCTCCTGCACACCAACGCCGAGGTGACGCTGATCGACCGGCTCCCGGTGGCCGGCGGGCTCGTCCGGTACGGCGTGGCACCGGACCACCCGGCCACCCGGGGAGCCGGCGACACCTTCGCCCGCTTCCACTCCCACCCACGGGTCCGCATGCGGCTCGGGCTCACGGTCGGCGAGGACGTCACGGCCGAGGAACTCGCCGCCCACCACGACGCGGTGGTCTACGCGGTGGGCGCACCCGCCGACCGGCGCCTCGCCATCCCCGGCGAGGACCTGCCCGGCAGCGTCTCCGCCACCTCGGTCGTGTCCTGGTACAACGCGCACCCCGAGACCGCCGCCGACGCCGTACCGCTCTCCGCCGAGCGGGTCGTGGTGGTCGGCAACGGGAACGTGGCCCTCGACGTCGCCCGCGTCCTCGTCACGGACCCCGGGACACTCGCCCGGACCGACATCGCCGACCACGCACTCGCCGCGCTCCGCGGTGCCCCGGTCCGCGAGGTGGTGCTGCTCGGCCGCCGGGGCCCCTCGGACGCCGCGTACACGGCCTCGGAGCTGCTCGCCCTGAAGCACCTGCCCGGCGTCGACCTGGTCGTCGACGACCGGGACCCGCGCACCGGCGCCGCCGTCGACGCGGCCGCGGCCGGCGACAAGGCGGCCCTGCTGCGCGACGTGACCCGCGAGGCGGTCGACTGGACGCGGGCACCCGCCGGCGAGCGGCGCAGGATCGTGCTCCGCTTCCACTCGGCGCCGGTCGAGGCACTCGGCACCGACGCCGTGCGTGCGGTCAGGGTGACGGAGGACGGAGCGCCGTCCGGTAAGGAGATCACGGCGGGACTCCTGGTCCGGGCCATCGGCTACCGCGGCGTCCCGCTGGCGGGGCTGCCGTTCGACGAGGCCACCGGCACGGTGCCGCACGAGGGCGGCCGGGTGGCCGGGCGGCCCGGGAGCTATGTCGTCGGCTGGATCAAGCGCGGCCCCTCGGGGGGCATCGGCGCCAACCGGGCGTGTGCGGAGGAGACGGTCGGGACGCTGCTCGCGGACGCCGTCGCCGGTGCGCTCCCGACGCCGTCGGGCACCGCTCAGGACTTCCGCCGGCTGGCCAGGAGCCGCAGCCGCGGTCTCGTCGACGCGCGCGGCCTCGCGGCCATCGACCGGGCCGAGCGGGCCAGGGGCCGGGACGCGGGACGCCCCCGGGTCAAGCTCGCGACGGTGCCGGAGCTCGTCGCGGCGGCGCGCGGCGGACGGTGGCGTCGCCACGGCTGAGCCGGTGAGGGAGAGGGGCGGGCCGGGTCGCGCCGGGCCGCGGGGGATCCGGCCCGGGACGGCGGGCCGGTGCGGAACCGGTACGGGTCAGACGGAGACGGCCAGGGCCTGGCGGACCACGATCGCGTCGAGCCGCACCGCGAAGGGGACGACGTCCGTGAGGTCGAGCGCCAGCGCCTCGGCCTTCGGCCGCTCGACCGTCACGTCCACGCAGAAGGCCAGGGCGTACATGTGGGCCCCGGTCCCCTCGTCCTGGAGGGCGAAGAACAGGTCCCGGTAGAACCGGGTGCGCTCCCCGGACTCCTCGTACACGGAGAGACCGGGCTGTCCCTCCTGCGCGCCGAGCCCCGTGAAGGCCCCGACGAGCTCCCGCTCCACGGTCTCCCAGAAGCCGGCCTCGGCGCACTCCGGCGGCAGCGCCTGGCGGACGGCCTCCTTGAGGGAGAGCACCATGACCAGGACGGGGGCGTACTCCTGGAGCCCCCAGCCCCGGACCATCTTCACGACGGTGGAGTCCGGGACGGCCGCGGCGGCCGCCCGGATCGCCTCGAAGTCGAAGTTGACGGTCGCCGGCGCGATCGCCGCCTGGAACACCCGGTCGATCGACCGGGCCTGGTCGAGGTGGTCCGGTGCCACCTCGACGACGGTCCTGAAACTGGCTGCCAAAGCTCCTCCTGGATGATCGGGACGATCTCGGTGATCAAGGAGGGGTCAGTATGCCGAGGGACGGCGCGCCCCGGCGGGACGCGTCCGCCGTACGGACGGACCTGCCGTCGGCCGGCGCCCGACGGGGAAGGACGTCAGCCGCGGCCGCCGCGGCGCGGCTTCCCGCTCCGCCCGCGCCCCGCCGCGCCGCCGCCCCCGCCGCCGCTCTTGCGGGCGGCCGCGGGCTTGCCGCCGGTGCGGGAGCCGCCGGCGGGCTTCCCGGACCCGGCGGGCTTGGCCGCCTTGCGGTCCTTCGGCTCCTTCCGGCCCTTGAGCGCCTCGGCCCGCCGGCCCCGGGTGCTGTTCACGGTCCGGCCGCGCACGATCCCGATGAACTCCTCCACCAGGTCGGGCGCCTCCTCGGCGGCCGGCCACGAGAGGGCCACCCGCGACTGCGGGACGTCGAGCAGCGTCCGGTACGTCAGGTCCTTGCGGTGGTGGAGCCGGGCGAGCGACTGGGGCACGGCGAGCACGCCGACCCCCGCCGCGACGAGCTCGACCGCGTCGGCGGTCGTCGCCGGGCGCTCGTTCGCCGGGCGGCCCGGGGGCCGCTCCCAGCCGAGCGTGTCGTCGAGGGGGTGCAGGACGAGCTCGTCGGCGAGGTCCTCCACCGCGATCTCCTCGACCGCCGCGAAGGCGTGGTCCTTGGGGACCACGACGACGGTCGTCTCCGTGTACAGGGGAATGGCGCTGAGGTCGTCGCCGTCGACGGGGAGCCGGACGAGGCCCGCGTCGGCGGCACCCTCCCGGAGCGCCCCGAACGCCTCGGCCGGGGTCAGGGAGAGCAGGGCCAGCGGGACGTCGGGCAGGCGCTCGTGCCAGATGTTCACCCACTTCGAGGGGGTCACTCCCGGCACGAACGCGAGCCGGAAGGAGGGGGAGAGCGAGTGGGGATCCGCGGGGGAAACGTCCGAGCCTGTCACCCCGCCAGGCTACCGGTAGCGGACGTGGTCGGAGGTCGCCCGCATGCTCGATACCCTTGACACCATGACGTCGCACCAGAACGCCCAGACGATGAAGCCCGCGACCGCGGCGAAGAAGCTGGGTGTGTACCTCGAAGCCACCCCCGCCGAGTTCCAGGAGGGTGTCGTCTCGCGCGCCGAGCTGACCCAGCTCCAGGCCGACCCGCCGGCCTGGCTCCGTGAGCTGCGGGAGAAGGGTCCCCACCCCCGCCCGGTCGTCGCCAACAAGCTCGGCGTCTCCATCGCCGGCCTCGCCCGCGGCGGGATCACCGAGCCCCTCACCTCCGAGCAGATCGAGGCGATCAAGCAGGAGCTGCCCGAGTGGCTCACCAAGGAGCGCGCCACCCAGTCGGAGGTCCGCAAGGAGACCGTCCGCATCAAGGAGCGCGACGCGGAGCGGGCACGCCGCGACAAGAACGCCTGACCCCCACGCCACGCCGGTCCGGACCGAGGAGGTCCGGACCGGCGTGGCGCGTGTCCGGGTGAGGGAGTCATTCCCGCATGAGTGACACGAGCAGCACGAACACCCCGTCCGGGCCGCCGGTCGTCGTCGGCGTGGACGGGTCCGAGCACAGCCTGCGCGCCCTGGAGTGGGCCCTGAGCGCCGCCGAGAGCCTGGGCGCTCCCCTGGTCGTGGCCCACGTGCGGTCCGACGCCCTCCAGCTCGGCGCGGCCCGCATCGCCTCCCTGGGCACGGAGGCGACGGACGCGGAACTGCCCGACACCGTCCTCCGGGCCGTGCGCACGGTCGTCGAGGAGCGCGGGCACACCGTGCCGGTGCGGTACGCGTCCCTGGAGGGCACCGTCACCGACGCCCTGCCGGCGGCCGCAAGCGGCGCCCGTCTGCTGGTGTCCGGCTCCCGGGGCCGCGGCGGCTTCGCCAGCCTCCTCCTCGGCTCGACGAGCCGCACCCTCGCGATGAGCGCGCCCTGCCCGCTCGTCGTCGTCCCCCACGAGGCACGCGCCACCGCCCTGGAGAGCGGGGCGGCCGCCGGCCGGGTCCTCCTCGGGCTCCAGCCGGAGGAGACCCCGGACGAGGTCGTCACGTTCGCCTTCGAGGCGGCGCACCACCGCGGTGTCCCGCTGGAGGCCGTCACCGCCTTCCGGCTGCCTCCGCAGCCCGGCGCGCTCCTCGCGGCACCCTCGCCGGCCCTCCAGATCCCGCCGCCCCTGCCCCCGGCGGACGACGGCACGGAGCTCCTGCGGGAGGCCGAGCGGGAGCAGCGGGAGCGGCTGCGCCCCTTCGCCGACCGCAGGCCCGAGGTCGACCTCGTGGCGCGCGTGGTGCCGGGCGACGCCGCCGGGCGGCTCGTCGAGGGCTCCCTCAAGGCGGGGCTGCTCGTCGTCGGCCGCCACCACCGGCACCACATCGGCTCGCTGCTGATCGGTTCCGTCTCCCACGCGGTGCTGCACCACGCCCACTGCCCCGTGGCGGTGGTGCCGGCCGCGCCCCGGGCCGCCGGGGGCTGACGGGGGCCCGGGGCGCCGGAGCGTGTCGTGGGTGCCTGGTACACAGGGGGCATGACGACCGAAGACCACGGTGCCACCGCCCACCGCAACGTCCAGCCGCCCGCCGCCCAGGCTTCGCTCGGCGCGGGGGTGGTGGTGCTCGACGGGGCCGGCCGGGTCCTCCTGGGGCTGCACCGCTCCGGGGTGTGGGAGCTGCCCGGCGGCAAGGTGGAGCCGGGCGAGTCCGTGGAGGCCGCCGCGGTGCGGGAGCTGGCCGAGGAGACGACGCTGCTGGCGGACCCCGCCGACGTGGAGGTCCTCGGGCTGATCCTGGACTCGGTGACCTCCGCGGAGCTGACCCGTATGACCGTGGCCACGCTGGTGCGCGGCTTCCGCGGGGTCCCGGCGGTGGCCGAGCCCGACCGGATCGAGCGCTGGGAGTGGACGGACCCGGACCGCCTGCCGGAGGCGCTGTTCGTGCCCTCCGCGCAGGTGCTGGGGATGTGGCGGCCCGGCCTGAAGGTGCCGGACGGGCCCTTCCACCGGTACGCGATGGGCCGGCTGCCGTACTGACGCCGGCGGCTCGGGCCGGCAGGGTACGGGCGACCCGGAGGCCGACGTCGTCGAGGCGGAGGCCGGGGTGGCCGCCGTCGACCTCGGGGTCGTGGAGGGCCCCGCACCACCCGTGATCGCAGCAGGTCCGGCGGGGTCACCGCGCGTCACCGAGCGAGGTGCGGCGGCCCTGGTTAGCGTGGCTCTCAGGAAGCACGTCGTCCATCGGAAGCGAGAGTCACCGTCATGGCCGCACGACCTGAAGGAACGCCGGTCTGGACCGACGCGATGTTCACCGACGTCGAGGGCGCCAAGACCTTCTACGGTGACGTCCTCGGCTGGACCTTCGGCGAGTCCTCCTCGGAATTCGGCAACTACACGCAGGCGTACAAGGACGGGAAGGCGGTCGCGGCCGTCGTGCCGCCCATGCCGGGCCAGGACGGGGAGCCGCAGTCGGCCTGGTGTCTGTACTTCGCCTCGCCCGACGTCGCCGCCACGGCGGAGAGGATCCGGGCGGCGGGCGGCACGGTGCTGATGGAGCCGATGCAGGTGGGCTCCTTCGGGTCGATGTGCATCGCCCGGGACCCGGCGGGCGTGGTCTTCGGGATCTGGCAGGCGGGCGACCACGAGGGCTTCGAACTGGAGGGGGAGACCGGCTCGTACGCCTGGGCCGAGGTCTTCACCCGGGAGCCCGCGAAGTCCGACGACTTCTTCACGTCGGTCTTCGGATACGGCTCGAAGAAGATGATGGACGACGCCGTCGACTACCGGGTCTTCGACCTGGGCGGCGAGCAGCCCGTCCTCGGCCGGATGACGATGACGCCGGAGGACTTCCCGCCGGAGATCCCCTCCTACGTCCAGCTGTACTTCGCCGTCGACAACTGCGACCTGGCCGTGGAGAGGGCCGAACGGCTCGGCGGCCGCAAGGTCTTCGGCCCGATGGACAGCCCCTTCGGCAGGTTCGCGGCGATCCTGGACCCGCAGGGCGCCGCCTTCGCGGTGATCGACCTGAGGACCACCGTCGGCGAGATGCCCGAGATGAAGTGAGCGGCGGGACGGACCGCCCCGGGCCCGACGGGTCCGGGGCGGTCCGTCGTGCGGGTCAGGCGGTGTCGCGGACGGCGACGATGCCGTTGAAGACGCCGACGTAGGCGGTGCCGTCGGGGCCGATGGTGATCGGCGCCCAGTTGTTGTCGTAGGCGAGGCCGGTGCCGGTGAAGCGCTTGAAGGCGCGCCGTCCGGTGCGGAAGTCGACGGCGGTGAGGTACCAGGCGTCGATGCCGAAGGCGTGCGGTTCCTTCTCGTAGAAGTAGAGCAGCCCGTTGGCGGTGGAGAGCTTCGGGACGGTGGAGGGCGAGCGGACGTCGCTCTCCCAGACGGTGTCGCAGCCGCTGCCGTCGGCGCGGACGTCGATCCGGGCGGCGCCGCCGACGACGCTCCGGCCGAGCACGAGGCTACCGGGGTTCTCGTAGCCGTAGTTGTTCTCGACGACGAGGCTGTTGCCCCAGCTGATCAGGGAGTTGTCGGTCGTCGACGCTCCGGCGCGGAAGACCGGCACCGCGCAGACGAGCCGCTCCGCGGCGGGCACGTCGGCGCCCCGCCGGTAGACCAGCACGTTCATGCGGTCGTCGGCGTTGTCCGTGATGGCGACGTACTGGTCGCGGTCGCCGAACAGGTCGGGGGTGGTGCCGGAGCCCTGGTTCACCGAGCCGGGCTTGGTCCCGGTCCCCCGGTCGTACGTCGCGCGCCACCGCACCCGCGGGGTGCCGTCGGCGTCGGCGGCGAAGCCGTACAGGGCGTGGTCGGTGACGACGGAGACACCGTCGCGGGCGACGGAGAAGGAGTTCTGGATCTCCTCCCCGGCGAGCCGGACGGAGCGCAGGGCGCCCGTCGCGGGGTCGACGGTGCCGACCCGGCCGAGCCGGGTGACCCACCAGATCCGGCCGTCCCAGTCGGGCATGACGGAGGTGACCGGGTCGCAGACGCCGCCGGGGAAGAGGTCGGTCCAGGAGACGCAGTCGTGCGGGACGAGGGAGGTGAGGTCCCAGTCGTCCTCGACGGAGAACTCCCAGGCGCCGTCGGCCCTCTGCCGGTGGGCGATGCGCAGGACGTGCCGGCGGGAGTCGGCGAGGACGACCCGGTCCCGGTCGTCGAGGTAGAAGTAGGCGCCGCCGGAGGTGTCCTTGAAGATCTTCTCGAAGTCGAGGCGGGTGAGGGCCTCGACGGTCGAGGAGCGCTGCGGCAGCTTGTACTCGGCGAGGGTGTCCAGGGTGCGCGGGTCGAGCAGCTTCAGCAGGAAGCCGCTGAAGGTGCCGCACACGGTGACGAGCCGGCCGCCGGCGTCGAACGTGACGGTGGCGCACTCGCCGCCCACCGGGGCGATCCGCTCGCTCACGACCTCGGGTGCGCGGCCCAGCGGCCCGGAGTACGGGTGGGTGCCGCTGCCGGCGCCGTCGGCGTGCATGCCGCTGCGGCCGTTGGGGGCGAGGTGGGGGTGCTGGGCGGGCGCCCGGCCGGGCACGGGCCGCGCGGTCGCGGGGGCGCCCTCGTAGGGGGCGACGAGGCGGTGGCCCAGGCCGAGGGGTATCTCGTCGGCCTGGGCGACGGGGGCCGCGCCGGTGAGGAGGAACGCGCTCAGCGCGACGAAGGTCGCGACCGCGCGTGCTCGTCCTCGGGGCGGGTGGGTGGTCACGGCGGCTCCTCGGGTCCTGACGTGTGTCGCGCCGGCGACCGAGGCTAGGGCCAGGTGTGTGAGATGTACATGGAACCGCCCCGCGTTTCAGGGGCGGTTCACGATCGTGCCCGGCGTCACGGCCGGAGGCTGGAGACCACGTCGGCGGTGGCCGCGACGCCGTCGTGGATGGTGGGCGCCATGCTGGTGCCGGCCAGGAAGAAGCCGAGCAGGGCGCAGACCAGCGCGTGGGTGAACTTCAGCCCTCCGCTGCGCAGGAAGATCGCCGCCAGCACGAACAGCAGCACCAGGACTGAAATGGAAACGGCCATGGCCTTCACGTCCCTCCGTCGCCGCACCGGAATTGCGGCGTTCGGCGGACAGTGTGGCGGAATGCGCGGTCCGTCCGGTCGTATGGCGGGGCCGCCATACGGGTGAGATGCGGACGGGGTTCAGCCGCGCAGGGTCTCGGCGATGGTCGGCCGGCGCACGGCGTCCAGCTCGGGATCGGCGAGCAGGGCCGCGATGAGCTCCGCGTTCCCGAAGACCTCCGTGGCGCTGAGGTCCCAGTCGGTGAGGACGAGCCAGCTTCCGTCGGCGGCCCACCAGGTGGCGGGAAAGTGGTGGTCGGGCAGGGCGTCGCGGTGGGCGAGGGCGTCGCCGAGCCGACCGCGCCGAGCGGCGAGTTCGACACCGGGCGGGTTCGACACGGGGGCCTGGGCCGCCCCGCACGGCGCGTCCGGCCCCCGCGGGGTGTGCGCGGCCAGGTGGGCGACCAGCCGCTCCAGGCACGCGCGGTCCGGCTCCGCCGGGTCGGGCCCGTCGAGGTCCTCGGCGCCCGGTACACCGTCGAAGACCAGGTACGAGAGCGTGCCGGGCCAGTCGGCCAGCCGCCGGCCCGCCCGGGCCAGCACCTGGTCCCAGCGGAGCCGGACGGGGCCGTCGTGGACGGTGTGGAGGAGCCAGCAGTGGTCCTCGTGGCCGCCGTCGGGCTCCAGGCCGCAGGGGGCGTCGGTCAGGGCGGCACGCAGCCCGTCCAGGGGGTCGTCCTCGGCGGCGGGCGTCCACGGGGTGCTCACGGGCCCTCCTCGGCGGGCAGGCAGTCCTTGCGCTCCACCGTACGGGGGCGGGATCGGACCGTGGACGGCGGGACGCCGGGGCGGGTGTCCCCGCCCGGAGCGTTCGACTCCGGGCGGGGGCACCCGCGTGGTGTCACTCCGGCGCCGGAAGACCCACCAGGTCCGCGATGGCGTCCTGGTGACGGCCGGCCGAACCGAGCGCGATCTGGTCGGACTTGGCCCGCTTCAGCGCGAGGTGCGCGGGGTGCTCCCAGGTCATCCCGAGCCCGCCGTGCAGCTGGACGCACTCCTCGGCCGCGCGGACCGCGACCTTGGAGCAGTACGCCTGGGCGACGGCCACCAGGAGCGGGGCGTCGGGACTGCCGCCGGCGAGGGCGTCGGCGGCGGCGCGGGCCGCCGCCCGCGCGCCGACGAGCTCCAGCCAGAGGTGGGCCATGCGGTGCTTGAGGGACTGGAAGGAACCCACGGGGCGGTTGAACTGGTGGCGCTCCCGCGTGTGCCGGACGGTTTCCTCCAGGCACCACTCGGCGAGGCCCAGCTGCTCGGACGCCAGCAGTCCGGCGCCCACGAGCAGTCCGCGGTCGACCGCGGCCCGGCTCGCGTCGGGGCCGGCGAGCCGGGTGCCGCTCCCCTCCGGCGTGGTGACCCTGGCGAGCGGGCGGGTCAGGTCGAGGGGGGTCTGCGGCTCCACCGTCGCCTCCCCGGCGGGTACGGCGTACAGGCCGTCGGCGCGCGGGACGAGGAGGACGTCGGCGGCGACCGCGTCGGCGACCCCGGCCACCGGAGAGCCGGCCGACGGCCGCCGGCCGGGCCCGGTGGAGAGGGGCACGGCGAGCACCGCGACCGTGCCGCCGCCCGCGACCCGGGCGAGGAGTCCGGCCGCGGGGCCGCCCTCCCCGGCGAGCGGCTCGGCGTCCACGGCAGCGTCGGCGCCCGCCCGGGCCCCGGCGAGGGTCAGCAGGGTCTCGGTGGCCACCACCGCGCTGGTGAGGTAGGGCAGCGGGGTCACCGCGCGACCCAGTTCCTCCAGGACGACGGCGGCCTCGCGGTGGCTCGCGCCCTGGCCCCCGAGCTCCTCGGGAACCAGGAGGCCGGCGGCGCCGATGTCGGTCGCCAGGGACTTCCACAGTCCGGGGAGGTACGGGCCGTCCGTCTCGGCCAGGGCGAGGACCGCCCGGTGTCCCGCACGGTCGGAGAGGAGGTCGCGGACGGCCGCCCGCAGGTCGTCCTCGGTCTCCGAGTAGAGCAGGTCCAGCGCGTGGGTCGGTGCGGTCATCGGGCCAGGTCCTTCCAGGCGACGTCCTTGTCGTTGCGGGGCTCCGGGGGCAGGCCGAGGACCCGTTCGGCGACGATGTTGAGGAGGACCTCGGTCGTGCCGCCCTCGATCGAGTTGCCCTTGGACCGCAGGTAGCGGTAGCCGGCGTCGCGGCCGGTGAAGTCGACGAGTTCGGGACGGCGCATGGTCCAGTCCCCGTACAGCAGGCCCTCGTCGCCGAGGAGTTCGACCTCGAGTCCGCTGATCGCCTGGTTGAGCCGGGCGAAGCCGAGCTTCATCGCGCTGCCCTCCGGACCGGGCTGGCCCGCGACGAGCTGCTGGCGCAGGCGCTCGCCCGTGAGCCGGGCCACCTCGGCGTCGACCCACAGGTCCAGGAGCCGCCGGTGCAGGTCGTGGGTGCGCAGCTCGGGGCGGTCGCGCCAGATGGCGGCGGCCTTCCCGATCATGCCGCCCTCACGGGGGATCCGGGCGCCGCCGATGGAGACCCGCTCGTTCATGAGGGTGGTCTGCGCGACCCTCCAGCCGTCGCCGACCGCGCCGAGCCGGTGGGCGTCGGGGATGCGGACGCCGGTGAGGAAGACCTCGTTGAACTCGGCCTCGCCGGTGATCTGGCGCAGCGGCCTGACCTCGACGCCGGGGTCGGTCATGTCGCACACGAAGTAGGTGATGCCCCGGTGCTTGGGGGCGTCCGGGTCGGTGCGGGCGATGAGGATGGCCCAGCGGGCGACATGGGCGCTGGAGGTCCACACCTTCTGCCCGTCGATCACCCAGTCGTCGCCGTCCCGCACGGCCCGGGTGCCGAGGGCGGCGAGGTCGGAGCCGGCGCCGGGCTCGCTGAAGAGCTGGCACCAGACCTCCTCGCCCACCCAGAGCGGGCGGAGGAAGCGGCGCCTGACCTCGTCGGTGCCGTGCGCGAGCAGGGTGGGCGCGGCCATGCCGAGGCCGATGCCGATGCGGCGCGGGTCGTTGTCCGGGGCGTCCGCGGCGGCGAGTTCGGCGTCGACGAGGGACTGCAGCGCGCGGGGCGCGTCGAGTCCGCCGAGGCCCACCGGGTAGTGGACCCAGGCGAGTCCGGCGTCGAAGCGCGCCTTCAGGAAGTCGGTGCGGTCGGTGGTCGCGGGCGGATGCTCGTCGAGCAGCTTCCGGACGAGCGAGCGGATCTCGTCGGCGTCGGTCATGCGCCGGCTCCTTCCGGGAGGACGACCAGGCGGCCGGTGGTGGTCCCGTCGGCGACGCGCTGCACGGCGTCGGCCGCGCCCGCGAAGGGGACGCGCTCGCCGATGAGCGGCTTGATCAGGCCCTTGGCCGCGTACGCGGTGAGGGTCTCGTGGCAGCGGCCGATCGAGGCCGGGTCCTTCGCCGCGTACAGGCCCCAGTGGAGGCCGAGCACCGAGTAGTTCTTCACGAGCGCGTGGTTGAGGGCCGGGGCGGGGACGGTGCCGCTGGCGAAGCCGACCACCACGATCCGCCCCTCGAAGGCCACGCACTTGGCGGACTGCTGGTACGCCTCGCCGCCCACGGGGTCGTAGACGACGTCGGCGCCCCGGCCACCGGTCGCGGCCTTGACGGCGGCGACCACGTCCTCGGAACGCCGGTCGACGACGACGTCGCAGCCGAGCGAGCGCGCGACGGCCGCCTTCTCGGGCCCGCCGACGACGCCGATGACGGTGGCGCCGGCGGCCTTGCCGAGCTGGACGGCGGCGCTGCCGACGCCGCCGGCCGCCGCGTGGACGAGGAGCGTCTCGCCCTCGCGCAGGGCGGCGCGGCGGTGCAGGCCGAACCAGCCGGTCTGGTAGCCGATGTGGAGCGCGGCGGCCTCGGCGTCGTCGAGGGCCTCGGGGGCCGGGAGGAGCCCGGCCGCGTCGGCGAGGGTGTACTCGGCGAAGCCGCCGTGCGGGAGGGCGGCGGTGGTGATGACGCGGCGGCCGTCCTCGGTCTCGGCACAGACCTCCACGCCGGGGGTGAAGGGCAGCGGGGGCCGCACCTGGTAGTGGCCGCGGCAGAGCAGCGCGTCGGGGAAGTTGACGTTCGCGGCGCGGACCCTGAGCAGCACCTGGCCCGCCCCGGGCGTCGGCGGTTCCACCTCCTCGCGGCGCATCACCGCGCCCGGTTCGCCGTTCTCGTACACACGCCATGCCTGCATCCGGAAGCCTCCTCCGTACCGAGCGGTCGGTTGCATACTAAGCGGTCGCTTGACGCTGCGGAACGGGTCAGCCGGACTTCTTGGGCCGCGCCCTCACGTGCATGCGCTCCCCCTGCGGCCCGAAGAGGCTCAGGAACTCCACCGGGCCGTCGTCCGTGGGCCCGAACCAGTGCGGGACCCGCGTGTCGAACTCGGCCGCCTCCCCGGCGCCGAGGACGACGTCGTGCTCGCCGAGGACGAGCCGGAGCCGCCCGGAGAGCACGTACAGCCACTCGTACCCCTCGTGCACCCGGGGCTCCGGCGCCTCCCGCGTCTTCTCCTGGATCACCTTGTACGCCTGGAGGCCGCCCGGCTGCCGGGTCAGCGGGAACATCGTCCGCCCGTGGCGCACGATGGGCTTCGCCTTGACACGGGGGTCGCCCACCGGTGGGGCGCCGACCAGCTCGTCGAGCGGGACCTGATGGGCGCGGGCCAGCGGCAGCAGCAGTTCGAGGCTGGGCCGGCGCTGCCCCGACTCCAGCCGGGACAGGGTGCTCACGGAGATGCCGGTGGCGGCGGACAGCTCGGCCAGGGTCACCCCGCGGTCGCGGCGGACCCGGCGGAGCCTGGGGCCCACGTCGTTCAGCACGGCGTCGATGCGGTCGTCTTCACTCATCCGTCCAGTGTTGCAGAAACGGCAACATCGCTTGCCGGTTCGTCGTGGCGGAGCGAGCCTCGCACCATGAGCACCGACATGAGGAGCACCGACGTGGGCAGGGACGGCGACACCGGCGGGAACGGCACGGACGAGCGGTACGACGCCGTGGTGGTGGGCGGCGGCGCGGCGGGACTCAGCGCCGCGCTGGTCCTGGGCCGCGCACGGCGGCGGACCCTGGTCGTGGACGCGGGCGAGCCGCGCAACGCCCCGACCGCGCACATGCAGGGCGTCCTGTCCCGGGACGGGATGAGCCCGGCCGACTACCTGGCGGCAGGACGGCGCGAGATCGCCCGGTACGGCGTGGAGTGGCGTGCCGGGCGGGTGACGGGCGCGGCCCCGGACGGACGGGACGGGTTCACCGTCTCCCTGGCGGACGGCACCGGGGTCGGGGCGCGGCGGCTCGTCGTGACGACCGGGCTCGTCGACGAGCTGCCGGAGATCGACGGCGTCGCGCAGCGGTGGGGCCGGGACGTGCTGCACTGCCCGTACTGCCACGGCTGGGAGGTCCGCGACCGGGCCTTCGGCGTGATCGCGCACCCCGAGATGCCCGCACACCAGGCCCTGATGGTCTCGCAGTGGTCGAAGGACGTCACGCTCTTCCTCCACACCGCGGGCGAGCCCACGGCGGCGGACGCGGCGCTCCTGGATGCGGCCGGCGTCCGGGTGGTGACCGGGGAGGTGGCCGGGCTCGCCGTCGAGGACGACGCGCTGACCGGGGTGCGGCTCGCGGACGGGCGGTTCGTGCCGCGCTCGGTGGTCTTCGTCGGGGCGACGCGGCTCGCGGCCCGGGACGGGGTGCTGCGGCAGCTCGGGGCCGAGCTGCGCGCGACCCCGTTCGGGGAGTTCGCGGCCGTCGACGAGACCGGCCGGACGAGCGTGCCCGGCGTATGGGCCGCGGGGAACGTCACCGGACCGCAGGAACAGGTGGTCAACGCGGTGAGCCGGGGCTACCGGGCCGCCGCCGCGATCAACGGCGAGCTGCTCCTCGCCGATCTGGCGGAGAAGGCGGCCCGTCGGCCGACCGGATGAACCCGCGCGGCTGCGGCTGCGCCGAGCGGCCCCCGGGATGAGGATCGGCCATGGTGGCCGGAGGCCGTCAGGGACCTGCGGCCCGGCTCCGGAAGCCACGGACGACGGAAGGACGGAACACCTCCCATGCTCGGTACGCAGTTCACCCAGGGATCCCCCAACTGGCTCGATCTCGGCAGTCCCGACACCCAGGCGGCCGCGTCCTTCTACGGCGCCGTCTTCGGCTGGGAGTTCCGGTCGGCCGGGCCGGACGCCGGGGGCTACGGCTTCTTCCAGCAGGACGGCCTCACCGTCGGCGCCCTCGGGCCGCTCACCGAGGAGGGCGCCCGCAGCGCCTGGACGGTGTACTTCCAGACCCCGGACGCCGAGGCCGCCCAGAAGACCGCCGAGACCGCGGGCGGCACGGTCCGCGTCGCGGCCTTCGACGTCATGGACGCGGGCCGGATGGCCTGCCTCACCGACCCGGGCGGCGCCGAGTTCGCCGTCTGGCAGCCGACCGGAGTGAAGGGCCTGGAGCGGACCTCGTCGACCAACACCCTGGTCTGGACCGAACTCCACGTCGCCGAACCGGAGTCCGTCCTCGGCTTCTACCGGACCCTGTTCGGCTGGCGGTGGGCGGAGATGGACGCGCCCGGCATGACGTACCGGGTCGTGTCCACGGCCGAGGGCGACCAGGAGGACGCCTCCTTCGGCGGCGCCGCCGAGCTCCAGGGCGACACCCCGCGCTGGGTCCCGTACTTCGCGGTCGAGGACGCCGACGCCGTCGTCCTCTCGGCGCAGGGCAACGGCGGCTCGGTCGTCATGCCGGCGGCCGACGTCCCCGACGTGGGCCGGATCGCCTGGCTCGCCGACCCCTTCGGCGCGACCTTCGCGGTCCTGAAGCCCGCGCCGATGGGCTGACGGGGCTCCCGGGTCAGCGGGCGAACAGCTCGAAGGCCACCGCCGGGCGCCCGCCGAAGCGGTCCGCGGCACGGCCGGTGGCCCCGGCGAGGAAGGACCGGACGTACTCCTCCGGGTCCTGGTCCGTCAGCGCCTCGATGTACGCACGGTGGCAGAGCAGCGAACCGACCGCGCGGTCCATGCCCGGCGTCGCGTCGACGGCGTGCGTCGGCGTGGCGGACGCCGCGACCGCCACCCAGCGCACGCCGTTCCAGGGCTCCAGGCCCTGCTCGGCGAGGTCGGTGAAGATCCAGCGATTCCCGGCGTCCGCCGCCGCGTCGAGCGTGGCGCGGCCCACGGCCAGGTGGTCGGGGGTGTTCCAGGGGGCGCCGGGGCCTCCGCCCCAGGTGTCCCGGTGGTTGAGGGTGACGACCAGCTCCGGGCGGTGCCGGCGGATCGCGGCGGCGATGTCGCGGCGCAGCCCGATCCCGTACTCGATCACCCCGTCGCGGTGGTCGAGGAACTCGACGGTGTCCACGCCGACGACGGCCGCGCTGTCCCGCTGCTCGCGCTCGCGCAGGGGGCCGCAGACGTCCGGGGCGAGCGAGTCGATGCCGGCCTCGCCGCGGGTGGCGAGGACGTACACGACTTCCTTCCCGGCGTCCGTCCAGGCGGCGACGGCCGCCGCGCAGCCGTACTCCAGGTCGTCGGGGTGGGCGACGACGGCGAGGGCGCGCTGCCAGTCGCCGGGCATCTCGGCGAGGTCCGTGGCATCCGTTTCGATCATGACCGCAGGATACGGGCCGCGTCCGCGGCCGTCGGGCGGATCGCCCCGGAGAGGATCACGGACCGCGAGACGTGCCGCGGGCGGTCGGGGTTGAGGCCGCGCCGGTCCGCGAGGGCGACGGCGAGCCGCTGGGCGCGGACCAGCGCGGCGACCGGGTCGATGGCGTCGGCGGCGAACAGGGCGCCGGTGGACTCCACTTCGTCCCGCAGGCCCGAGGGGGCCGGGCCGAGGCAGCAGACCAGGCTGGACCGGTCGCTGATGCTGATGGGGCCGTGGCGGTACTCCATCGCGGCGTACGACTCCGTCCAGGCGCGCGCCACCTCGCGCAGCTTGAGGGCGGCCTCGTCGGCGAGCCCGACCGTCCAGCCGGTGCCGAGGAAGGTGTACTGGCCGCGCAGCTCCCAGGCGGCGGGCAGTCGTTCGTAGAGGACGAGCTCGGCATCGGCGATCGCCGGGCCGAGGTCCACTCCCATCCCCGCGCGCAGGAGTTGGAGGGCGGTGGTGGCGAACCGGGTCTGGACGACGGAGCGTTCGTCGGCGAAGCCGAGGTCGAGGACCCGGTCGGCGAGCCGCCCCGCGGGGCTGTCGGGGACCCCGGTGAGGACGAGGGACGGCATCCGCCCGGCGGCCGCGGCCAGCAGGTGCACGACCTCGGTGGTGGTGCCCGAGCGGGTGAGCGCGACGATCCGGTCGTAGCCGCGGCCCAGCGGGGTCCGGTCGGAGGCGGGGAAGGCGTCGGTCTCCCCCGCTCCCAGGGACTCGCGCAGGGCGGCGTAGGCACGGGCGATGAAGTACGAGGTGCCGCAGCCGACGACGGCCACGCGCTCGCCGTGCGCCGGCAGCAGGGCGGCCTGCCGGTCGGCGGTCTCGGCGGCGCGCCGCCAGCACTCCGGCTGGCCGGCGATCTCCGCGCTGACGTGGGTGCTCATGGTCCGGGTCCTCTCCTCGCGGGTCCCCCCGCGGGGTCCGGACCGAGTTCTACCGGCAGCCCGCGCGGTCGCACCATGTCCAACGGCGGCCGACCGCTTGGACTTTTGCGCGCGGCGGACCGCCGGGGGCGCCCGTGCGGTCAGAGTTCGCCGCGGGAGAGCGCCAGGAGCCGGTCGAGGACGCGGGGTCCGCCGGCCCGCACCCCGTCGTGCTCGTACTCGTCGGTCACCCAGGTCCGCAGGCCCCGGACGGCCCGGGCGGTCTCCAGGGAGTGGGCGGTGTCGACGTACATGTCGTCGTGGTAGACGGCGGCCGCGACCGGGACCTCGTTGGCGGCGAGGCGCTCGGGGTCGTAGAGCGGCGCCCAGTCGTCGCGGGCGGCGAGCAGTTCGGCGGTCTCGCGCAGGGGGCGCAGGGCGGGGTCCGTGGTGAAGTGCCAGGGGTGGACGGTCTCGCCGGTGAAGAGGGGCGGTGCGCCGGCGGCCAGGGCCCTGCGGGCGTCGAACTCGGGGTGCTCCGCGCGGACGCGTTCGGCGGCCCAGTCGGTGGGGCCCTGTCCCTGAGCGTAGATGGCCTCGTGGAGCACGGCGTACAGCGGGTGTCCCGCGTACGAGAGGTGGGCCTGCACCTGCTCCAGGAAGGAGTCGGCGAGCTCGGGGCCGCCGGGGGTGGGCACGAAGGCGCCTTCCAGGAGCAGGTGGAGCTGGTGGGTGCCGTCGCCGGAGCCGAGGAGGATGCCGAGGGACTGGAACGCCTCGGCGGTGAGGAGTCCGCCGCCGGGGAGGGTGACCTCGCGGTCGAGGAGGTGGGCGACGATCGCCCGCGCCCGCTCGGCGTCCTGCGGGTAGCGGGCGAAGTGGGCCTCGTTCTTGCGCAGGACCCGGGGGTAGGCAGCGCGGTAGACCTCGTCGGCGGTGGCGTGCAGGGAGGGCAGGCCGCCGGTCACGAGGACCCGCTCCAGGCCATCGGGGGCGGTGGAGAGGTAGTGGGTGGCGCAGAAGCCTCCGAAGCTCTGGCCCAGGACGGTCCAGGGGGCGCCGCCGGTGAGCCGGCGGCGGATGCTCTCGCAGTCCTCGACGATGGAGTCCGCCCGGAAGTGGGCGAGGTAGTCGGCCTGCTCGGCCGGGGTGCCGCGGAGCGGCAGGGTCTGCCGGTTGGCGGGGGTGGAGCGGCCGGTGCCGCGCTGGTCGAGGAGGAGGACGCGGAACTCCCGGACCGCCCGGCCCAGCCATGCCTGGGGGCCGATGAAGCGTCGGGCGCCGAAGCCGGGGCCGCCCTCCAGGTAGACCAGCCAGGGCAGCCGTTCCGGGTCCGCGGTCTCGCTCGCGACGACCTCGCGGCCGAAGACCTCGATGCGCTCGCCGTCGGGGCGGGCGTGGTCGAGGGGGACGGGGAAGCGGTGGTCGGTGAGGACGAGTCCCGGCTGCCGGTAGGTGGTCACGCTGTTCATGCTCCTGTTCGGTACGCCCCCGCGGGGACAGTGGATCACATGGCGGGGGCGTCCCGCGGGCGGGTGTCCCCGGTGTGGCTTGGCGGGGGCCGGGCGGGCGCTTCCCGGTGCGGGGGTTGCGGGGCCTCGCGGGCGCCTCCCGTTCCGGGGGTTCCGCGGCCGGGCGGGTGTCAGGGCGGCAGGAGCCCCTTGCCGGCGAGGTAGGTCCGCGCCACGTCCTCCGGCAGCCGCCGCCAGCTGTCCACCTGCTCGTTGAGGTGGGCGAGGTCCTGCGTGGTCAGCACGGTGTTGAGGCGGTCGAGGGCGCCCGTCACGCCCGCGCTCCCGGCGCGGGCCCGGTTGACCACCGGGACCACGTGGTCGGCGTTCTGCAGTCGTCTGTCGTCGGCGAGCAGGACGAGCCCGAAGTCGTCGAGGGTGGCGTCGGTGCTGGTGGTGAGCACCAGTTGGGCCTGGCCGCTCTGCACCGCCTGCTTGGACTGCGTGGTCCCGACGCCCTTGGGGTCGACCCCGGTCACGTCTCCCGGAGGCCGGGTGCGCAGTACGGTCTCCGGACGCACTCGTCCCCGGCGGCGAGCCGGACGGGGAGCCGGGCGGCACCGAGGTCGCTGAGGGTCCGCAGGCGGTGCTCGGCGGCGTAGGCGGCGGTGACGGCGAAGGCGTTCTGGTCGACCGCGCGCCCGGGGTCGAGGACGGCCAGCCCGCGCGGCGCGGCGAGCGCCCGCAGGGCGCTCATGGTGGCCGCCGCGTCCGGGGAGCCGACGGGCGGCGCGTCGGGGCCGTGCTCCTTGGCGTTCAGCCAGTCGGCGAACGTGGCCGCGTACTCCGGCACGACGTCGATCCGGCCGCTCTCCAGGGCGGGTTCGTACAGCTCCCGGTTGGTGACCGTCAGCTGTCTCGTGCGGTATCCGGCGGCCTGGAGCAGCAGGGCGTACATCTCGGCCAGCAGGTCGCTCTCGGTGAATCCCGCGGAGCCGACGACCAGGTCCCGGCTGTCGCCGGGCGGGGCGGTGGGCGCGCCTCGGTCCTCCAGGGAGGGCCCCTCGGCGCAGCCGCCGGCGAGGAGCGCGAGGAGGCAGGCGGCGACCGCGGCTGCCCGGCGCCGTCTCATCCGCCGCTCCGCCGCGTACCGTCGGGGGCGAGCCGCCGGACGCCCTCGAAGACGCCTTCGACGGCCAGCGCGAGAACGGCGACCAGGCAGGCTCCCGCGACGACCTGCGGGGTGGAGGCGAGGTTGAAGCCGGCGGTGATGATCCGGCCGAGCCCGCCGCCGCCGGCCAGCGCGGCCACGGTGGCGGTGGCGACGAGCTGGACGGCGGCGATCCGGACCCCGGTGAGGATCAGGGGGGTCGCCAGCGGAAGCTCGACCCGCAGGAGCGTCTGGCCGCCGGTCATGCCCATCCCCCGGGCGGCCCGCACGACGTCGGGGTCGACGCCTCGCATCCCCACGTACGCGTTGGTCAGCAGGGGCGGCACGGCGAACAGGACCAGCGCGATCACGGTCGGCCAGGGCTCGTACGGGCCGAGGGGGCTCAGCAGGAGCAGGACGAGGACGGCGAAGGTGGGGACGGCACGGCCCGCGTTGGCGACGTTGACGGCGAGCGCGCCGCCCTTGCCCCGGTGGCCGAGGACGAGACCGACGGGCAGGGCGATCAGGCAGCCGATGAGGAGGCAGACGGCGGTGAGGAAGAGGTGCTCCACGAGGCGGTTGCCCACCCCCTCCTCGCCGGACCAGTGGGCGGAGGTCGTGAGCCAGGACCAGGCGTCGGCGAGGGTCGTCACGCGGACCGCCCGCGGGTCCAGGGGGTCAGCAGCCGCTGCGCGAAGAGGAGGAGCAGGTCGGCGGCGACGGCGATGAGGACGCAGAGCGCGGACGCGGTGAGGACCTGTGCCTTGAAGTAGGTGTTCATGCCGGCGTAGATGAGGTTGCCCAGGCCGCCGTGGCCGACGATCGCGCCGATCGTGACGAGGGAGACCGCGGAGACGGTGGCCAGGCGCAGCCCGGCCATCGCGGCGGGCAGGGCGAGGGGCAGTTCGACGGCGAGGAGCAGGCGGACCGGTCCGTAGCCCAGGCCGCGGGCGGCCTGCCGGGTCTCCTCGGGCACGGCGCGGAGCCCGGCCAGGATGTTCCGCACCAGCAGGGTGAGGGAGTACAGGACGAGTCCGGCCACGACGAGCGCCGCGGACAGCCCGTACAGGGGCAGGAGCAGCGAGAACAGGGCGAGCGCGGGGATGGTGTACAGCACGGTGGTGACCCCCAGGACGGGTCCCGCCGCCCAGCGCCACCGGCGGGCGGCCAGGGCGAGCGGCAGGGCCAGCAGGAGGCCCAGGGCGACGGCGGCCCCGGTGAGCCGGAGGTGCTGGACCACCGCGTCGGCGAGGATCTCGCCGCGGGAGGAGACGTAGGCCCCGCAGATCCACTCGTTGCGGGCGAGGCAGTCGTCGGGCGGCGCGGTCACCCTCCCATTCGAGACGGCGGGCGGGCGCCCCGCACCCCCGGCCGGGCCGATCGGGGGCGGGGCGCCGCGCGCGGGACCTCAGGGCGCGATCGGCAGCCGGCGCTTGTGCTCGGTGAGCTCGTAGCGGCGGACGATGGAGGCGAACGCGGCCTCCGCGACCGGCTTGCCCTCCAGGAAGTCGTCGATGTCGTCGTAGGTGACGCCGAGCGCGTCCTCGTCGGGCTTGCCCGGATCGAGGGTCTCCAGGTCGGCCGTGGGGGTCTTCCAGACCAGCTCGCCGGGGGCGCCGAGTTCGGCGGCGACGGCGCGGACCCGCCGCTTGGTCAGGCCGGTGAGCGGGACGACGTCGGCGGCGCCGTCGCCGAACTTGGTGAAGAAGCCGGAGACGGCCTCGGCGGCGTGGTCGGTGCCGACGACGAGGCCGTCGTGGGCACCGGCGACCGCGTACTGGGCGATCATCCGCTGGCGGGCCTTGATGTTGCCCTGCACGAAGTCCTGGTGGTGGGCGTCGCGGAAGGTCACCCCGCCGGCGAGGCAGGCCGCCAGGGCCGCGTCGCTGGCCGCCTTGACGTCCACGGTGAGCACCCGGTCGGCGCGGATGAAGCCGAGCGCGGTCTGCGCGTCCTTCTCGTCGGCCTGGACGCCGTACGGCAGGCGCATCGCGTAGAAGGTGGCGTCGTGGCCGGCGGCGCGGGCCCGCTCCACGGCGAGCTGGCAGAGCCGGCCCGCGGTCGTGGAGTCGACGCCGCCGCTGATGCCGAGGACGAGCGAGCGCAGGCCGGTGGAGGTCAGCCGCTCGGTGAGGAAGGCCACGCGGCGCTCGATCTCGGCGCTCGGGTCGAAGGCGTCGGACACCTCGAGGTCCCGGGCGATCTGCTGCTGGACGGCGGTGGGCGCCGGGTCGGTCACGGAGGTCTCCTCGTCGGGGGTCGGTCGGCGGCGGACCGGGCCGCGCGCCGACGGGTGTACGAGGGTCGACTCTACGCACCGGGGTGCGGGACCGTCGCCCTGCCCCGGGCCGCCGCGTACGGCGCAGGGGCGGGCGGTGCGGGTGGGCCGGGCGGACGGGGGCGGGCCCCCGACGTCGCCGGGGCGACCGCGCGGTCCGGGCCGTCGGGGCAGGTCAGGGGGTGTGCGCCTCCGGGGTGCAGAGGACCTCGACCCGCTGGACGAGGTTGTTGGCGAAGCCGCCGCGGTTCCAGGGCGCCGCGAGCGGCTGGACGTTGCCCTCGGCGTCGGTGGCCCGGACGGTCAGGTGGCGCAGGCCGGGCGTCGCGGTCCACAGGGTGCGCCAGGCGGTCCAGGCCCAGGGGTGGGCGGGGTCGGCGTGGAGGTCGGCATCGGTCCAGGCGGCGCCGCCGTCCTCGCTGACCTCGACGCGGGTGATCGGCCCGTGCCCGGACCAGGCGCGGCCGAAGAGCGGCACCGGACCGGGGCGGACCACGCGGGTGCGGGACATGAAGTCCGGGAATCCGGGCGGTGCCATCAGGGCGCGGGGCGCGATGAGGGTGACGGGCTCCCCCGGCTCGCCGGGGTCCTGGCGCAGCCGGTAGGCCACGCTCTGCTGGAAGCCGGTGTACGGGGTGTCGGTGAGCGTGATGTCGTGCAGCCACTTCACGTGGGCCATGCCGTACCAGCCGGGGACGACGAGCCGGAGCGGGCTGCCGTGCTGCGGGGGCAGGGGCGCGCCGTTCATCGCGTAGGCGACGAGGACGTCGCGGGCCGGGTCGGCGGCCGTGGTGAGGGGCAGGGAGCGCCGGTAGTCCTGCTCCACGCCCCGTTCGACGCCGTGGTCGACGCCGGTGAAGACGGCCTCGACGGCCTCCTCGGCGGGGCCGGCCTCCGCCAGGAGCGAGGCCAGCGGGACGCCGGTCCACTCGGCGGTGCCGACGGCCTCGACGATCCAGGGCTGGCTGACGGGCCGGGGCGACAGCACGGCACGGCCGTTCCCGGCGCACTCCAGGGTCACGCGGCGGGTGACGGCGGGCCGGGCGCGCAGTGCGTCCGGGTCCAGGGTCAGCGGGCGGAGCACCCGGCCGCCGACGGTGAGCCGCCAGCCGTCCGCGTCGGTGGCGGGGATGTCGTAGTGCACGAGGACGTAGTGGAGGCCGGGCGGGGTGACGTCGTAGCGCAGGGCTTCCAGCGGGAGTCCGTGGTTGCGGGCGGCGAGGGCCAGTTCCTGGGCGCTGATGCCCTCGCCGGCGCCCGCCACGCGTCCGGGGGCGCTGATGCCGCCCGGACCGCCGAGGGATCCGTCCATCTCCTCATGGTGCGCCGGGCCCGGGGGCCCGGCACCTCGGCGCGGCGGGGGTCCTCACCCCTGCCGGGGGCCGCGCAGCGCACGGTCGAGGCCGTCCTGCGGGAGGCCGGTGAGGGCCCGGCCGAAGATCTCCTCGTAGGCGGGGTCGCCGATCGACGCGCGGACGGTGTCCGTGTACTTCTCGTGCAGGGCCCGGAGCCCCGGCAGGCCGCGACGGGGCTGGCCGGTGGAGCGCCAGTACGCCTCGCCGGTGCCGGAGACGTCGGCGGCGCGTTCGCCGTCGCCGGCCGCCGCGAGGGCGGTGGCGAGCACGTCGAGGCCGAGGGCGACGCCGAGGATGGCGCCGAGGCTGCGGGTGCCCTCCAGCATGGCGCGGGCGTGGCCGGCGGCGGCGGCCGGGTCGCCCTCCAGGAGGCCGGTGAGGGCCAGCTGGTACTCCAGGGCGGTGCGGGTCCAGTGCTCGTCCAGCTCCTGGCAGCGGGCGCGCAGGTCGAGCGCCCGTTCCCGGGCCTCGCCGAGTCGGCCGAGGCCGGTGAGGGCGAAGACGCGGACGAGGTTGCAGCGGAGCCGGGCGGCGGAGTCGGCGGGCCCGCCGCGGGCGGCGTCCAGGACGTGGCCCACGACGACGTGCGCGGCCATGGGGCGGCCGGTGGTGAGGGCGAGGAGTCCGGCGAGGGCGGCGGCGTCGAGGGTGAGGTCGCCGGGCCGGTCGCGGCCGCCGCCGGGGTCCCTGCTCCCGTCGGGGTGCGGGTCGTCGGGGTGGTCGGGGCGGCCGAGGTACTCGGCGTGCCGCGCCTCGCGGGCGCACTGTTCGCTGATGTCCTGCGCGGGGCCGAACTCCCCCTGGAGGACGAGGGTCACTCCCAGCGCCCACAGGGCGCGGGCCCGGACGCGGCCGCGGGCCTCGCTGAGCAGCAGGGCCTGTTCGAGGCCGTCGCGGGCCTCGCGCAGCCGGCCGCGGCACGACCAGGCGAAGGCGACGGAGCCGACGAGGTCGAGGGCGGCGTCGGGGTCGGTGCGCAGCAGCCGGTCCAGGGCCGTGCGCAGGTCGGTGTGGTGCGCGTCGACCCCGCGGTACCAGCGGAGCTGGCGGGCGCCGTGCCATTCGCTCTCGGCCCGGCGGGCCAGACCCCGGAAGTGGGCGGCGTGCCGGTCGGCGACCTTCCCCGTCTCGCCGGTGCGGTCGAGCCAGGTCGCCCCGTACTCGCGGATCGTGTCGAGCATCCGGTGCCGTCCCGCGGCGTCGGCGGGCCGGACCACGGAGGCGCGGACGAGTCCGGCGAGGGCCTCGGGCAGGGTCGCGCGGTTCAGCGGCCCGCCGACGCAGACGGCGGTGGCCGACGCGAGGTCGAAGGGGCCGCGGAAGACGGAGAGCCGGGCCCACAGGAGGCGTTCGAGCGGCCCGCTCAGCTCGTGGCTCCAGCCGATGGCGGCGCGCAGCGTCTGGTGGCGGCTCGGCCAGACCCGTTCCGTGTGGGCGAGCAGGTCGAAGCGGGTGCCCGGCGGGGCGTCGAACCGGCTGCCGAGCTGGTCGCGGACGGCCTCGGCGCCCTGGAGGCGGATCTGCGCGGCGGCCAGTTCCAGGGCGAGCGGGATGCCTTCGAGGCGTACGCAGATCTCGCCGGCCGGTCCGACGGCGGGGAAGTCCTCGCCGGCGGCGTGCCGGAGGAGTTCCAGGGCGTCCTGTCCGGCGGGCGGCAGCGGGTCGAGGGCGACGACGTGCTCGCCCTCGACTCCGAGGGGGCACCGGCTGGTGGCGAGCACGGTGAGGCCGGGGGCCGCGGCGAGCAGTTCGGTGACGAGCCGGGCGCAGGGTTCCGCCAGGTGCTCGCAGGAGTCCAGGACGAGCAGCAGGCGGTCGTCGGCCAGGCGCCGGCAGAGCCCGGTGCTCGCCATGCCGGGGGTGTGGTCGGAGAGGTCGACGGAGTCGGCGACGAGGGCGATCAGCAGGCGCTCGCCGTCGAGCTGCCCCAGGTCGGTCCACCAGGCCCCGTCGGGGTGGCGGTCGGCGGCGCGGTGCGCCGCGCGCAGGGCGAGCCGGGTCTTCCCGACTCCCCCGACGCCGGTCACGGTGACGAGGCGATGCTCCGCCAACGCGGCGGATATTCGCTCCAGTTCCGTGCGGCGCCCCACGAAACCGGGGTTCTCGTCCGGCAGATGTCCACGCACGGGAGCAGTGTCCCTCATGAAGGCTCCGAACGGGGGTGCGGCGGAGGTTCGTTATCCACCTTCCACCGTGACGACGACCGAGTGCCACCCCTGTGCGCCGTCGGGCATGGTGTCGGTGCGCCGTTCGGGCTGGGTGGTGCCCGTGCCGTCGGTGGCACGGACGGTGAGGGTGTGGCGGCCGGGGGTCGCCGTCCAGGGGTACACCCACTGGCGCCAGGTGTCGCTGCTGTCCTGGGCGGCGAGCCGGGCGTCCTGCCAGGGGCCGTCGTCGACGCGGACCTCGACCCGGCGGATGCCGCGGTGCTGGGCCCACGCGACTCCGGCGACCATGACGGTCCCGGCGGCGGGGCGGCCGAAGGGCCGGGGGGTGTCGATGCGGGACTGGGTCTTGATCGGGGCCTGGGCGGCCCAGCCGCGCGGGACCCAGTAGGCGTCGTAGGCGTCGAAGGTGGTGAGTTCGACGGACTCGATCCACTTGCAGGCGGAGACGTATCCGTAGAGGCCGGGGACGACCATGCGGACGGGGAAGCCGTGGGCGAAGGGGAGGGGTTCGCCGTTCATGCCGAAGGCGAGGAGGGCGTCGCGGCCGTCCATGACGTCCTCGACGGGGGTGCCGATGGTCATGCCGTCGACGGAGCGGGCGACGAGCTGGTCGGCGGGGCCGCCCTGGGAGGGCGGCCGGACGCCGGCCTCCCGGAGCAGGTCGGCGAGGGAGACGCCGAGCCAGCGGGCGTTGCCGACGTAGGGGCCGCCGACCTCGTTGGAGACGCAGGCCAGGGTGATGTCCCGCTCGACGGTCGGGCGGGACATCAGCTCCCGCAGGGTGTAGGTGCGTTCGGCGCGGACGCCGCTGCCGTGCAGGCGGAGCCGCCAGCGGTCGGCGTCGACCCTGGGGACGACGAGCGCGGTGTCGACGCGGTAGAAGTCGCGGTTGGGGGTGACGAACGGGCCGATGCCGGGGACGGGCAGCTGGGCTCCGGCGGGGACGGCCGGCGCGGGCGAGGTCGGCCGGGGCAGCCGCAGGGCCGCGCGGGAGGCGGCCGCGCGCTCGGAGACCGGGGTCCCGACGGCCCTGCCGAGCGCGGCGGCGCCGGTGGCGGCGATGCCGGCGGAGGCGGCGACGATCAGGAAGCCGCGCCGGTCCGCCCGGTCGGTGCCGGGCCTCGGGGTGCGCAGGCGCCCGGTCAGCGCGTACAGCAGGAGCGCTCCGGCGAGCCCGCCGACGAGGGAGGGGACGGCGTCCACCGCGGAGTCGGAGCCGGGGCGGGTGACGGCGGCGAGGGCGCCGAGGAGGCCGAAGGCGCCGACGGCCGCCGAGCCGAGCCGGCGGTGACGCAGCGCGAGCAGTCCGACCCCGAGGGCGAGGACCCCGAGGAGGAGCAGGATGCCGAGCTGGAGGACGGCCTTGTCGTTCTCCCCGAAGGCGCGGATCGCCCACTCCTTGAGGCCGGCCGGTGTCCGGTCGACGACCGCTCCTCCGACGGCCGGGACGGGTCCCGCCTCGGGGCGGACCCGCGAGGCGACGAGCTCCGCGACGGCCAGGGAGACGTACGCGGAGACGAGGCCGCCGAGCGCGGCGAGGAGTCGGTCGGTGCGGGTGGGCGCGTACGCCGGGTCCCGCTCGGCCCTGGTGGTGTCCATGCTGGGTTCTTCGGCACGCAGGGCCCTCCGGATGGGCGCCTTCACCCGGGCGGGGGACCCGGCGGGCGGCCGGGTGGGGCGGCCCCGAGGGCGTCAGGGGGCGTCCCGGTGCTCGCCGGGGGTCGCCAGTTCCTCGACGGCCTCGGCTCCGACGACGGCACCGGTGGACTTCTTGCCGCGGCGCAGCCGTCCTTCCAGCCAGGAGGCGAAGGTGGTGAGCGCGAAGTTGAGGGCGACGAAGACGACGGCGACGACGGTGAAGCAGGCGATGGTGTTGGCGCCGTAGTTGGCGCTCATCGGGCGTACCGAGGCGAGGAGCTCGGAGAAGCCGAGCATGGCGCCGCCGAGGGCGGTGTCCTTGACGATGACGACGAGCTGGCTGACGAGGGCGGGGAGCATGGCGGTGACGGACTGCGGGAGCAGGACGTACGTCATGGTCTGGCCCTTGCGCATGCCGATGGCCTGGGCGGCGTCGGTCTGGCCGGCGGGGAGGGCGAGGATGCCGGCGCGGACGACCTCGGCGAGCACGGAGGCGTTGTAGAGGACCAGGCCGGTGACGACCGCGTACAGGGGACGGGTGTCGGGGCTGATGTCGGTGAACTCGGCGTAGGCGGCGTTGGCGAAGAGCATCAGGATCAGGACGGGGATGGCCCGGAAGAACTCGACGACGGTGCCGGCCGCGCCGCGGACGGAGCGGTGGTCGGAGAGCCGGGAGATGCCGAGGAGTGCGCCCATGGGCAGGGCGATGACCATGGCGAGGGCGGCGGCGATCACGGTGTTCTTCAGGGCGGGCAGGAGGTACGTCTCCCAGACGCGGGGATCGGTGAAGAAGGGGGCCCACTTGGACCATTCGAGCTGGTTCTTGTCGGCGAGGCTCGCCACGACCCACCAGGCGACGGCGGCGAGGCCGACGAGGAAGAGGAGGGTCCACAGGAGGTTGCGCCGCCGGGCACGAGGGCCGGGGACGTCGTAGAGGACGGTCGGGGTGCTCTTCACCGTTTCACCGCCACCTTCTTGGCCACCCAGCCGAGGAACAGGCCGGTGGGCAGGGTGAGGCAGAGGAAGCCGGCGGCGAAGATCGCGGAGATGAGGATGAGCTGGGCCTCGTTCTCGATCATCTCCCGCATCAGCAGGGCGGCTTCGGCGACGCCTATGGCGGCGGCCACGGTGGTGTTCTTGGTGAGGGCGATGAGCACGTTGGCGAGGGGGCCGACGACGGAGCGGAACGCCTGTGGCAGCACGACGATGCGCAGCACCTGCGGGAAGCTCAGTCCGAGGGCGCGGGCCGCCTCGACCTGGCCGAGGGGGACGGTGTTGATGCCGGACCGGAGGGCCTCGCAGACGAAGGCGCTGGTGTAGGCGGTGAGGCCGAGGACGGCGAGCCGGAAGTTGATGACGGTGAACCGGTCGGCGCCGAGGCTGACCCCGAGGGTCTGGAAGAGGCCGAGCGAGGTGAAGACGATGATGACGGTGAGCGGGATGTTGCGGACGATGTTGACGTAGACGGTGCCGAAGCCCCGCATGAGGGGGACGGGGCTGACGCGCATGGCGGCCAGCAGCGTCCCCCAGACGAGGGAGCCGATCGCGGAGTAGACGGTCAGCTGGACCGTGGTCCAGAAGGCTCCCAGCAGGTCGTAGCCCTCCAGGAAGTCGAACACGGCGGCCGGCTCACTTCACGATGACGCCGATCTTCGGGGCCGGTTCGTTCTGGTAGCCGGCGGGCCCGAAGTTCTTCTCGACGGCGGCGTCCCAGGAGCCGTCGGCGACCATCTTCTCCAGCGCCGCGTTGATCTTCGCCTTGAGCTCGCTGCCCTTCTGGACGCCGATGCCGTAGTTCTCGTTGCTCATCTCGAAGCCGCCGAGCTTGAACTTGCCCTTGAACTCGGGCTGCGAGGCGTATCCGGCGAGGATGGAGTCGTCGGTGGTGACGGCGTCGATGACGCCGTTCTCGAGTCCGGTCAGGCACTCGGAGTAGCCGCCGTACTCCTGGAGCTGGGCATCCGGGGCGATCTTGTCCTTGACGTTCTGCGCGGAGGTCGAGCCGGTGACCGAGCAGAGCTTCTTGTCGTTCAGGTCGGACGGCTTCTTGATCGAGTCGTCGTCGGCCCGGATCAGGACGTCCTGGTGGGCGAGGAGGTAGGGGCCGGCGAAGTCGACCTTCTCGGCCCGCTTGTCGTTGATGGAGTACGAGGCGGCGATGAAGTCCACGTCGCCGCGCTGGAGCAGCGTCTCGCGGTCGGCGCTCTTGGCCTCCTTCCACACGATGTCGGAGGGGTCGTGGCCGAGCTGCTTGGCGACGTAGGTCGCCACGTCCACGTCGAAGCCGGTGTAGGTGCCGTCGGGGGTCTTCAGGCCGATGCCGGGCTGGTCGTATTTGATGCCGATGGTGATCTGGTCGTCCCCGTGGTCGCGGGGCGCGTCGCCGGCCGCGCCGTGCGCGAATCCGGCGGAGGTGACGGAGAGGACGACGGCCGCGGCGACGGCGACGCTGGTCCTGCCGGTCCTGAGCGCGTTCATGTGGATCACCCCTGGGGGCTGCTGGTCGGGCCGCTTCCGCGGGCTCAGTGGGGAGGATCTCGGTTCGGGCCGCTTCCGCGGGCTCAGTGGTGGAGGATCTTGGAGAGGAAGTCCTTGGCGCGGTCGCTGCGCGGGTTGCCGAAGAACTCGTCCGGGGTCGTCTCCTCGACGACCTTCCCGTCGGCCATGAAGACGACCCGGTTGGCGGCGGAGCGGGCGAAGCCCATCTCATGGGTGACGACCACCATGGTCATGCCGTCCCGGGCCAGCTGCTGCATCACCTCCAGGACCTCGTTGATCATCTCGGGGTCGAGCGCCGAGGTGGGCTCGTCGAAGAGCATCACCTTCGGGTCCATCGCCAGCGCCCGGGCGATCGCCACCCGCTGCTGCTGACCGCCGGAGAGCTGCGCCGGGTACTTGTCCGCCTGGCTGGCGACCCCCACCCGGTCGAGCAGGGCGCGGGCCCGTTGTTCGGCGGCCTTGCGGTCCTTCCTGCGGACCTTGATCTGCCCGAGGGTGACGTTGTCGAGGACGTTCTTGTGCGCGAAGAGGTTGAACGACTGGAAGACCATGCCGACATCGGCCCGGAGGGCGGCGAGCTCCTTCCCCTCGGCGGGGAGCGGCCGGCCGTCGACCACGATCTCGCCCGCGTCGATGGTCTCCAGCCGGTTGATCGCCCGGCACAGCGTCGACTTCCCCGAGCCGGAGGGCCCGATGACGACGACGACCTCGCCGCGGTGGATCGTGAGGTCGATGCTCCGGAGAACGTGCAGGGGGCCGAAGTGCTTGTCGACCCCGCGCAGCACGACGAGCGCGTCACCACCGTCCGGGACGGGCATGGCACCCTCCTGGGTCGCTCCCCCGAGCTGCCGTTCCCTCTCAGGTTCATGCTCCGCCCTCGGCCCGGGCCGCGCACGCCGGACGGGGTGCACACAGGGTGATGCCCGGTGCCCGGACGTGACGTCCCGGACGGGGGGCGGGTGCCCACGCCCTGGCGGACACTGGGGGTGGGAGTCGAGTGCGCGAGGAGGGTCCGCCATGAGCAGTGCCGCACCCAAGGTCAGCACGTTGCCGCCGGAGCACCGCGAGCGCCTGATGGCCTTCGCCGAGGACGTGTACTTCGATTCCGGCCACCGCCTCTTCGAGGAGCAGCAGCACGCCGACCGGTTCTGGATCGTGAAGACGGGCGCGGTGACGCTCGACGCGAAGGTCCCCGGCCGGGGGGCGCCGGTGATCGAGACCCTGCGCCACGGCGAGCTGGTGGGCCTGTCCTGGCTCTTCCCGCCGTATCTCTGCCAGTCGGGCGCCGAGGCGATGACGCCGGTCAGGGCGTACGAGTTCGACGCGCCTGCCGTGCGGTCGATGTGCCGCTCGGACCGGGAGTTCGGCGCCTCGGTCACCTACTGGGTGGGTTCGATCCTGGCCCACCGCCTCCATGTGACGCGGGTCCGCCTGCTGGACCTCTACGCCCCGCACGGGAGCGGCATCCTGGCCTGATCCGCATCCCTCCCGCGGGCGGGAAGGGGGTGCGTCGCCGTGGCGCCGGCGGCCGGCGGCCGTCCCGCGGCCGGTGGACGGCCCGGGCACGCCGCAGTCGAACGCCCGCCGCCCGGCCCGCGCCGGACCGGGCGGTACGGTGGGAACGCACGAACGGGCCGCGCCTGCGGGCCCCCTGACCCCACCCGTACGCACACTCCGGCGACGAGCGGCGAGGCCCCATGAGCGACCCGAGGACGGCACGTGAGGCGATCGCCCTCGTGGCGGACGACTTCTCCGAACTGCCCTACGTCCAGGAGCCCCTCGCCGGCGACGGGCCGATCGGCTGGCCCGGGTACTCCGCCGCCCGCGACCGGGCCGCCGAGCGCACCGGCGAGAGCGAGTCGGTGGTCTGCGGCACGGGCACGGTGTGCGGGGTCCCGGCGGTGATCGTCTCCTTCGAGTTCCGCTTCCTCGGGGGCTCCCTGGGCGAGGGCACGGGCGCGCGCGCCGTCGCGGCGCACCGGCTGGCCCGCGCGCGCCGGCTCCCCGTGGTCGTCCTGCCCGCCACCGGCGGCAGCCGGATGCACGAGGGTATGCGGGCCCTGCTGCAACTGCAGTTCCTGGCACGGGAGTCGGAGCTGACGCGGGCCGCCGGGCTGCCCCAGATCGCGGTCCTGCGCAATCCGACGACGGGCGGCGGCTGGGCGACCCTGGGCGCCGGGTCCGATGTCGTCCTCGCGCTGCCCGGAGCCCAGGTGGGGTTCGCCGGCTCCCGGGTACGCCCGGCGGACGCGGACCCCGCGGCGTACACCGCCGAGTCCCAGCTCGCGCACGGCCACGTCGACGCGATCGTGCCGGCCGCCGAGCTGCGGGCCGCCCTCGGCCGCTGGCTCGGCCTGCTCACCCGGCCCGCCGAGGGCCCGGTCGCACCGCCGCGCGCGCTGGGTCTGCCGGGCGCGTCGCCCGCGTCGACCGGCCGGGAGGCGGTGGCGGACGCCCGGCACCCCGACCGGCCCCGGGCCCCCGCGTACCTCGACGCGCACTTCACGCTCCGGGAGGAGATCTCCGGCGACCGCTGCGGCGGTGTCGACCCCGGGATGCGCTGCGGCTTCGGCCGGCTCGACGACGGCACCACCGTCGCCTACGCGGCGCAGTGCGGCACCGCCACCCGCCCCGCCGGGTTCCGTACGGCGGCGCGGCTGGTCCGCCTCGCCGGCCGTCTGGGCATCCCCGTCCTCACCCTCGTCGACACCCCGGGAGCGGCCAACGACCCGGCGGCCGAACACGCCGGGGCGGGCCCCGCGATCGCCGACCTGTTCGCCGCCGTCGCCACCGCCCGCACCCCCCTCACCTCGCTGCTCATCGGCGAGGGCGGATCCGGGGGCGCCCTCGCCCTCGCCTCCCCGGTCAACCTCTGGGCCACCGCGGACAGTTACTTCTCGGTGATCGCCCCCGAACTGGCGGCGTCCATCCTGAAGCGGCCGCCGGAGGAGGCCGACACGACGGCGGACCAGCTCCGCCTGCGCCCGCAGGACCTCCTGGACCTCGGCGTCGTCCGCGGCATCGTGACACCCTGACGCCCCGCGGCACGGGTACGGCGCCGGGCCCGTCGCCGCACCCCACGCCCACGATCCCGATCGGGTGAACACCGGGCGCGTGAAACGCTCTTCGGGGTGCGCGACCAGGACGATGGAAGTTCTCTTCCACCTCCTGAGGAAAGGCATCTCCCGTGCGCCGTGCCCTGATCGTCGTCGATGTGCAGAAGGACTTCTGCGAGGGCGGCGACGTCCCCGTGAAGGGCGGCGCCGACCGCGCCGTCGCCATCGCCGACCTCGTCCGTCGGTCCGACGGACGGTACGCGCACGTCGTCGCCACCCGTGACCACCACGTCGACCCGGGCGGCCACTTCTCCGACGAACCCGACTTCGCGGACTCGTTCCCGGTGCACTGCGTGGCCGGCACCGAAGGCGCCGAGTTCCACCCGGACTTCGCGTCCGTCGTGGCCTCCGGCGAGGTGCACGAGGTCTTCTTCAAGGGCGCCCACTCCGCCTCCAAGAGCGGTTTCGAGGGCGCGACCGAGGGCGGCACGGCCCTGGGCCCGTGGCTGCGCGACCGCGAGGTCTCCGGCGTCGACGTCGTCGGGATCTCGACCGACCACTGCGTGAAGGCGACCGCACTCGACGGCGTCCGCGCGGGCTTCGACGTCCGCGTCCTGCTCGACTACACCGTCGGCGCCGCCGCCCACAGCACCGTCGCCGCCCTCGACGAGCTGCGCGCCGCGGGTGTCGGGCTCACCGGCGCACCGGTCGTCCTCGTCTGATGCGACGCCCGGCACACCGGCGGCCCGCTCAGTAGTAGCGGCGCATGATCTCGTCGGCCCAGGCGGGCTGCGTGGTCGGACCCTGGGGGCCGAACTCCGCCATGTACGGCTTGATGTCGAGCACCGGTGTGCCGTCGACGGCGTCGAGGCCCCGCACATGGAGGTCGAGGCCGTCGGTGCGCAGGAGGCGGCACCGCGAGACGCCGATGCGGTTGGGGCGGTTCTTCCCGCGCTGCGCGAAGATGCCGACGAGCGGCCACTCCGTGTTGCCCCGCGGGTGCCGGGCGCCGGTCTGGACGGCGTCGGGCCGCACCCGGTCGAAGTGGTAGACGACCTCAACGTGCGAGAAGGCGTCGAGGCCGGCGAGCGCCTCGGGGCCGAAGGACGCCGCGTCGAGCCGGACGACCGACTCGACGTCGCCCCACTCGTCGTCCCGCACCTCCTGGCGGCCGCCGACCACGTGCCCGACGGGGTACGACACGACCGTCGCCGGGGTCTCCTGCTGTTCCATGTGCGCCTCGTTCCTGTTCCGGGTTCTCCGCGCGGGCCGCCCCGGCGCCCCGGCACCGTACCGCTCGGGCCGGTCGGGGGTGCGTCAGAGGCCGGGCCCGTCCCCCCGGTCCGGCCGCTGCTGCGGCTGCCACCCCTCGGAGAGGCCCCAGAGGCCGAGGGCGACGACCGCGCCGCAGACGAGCGCGGCCTGCCAGGGGCGCAGCCGGCGGGAGGCGGTCGCGTAGGCCAGCGGCGGCACGACGACGCCGGCCAGGAGGATCAGCGGCAGTTCGACGAGGATCGTGCCCCAGTCCCGGGCCTCCCCCTCGAAGCCGCCGTCGATGACGTAGCCGGCACGGGTCAGCGCGAAACTCCCGACGACCGCGACCCCGGCGAGGGAGAGCAGACAGCCGACGGCGCTCTCCGCCCGGCCGTCCCCCGGCTCGTCCTCCTCCGGCTCCTCTCCCTCGTGGGTCTCCTCGTCGTACCGCTCCTCGTCGCCGGACCCGTCCCCGTGCCGTCTCCCGTGGGGGGCGTTCTCGCTCATGCCGGTGACGGACGCCGTGGGGCCTCCCGCGGTTCCCGTGCCGGGCCGGGGGCACGGGCGCGGGCGCGGGCCGGGGGCACGGGCGCGGGCCGGCACGGCTCGCCGAGCGGACGGCGCCGGGTGACCATGGACGTACGCACGGGATCTGGCCGGAGGCCGGGCATCACCGGGAGGAACCATGGCCCACTCCCCCACGGACACCCACGCCGCCCCCGAGGTACTGGTCACGGGCGCGGGGCCGGTCGGCCTGAGCGCCGCGGCCGAGCTGCGCCGCAGAGGCGTGCGCTGCCGGATCGTCGACCGGCTGCCCGCGCGTCTGCCGTACGCCAAGGCGGTCGGGATCCAGCCGCGGACCCTCGAACTCTGGGACCGGATGGGGCTGGTCAGGGACGTCCTGGAGACCGCGGTGCCGCTGCGCGGCCAGCTGCTCTACGTGGACGGCCGGGAGCAGGGCCGGATCGAGCTGTCGCTGCCGCCGGAGGTGCCGTACGGCTTCGCCGCGCTGCCCCAGTACGAGACCGAGCGCCTCCTGGAGGAGTACGTCGCCGGTCTCGGCACCGTCGTCGAGCGGGGCACCGAGCTGCTGTCGTTCACGCAGGACGCGGACGGGGTCACCGCCCGGCTGCGGAACGCGTCGGGCGCCGAGGAGGAGCTGCGGGTCCGGTACCTGATCGGCTGCGACGGAGCGCACAGCACGGTCCGCAAGGCGCTGGGCCTCTCCTACGAGGGCGACGCGTTCCCGGAGGCGTACATGCTGGGCGACGTCGAGGCGGACTGGGACCTGCCGCACGGTTACGGCGTGCGCTCCAGCCGTCCCTCGCCCGACGGCGGTTCCGCCGACGTCCTGGTGTGCATTCCGCTGCCGGGCACGGGGCGCTACCGGATGTCGATGAAGGCGCCGGCCGCGCAGGGGGCCCCGGACCGTCCCGCGGACGGTGTCGCGCACGGTCTGGACGGCGGCGACGGCCCCGGGCTCGCCGACCTCCAGGCGGTGGTCGACCGGCTGGCACCCCGGCCCACGCGGCTCTCGGCGCTGCGCTGGTCCTCGGTCTTCCGCATCAGCCACCGCATCGTCGACCGGTACGGCGAGGGGCGGGTGTTCGTCGCGGGCGACGCGGCCCACATCCATCCGCCGACCGGCGCCCAGGGCATGAACACGGGGGTGCAGGACGCCTGCAACCTGGCCTGGAAGCTCGCCCTGGTGCTCCGCGGCGGGGCCGGGCCCGCACTCCTCGCCAGTTACGACGCCGAGCGCCGCCCGGTCGGCGAGGAGATCGTCGGGCGCACCGTCCGGCACGCCACCCAGGGGATGGAGTCCGGTCCCGGCGACCGGCGGACCCTGCTCCTGCGCGAGGCCCAGCTGCTGGTGGAGTACCGCGACGGGCCGCTCTCGGGCGCCCCGTACGGACCGGAGGAGGCGCCCCAGCCCGGCGACCGGGCCCCGGACTGCCCGGGTCTGACGACGGCGCTCGCCGCCCATCCGCTGCGGCTGCTCGACGTGTTGCGCGGCCGGACCGGCCATGTGGTGCTGCTGTACGGGGACGACCCGGTCCGACTGGCCGGGGCGGCGGACCTGGTGAGGGCCGCCGCCGGCGAGGTGGAGCCGCTCGCCGTGCTCGCCCGGGAGGCCCGACAGGACGAGGCCGCGCTTCCGTCGGAGGCGGGCCGGGGTCCGGCGGCGCCGCTGTACCGGGACGCCGCCGGGGAGTTCGCACGGCTCTACCTCCCCGGCGGCGCGGCCGGCTTCGTGGTCCGCCCGGACGGGCAGCTCGGCGCCCGGTTCCCGCTCCCGGACACCGGGGCCGCCCTGTCCGGCTACCTCAGCGGTCTGTCCGTCGACCCGGGGCTACGGGACCCAGTGGTTGCCGGAGACGGTGATCATGACCTGGAGCTGGATGCTCGCTGAGAAGTAGCTGCTCGTGTCGATCGGCGTGGCCAGCATCTTGTTCCACAGGGCGTCCAGCCATGCCTGGCTGCCGGAGTCGGTCATCGCCGCCACCGCGAACGGGGCGAAGAAGGCCGCCTCGCTGCCCGAGGAGATCTGGGTGCCGTTGAGCTTGTAGCCGATGGCGATCTTGTTGGGGTCGCCGCCGGTCTTCGACTTGATCCAGCCGTTGAGCTTCCGCGCCGCCGCGAGGGAGGTGGCGTCGCCGCTGGTCACCGCGTCGTCGGCGATGCGCCACGGCGTCCGGCAGGCGTTCCACCAGAAGGCGCCGTCGTTCGGGTCCTCCAGGACCTGGCCCGGGGCGGGCTTGGGCGTGGTGTTGGTGTCGACGACGAAGTCGGGCAGGAGACCCGTGCCGGAGGCGTAGGTGGACTGGAGCCGGGAGATCTGGGTCTGGTGCGCGGTGCGCACGGCGTCCCAGGTCGTGTCGCCCGAGGCCGTGCGGAAGGCGCGGAAGTGGTCGACCATCCAGTCCGAGGTGCGGGTGATGTAGTAGTACTGGTCGCCGGAGCTGCTCCAGTCGCCGAGCTTGAGGAGCTTGGTCGTCGGGTTGAGCTCGTCCTTCTTGATCGCGGCGATGTGCTTGAGCGCGAGGTCCTTGTAGTTGTAGGTGCCGGCGCTGCCCCACTGCTTGTCGGCGAGGAGCAGGCCGTAGGCCACGTCCATGTCGCCGTCGGTGGCGCCGTCACCGCCGTTGACGCTCTTGCAGGCGGTGTCCTGTTCGGCGGCGAGCAGGTTCGGGTTGACCGAGGAGGGGTGGTCGATCTTCCACTTGACCAGGCCGTCGAAGATCTTCTTCGCGTCCGGGTCGGCGCCGGCCATGGTCGCGGTCACGACCATGCCGTAGCCCTGGGCCTCGGCGACGTACGGGTGGTCCGCGTCGGGCGAGATGATCTGGTACCAGCCGTTGCCGCAGTTCTGCCGGACGAAGGCGGCCTTCCAGCGGTTGTAGTAGTCGACGACCTTCTGGTCGACGGTGCTCTGCGAGCCCGAGGGCTTCAGCGTGCCGGCGGTGTAGGGCTTGAGGTGGCTGCCGAAGGGCACCGCCGTGCCGCCTCCCCCGCCGCCGCCGCTGGGGGCGCCGTACACCTGGAACTCCCAGAGGGAGTAGCCGTACGCGGTGCCGCGCCCGGTCCCGTACATCCGGACGTATCGGCCGCTGCCGGAGACCGTCAGGTCGTCGGTCGCCCCGTCACCGGTGGTGGTCGAGTAGACGTCGGTCCAGGTCGTGCCGTCGGGCGAGGTCTGGATGCGGTACGTCTTGCCGTACGCGTCCTCCCAGTCGAGCTTCACCCGCGAGATCGTGTGGTTCGCTCCGAGGTCGATCCTGATCCACTGCGGGTCGACTCCTTCCGCGCTCGCCCAGCGGGTGGAGCCACTGCCGTCCACGGCGAGGGCGGGCCCGAACGCCGAGGTCTCGACGGACGAGGCCGTCACGGACTTTCCGGTGGACACCACGGCGTCGGCCGCCTGTGCGTGGTCGACGACCGTCAGGGGCAACGCCAGCAGACCCGCGAGTCCGAGCAGCGAGGCACTTCGTCTCCGCATGACAACTCCCTTTCTCTCTCTGGCCAATAGATAGGAAATATTCCTAACCATTGGCGGAGAGTAGAGAGCCCCGCAGCGCGGCGCAAGACCTCCGACATGACGCCCGGGTAACGGAGTTGGGTCGATCCGGAGGAGGAGCCACCGGCCGTCAGGGGACCAGGGCGGCCTCGTAGGCGAGGATGACCAGGTGGACCCGGTCGCGGGCGTCCAGCTTGGTGAAGAGGCGCGCCACGTGCGCCTTGACCGTCGCCGCGCTGATGTGGAGGCGCTCGGCGATCTCGCCGTTGGACAGGCCGCGCCCCACGAGGACGAGGACCTCGCGTTCGCGCGCGGTCACCTGGGAGAGCGACGCGGGCTCGCGCACCGGCCGCGCCCGCGGCTCCGGCCGGGCCGCGAACTCCGCGATGAGACGGCGGGTGACGCCCGGCGCGAGCAGGGCGTCGCCGGCGGCGACCACCCGGATCGCGGCGAGGATGTCGTCCACGGCCATGTCCTTGACCAGGAAGCCGCTCGCCCCGGAGCGCAGCGCGCCGTACACGTACGCGTCGTCGTCGAAGGTCGTCAGGACCAGGACCCGGGGCGCGTCGGGCGCCGCCGTGACGATCCGGGTCGCCTCGATGCCGTCCATGCCGGGCATCCTGACGTCCATCAGGACGACGTCCGGGCGGAGTTCCGCCGCCTGCCCGACCGCCTCGTCGCCCGTGCCCGCCTCGCCGACGACCACGAGGTCGGGACTGTCGGCCATCAGGACCCTCAGACCGGCCCTGACCAGCGGCTGGTCGTCGACGAGGAGGACGCGGATCTGCGGGCTCACGGGGCGGGGGTTCCTTCCGGGCGGGCGGTGGGGAGCGGCAGCAGCGCGGTGACGTGGAAGCCTCCGCCGGGGCGCGGGCCGGCGGAGAAGCGCCCGCCGAGGAGCGCGGTCCGCTCCCGCATCCCGACGATGCCGTAGCCGCCGCCGGCGCCCCCCGGGCCGCCGTCGGCGGAGCCGGCCGGCCGCGCCGGACCGTCGTCGGCGATCTCCACGACCAGGGCGTCCCCGGTCCGCTCCACGGTCACCCGGCAGTCGGGCGCGGCGGCGTGGCGGACGACGTTGGTCAGCGACTCCTGCACGATGCGGTACGCGGCAAGGTCGACCTCCGGCGGCAGCGGGCGCCCCGGGTCGCCGAGGTGACGCACCTCCACACGGACGCCCGCGTCCGCCGTCGACGCGGCGAGCCGGTCGAGGTCGGCGAGGCCCGGAGCGGGTGCGCGGGGCGCCTCGCCGGGCACCGGGGAGTCCTCGGCCGGGGTCCGCAGCGCGCCGAGGGTGCGGCGGAGGCCCGAGAGGGTCTCCCGGCTGACCGACTCGATGACGGCGAGGGCCTTGCGGGCCTCTGCGGGCTGGGTCTCGATGACCCGGTGGCCGACACCGGCCTGGATGGCGACGACCCCGATGCTGTGCGCGATCACGTCGTGCAGCTCACGGGCTATCCGCAGCCGTTCGGCGGCCACCGCCTCCGCCGCCGCCGCGGCTTTCAACTGGTCCGCGTGACCGCGCCGTTCTCGTACCGACCGGCCGAGAAGCAGCGCCGTGAGCAGGGCGAGCGCGAGGGCCACGCTCGTGCTGACGAACACGTCCTGCCCGGACGTGATGAAGGTGGTGGCCGTAATCTGCACGACGAGCGCGCCGAGTGCGACCGGCAGCAGGACCCGCGGCGGGCGCAGTGCGGCGATCCGGCCGACGACGGCGTCGGCGGCGAGCACCGGCAGGTACAGGAGCACGCTCTCGGGCCGGGTCGTCGCCGCCGCGAGCAGGCCGCCGAGCAGCAGCGCGAGGGCAGCGAGCGGGCGCCTCCGCGCCAGCGGCAGGGTCGCCCCCACGGCCACCGCCCCGAGCAGGAGGCGCAGTCGGGTGGAGTGGTACGGGCCCGTCCCCAGGGAGAGGAAGAGGACGAACGGGTGGGCGACGGCCGCGCACCAGGCGAGGACCGTCGCCACCCGCCCGCTCGGCGGGGCTTCGGTCGGGGTGGCGGTCATGATCCCGATCGTAGGCGCGGGCCTCCGCCCGGACATCGGCCCCGGGGCGTACGCCCACGGGCCTGCCTCCCGCCCCGCTCGCGGCGGTGGGGCCGGCCCTGTGCGCGGCGCGGTCCACCGCCGTGCCGTCCGGGGCCGGTCCGTGGGCGGGACCGGTCAGCCGGCGGGGGCCGGGGCGGCGGCGGGACCGGTGGCGTCGAGGAAGCGGGCCCGGACGCGGTTCAGGGTGCGGAAGTCGTCGATGGTGACCTCCTGGAGGTCGATGGAGCTGCTGGACATGTCCTCGAGGAGGTCGATGAACTCCAGGAAGTCCATGGAGTCGATGAGCCGGGCCTCGATGAGGTCCTCGTCGGCGTCGATCGCGCCGTCGAGGCCCGGGTTCTTCTCGTGGAGCCAGTCGGTGATGCGTTCCATGGGGCGGGGTCGCTCCTGTTCCTCGGGGTGGGGGCTGGGTGGTGCGGCGGGGCTCCGGGGTCAGACCCGGGCGGCGTCGAGAACCCGGTCGAGGGCGCGCTCGGGGGTGCCGTGGGCGAGGATCACGGCGTGGACCCAGCGTTCGACGCCGAAGGCGACGCAGGCGCTGTAGGCGGGCCCGTGGGAGCCCGCGCGGATGTCCAGGCGCTCGCCGAAGAAGTTGCGGTGGCGGTTGACGGAGGCGATGGCCGTGCCGTCGGGGGCGCTGAACTCGTGCTTGACGGGGTCGAGGGCCATCAGCCGGGCCCGGGAGCCGCCCTTGTCGTAGAAGGGGTCGTCGGCGGTGGCCCGGGTGAGGTCGAGGCCGAGCCGGACGGCCAGTTCCCGGACGAACTCGGCACCGCTCTCCAGGTGTTCGACGGCGCCCTGCTGGGTGCCGAGGTAGAGGACCTCTCGCATGTGGAAGCCCCAGAGGCGGCGCAGCCCGTCGTAGTGGGTCTCGTTGCGGAAGCAGCGGCCGGCGGCGGAGAGCCGCAGCCCCTCGTCGCCGACGTCCCGGCCTTCGAGGGAGAGCAGCAGTCCGTAGCAGGTGGCGGAGGGCAGCAGGTAGCCGGTCGGCCGGAGCGGCAGGCCGCCGGGCTCCTCGCCGGCCGCGAGGCCGTCGAGCGTCTCGGGCGTGAACCGTCCTGCGGAGACGCCGAGATGAGGGAAGTTCCGGAAGAAGTCCAGCCGGGCGAGGCTCTCCACGGAGAGCAGCGGGGGGCCGGTCACCTCGGGGGCGGAGAGCCGGGCGGCCAGCCCGGTCAGCAGGCCGTCCAGGCCGTGCAGGAGGGCGGTGTGGACCGGGTCCAGCGTGATCAGGCCCGCACCGGGGTTCTTCAGGCCGCCGTCGGGCAAGGCCGTGGTGCCGGGTGTGCTCATGGAAACCGCTCCCTCTGGGCGTGGACGAACAGTCGAGGTCTTCGGCGGGTGTGCCGGCCGGCCGGTGGCGGCCGGCCGGGGGCTCCGCGCGCCGGGGTCCGCGGAGGCAGCCGAACGGCCTGTGCGCGAGGCGGCGTCGACCCGCGGCGCGCGGGACACAGGACGGCCGACGAGCCGTCAGATGACGGACCGCCCATGGGGACACTAGGCCAGCCGCTCGCGACTTGTCTAGACCAAAGTCAGCCCCTCGGAGGCCGGTCTGCGACCCCTCGACCAAGCACCTTCTCCGCGCGAAGGCGACACAACTCCGCATGTCGGAACCCGACTTGACAGAACAGATGGTCTACACCAATTCTGCTCAACGACATGGCTCCGCCGGCCCCGACCCCTGCCTCGGAGGGACCACATGACGACACCCGCAGCCGACCGCCGCCCGCGGCGCCCCTTCCTCCACCGGGCCGCCTCGGACCGTCCCTACTTCAGCGCCGACGGCGAGTCCTACCTGGCGCAGACGACCCTGCGGGAGCTCACCAAGTCACGCCCGCTGCGGGTCCTCTCCGAGGAGGACTTCGCCCACTGGCAGACGTACGGCTACGTCATCGTGCGGGAGGCCGTGCCCGCGGCGGTCGCCGGAAGGCTGCTCGACTTCACCTGGGACTTCCAGGGGCTCGACCCGCACCGCCCGGAGAGCTGGTACGAGGACCGGCCGTTCCGCTCGGACCTGGACCGCCAGCTCCACGTGTACGGCTTCGTGGAGGCGTACCACCACCAGCTCCTCTGGGACAACCGCCAGGCCCGCCGGGTGTACGACGCGTTCGTCGACGTCTGGGACTGCGAGGAGCTGTGGGTCACCCTGGACCGGCTCAACCTCAACCCGCCCAACGTCCGCAACCGCGACCGCGCCCTGATCGAGGCCCGCGACCGCGGCTTCGACATCGAGCTGCACTGGGACATCGACACCACGCTCGGCGTCCCGCCGCAGCGCGTGCAGGGCATCATCGCGCTCAACGACACCACGCCCGAGACGGGCGGCTTCCAGTGCGACCCCGAGCTCTTCCGGCGGTTCGAGGAGTGGAAGACCGGCAGCCCGGCCGACCGCGACCCGCTGCGGCCCGACGTCGACCGCGCCGAGTTCCCCGTCGTGCGGCCCGAACTCCGCCCCGGCGACCTGCTGATCTGGAACGGTCTGCTCGCCCACGGTGTGGCGCGCAACATCTCCTCGGACGGCGTGCGGGCGGTCCAGTACCTCTCGATGATGCCCGCGCTCGAAGAGCACGAGCGGCTGCGGAAGTCCCGCGTCGACTCCTGGCGTCACCTGCGCACCCCGCGCTGGAACCGCACCCTGGTCGGCGACCCCGTCCTGCACGAGTCCAAGCGGTACCCCACGGCCGAACTGACCCCGCTCGGCCGCCGTCTCCTCGGACTCACCTCCTGGCACGAGGCGGACGACCCGGCCGCCGACGACCACACCGGCGGGGCCACGGCCGCCGCCCCGGCCTCGGTCCCTCCCGTACCGGCGGCCTCCGCACCGGCCGTCACCGGCTCTCCCGCGACCGCGACCGCGACCGCGACCCAGAGCGGGGAGCCGGCGTGCGCCGTGTCTGTCTGACGCTCCCCACCCACCGCTCCTGCCCCGAGACGATCGCCGCGGTCGCCGAGGAGGCCGCCTACGGCGCGCGGCACTTCGGCGTCGAGGTGCGGCTCCTGATCCTGGACTCCTCCGACGCGCCGGTGCTGGCCCGGCACCGCGAGGCGGTGCGGGCGCTGCCGGCGGCGCCGGGCGTGGTCGTCCACCACCTCGACGAGGACGCGCAGCGCGCCTTCCTCCGGGACGTGATCGCCCGGTCCGGCCTCGCCGAGCCCGAGCGGATCCTCGGCCTGCTGCTGCCGGACCGCGTCTCCTACGGCGCCTGCACCGACCGCGCGTTCCTGGTCGCGGAGGCGCTCGGATGCGCCTCGGTCCACCGGCGGGACTCCGACAGCCGCTACCAGTCCAAGGACGGCGAGCCCGTCTTCCCCTTCCACCACGAGCTGACCTCCCTCGGCCGCCCGGCCGTCGAGGCGGCGGGCCTCGTGACCCGGAGCAGGCTGGACCCGGCCTGCGCGGACCGGCCCGTGGCCATGGTGGGCGCGTCGTTCGTCGGCGAGATGTCGGTGGACGTCGAGGAGATCCGCCGACTCGACCCCGCCGTCTACCACGACGTCATCGGCCTGTCGGTGCCCGACGGCTATCCGGAGATCTGGCGCCGGAACCTGATCGAGGAGTCCTTCCGCGGCGCCGGGACCGCCGCCTTCTCCGTCGACGTGTCCACCCTGACGGACGTCAACCCGATGCGCGTGGACATGTGCAACATCGGCCTCGACCGCGCCGTCTACGGCCGGGTGCCGCTGCCGCCCGCCACCGACACCATCGGGACCGACTACTTCCTCCTCCACCTGGTCCACGACGCCCGCCTGCCCGGCGTGCTCCACAACCGGCACATCGTCAACTTCCACACCGGAGAGCGTCGTTCCGACGGCGGCTTCCTCGCCTACCAGCTGCGGTTCGCGAAGTTCCTGCTGGCCTCGGCGTACCTCAACACCGTGTACGCCCGGATGGCGGAGGCCGGCGAGACGCTGCTCGACGACCGGGGGCACGTCCGCGCCGGCGCCGTCGCCGCCCTCGTCCGGGAGAGCACCCTGCTGGACCCGGCGGAGATCGCCGCGCGTCTCGACGTGCTCGACCGCTCCTACCGCACGCTGGGCGGCCGCTACGCGGAGACGGCGGACGTCCTCGCCTCCCGCGCCGGCCGCCTCCTCGACGAAGCGCGGCGGGACATGGAGGAGTTCGCCCTCCTGATCGACGCCTGGGAACCCCTGATCCGCTCCGCCCCATCCGCGAAAGGCCCCGCATGACCCGCCGCCCCCGGCCCCTCCCCGGCCCCCGGACGACCCCGCCCGCCCCGTGCCGGTGACCGCGGACGGGCCGACGCGCCCGCACGACACCCGCACGGTCACCGTCGCGTACTCCGGCGGCGAGCCGCGCCGCGGCCCCGTCACGATGGGGCAGGCCAACATGATCCGGTGCGTGCTGCGCGACGAACCCGTGCAGATCAACATCCATGACGTGTGGCCGGTACCGGCGGGAACCCGTACCGGCGCGGCGATCGACGCCCTGCGCACCCTGGCCGTCCGGCACGAGGGCCTGCGCACGACCTTTCCCGACGCCCCGGGCGGCGCCGTCCCCCGCGAACAGGTCGTGGCGGCCGAGGGCGCGTTCACCGTCACCGTGCTCGACCACGACGCGCTCCCGACCGAACCGGCCGCGTACGCCGACGCGCTGGCCCGCGCGGCCCGCGTCGACCGCTTCCGGCTCGACCGGGACTTCCCGCTCAGGATCTCCCTCGTCACCGTGGCCGGGGCCCCGGCGTACGTCGCCCTGGCGGCGAGCCACGCCGTGACCGACGTGAGCGCGCTCTCCGTGCTCCGCGAGGAGTGGCTCGCACTGCTCGCCGGCGAACGACTGCCCGACGTCACGGCGTTGACACCGCTCGGCCTGGCCGCGGAGGAGGCGACACCGGCGGGACTCCGCAAGTCCCGGGCCGCGCTGGACCACTGGGAGCGGATCGTCCGCACCGGGCCCCAGGCCATGTTCGCGGAGCCGGGCGCCGCGGGCGCGGAGGTACGGGTGCCGTGCCTGACGCTCCGTTCGCGGCGCGGCGCCCGCGCGCTGGCCCGGGTGGCGGAGCGGACCGGCGGACTGCCGGCCACGGTGCTGCTGACCGCCTGGTGCGCGCTCGTCGCGCACCGCGCCGGTCAGACCGCCTGCGTCACGGCCGTGCCGACCTCCAACCGGTTCCTGCCGCGGCTGGCCCGCTCGGTGAACACCCTGTCGCAGGACGCGCTGCTCTGCCTCGACGTGCGGGCCGCGACCTTCGACGCGCTGCTCGGCAAGGCGTGGGGCGCCGCGCTCAACGCCTACCGGCACAGCCGGTTCGACGCGGTCGCGCTCTGGGACATGATCGGGCGGACCACCTTCGAGCGCGGCAGCCGCTTCACCCGCGACGTCGTCTTCAACGACGTGAGCACGCTCCCCGCCGGAGCCCCGACGGCCTCCGCGGAGCCGGACGGGCCGGACCTGGAGCTGGAGTGGGGCCCGGACCAGGTGCTGCCGACCCGGCTGCTCGCCTTCGTCCACCAGGCCGACCCCCTGCTCCACCTGTCGCTGTGGGCGGACCCGGGGCTGTTCCCCCGTACCGCCGCCGAGGACTTCCTCACCGGTCTCGTACGGCTCCTGGAGGCTGCGGCCGAGGAGGACGTGCCGCTCGACCGGCTCACCGGGGTCACGGGCGTCCGGCCGGTCGAACGGGGCGCGGAGTGGCACCTCGTGGACGGCTCCTGGGTGTCCCCGTCCGCCGTGGCGGACGCCCTGAGCCGGGCCCTCGGCGGTGTGCCCGTCCACGTCTCCCTCGACGCGCCGCCGCCGGGCGAGGCTCCGGCCGAGGACGGCGGCGGGCCGGTCCTGACCGCGTTCGTCGCCTCGGGCGGAGCGCCGATCACACCGGAGCGGGCCCACGCGGCGCTGATGGACACCCTGCCCGGCCGTCCCGGAGTGCTGGCCCCCCGCCGGTACGTGATCGTCCGGGACCCGCCGGAGGACACCGACGCAGGCAGCGCGTGGCTGCGGCGACACATACTCACGGAAGGGTCCGGTCGCGACCGGCAGATGTGACATGACGATGGATGACGTGACCGTCCGGCCGGCGCCGGACGCCCTTCCCAGCCCGTGGCGCTCCTCGCGCTTCCGGCTCTTCTTCACCGCCCGCGGCACGTCGCTCCTCGCCGACGGCATGCTGATGGTCTCGATCACGACGAGCGTGCTCGCCGCGGGGTACGGCGCCAGCGGCGTGGGATACGCGCTGGCCGCCTGGATGACCCCGATCGTGCTCCTCATCCTGTTCGGGGGCGCGCTGGCCGACAAGTTCACCCCGCGGGTGATGATGGTCGGCGCGGACGCGGTGCGGATGGCGGCCATGCTCACGCTCGCCGCCCTGCTCGGCGGCGGTGAGGTGCGCCTCTGGCACGTGATGGCGCTGATGGCGGTCAGCGGCGCCGCGACGGCCATGTTCCAGCCCGGTCTGGCCGCCCTGGTCCCCCAGGTCGCCGAGGACATCCAGCGGGCCAACGCGCTGCTGCGGATCGCCGAGGCGATCTGCACGCTCCTCGGCCCCGGCCTCGCCGGCCTCCTCGCCGCCTACTGGAGCACGGCCGGGTCCTTCCTCGTGATCGCGGCGGCCTACGCGCTCAGCGCGCTCGGCCTGCTGTCCCTGCGGGGACTGCGGACCGGCGGGGACGACGGCGACGACAGCGACGACCCGCTGCTGCGGAGACTGGCGACGGGTTGGCACGAGTTCCGGTCCCGTTCCTGGCTGTGGGGCGTCATCGTCGTCTGGGCCGTGTACGGGCTGTTCGTCTTCGGTCCGTCGCTGCCGCTCGGCGCGGCCCTGCTCACCGAGCAGCACGGCGCGAGCGGATACGGGTGGATCGCCTCCGCCGACGGCGCCGGCACGATCGTGGGCGGCCTGCTCGGCATGCGGGTCCGGCCCGGCCGCCCGCTGGTCGCGGGGGCCTGCGCCATGTTCTTCTTCACGCTCAACCCGCTGGCCCCGGCGCTCGGCTGGTCCTTCACCGTCACGGCGCTCACCGGCGCCGTCGCCGGCTGCGGCTTCGCCTTCTGGGGCGTCATGTGGGCGACCAGCGTGCAGTCCCACATCCCGCTGGCCGTCCTGAGCCGGGTGTCCGCCTACGACATCGCCGGCTCCATCATGGTGATCCCGCTCGGCCGCGTCCTGGCCGGCCCCGCGGCCGACGCCTACGGGGCCGACCGCGTCCTGCTCTTCTCCTCCGTCATGGGGCTCGTCTGCATCGGCGTGATGCTCGCCGTGCCCGCCGTCCGCCGCCTGGGCCGGGCCCCGGAGGCGAAGGCCGCCGATCCGGTCCCCTAGGGCCGGTCGTGCCGGGCTCGGGGGAGACGGCCCGGCCCCGGGGCGTCAGGCGTCCTGGATCCGCCGGAAGGGACGGTCGGCCTCCAGGGTGAAGGCGACGTCGAGCAGGGTGCGTTCGCTGCCCGGGCGGCCCGAGAACAGGACGCCGACGGGCAGCCCCTCCTCGGTCGCGGCGGGGGCGGGCACCGAGATCGACGGCGTGCCGACGATGTTGTCGAGCGGGGTGAACGCCACGTACCGCAGGATCCGCTCGACGAGCTCGGGGTAGGGCACCTCGGGGCTGAGGTGCCCGATCGGCGGCGGCGTGTGGGCGAGCACCGGCGAGAGCAGGACGTCGAATCCGCGGAAGGCCGCCGCGTACGCCACCTTGGTCTGCCTCAGTCGGCGCAGCACCCCAGGGGTCTGGCGCCAGTTGCGGACGTACGCCTCGTGCAGTCCGCGGCTGAGGCCGTCCATGCGCCGTCGGTCGAAGTCCCGGCCGAGGGTGCGGCCGGTGGTCCCGATGAGGAACGAGAGCAGCCCCCAGTAGGTGAGGAAGTCGTCGGTGAAGCGGGGGTCGATGACCGGCTCGACCGGCGCCACGCTGTGGCCGAGGCGCTCCAGCGTCGCCGCCGTGTCGGTGACGGCCGCCCGGGTGGCGTCGTCCGCGCGGACGCCGTTCGGCGAGTCGAGGAGGAAGCCGACGCGCAGGCGGCGCCCCGACGGGCCCTCCACGCGGCCGACCGGCGGCAGCTTGGGGTTGCGGCGGTAGTTCTCGGCGGCGGCGAGGAAGGCGGCGGTGTCGCGCACGGAGCGGCTGACGACGCCGTCGGCGACGATGTCGAGCGGGAGTCGGGCGCTCTGCGCGTTGGCGACGACCCGGCCCCGGGTCGGCTTGAGGCCGACGAGTCCGCAGCAGGCGGCGGGGATCCGGATCGAGCCGCCGCCGTCGTTGGCGTGGGCGATCGGGACGGCGCCGGCGGCGACGAGCGCGGCACTGCCGCCCGAGGAGCCGCCGGCCGAGTGGTCCGTGTGCCACGGGTTGCGCACCGGCTCGGCACCCTCGTACTCCGTGCTCGGGCTGAAACCGAACTCGGGGAGCCGGGTCTTGCCGAGGACGGTGACGCCGGTGCTCAGGAACTGCCGGGCGAACGGCGCGTGCCGCCGGGCGGCCCGGGGGGTGAAGGCGGCGCTGCCGTGGCCGGTGGGCAGCCCCTGGTAGTCGGTGTTGTCCTTGACGAAGGTCGGGACGCCGGCGAAGGCCCCGTCCGCGCCGGCGGCGGGCACCGGGTCGGCGACGTGGGCCTGCACGGCGTGGAGCCGTCCCTCGACGTCCCGTACGCGCTCCGCGGCGTCCCGCGCGACCTCGGCCGCGCTCACCTCTTGGCGCCGGATCGCCGCCGCGAGCCCGACGGCGTCGTGCTCCCCCAGGGCGTCGTCCCGGAACGCGTGCACCCTGGTCATCTGCTCGAAAGACGTCACAGCTACCTCAGCCCCCGGCCGTTTGGATGGTTGCCCGCCATCATTCCGTACCGATGAGTAACACGCGAGGGGTCGGTGCCTGACGCGGCCTCGGGAAGAGGGACCCGGGGCTCGCGGGGGCGTCAGGGGGCCGTGCGCACCGGGAAGCTGAACGGATGGCCGTGCTGCTTGAGCCACGGCAGCACCTGCCGCAGGGCCGCGACGGTCTGGCCGCGGTCGCCGCCGCCGTCGTGGAAGAGGATCGTCGGCCCGTTGGACAGCTGGTTCTTGACCGTGTGGACGATGGAGGCCGTGCCGGGCTTCTCGAAGTCCTTGGTGTCGACGTTCCAGCCGAGCGGGCGCATTCCCGCCGCGGCGGCGATCCGCCGGCTGGCCGGGGTGAACGCGCCTCCGGGCGCCCGGTAGTACTCGACCTTCGCTCCCCCGGCCGCGTCCTCGATCATCTGCTTGGCGTCCAGGATCTGCCGCCGCTGGTACGCCACGGACTTCCTGTCCATCGAGGTGTCGTGGGTCATGGTGTGGTCGCACAGCCGGTGGCCTTCGGCGACGACCCTCTTCACCAGGCCGGGGTGCTGCCGGGCCTGAGGCCCGATCATGCAGAAGACGGCCTTGACGTCGTGCTGCCGCAGGATGTCGAGCATCTGGGGGGTCCAGCGCGGGTCGGGCCCGTCGTCGATGGTGATGTTCACGGCCCTGCCGCCCGCCTCGGCGGCGTGCGCGATCCCCTCGGGCACCCGCTGCGCGGGGACCCTGGCGGGCTTCTGCGCCTGCTCGGTCGGCGTGCGCTCCCCCGGCGCCGCGTCCGTCCTCGCGGCGGTCTCGCCGTTCGTCAGCGCGGCGGCGGCCCAGACCGCCAGGCTGATCCCGACCGCCGAGGCCGCCACGGCTATGTGCGTCCTGTACGTGTTCTGCCCCATGAAGACCGCTCACTCCCCGTGCGCTCTCGACCGACTCCCAGGTGAGAGGACGGTACAAGCACGGCGAAGGTTTCACGGCGGCCCGACCGTTCGGGCGGACCGGGGCGCCTTCCGGCTCCGCTCCCGCCAGGGCCGGGCTCCGGCGCGTGGGCCGGCTCGCGTACGGTGAGGCATCTCACGCGTTCGTGCTGAAAGGGTGTCGGATCGATGGTCGGCGACGACTGGACCAGCGCCGGGCCGGCCGTACCGCCGACCGCCCGGCTGGAGTTGCGTCCCCTGCGGGTGGAGCACGCCGACGAGATGGCGGTCGTGCTCGGCGACCCTCGGCTGCACGCCTTCATCGGCGGGGAGCCCGACGACGCGGAGCGGCTCCGCGCGCGCTACCGGCGGATGACGGCCGGCTCGCCGCGCCCGGACGAGGTGTGGCTGAACTGGGTGGTCCGGCTGCGGGACGAGGACCGCCTGGTCGGCACGGTGCAGGCGACGGTCGTCGGACGGACCGCCGAGATCGCCTGGGTCGTCGGCGTCCCCTGGCAGGGCCGCGGCATCGCCCGCGAGGCGGTCGGGGCGCTCGTCGACCGGCTCTCCGCCGGCCCGGTCGACACCCTGGTCGCCCACATCCATCCCGACCACATCGCCTCGGCGGCCGTCGCCCGCTCCGCCGGGCTCTCCCCCACCGACCGGTGGCACGACGGCGAGATCCGCTGGGAACTCCGGCTCGCCCCCTGACCCAGGCCGTACGCGACAGAGGCCGGCGCCCGCGCCGGGGCGATCTCACCGCTTTCCGGACACGCCCTAGGCTGGTGGGGGTGGAGTCCGTCGAGGACCGCCTGGCGCCGACCCGCCTGCTCCGGCAGGTGCTCGGCCACCGTGAACCGGAAGAGAGCTGAACGACCATGACGCTTCGTGAGGGCCGTCGCGTACGACTGGCGGCCGACGTCCGGCTGACCGGTTCCCTCACCGTGGCCGGCGCCGGGGACCCCGACGCCGGGGCGGAGGGCGTCGCCGGCTTCCTGTCCCTGGCCTCCGGTACCGAGGGCACCGTCGAGCGGGTCGACGAGCACGCCAGGGAGCAGAGCCACGGGGTGCGCGAGTACCTGCGGCTCAAGTCGCTCCTCGACGACTTCGGCTCCCAGATGCCGCCCGGCAGCAGGGGGCAGCTGGAGGAGCAGGTCGGCTCCCTGGAGGCCGAGTGGACCGCCTACCAGGAGCGGTCGGTGCGTGTGACGGTCCGCGTGCGCCTCGACAACGGCTTCGTCCTCGACGAGGTGCACGAGGAGCTGTTCACGGCGGCCTCCGCCTGACGGAAGCACCCACCGTCGTCCCGCTCGCACGCCGCGGCTCGTCCGGCGGCCGGCGCGGGGCCGGGTCCACGGCCCCGCGCCGGCTCCTCCGCCTCAGCCCAGCCGGACCCGGACGCGCTGGGGAGCACCGGCGAGCCCGGTGAGGTCGCCGAAGGCGAGCTTCAGTGCGGAGCCGGTCGTCGCGGAGGTGACGGTGGCGGGCTTGGACAGGACGGCGCGGACGCGCCGGTTCCAGGTGACCTCCAGGGAGGTCGCGCGCCGGGAGGGGTCGGAGACCACGACGGTCGCCGTCCCGTCCCGGTGCTCGCGGACGAGGACGGAGGCGGGGGCGTCGGCGGACAGCTGCCCGGCGGAGCCGGCGCTCCAGAAGTTGACCGCGGTCAGGCCGAGCCGGGGCACGCGCACGCCCTGCCGGGCACCGGTGTTGGCGAGGATCCGCAGCCATCCCCGGTCCGCGGAGCGCTGGGCGGTGGTCCGTGCGCTCGCGCCGGGGAGCAGGACGTACGCGTAGTCCGCGTCCACCGGGTCGGCGCCGTGGTCGGTGAAGAGGGTGAGGTAGCGGCGGGTGAGGGGGGTGGTGGGGCCTCCGGTGTTGATGTCGCGCCAGGCGCCGGTGCGTTCCTCGCGTACGGTGCCGAGCCGCATCCCCTGGGGGAAGACGTAGCCGGCGTGGCCCGCGATGTGCGCCCAGCGGGCGTCCTCGAAGGTCCGTCGCACGCCCTGGCCGTCCGGCTGCGTCCGGCCGTCCACGGTGAGCGCCGGCGTGCCGGCGGTGCCGAGGGCACGGTTGTCCACGGTCGTCTCGACCGCGTACCCGTCGGTGGAGGTGATGCCCGCGCCGAGGCAGACAACCGCGTCGTCGAGCCAGAACCACGACTTCCTGGCGTTCATCGTCGAGGACAGGCCGATCAGGTGCTGCCCGGTGGCACCGAACTCGCCGTCGGTGGTGCCCCCGACCCACGCGGCGGCCGGCATGGGCTGGCCCCAGTTGCCGCCCTCGCCGTCGGCCAGGGGCTTGCGGGAGGCGGTGATGCCGGGCAGGCGGTACGGGTCGACGGTCGGCCAGTACGCGTCCGCGTACTGCTCCAGGCCGAAGTCGTCGCCCCACCAGGAGAGCCAGCCGGCGCCGGTGTGGTAGCCGCGGGCGTGCTCGCCGTTGCCGTACTCGTAGTGGGCGATGCGCTCCGAGGCCATCGACACCGACGCGCACCAGCCCCGGCGGCGGTGGGTGGCCCGGTCCATGTGGTGGAACAGCCGGTGCCGCACCGGCTCGGCGGCCGGCTTCACCGAGTCGTCGTCGAGGACGGACTGGAGCAGGGCGGCCCGGACCAGACTCAGCTTCGGGTTCTTCAGGGGCGGGAAGTACACGTCGCGGAGCATCCAGCCCTTGACCATGGCGCGCCAGCGGGCGTTCTCCTCCGGGCTCGCGCCCTGGCCGACGAGCACGATGGTGGCCAGCAGCGCGTGCGCCCGCGTGTGGTCGGAGGTCCCCGCCCTGCTGATGCCCCGTGAGGAGACGTTGTCCATGATCAGGCCGTTGTGGACGAACGGTGCGATGGCGTTCTCCACCGTGTCCAGGAAGAGCTGCGCGTCCGGGGAGTCCACCGGCCACCGCGAGGTGCGCAGCAGGGCCATGAGCCGTCCGACGCCGTCGTGGAGCACGGAGCCGTAGCCGCCGATGTACGGGACGTTGCGGTGCTGGACGAAGGACCCGTCGGCGTAGAAGCCGTCGCCGCCGGTCACGTAGGGGAAGACCGGGTCGAGGGCGTCGACCGCGCGGGCGAGCCGGTCGGCGTTCTCGCCGACGACGGAGCGCAGGATCACGCTGCGGCACAGGTCGACGCGGTTCGCCCCGGTGGAGGTGCCGGTGTAGGAGTCGAAGACGGAGTCCGGCACGAAGTGGTCGACGGCGCGGCAGTACGCGGCGATCCGCTCGGCCGGCAGGTGCTCGTGGACCAGCACGCAGATGTCCATCAGCGTCTGAGGCCCGCCGATCTGCCAGTTCCACCAGTTGCCGTAGCGGGTCGTGTGCTCGTTGTAGACCCGGGCGTACAGGTGGTCCAGGCCGGTGAGGACCGCCGCCAGCACGGCCGGGTCGCCGGTCAGGCCCGTGCCGGGCTGCGCCCACGCCTGGGCGAGGGTGCTCAGCCGGTTGTAGCTCTCGTTCATCATGGCCGAGAAGGCGTACGACTCGGCGTCGGTGTCCGGTTCGGGGTCGCGCCACACGGCGTCGGGCCACAGCGAGCCGTCGGTCGGCGCCATGGCGGCCAGATGCCCGCGGGCGCTCGCGCCGAGGTCCGCGAGGAGGGTCCGGAACGGCTCGGCCGTGGGGCTGAACCCGGTGCCCAGGACGAGGTCGCGCCAGGTCGCGCGCAGGGCGGCGAACTCCTGCGCGTCCGCGGTCCCCGCGGTCCCCGCGGCGGCCCGGGCCGCCGGGACACCGGTGAGTCCGAGGGTCAGCGCGGTGCCTCCGGACGCCTGGAGGAAGGTGCGGCGGCGGAGCGGTGCGGCCATGGGGAACCAGCCTTTGCGGAGGGGAGTCAGGGGGCGATGCCTGGACGGCAGCCTCCGCAAGCGCTTTCTCCCCGTCAAGGGACGGCGGCGGATCGGGCAGTTTTCGGTCAGCGCGAGGTCGACGACGGGGCGCGTCGGGGGGACGTCTTCCCAGGGACGGCCCCGGCCGGCGCGCGGCCGTCGGCCCGGCCGCGGGCGCCGCACGAGTCCCGGACCACCAGGCGCGGCAGCCACTCGACGGCGGAGTGGGGCGCGTCCGGCTCCTCCAGGCGCCGCACCAGCAGGCGGACCGCCTCCTCGCCGACCTCGAAGGTCGCGGGACTGACCGATGTCAGGGGCACGTCGGCGAGCGCCGCCATCTCGTCGTTGTGGCAGACGAGCGCGAAGTCCTCCGGCACGCGCACCCCGCGGGCGGTCAGCCACTGCAGGAGGTTCAGGGCGTCGATGTCGGTGTGCACGAGCCCGGCCCGCACCTCCCCCGCCTCGACGAGCGCCGACAGCCGCTCCCTCCCGACGTCGTCGGGGTGCCCCCACGGCCCGGCCGCCGCGGGCGACAGGTCGTCCTCGGGAAGGCCGAGGGCCCGGACCGCGGAGAGGTACCCGGCGCGCACCGCGGGCCGCGTGTGGGTGTGCCGGGCGAGCAGCGCGACCCTGCGGTGCCCCAGCTCCGCAAGGTGCCGCACGGCGAGGGCCGCCCCACCGGCGTGGTCCGACACGACCCGGTCCAGGTGGGCGCCGGGGACGCCGACGGGGATGCGCCGCTCGACGAGGACGGCGGGCACCGCGGGCTCGGCGAAGCGCGCGGCCTCCTCCGCCGTGGGTCCCCCGACGGTCCAGCTGGGCGCGAGGAGCAGGCCGTCGACCCCGGCGTCGAGCAGGGTGGCGACGTGCTGCAGGTCCCGGTCGGCCGAGTAGTCCGTGATGCCGACGAGCAGCCGCGCGCCCGCGTCGGCCGCCGCCTGCCGCGCGCCCTGGATGACCGCCCGGAAGTAGTAGTCGGACACCGGCACCACCATCCCGAGCACCGGTCCGCCCGACGCGCGGGGCGCACTCCGCCGGGCGATCCTGGCGTCGCGCGCGTTCAGCGGCGCGGTCGGCCACGTGACGCTGCCGTGCACCCGCCGGACGCGCCCGACGTCCGCCAGCGCGGCCACGTCCCGCCGGGCGGTCTCCACGGACACCCCGAGCTCCGCCGCGAGTTCACCGATCCGCACGCTCTCCCGCTCGCGCACCACCCGCAGGATCCGGCGGTGCCGCCGCTCCACGCTCTCCCGCATCGGCGCCGCCCCTTCGCTCCGGTCGATGGCGCGCGCAGCGTAGCCCACCGCCCGACCGGAGGTGACCGGCAACCGACAGATCGGGCACGGAGCGCCCCGTTCCGGCGTCCGCCGACGACGCGGCGCCGGCTCCACCGGCACCGGACCCGGCGCGCACGGCGGGGGGACCCGCCCCGGCCGCTCCGCCCACCAGCGGGACTCCAGCCGGTCCGGAACCGCGTGCCGGAGGATACGGAACCGGCGACCTTGGCAGGGGGTGCACACTTGTTTACCCTGAGAGGGGTGAACGGATGTGCACCCCTCGCCCTCCCCGGCACCCGCACAGGCTCTGGAGCACGATGAAGCCCGCGACACCCGCACCCGGTACGACGCCCGACCAGCCCCGAGCGCGGTTCGTCGTCCCCGTCCTGGCCTTCTGCGGCGTGGTCGTCGCGGTCATGCAGACGCTCGTCGTGCCGCTGCTGCCGCACGTGCCCGAACTGACGGGTGCGAGCACGGGCGCCGCGGGGTGGCTCGTGACGGTCACCCTGCTCACCGGGGCGGTGTTCACCCCGGTACTCGGCCGGGTCGGCGACATGTACGGCAAGCGTCGGGTCCTGCTGGCCTCGCTCGGCGTGCTCACCCTCGGTTCGGTGCTCTGCGCGGTCAGCTCGGACATCGGCGTGCTGATCGCCGGCCGGGCCCTCCAGGGCGCGGCCCTCGCGGTGATCCCGCTGGGCATCAGCATCATCCGTGACGAGCTGCCCGCCGAACGCGTCCTGCCGTCCATCGCGCTCATGAGTTCCACGCTCGGCATCGGCGCGGCAGTCGGGCTGCCCCTGGCGGCCGTCGTGACGGAGAACTTCGACTGGCACACCATGTTCTGGGCATCCGCCGCGCTCGGCCTGATCGACCTGGCGCTCGTGCTGTGGATCGTGCCGGAGTCGGCCGTCCGCTCGCCCGGACGCTTCGACGTACCGGGCACGCTGGGTCTGGCCGGGGTGCTGGTCGGCGTGCTCCTCGCGATCACGCAGGGCTCGGGCTGGGGCTGGACCTCGCCGCCGACGCTCGGCGTGCTCGGCGCCTCGGTGCTCCTCGCCCTGCTCTGGGGCCGGTACGAGCTGCGCACCTCGTCCCCGATCGTGGACCTGAGGGTCTCCGCCCGGCCCGCGGTGCTGCTCACCAACGTCGCCGCGCTGCTCATCGGCTTCGCGTTCTACGCGAACTCCCTGGTCACCGCACAGCTCGTACAGGAGCCCACGAGCACCGGCTACGGGCTGGGCGCGTCGATCGTCGTCAGCGGCCTCTGTCTGCTGCCCGGCGGACTCGCCATGGTGGCCCTGTCCCCGGTCTCGGCGCGGATCTCCGCCGCGTACGGGCCCCGCACCGCGCTCGGGCTCGCGGCCGTCGTCATGGCCCTCGGCTACGTGGTGCGCTTCTTCACCAGCCACAGCCTCTGGCTGATCGTCGCCGGCGCCACCGTGGTCGCCTGCGGCACCGCCATCGCCTACTCCGCGCTGCCCGCCCTCGTCATGCGGGCCGTGCCGGTCAGCGAGACCGCCTCGGCCAACGGCCTCAACACGCTGATGCGTTCGGTCGGCCAGGCCGGCTGCAGCGCCGTGGTCACCGCCGTGCTGGCCCACCTCACCTTCGTGACGGCAGGCCGCACCGCGCCGACGCTCCACGCCTATCTGCTGATCTTCCTGATCGCCGCCGGAGCGGCCCTCGCCGCCCTCGCCGCCACGCTCCTCCTGCCCTCCGACCGCCCGGGCCGGGACGCCCCGCGCGGCGGCGGCCGGGCGGGCGGTACGGTCACGGTGTCACCGCCCACCAGTGCCGCCCGAGGGAACGCATGAGCACCGCCGACGAACCCACCGCCCCGGCGACGGACGGAGCGGACCGCTCCGGCGCCCCCGACGGACGCCGGGGTTCGGCGGATCCCGCCGCGGACGCGGGGGAAGCGGGCCCCGGGACCGGGCGCGAGGCCATCATCCGCGCCGCACGGAGGGCGTTCACGCTCAAGCCCTACGCAGAGGTCACCCTGCGCGGCATCGCCGCGGCCGCCGGCGTGAGCCCGTCCCTGATCGTCAAGCGGTTCGGCAGCAAGGAGGTCCTGTTCAACACGGTCGTCGACTTCCGGCCGGCCGCCGCCGAACTCTTCGCCGCCCCGCTTCCCGACCTCGGCCGACACCTCGTCCTGACCATGGTCGACCTCCGCGACCGGCTCCGCGGCGACCCGCTCCTCCGCGTCGTCTTCTCCCTCGGCATCGAGGACGAACGCACCCTGTTGCGCGCCCGCTTCCGCGAGCAGATCACCGACCGCCTCACCGGCCTCCTCACCGGACCCGACGCCCGCCTGCGCGCCGAACTCGTCGCCGGCCAGCTCCTCGGCCTGGGCGCCACCCTCAGTCTCCACCGCCCCGACGGCGCCACCGCCGACACGACCCCCGCGCGGCTCGCGGAGCTCTACGCCCCCGGCATCCAGCACCTCGTCGACGGGGGCTGAACGACCGCGTCGGGGCCGCCCCGCACGGCGCTCCCCGGGTGTCACCGGCCCCGCTCGCCGACCCGAGCCCCCGCGGCACCGGTCGCGCCGCCGGAGCCTCCCTCCCCGTCCGTACCGGTACCGTCGCGGCTCTCCGCGACGAGCCGCTCCAGGTCGATCGTCAACGACGCCAGCCACGACACGGTCGCGTAGTACGCGCGCGGTGCGCCCGGCGGCTCGGCGGCCAGGGCCGCGGAGGCGGTGGGAGCGTGGAGCGGTACCGGCGTCTCCGCGGTGTCCCCGGTCGGGTCCATGCGGGCTGAGGTCAGCAGCATGCCCGCCGCGACGCGGTCGCCCGAGCGGACGAGCGCCTCCGAGGCTTCCGGGCCCAGCGGCGGGACGACGACCGGCTCGGCCGGGACGAGGAGCCGGTCGGCGCCCCACAGGGTGTGGTGTCCGGCGATCAGGGCGGCCTGCCAGTCCGGGTGGTGGGCCGGCGGCGGCCCGGGCCCCCGGGGCTCGCTCTGGTACTGGGCGTACGCCGACTCGGCCATGACCAGGGCGTGCTGCAGGCCGCGGTGCCCCGGCGCCGTGACCACCGGCACGCGCCGCCCGCCCGCCGCGATCTGCGCCGTCGTGGCCACCACGCTCTCCGCGACGACGCGGAGCAGCACCGCGACCGACCGCCGCAGCTCGTCGTGGGCGCCCCGCGGCCAGGCCAGCAGGCCGAAGACGGCGCCGATCGCGCTGCCGGTCAGCACGTCGAGCAGCCGGAACTCGGCAAGCTGCCAGGTGGCCGGTGCCAGCTGTGCGAAGACCAGCGCGACCACCACGGTGAACAGGGCCTGCGCCCAGCCGACGCCCTTCACCGGGCCCAGGGTGAAGGTGACGAGCATCAGCGGCGGCAGCGCCACCGCGTAGACCTCGATGTCGGTGCCGACGAAGGCCAGCAGGGCCGCCGCGACCAGCGCGCCGACGAGGGTGCCGGTCAGGGCCCTGCGTTCCGTCGCCCTCGTCTCGCGCACCGTCGTCCGGGTCAGTGTCAGGGTCGCGAGCAGGACCCAGAAGCCGTGCGGGAGCGTGTCGATGCCCGCGATCAGCCGTGCGGCCGCCAGGGCCAGACTGATGCGTACGGCGTTCTGGAAGAAGACCGACCGGCCGCCGGCGTGGCCCGACAGCCGCCGCCACCACAGCCGGGGCGCCCGCTGCCGCGCGTACCAGAACCGGCCCGGCGCCGGCGGGTCGGCCGCCCGGCCCCGTACGGCGATGTCGGCCGCGGTGGACATGGCGAGGGCCGCGTCCGCCACCTCCAGCAGCGCCGCGCTGCGGCGCAGCGCGGCGGGAGCGCCGTCCTCGGTGGCCGCCAGCGTCCGGCGCGCCTCCTGCAGGCGGGCGTGCGCCCGCCCGTCGGGCG
>NZ_JBFBBC010000018.1:0-117171 GCF_040689545.1 Streptomyces sp. NPDC051180
TCACCTCGCGGCCGGCCGAGCGGGACCTCCCCGAGCGTCACTGACGCGGCGCCACCGGAACTCCGGTGCGGGGCGCCCGCGCGTCCAGGCCGGTACGGCCTAGTACATGGCGTTGTAGATCTGGTAGCCGTAGCCGATCTTCACGCGCGGCGAGAAGTAGTGCGACGCGGCCCCGCCGTCGAAGCGGTAGAGGTCGCCGTTGGACGTCACGCCCACGAAGTCGGCCTTGCCGTCACCGGTCAGGTCGCCCGTGCCGACCAGCTTGCCGTACGCCTGGAAGCCGTCGCCCAGCTTGATCCCGCTCCGGAACGGCGCGGCCGCCTGGCCCGTGCCCGGGTAGAGGTAGAGCGCGCCGCTCGTGGTGCGGGCCAGCAGGTCGTTCAGACCGTCGTTGGTGTAGTCGCCCGCACCGAAGATCCAGTTGTACGCCTGCCAGCCGCCGCCCACCAGGACGCGGCTGGAGAAGGACGAGCCGTCGACCGACGCCCGGTACAGGTAGAGCCTGCCGGAGCGGTCCCGGGCCAGCAGGTCGCCCGAGCCGTCGCCGTTGAGGTCGCCGGGGCCCGCGAACATGTTGTAGATGCCCCAGCCGGCGCCCCTGTCCCGGCCCTCGACGTAGAGGTGGTCGCTCCAGAGCTCGACGACGTCCGACTCGCCGTTCGGGTCGAACGAGGAGGCGTTGGTGATGTTCGCACCCGCCCAGCCGCCGACGTCGCTCACCGCCTGACGGGCGCTCAGCTTGCCGTTGTTGAGCGCGTAGTACCAGAACAGCGTGCCCGCCTTGTCGCGCGCGAGCAGCTCCTCCTTGCCCGAGGCCGGGATGTTGCCCGCGCCGCCGAACTGCGACACGCCCGACCACGCGCCCGCGTCGGACACCGGGACGCGCTGGGCGAAGGTGCCCTGCCCGCTGCCCTCGTAGCGGTTCAGCGTGCCGTCCTTGGCCCGTGCCAGCAGGTCGGGCCGGCCGTCACCGGTCAGGTCGTCCGCGCCGAGGATCTGGTTGAACTGCTGCCAGCCCGTGCCGGCCGACGTCGCCGGCTTGAACGGCTTCGCCGCGTCGCCGGTGCTGCCGTAGTACTTCAGCTCCCCGGCGGGCGTACGGGCGACGAGGTCGCCCCGGCCGTCGCCGTCGTGGTCGCCCAGACCGATCAGCTGGTCGTAGACCTGCCAGCCGCCCCCGACCTTCGTCCGGCCCCCGAACGGCGCCGCCGTGTTGCCGGTCGACAGGTACACGTACAGCTCGCCGGCCGGCGTACGGGCCAGCAGGTCCGGCCGGCCGTCGCCGCTCACGTCACCCGCGGAGAACACCTTGTTGTAGATGTTCCAGCCGAGCCCCGACCAGCTGCGGTTGCCGCCGAGGGAGATGTCCACGTTGGTGAACAGCTCCAGCCGGCCGAGCACCGACAGGGTCAGCACCTCGGGCCGCTTGGCGCCGTCCGCGTCCTGGTCCCCGACCGGGATGACGTCCTCGGCGAACTCGCCCGAGCCGCCGATCCGCAGGAACTCGGCGGTCTCGACGAAGCCCGCCAGCGAGAGCGAGCCGTCGAGCTCCCGGTAGACCAGGTCGCTCCGGCCGTCGCCGTCGAAGTCGCCGCGGGGCGCGGTGCCGTCGGCGTCGGCGGCGGAGGCGGTCCCGGCGTCGGCCGACCGGCCGGCCGTCAGGCCCTGCGGAGCCGCCGACCGCTGGGCGGCCGGACGCTCCTTGTCCACACCCGGGCGCGGCGCCGGGGAACCGGCGGAGGCGGGCGTGGCGAGCAGCATGCCCGCGGAGACGGCGAGGGCGGTGGCGGCCGCGAGGCGGCGCGCACGGGTGAACTGCGGAGAAGGCAAGAAGATCCCCCCCAGGGATCAGGTGTCCACGGATACCGGACGCGGGGGGTTCACGTGGCGCCGGACGGCGTCAGGGCATGCCCGAAGGCACACGAGACGGCATCGCCCGGCGGTCGGAACACCCCCCCGGATGTTGAACACGAGTCTACTCACCGGTGCGCGGCGCACCAGGGAGATATCCGGGGGACCGGACCGACCGCGCGGTCTCAGCTCTTGCGGTGCCCTATCAACCGCGGCTTCTGCTCCAGGCCGTCCAGGCCGTGCCAGGCCAGGTTCACCAGATGCGCGGCGACCTCCGCCTTCTTCGGCTTGCGGACGTCCAGCCACCACTGGCCCGTCAGCGCCACACTGCCCACGAGGGCCTGCGCGTACAGCGGGGCCAGCTTCGGATCGAAGCCGCGGGCCTTGAACTCCAGACCGAGGATGTCCTCCACCTGGGTCGCGATGTCGCTGATCAGCGAGGCGAACGTGCCCGTCGACTGCGCCACCGGGGAGTCCCGTACGAGAATCCGGAAACCGTCCGTGTAGTTCTCGATGTAGTCCAGGAGGGCGAACGCCGCCTGCTCCAGGAGCTCCCGCGGATGCCCGGCCGTCAGCGCGCCCGTCACCCCGTCCAGGAGCTGGCGCATCTCCCGGTCGACGACGACCGCGTACAGCCCCTCCTTGCCCCCGAAGTGCTCGTACACCACCGGCTTGGAGACCCCGGCCTTCGCCGCGATCTCCTCCACCGACGTGCCCTCGAACCCCTTCTCGGCGAAGAGCGTCCGGCCGATGTCGAGCAGCTGCTCCCGGCGCTCCGCGCCCGTCATCCGCACCCGGCGCCCCCGCCGGGGCTTCTGCTCTGCGCTGCTGCTGCCGGTACCGCCGGTCCTGCCCTCGATCGCCACGTCTTCCATCATGCCGCGTCGGCGGAGACGTTCCGGCGGCGGGCTTCGATGCGGGACGCGGCCGGCCAGCGCACGTCCGTCGCCCAGCCCAGCTGCTCGAACCAGCGGATCAGCCGCGCGCTGGAGTCCACCTGGCCGCGCAGCACCCCGTGCCGCGCCGACGTCGGGTCCGCGTGGTGCAGGTTGTGCCACGACTCGCCGCAGGACAGCACCGCGAGCCACCACACGTTGCCCGAACGGTCACGCGACTTGAACGGACGCTTGCCCACCGCGTGGCAGATCGAGTTGATCGACCAGGTCACGTGGTGCAGCAGCGCCACCCGCACCAGCGAGCCCCAGAAGAAGGCGGTGAACGCGCCCCACCACGACCACGTCACCAGACCGCCCACCAGCGGCGGGATCGCCAGCGACACCACCGTCCACAGCACGAACTGCCGCGAGATCGCCCGGATCGCCGGGTCCTTGATCAGATCGGGCGCGTACGTGTGCTGCGGGGTCTGCTCCTCGTCGAACATCCAGCCGATGTGTGCCCACCACAGGCCCTTCATCAGCGCCGGGACCGTCTCGCCGAACCGCCACGGCGAGTGCGGGTCGCCCTCCGCGTCCGAGAACCTGTGGTGCTTGCGGTGGTCCGCCACCCAGCGCACCAGCGGCCCCTCCACGGCCAGCGACCCCATGATCGCCAGCGCGATCCGCAGCGGCCGCTTCGCCTTGAACGAACCGTGCGTGAAGTAGCGGTGGAAACCGATCGTGATGCCGTGGCAGCCGATGTAGTACATGACCACCATCAGCCCCAGGTCCAGCCAGCTCACCCCCCAGCCCCACGCCAGCGGCACCGCCGCGAGCAGCGCCACGAAGGGCACCGCGATGAACAGCAGCAGGGTGATCTGCTCGATCGAACGCTTGCTGTCCCCGCCGAGCGTGGCGGAGGGCAGCGTCGCCTCGGTGGCGTCGGACGCCTCCGGCGCCGAGGTCATCTCGGGGCTGATGGTCATGGGTGTCCCCTGGGGGTGAGGGTGAGAGTGGGGGAAAGTACGGGAATGTGCAGAAAAGCGAACGAAGGCCCGGGCGAGGCTACGCCTCCGTAACCTACGGCGTCGTAAGTATGGCAGCGCCGTGGCGCGCGGCAAGGGGGCACAAGAGGGGGCTGCCCGCCGACCACAATGTGGACACCTATCCTGGGTGCGTCGGACAGCGCGGTCCGCAAGCCTCCAGAACCCCTCCAGACGTGCTCAAACACTGCAAGGAGCCGCACCTGTGAGCAGTGCCGACCAGACCCCCACCGCCAGCGCCGAGCTGCGCGCCGACATCCGCCGACTGGGCGACCTGCTGGGCGAGACCCTCGTCCGGCAGGAGGGCCACGAGCTCCTCGACCTCGTCGAGCGGGTCCGCAGCCTCACCCGCGAGGACGGCGAGGCCGCGGCCGAGCTGCTCCGCGGCGTCGAGCTGGAGACCGCCGCCAAGCTGGTGCGCGCCTTCTCCACCTACTTCCACCTGGCGAACGTCACCGAGCAGGTCCACCGCGGCCGCGAGATGCGCGAGAAGCGCGCCGCCGACGGCAGCCTCCTCGCCCGCACCGTCGACATGCTGAAGGACGGAGACCCCGAGCACGTCCGCGCGACGGTCCGGAACCTCAACGTCCGGCCCGTCTTCACCGCGCACCCCACCGAGGCCGCCCGCCGCTCGGTCCTCAACAAGCTGCGCCGGATCGCCGCCCTCCTGGAGACCCCGGTCATCGAGGCCGACCGCCGCCGCCACGACCTCCGGCTCGCCGAGAACATCGACCTCATCTGGCAGACCGACGAGCTCCGGGTCGTCCGCCCCGAGCCCGCCGACGAGGCCCGCAACGCCATCTACTACCTCGACGAGCTGCACGCCAACGCCGTCGGAGACGTCCTCGAGGACCTCGCCGCCGAGCTGGAGCGCGTCGGCGTCGAGCTGCCCGCCGGCACCCGCCCGCTGACCTTCGGCACCTGGATCGGCGGCGACCGCGACGGCAACCCCAACGTCACCCCCCAGGTGACCTGGGACGTCCTGATCCTCCAGCACGAGCACGGCATCACCGACGCCCTCGAACTGGTCGACTTCCTGCGCGGACTGCTCTCCAACTCCATCCGCTACGCCGGAGCCACCCAGGAACTCCTGGACTCCCTCCAGCGCGACCTGGAGCTCCTCCCGGAGATCAGCCCCCGCTACAAGCGCCTCAACGCCGAGGAGCCCTACCGGCTCAAGGCCACCTGCATCCGGCAGAAGCTCGTCAACACCCGCGAGCGCCTCGCCCAGGGCTACCCGCACCAGGACGGCCGCGACTACCTCGGCACCGCCGAGCTCATCCGCGACCTCACCCTCATCCAGACCTCGCTGCGCGAGCACCGCGGGGCCCTCTTCGCCGACGGCCGGATGGACCGCACCATCCGCACCCTGTCCGCCTTCGGCCTCCAGCTGGCCACCATGGACGTCCGCGAGCACGCCGACGCCCACCACCACACCCTCGGCCAGCTCTTCGACCGCCTCGGCGAGGAGTCCTGGCGCTACGCCGACATGCCGCGCGAGTACCGGCAGAAGCTCCTCGCCAAGGAGCTCCGCTCGCGCCGCCCGCTCGCCCCGACCCCGGCCCCGCTGGACGCCGCGGGCGAGAAGACCCTCGGCGTCTTCCACACCATCAAGGAGGCGTTCGAGCGCTTCGGCCCCGAGGTCATCGAGTCCTACATCATCTCGATGTGCCAGGGCGCCGACGACGTCTTCGCCGCAGCCGTCCTCGCCCGCGAGGCCGGCCTCCTCGACCTGCACGCCGGCTGGGCCAAGATCGGCATCGTGCCGCTCCTGGAGACCACCGACGAGCTCAAGGCCGCCGACGTCATCCTCAACGACATGCTGGCCGACCCCTCCTACCGGCGCCTCGTCTCGCTCCGCGGCGACGTCCAGGAGGTCATGCTCGGCTACTCCGACTCCTCCAAGTTCGGCGGCATCACCACCTCCCAGTGGGAGATCCACCGCGCCCAGCGCAGGCTGCGCGACGTCGCCCACCGCTACGGCGTCCGGCTGCGGCTCTTCCACGGCCGCGGCGGCACCGTCGGCCGCGGCGGCGGCCCCTCGCACGACGCGATCCTCGCCCAGCCCTGGGGCACCCTGGAGGGCGAGATCAAGGTGACCGAGCAGGGCGAGGTCATCTCCGACAAGTACCTGATCCCGTCCCTCGCCCGCGAGAACCTCGAACTGACCGTCGCGGCCACCCTGCAGGCGTCCGCCCTGCACACCGCGCCCCGCCAGTCCGACGAGGCCCTCGCCCGCTGGGACGCGGCCATGGACACCGTCTCGGACGCCGCCCACACCGCCTACCGCAAGCTCGTCGAGGACCCCGGCCTGCCGGCGTACTTCCTCGCCTCCACCCCCGTCGACCAGCTCGCCGACCTGCACCTGGGCTCACGGCCCTCGCGCCGCCCCGGCTCCGGCGTCTCCCTCGACGGACTCCGCGCCATCCCCTGGGTGTTCGGCTGGACCCAGTCCCGCCAGATCGTCCCCGGCTGGTTCGGCGTCGGCTCCGGCCTCAAGGCCCTGCGCGAGGCCGGCCTCGAAGCCGTCCTCGGCGAGATGCACGAGCGCTGGCACTTCTTCCGCAACTTCCTCTCCAACGTCGAGATGACGCTGGCCAAGACGGACCTGCGGATCGCCCGCCACTACGTCGACACCCTGGTCCCCGACGACCTCAAGCACGTCTTCGAGACCATCGAGGCCGAGCACGCGCTGACCGTCGCCGAGGTCCTCAGGGTCACCGGCGGCGTCGAACTGCTCGACTCCAACCCGGTCCTCCAGCAGACGTTCGCCATCCGCGACGCCTACCTCGACCCGATCTCCTACCTCCAGGTCGCCCTCCTCGCCCGCCAGCGCGCGGCCGCCGAGCGCGGCGAGGACCCGGACCCGCTGCTCGCGCGGGCCCTCCTCCTCACGGTGAACGGCGTCGCGGCGGGTCTGCGCAACACCGGCTGACGCCCGCGCCCCGGACATGACGGTGCCCCCGTGGATTCCTCCACGGGGGCACCGTCGTGACGGGGTACGTCAGTTCTGCTGCGTCTTGCGACGGCGGGTCACCAGGACCGCGCCGGCGGCCGCGAGGGCCAGGGCCGCGGCGGCGATGATGCCGACCGGGGCGCCGGTGCCGGTCTCGGCGAGGTTGCCCTCCTCCGAACCGCCCGCGGCGGAGCCGCCGGTGGCCGTCTCACCCGTGGTGGAGCCACCGGTCGCGGCGGTGCCGCCGGTGGTGGTCTCGCCGGAGGTGGTCTCACCGGTCGTGGTCTCGCCGGTCGTGGTCCCACCCGTGGTGGTCTCACCGGTGGTGGTCTCGCCCGTGGTGGTCTCGCCGGTCGTGGTCTCACCGGTGGTGGTCTCGCCGGTCGTCTCACCCGTGGTGGTCTCGCCGGTGGTGGTCCCACCCGTGGTGGTCTCGCCCGTGGCGCCGCCGTTGGTGGTCTCGCCGGTCGTCGTCTCGCCGGTGGTGCCACCGGTGGTGCCGTCCTCGCACGCGACCTTGAAGACCTTGTGCTTGGCGGCGCCGTGCTCGCCGTCGAAGTTCCAGAACAGCTTGTACTGACCGTTGTCGAGGGTCAGGTCCTCGGTGCGACCGTGGCCCTTGGCGTCAAGGGTGATGGAGCCCTTCTCGACCTCGGTGCCCTTCTCCTGGTCGTTGTTCGCCCATGCCTCGATGCGCCAGATCGCCTTCTGCGAGGCATCGAAGTTGAACGCGTCGAGGTAGAACTCGCAGACCTTCGGCTCGTTGGCCTTGACCTCTTCGCCGGTCTTCGAGTCGTGGATCTTGACGGTGCCGTTGTCGCCCTTGGGGCCGTTCGAGGCGAAGGCCACCGGAGCCAGGGCGAGAGAGCCCGCCATGGCCGCGACAAGAGCGGCTGCGGGTATGAGGGAGCGTCGCATGTGCAGTCGTCCATCTGTGGAATGAGGGATGCCGTGGGAGGTGGCTGGGGCAGCCTATCCAGTTCTTTAAGTCGCCTTTAAGCCAGAGGCCCATAACGATTGCGCCAGGAATCCGGCCCAAAGCGGTCAGAGCGCGAGGAACGCCGCCACCAGCAGCGCCCCGCCGGCCCCCGCCACCGTCCACGCCGTCCGCGGCAGCCGCAGGCCGCCGCCGATCAGCGGCGCAGCGAGGAGCAGCGCACCGCCCAGCGGCAGCCAGGCGTGCAGACCGCCGCCCCAGCCCGTCCGCACGCCCTCGTCCGTGCCGGGCTTCACCACCACCGGGATCGTCTCGCCCTTCTCCGCCGCGACCGACCGCGTGATCGTCAGCGTCCGCCGGGTCGACGACGGGTTCTCGGGGGCGAAGGTGCCGCTGCACGTCTCGTCGGTGCAGCCGGTCACCGTCAGGCTCCCGTGCTCGCGGCCCTTGGCGAGCAGGACGTGCTGGGCCGAGTTCCACGAGGCCCACGCCCCCGCGACGACGAGGAGCAGGGCGACCAGGGCCATGGCGGCGTTACGGACGTGCGTCATGACCCGCGATCGTACAGTCGTACGCTCCGACCGCCAGTGGCCAGGCCATGTCCGAAAAGTGCCGCCTGGCCCCGCTTTCCGTGCGGAGCCTAGGAGTTGTACGCGGACTGCGCCCGCTCCAGGCCCTCCGCGACCAGGCACTCCACCGCGTCCGCCGCCCGGTCCACGAACCAGTCCAGGTCCTTGCGCTCCGTCGACGAGAAGTCCTTCAGGACGAAGTCGGCCACCTGCATCCGGCCCGGCGGACGCCCGATCCCGCACCGCACCCGGTGGTACTCGGCGCCCATCGCCTTCGTCATCGACTTCAGGCCGTTGTGCCCGTTGTCGCCGCCGCCGATCTTCAGCCGCAGCACCCCGTAGTCGATGTCCAGCTCGTCGTGGACGGCCACGACGCGTGCCGTCGGCACCTTGTAGAAGTCCCGCAGCGCCGTCACCGGGCCGCCGGACAGGTTCATGTACGACATCGGCTTCGCCAGGATCACCCGGCGGTTCTCCGGCCCCGGAGGCCCCATCCGGCCCTCGACGACCTGCGCCTGCGCCTTCTGCGCGCGCTTGAACGAACCGCGGATCCGCTCCGCGAGCAGGTCCACGACCATGAAGCCGATGTTGTGCCGGTTGGCCGCGTACTCGGGCCCCGGGTTGCCGAGGCCGACGATCAGCCAGGGCGCGTTGGCGTCGTCCGTCATGTGCGTCAGGTCTCCTCGTATCCGTCCACGCGTCCGTACAAGAGAAACGGGGTGACGGGCCGTACGGCCCGTCACCCCGTCACGTCAGGCAGAGCCTACGGCTCAGACCTCGGTGCCCTCGGCGGCCTCTTCCTCGGCGGCCGGCTCCTCGGCCTGCGCGGCCAGGACCTGCAGGACGACGGCCTCGGCGTCGGTCACGAGGGTCGAGCCCTTCGGCAGGGTGATGTCGCCGGCGAGGACGGAGGCACCGGCCTCCAGGCCCTCGACGGAGACCGTGACGGCCTCGGGGAGGTGGGTGGCCTCGGCCTCGACGGACAGGGTGGAGAGCACGTGCTCCAGCAGGTTGCCACCGGCGGCCAGCTCGCCCTCGGCCTGGACCGGGATCTCGACCGTGACCTTCTCGCCGCGCTTGACGAGCAGCAGGTCGACGTGGATCAGGAAGCCCTTGATGGCGTCACGCTGGACGGCCTTCGGGATCGCCAGCTCGTTCTTGCCGTCGATGTCCAGGGAGAGCAGGACGTTCGGCGTGCGGAGCGCCAGGCCGAGGTCGTGGGCCGGGAGGGTCACGTGCGCCGGCTCGGAGCCGTGGCCGTAGACGACGGCGGGGACCTGGGCGTTGCGGCGGATCGAACGGGCGGCGCCCTTGCCGAACTCGGTGCGGACGGCAGCTGCGATCTTGACCTCGGACATGGTGCACTCCTCGTAGAAAGGTGACGAAAGAAAGGTCACCCGGCCACGACTGGCGATGGCCTGCTACGAAGAGCGCGTCGATAACGGACCGCCGTGACCCCATGGGGGTACGGCCTCCCTCGCCGAGCAACTACGGCAGTCTACCGGCCCCCGGCCCCACCGCCCAACTCGATCACCGCGGGGGACGACGGAGGGCCGCTCCCCCGAACGGGGAAGCGGCCCTCGACGTCAGCGCGTGGCTCAGTGCTCCTCGAAGAGGCTGGTCACCGAACCGTCCTCGAACACCTCGCGCACCGCGCGCGCGATGGTCGGCGCGATCGACAGCACCGTGATCTTGTCGAGCTCCAGGGCCCCCGGCACCGGCAGCGTGTCCGTGAACACGAACTCGCTCACCTTCGAGTTCTTCAGCCGGTCCGCGGCCGGACCCGACAGGATGCCGTGGGTGGCCGTCACGATGACGTCCTCGGCGCCGTGCGCGAACAGGGCGTCCGCGGCCGCGCAGATCGTGCCGCCGGTGTCGACCATGTCGTCCACCAGGACGCAGACGCGGCCCTTCACGTCACCGACGACCTCGTGCACGGTGACCTGGTTGGCGACGTCCTTGTCGCGGCGCTTGTGAACGATCGCCAGCGGGGCGTCCAGACGGTCGCACCAGCGGTCGGCGACCCGCACGCGGCCCGCGTCCGGGGAGACGATCGTCAGCTTGGCGCGGTCGACCTTGGCGCCCACGTAGTCCGCGAGGACCGGCAGGGCGGACAGGTGGTCCACCGGGCCGTCGAAGAAGCCCTGGATCTGGTCGGTGTGCAGGTCCACCGTCAGGATGCGGTCCGCACCCGACGTCTTCAGCAGGTCCGCCACCAGACGCGCCGAGATCGGCTCGCGGCCGCGGTGCTTCTTGTCCTGACGGGCGTAGCCGTACGACGGGATGATCACGGTGATGCTCCGGGCCGAGGCCCGCTTGAGAGCATCGATCATGATCAGCTGCTCCATGATCCACTTGTTGATCGGAGCCGTGTGGCTCTGGATCAGGAAGCAGTCCGCGCCGCGGGCCGACTCCTGGAAGCGGACGTAGATCTCACCGTTGGCGAAGTCGAACGCCTTGGTGGGAACGAGACCGACGCCCAGCTGGTGCGCGACCTCCTCGGCCAGCTCGGGGTGGGCGCGGCCGGAGAAGAGCATCAGCTTCTTCTCGCCGGTCGTCTTGATCCCGGTCACAGCACTGTCTCCTCAGACGTGTTCTCTGGCCGCGATCCCGCGCCTGTCGAGCGCATGTGCGAACCAGCCGAATTTGTGTGCACGTATCACGGTACGCCGAGTTCGACGTACCTGTTTCCGGTCAGCTTTCGCCGGCGGACTCCTCCGAGGCGGCCTGCGCGGCCTGCGCGGCAGCGCTGCCGGGACGCTTGCGGGCCACCCAACCCTCGATATTCCGCTGCTGGCCCCGGGCGACCGCGAGCGAGCCGGCCGGCACGTCCTTCGTGATCACGGAGCCCGCAGCGGTGTAGGCGCCGTCCCCGATGGTGATGGGAGCCACAAACATGTTGTCCGAACCCGTACGGCAGTGGGAGCCGATCGTGGTGTGGTGCTTCGCCTCGCCGTCGTAGTTCACGAAGACGCTCGCGGCGCCGATGTTCGAGAAATCGCCGATCGTCGCGTCACCCACGTACGACAGATGGGGGACCTTCGTGCCCTCGCCGATCGTCGCGTTCTTCATCTCCACGTACGTGCCGGCCTTGGACTTCCTGCCGAGGTTGGTCCCCGGGCGCAGGTAGGCGAACGGGCCCACCGAGGCGCCCTCGCCGATCACGGCCGAGTACGCGACCGTGTTGTCCACCCGGGCGCCCTTGCCGACGGTGGTGTCCGTCAGGCGGGTGTTCGGGCCGACCTCGGCGTCCTCGCCGATGTGCGTGGCACCGAGCAGCTGCGTGCCCGGCAGGATCACGGCGTCCGCCTCGAACGTCACGGTGACGTCCACGAGGACCGACGCCGGGTCGACCACCGTCACGCCGGCGAGCATCGCCCGCTCGATCAGTCGCCCGTTCAGCAGGGCCCGCGCCTCGGCCAGCTGCACCCGGTTGTTGATCCCGAGGATCTCGCGGTGGTCGGCGGCGACGGACGCGCCCACCCGGTGGCCGGCCTCGCGCAGGATCGACAGCACGTCGGTGAGGTACTCCTCGCCCTGGCTGTTGTCGGTCCGCACCTGGCCGAGCGCCTCGGCGAGCAGGAGTCCGTCGAACGCGAAGACACCCGAGTTGATCTCCCGGATGGCGCGCTGCTCGTCGGAGGCGTCCTTGTGCTCGACGATCTCGGTCACCGCGCCGGAGGCGTCCCGCACGATCCGGCCGTAGCCGGTGGAGTCCGGCACCTCGGCGGTCAGCACTGTCACCGCGTTGCCGTCGGCGGCGTGCGTGGCCGCCAGCGCGCGCAGGGTCTCGCCGGAGAGCAGCGGGGTGTCGCCGCAGACGACCACCACGGTGCCGTCGGGCGTCTTGCCCAGCTCCTCCAGCGCCATGCGCACCGCGTGCCCGGTGCCGTTCTGCTCCTCCTGGACGGCGGTGCGGGTCCCCGCGTAGTGCTCCTCCAGGTGGCCCCTGACCTTCTCCCGGGCGTGCCCGACGACCACGACGAGGTGCTCGGGCTCCAGCTCCCGGGCGGCGGACACGACGTGCCCGACGAGCGACCGTCCGGCGATCTCGTGCAGGACCTTGGGGGTCTTCGACTTCATGCGGGTGCCCTCACCCGCTGCGAGGACGACGACGGCTGCCGGGCGGTTGGCGCTCACGGGAATGCCCTTCGGCTTTGGGTGGTGGACCCACGAAGGATACCGGGGGGCAACGGCGCGGACATGAGCGCGGGTCCTGACCGGAAAGGTCAGGACCCGCAGCAGTCGGCTCCCGGAGAAGGATTCGAACCCTCATTCAATGGACCAAAACCATTTGTCCTGCCCTTAGACGATCCGGGATGGTTCGCCAGCTATGCCCGGACTCCTGTCGAGGCGGTCCGGACGGCCCCTACTATGCCGCACCAGGCGCCCTCGATGCGACGGTACAGATCGGCGCTCCCGAGGATTTGGATCACGAGGCATCCGCGGTACTCCGAGTCCACGTTCTTGCGGTTCGTTCGAGGGTTGTGGCGTTTCACGGTCGTCTTGCCGAACGCGGAGGGGGCGACACCGACGAGATCGCCCCAATATCGCAGGGCGTCGCTCGCGTCGGCGGTCTCGTGGATCATCACGTGGTACCTCCGGTGCCCGGGTTCGACCCCGATGAGATCGAGCCAGGCGGTGAAGACCAGGATCATCCCGGGGTCGCTGTTCACGAACGTCACGCGTTCGCGCCGGGCATACGGCTTGTCCTTCGTGCCTTCGGCCCAATAGAGGCCCACACCCAACAGGAAGAGTTCGCGCTCGGACAGAGCTCCGACCCGTCCCGCTGCCGCGCTCTTCGTCCGCCGGCGCTCTTCCTCCCGTCGGCGCAGGGTCGGCTCCCACCCCCGGCGCGCGATCTCGGACGCCTCGGCTCGGGTCCGGCTCCGATCCGGCTTGGGGAGGTCCCGTACCCACAGGGAGATCGAGCTCTTCGAGCAGCCCAGTTCCAGCTGGATCCGGTCGTAGGTCATGCCCTGGAGGCGGAGTTCACGGGCCCGGGCGCGGAGGTCGTCCTTGGCGTTGGGGCGCTTGGTCCAGGCGGGTGGGGGCTCCCCTTCGAGGAGGCGGTTGAGGATGTCGTTGTTGTCGACGTGGAGGAGGTCGCGGATCCGGCGACGGCTGAGGCCCTCGCGGCGGAGGGCGACGGCCTGCCGGCGCAGGTTCTCGAAGTCCGCGTACTTGCTTGTGGCACCTGTCATGCGAAGAGCGTCGCCCCGAATGCGGATGTCCTGGTCGAAAACTCTGGCGATTCAACAGTTCGAGGGACTGGTGTGTGGAACGTTGACGCTGCGGGCTTCGGGGAAGGGCTCGCCCGTAGGGTGGCGGTATGACCGTAACGGGGGCAGAGCGGGGCGCCGGGGGCGTCGGGAATCGGTGGTGGTGGGGGAGACGGCGGAGCGCCGTGCTCGATGTGGGGCTGGCCGCGGTCTCGGCGCTGGAGTGCGCGGTGGAGGGGATCGGGTTCGCGGGGAAGGCCGGGCTGCCGGTGCCCGTGGGCGTGGTGTTCGGCCTGCTGGTGGGGTCCGTGCTGCTGGTGAGGCGGCGCTGGCCCATCGTGGTCGTGCTCGTGTCGATCGCCGTGGCGCCCGCCGAGATGGGCTTCCTCATGGGGATCGTCGGGCTCTACTCGCTCGCCGCCTCCGAGGTGCCGCGCCGCATCACCGCCGTGCTGGCCGGGATGTCGACGCTCGCGGTGTTCATCGTCACCGTCGTGCAGATGCGCCAGGACGTGGCCCAGGTCGACGACGGCCCCCGGGACTTCGACCCCAGCGGCTGGTACGTGCCGGTCGTGTCGGTCTTCATGACGCTGGGGCTCAACGCGCCGCCGGTGCTGTTCGGCCTGTACATAGGGGCGCGGCGCCGGCTCATGGAGAGCCTGCGGGAACGGGCGGACAGCCTGGAGCAGGAGCTGTCGCTGCTGGCGGACCGGGCGGAGCAGCGGGCGCAGTGGGCGCGCCAGGAGGAGCGGACGCGGATCGCCCGGGAGATGCACGACGTGGTGGCGCACCGGGTGTCGCTGATGGTGGTGCACGCGGCGGCGCTGCAGGCGGTCGCGTTGAAGGACCCGCAGAAGGCCGTGCGGAACGCGGCGCTGGTGGGTGACATGGGCCGGCAGGCGTTGACCGAGCTGCGGGAGATGCTGGGCGTGCTCCGCGAGGGCACCGCTCCGGTGGCTCCGGCCTCGGTGCCGCTGGCGGCCGTGGGCCGGGCGGCCGCGGCCGCCGCGGAGGCGGCCGCGGACGACGGGCCCCGCCTCGACGCGCTCGAGGGGCTGTGCGAGCAGTCGCGGCTGGCGGGTGCCGCGGTGGAGCTGGTGGTCCTCGGCGAGATGCGGGCGTATCCGCCGGACGTGGAGCGGACGGCGTACCGGGTCGTGCAGGAGGCGCTGACCAACGTCCACAAGCACGCGGCGGGTGCCGCGGTCGTCGTCCGGCTGGCACACCGGGACGCCGAGGTCGCCATGCAGGTGGAGAACGGCCCCTGCCCGTCGGACGCGGGCGCCGCCGACGTACGGCTGCCCAGCGGTGGCAACGGGCTCGTCGGCATGCGGGAGAGGGTCCTGCGGCTCGGCGGCGTCTTCGTCTCGGGGCCGACGGACGCCGGGGGGTTCCGGGTGTCGGCGGTGCTGCCTGCGGTCGGCACGCAGACGCCGTAGGGCGGCCCCGGGGGTGTTCCGTCGACCGTGCCCGGCTCGCGGCGTGGTCGACGGGACCCGCTCTAGTGCGCCGTGAGCCGGGTCGGGTGGGCGCCGGTGATCAGGGTGGCGAGGGCCGTGTCGATGTCCTTGCCGAGGTACCAGTCGCCGGCGTGGTCGAGGCCGTAGACGCGGCCTTCGACGTCCATGGCGAGGACGGCCTGGTGGTCGCCCTCCTCGCCGAGGGGGGCGAGCTCGGTGTCGAGGGCGCGGCCGAGGTCGGCGAGGGTGCGGGAGAGGTGGAGTCCGGCGAGGGGGTCGAACCGGACCGTGGCGGGCGCTATCTGCCGGCCGTGGCCGGGCGCGGTGATCCGCAGGCCGCCGAACTCGGCCCAGGCTTCGACGGCGGCCGGGAAGACGCTGTGCCGGTGCCCGGCGGGAGAGACGTGGGCGCGCAGGGCGTCGGCCCACTCCTCGGCGAGCTTGATGTCCCAGCGGCCGGGCTGCCAGCCGGCCTCGCGGAGGGCGGCGTCGACGTTCACGGGGAAGCGGGTGGTGCTGAGGTGGTCGGGCATGGGCACGGTCAGCCGTTCTCGACAGGCGTGGTGGGGTCGACGGTGCGGACGCCGAAGTGGGCGAGCATCGCCGTACAGGAACGGCAGGGTGCGGCGTAGCTGCCGTGGAGCGGGTCGCCGTCCTCCCGGATGCGCCGGGCGGTGAGCTTGGCGTGCTTCAGGGAGCGGCGGGCCTCGCCGTGGGTGAGCGGCTTGCGCTGGGCGCGTCGGGAGCGGGCGTTCTCCGTCGCGGTGAGGTGGCGTGAGAGCAGGATCGCCTCCGGACATCGGCCGGTGAAGCGTTCCCGCTGGCTGCTGGTGAGGGTGTCCAGGAAGTCCTGGACGAGGGCGTGCAGGGCGGGGGGCCGGTCGCCCCGGCCCGCGGTGCAGGTGAGGGTCTCGCCGCGCACGGAGAGGGCGGCGCCGACGGTGGGGAGGATGCCGTCGCGACGGTGACGCAGTAACGGTGCGCGTGCGGCCTCGGCATCGCTGCTCCAGTTGAGGCGTGGGTCACCCTGTGTGGGCGTCGTTGCTGTGTGCATGGTGCTGGTCTTCCCCTCCTGCAATCCCCCGAGTTGCGTGGACAGCCTGCCAAATAGGGAGCCATATGGGGAAGCTGGGGCGCCGAAACGACCCTTCGGTGTGTCGGAATCATGGTGCGACTGTCATGGCGTCGTGACACTTGGTCACCGTCGGGCGGGGGCCGTTCGGGCTCTTGTGGCAGCGCATAGGCTGTGCGGGATTCAGTCCGTAGTAGCAGTCAGCGACGCCAGTGCAGGGGGCAACCGCCATGACGACAGGTCGGCTCGGGCACACCGCGCCACCGAACGCGGCCTACGCCGGGCAGGTCGTGCATTTCCCGGACCCGGTCCGCGCCTCCCGGCACCCCCGAGGGGTGCGGGTGGGCGAGCACGGCCACCCGGACTTCTCGCCGTACGCGCGCGCGGCGGCGGAGATCGCCGACCCGCCGGAGGGCTTCGGCGTCGACGAGCTGCGGCTCACGGACTACGTGTCGGCCAACGCCGCGATGGCGGCGACCGGCCACGAGTTGTGGGACACGATCCCGTCGGTGGCGACGCCGCACGGCTGGACCTGGCACCACGTGGCGCACAGCCGCCGCATGGAGCTGGTGCCGGTCGAGGTGAAGGCGCTGCTGCGCCACCACGGCGGCGTGGCCACGGCCGCCGTCGACCACGCCAAGCGCGGCACGCGGCCGCTGCAGGAGACCCGGCCGGCCCACTTCGGGCTGCCCAAGGGGCGGGTGTCGGTGTCGGAGCAGCAGCTCCAGGGCGTCGAGGAGGACCTCGGGTACCGGCTGCCGGGGGCGTACCGCACGTTCCTGAAGGCGGCGGGCGGCTGTGCGCCGGTGGGCACGGCGCTCGACGCGGAGCTCGGGCTCCTGGTGGACCAGCCGTTCTTCACGGTCCGCGAGGAGGCGGGCGTCAACGACCTCGTCTACGTCAACAAGTGTCTGCGCGACCACCTGACGAAGGACTATCTGGGCGTCGCCTTCGTCCAGGGCGGTCTGGTCGCGGTGAAGGTGCGCGGTCACGGGGTCGGTTCGGTGTGGTTCTGCGCCTACGACGACGCGCGGGACTCCGGCGAGGCGGCGGCCTGGTCGCCGGCCGAGCGGGTGGAGCGGCTGCTGCTGCCCTGCGGTGCGGACTTCGACGCGTTCCTCCAGCGGCTCGCGGGCAGTCCGCCGGAGCTGGAGACGGTGGCGAACCTGATGGTGGACGGCGGCTTCGCGCGTGCCGTGTCCGTGGTCCCGGTGGGGGAGTGAACTGGCTGTGGTGACGTTCGCGCAGGCGCAGGAGCGCGCCGAGGAGTGGATCAACGGCGACCTGCCGTCGTACCAGCACCGTGAGGTGCGGGTGCGGGAGTTCGAGCTGGGGTTCGTGGTGTGGGCGGAGGACCGCGAGGGCGGTCCGACCTCGGACGGCGGGCGTCAGCGGCTGGTGATCGCCCGGGACAGCGGCGAGGCGACCCTGTGGCCCGGACTGCCGGTGGGCGAGGTGATCCGGCGGTACGAGGAGGAGTACGGGGCCGCCGACGACGTTCCCGCCCAGGCGGCCGTGCCGGCGGCCCGGATCGACCTCAACCAGACGTCGTTCCTGCTGAGTCCGCCCGAGTGGCTCCAGGACGCGGCGGACAAGATCGGTCTGCCGAACGGCCCGAACGCCTCGCAGGAGAGCGGTGTCTCCTCGGCTCCTTCGGACGACGTCTCGGAGGCGGTGGGCGCGGGTGACGCGGTCCCGTCGGCCTCGGTGGCGTCGTCGGGGTCGGAGGCCAGTGACGGGGTCGGGCTCGCGGTCGGGTCCGGGCCGGGTGCCGTGGCCGGGCTTCCGGACCACGAGCCGACGGCGATGGACGGGGTGCCGGCGGGGACGCCGGGCGGGGCGGGGGCTGTTGCTCCTGTGACGCCTGCCACCCCTGTGACGCCTTCCACCCCCGCAGATGCGGTGACGCCCGCGGCTCCCGCACCTCCGGTTTCTCCGGCGACCCCGGTCGCTCCCGCCGCTCCTGTCGCCTCCCCGGCTCAGGAGGCGCCCGTCGCACCTCCGACCGCGCCCGCTCCTCCGGCACCCGCGCCTGCTCCTGTCCCCGCACCGGCTCCCGCTCCGGCGCCCGTACCGGCGCCCACGCCCGCTTCGGCGAGCAGCCCGTGGGCGGACGCGAACGCGAGTTCAGGGGGTGCCGACGGGGCCGTGCCGCTGCCGGCGACGGTGTTCGCGCCGCCGTTGACGGGGACGGACGACGAGGACACCCCGCCGCCGTCGGTGGGCGCCGACGCCCCGACCGCGCTGATGAAGGGCGGCAGCGCACTGCCGCCGACCGCCATCGCTCCCCGGCTCGAACCCTCCGCACCGCGGCCGGCCGCCGCTCCGGCGGGTCCGGGGCCGCAGGCGCAGGCCCCGGCTCCGCCCGTACCGCCCGTCCCCTCGCAGGGCGGGCCCGGCGTGCCGCCGCCTCCGCCGCCCGCGCCGTCGGCGCCGGGCTCCGGGGACATCTCGGACGCGGCGACCAGCAAGGCGACGGCGCCGCCGAAGGCCGGCGGGCGCGGTCCGACGCCGCCTCCGCCGCCGGGCGTGCCCGGGACCCCGGGGGCGTCCTCGGGCGCGGGTGCGTACATCCCCACGCAACTGGTGTCGCAGGTCGGGCCCGAGGGGCTCCAGCCCCCCGGCCCGCCGCCCGCGCCGGCGCAGCCGGGCCCGCCCGGTCCGCCGCCGGCTCCCGCCGCGCCGACTCCGCCGCAGCCGGTGCACCACGCCGCGACGATGCTGGCGCACCCGAACCAGGGTGGTCCGGGCGCGCCTCCGCCGCCCCCGCCGCCGCCGGGTGTGCCCGGCACGCCGCCGGGCGGGATCGCGCACGCCGCGACGATGCTGGCCCACCCCGGACCCGGCGGTCCGGGCACGCCGCCGCCCCCGCCCGCTCCGGCGCCGCCGGTGCACGGTGGGCACACGCCGCCGCCCGCGGCCGCGCCCCCGGCGTACGGCTACCCGCAGAACACGGGTCAGCCGACGGTCGGTCCCGGCTATCAGGCGGTGCTGCGCTACCGGGCCCCCGACGGGTCCGAGGCGCAGATCATCCGGCGGTCGGCGCCCGGCACCCCGCACCCCGAGTGGCAGATCCTGCACGAGCTGCGCGCGATGAACGTGCCGCCGCAGCAGGTCCTGGAGCTGCACACGGAGCTGGAGTCCTGTGAGCTGCCGGGCGGTTACTGCGCGCGGATGATCCGCGAGACGTGGCCGCAGGCACGGATCACCAGCATCGCCCCGTACGGCCGCGACCACGCGGGCCGGCAGCAGGGCATGGCGCAACTGCTGACCCATCAGGGCGAGTTGCACCAGGTCGCGGACGGTCCGGCGCGCCCCGCCCCGGTGCGCGCGCCGCTGCCGCAGGTGCAGCCGGCGCCGCCGATCCCGCCGGAGGGGATCGCGCAGGAGCTGGCCGGGGCGTTCGGTCCGGGTATCCTGCGCTTCGACCAGCGCGCGGTGTCCCGGCAGGGCGTGCCGGAGCTGGTGGCGCGCACCCTGGTGTGGTCGGGTCTGCCGGCGGACTTCGGTCCGTTCTTCTGGGCGCAGCCGGCCGTGCCGGTGGTGCCGACGCTCGCGGAGCTGGCGGCGCAGCGGCAGGTGCCGGCCGCGGCGGACGCGAGTTCGTACCTGGTGCTGGGCTCGGACTTCGGGCGGGCGATCTGCGTCCAGTACGGGACCGCGCACATCGTCGCGGTGCCGGTGGAGGCCGGTCCTGGCGGGCAGCCGGTGCCGCCGCAGTTCGTGAACACCGGGCTGCCGGAGTTCACGCGCGCGATGGCGCTGCTCGGCCGGATGTGGCGGCTGCGGTTCGGGCTCAACCCGGAGCAGGCGGGCCGCTGGACGGTCGACTTCCAGGCGCAGTTGGCCATGCTGGACCCGGCGGCGCTGTCGTCGCCGGAGAACTGGTGGTCGGTGCTGCTGGAGCAGATGTGGGACGGACTCCTGTAGGACAGGTAGTCCGAATGTGACAAAAGGCGCTCGACGTGTGTCCACGTTGAGCGCCTTTTGTCCGTTCTGATGGCGCATCCTTGACAGGTCAGGCCGTACGGGAAGGGGCGTCAGGGATGGGATTCGTCGTCGGACGGGGCCGGGGCTACCGCCCGGAGCAGGTCGACCGGTACCTGGCGGCACTCTCCGGAGAGCGCGACGGTGCCTGGGAGCAGGCCGCCCGGCTCACCGCCCTCGTGACGGAGAAGGAGGCGGAGGCCGCCCGGCTGCGCGCCGCCGTCGAGTCCCTCGCACCCCAGCGGTACGAGTCCCTCGGCGACCGGGCGCGCAGCATCCTGGAGCTGGCCGAGCAGGAGGACGAGGCGCTCGTGCGCGCCGCCGAGGCGGAGGCGCAGGCCCTCGCCGAGGACGCGGGGACGGCGGCGGAGGAGGCGGCCGACGCGGCCGGGGCGTACGCGGAGGGCGTCCGGACCGCGGCCGCGGCGGCGGCCCGCACCACCCTGGAGACCGCCGGGAAGCGGGCCGGGGAACTGACCGCGGACGCCCGCCGCGACGCCGACGCGCAGCGGGCCGCGGCCCGCGAGGTCTTCGAGGAGACCGAGCGCCGCGCGGCGGCGCTCCTGGCGGAACAGCACGCCGAGCAGACGGCCGTACGGGACGAGGCGGACCGCGCCGCGCAGGGCCTCGCGGCCGGCCACGACGCCCGGCACGAGGAGGAGGCGGCCGCCGCGGAGGAGCGCCTCGCCGAGGCCCGGCGGTACCTCTCGGAGACCGAGGAGCAGGCCCGGCACGGCCAGGAGGACGCCGAGGCCCGCGCGCGGGACGTCCTCGCCGGCGCCCGGCTGACGGCGGAACGCGTCGAGCGCGCGACGGAGCGCGTCCTGCGCGAGCACGACGAGGCGCGCGACGAGATCCACTCCCACATGGAGCACATCCGCGGCTCCCTCGCCGCCCTCACGGGCCGCGACCGACCCCGGGAGGACCTGGCCGAGGCCGCCGACGAGGCCGGTCGGACGGGCGAACCGGGCGTCGGCGAGGGCGACGTGACGGACTCGGACGGCTCGGGAACCGGCCGGTAGGATCCGCGCCCATGCGGATGAGACTGACGGCGATCACCCTCGACTGCGCCGACCCCATGGCGCTGGCCGCCTTCTACCACCGGGCCACCGGGCTCCCGGTCGCGGAGCGGTCCGACGACGACTTCGCGGGCCTGCGGGCCGAGGACGGCCTGGTCCTCGGCTTCCAGCGGGTCGAGGGGTACCGTCCGCCGTCCTGGCCGACGCAGGACGTCCCGCAGCAGCTCCACCTCGACTTCGACGTCGACGACCTGGACGAGGCCGCCGCCCTGCTCGTCTCCTGGGGCGCGGCCCTGCCCGAGGCGCAGCCCCGCTCCGACCTCTGGCGCGTCCTCCTCGACCCTGCCGGGCACCCCTTCTGCCTCACCGTGCCGCGCGCACCCCGGGAGTCCTGAGCGGCCGGGGCCGGTGGCAGGTGTCACCGACCCGGCCAGCTAACGTCGTCCCTTCCAGGGGAGGAACGACGTGAATCACATACGCATTTCAGGACGGCGCCGTCTGACCGCGGCGGCCGTCACCGCCGCACTCGCCGTGACCGGCGGCACGATCGCCGCGGTCCCGGCCACCGCGGCACCCGCAGCGGGGGCCACGCAGCAGGACCGGCAGGACCAGCAGACCACCGTGGCCTTCCCGCGCAACGCGGACGTCGTCGGCGCGGGGCCGAGCGGCTTCCTGTCGAAGACGCGGGGGACGACTCCGGAATACCGCTGGACCTGGTACGCCGACGGCACGTCGATCGTGCTGCCGGGCGCCACCGTCGCCGCCGCCGGCGGCACGGACCGCGTCGTCACCGTCGACCGGACCGCCCCGGTCGCGGGCCGGGTGGTGCGCGTGTACGACCTCTCCACGCCCGCCACGGCCGCCGTGCCCCCGCAGGACGTGAACCTCGACGCGCTCGGCGACGGCCTCTTCTTCGAGGGTCTGGCCGGGAACGAGATGCTCCTCGGGCAGTACCGGGCCGGTGGCCCCGTCAAGCAGTACGCCGTCACGCTCGACGGCGGCACGCCGAAGCTCCGGTTCCTGACCGGGGGGTCCGGCCTGGACTGCTCCGACGGCCAGGACGGCTGGACGGACGCCGGCTCCGCGCTCTACGAGTGCCGGTTCGAGGCGGCCGCGCTCGACGCCAAGGTCGTCGTCGACCCCGCCACGGGGGCCTCGTCCACGTACCTGCAGACCGAGGACGAGTGGGCCCGGCCGGGCGCCGTCTCCGCCACGCACGTGGCCTGGCGCGAGGCGCGGATGTCGGGCGGCCGGGCCGTCCACGGCATCGTCGCCCACCAGCGCGGGAAGTCCGGCGAGCGCTGGCTCCCGTCCGACGACGACCTGTCCGACCCGATGTACCTGGTCGGCGGCTGGGCGGCGTCCGGACAGAAGATCCACATCGACGCGTCCTCCTACCTCGACGGCGGGGACAACCCCACCAAGCGGCCCTTCACCGTCCAGTCGGTCGAGACCGGTGAGAAGACCGTCCTCCTCACCGCGTTCTCCTCCGCCACGGCCGGCCCCGGCGGCAGCCTCCTGGTCCGCGGCGGCACCCCCGAGCGGGGCGAGGGCCTCTACCGGATCTCGCCGCGCGCCGACGGCGGCCGGCCCGAGGTCGAACTGGTCGCGACGACCGGGCAGTCGACCGTCCTGGCCCTCACCGGCTCCACCACCCCGACGACGCTCACCGGCGACCAGGCCGCGCGCGGCGTCGACTTCTCCTGGGACCTGTCCCGCGGCGACGCCAGGGTGTGGGTGAGCCTGACCCACGTGCCGACCGGGCAGTCGATCTCCGACGGCTGGTCCGAACTGGACGGCGCCGTCCCCGGCATGCCGCGCCGGATCTCCTGGCACTGGGACGGCAAGGACCTGGAGGGCCGGGACTGGGGCCGCCCCGCCCGCAACGGCGTGTACGAGTGGAAGCTCACCGCCCGCCCGGACGACGGCATCGGCCCCGAGGTCGTCACCACCGGCCGGTTCACCGTCACCCGACCCGCCGCACCGCACGACTACGACGACGACGGCGCCGCCGACCTCCTCGTCCGCGACCTCGGCGGAGTGCTGTGGCGCTTCGGCACCCGGCCCGCGACCCCCGGCGGCTCCCTCGCGGACGCCGGAGGCTCCCGCGTGGGCGGCGGCTGGCAGGTCTACGACCGCCTGGAGTCCGTCGGCGACGTGGCGGGCACCAACGGCGCGCCCGACGTGATCGCCCGCGACGCGAGCGGCGTCCTCTGGCTCTACCCGGGCACCGGAGTGCGGGAGAAGGCCCTCACCGGACGTACGAGGATCGGCGGCGGCTGGCAGGTCTACGACCAGCTCGCGGGGGGCAGCGACGTCACCGGCGACGGCCGTCCCGACCTGCTCGCCACCGACAAGGCCGGCGTGATGTTCCTCTACCGGGGCACCGGCAACGCCAACGCGCCCTTCGCCGCCGCCAAGCGGCTCGGTGCGGGCTGGGGCGTCTACAACCAGCTGACCGCCACCGGGAACATCGCCGGCGCTCCCGCCGGAGACCTCCTCGCCCGCGACAAGGCCGGCGTCCTGTGGATGTACCTCGGCAAGGGCGACGGCACCTTCGCGAACCGCGTCCGGGTCGGCGCCGGATGGAACGCCTTCACCGGCCTCACCGCCGTCGGCGACGCGAACGGCGACGGCCGCGCCGACCTGGTCGCCACGAACGGCGACGAGACCTTCTACGCCGGTACGGGCAGCTGGTCGGCCCCGTTCAAGCGCGGTACGTCCGTGTCCCTGACCCAGGACATGTCGTACAACACCGCCTTCTAGGCGGCGGGTACGCGCCGGGTGGGCCGGCCGGACCGCGCGAGCGGGTCGGCCCACCCGGCGGAGACGTCACCCCGGGGCGGACACGCCCCCGCCCACCGGCAGCGGCGCCCACGGAGCGGACAGCAGGTCGGCGACGCTGTGCCGGTGCCGGTCGGCGCGCGGCCCCTCGGCCGCCTTCCCCAGCGCGACCATGGAGACGATCGCCCAGCCCGGGTTCGGCCGCAGGTCCTCGGTGAGGCCCTCCAGGTCGAAGGCCCGGAACTGGTGGGCGGCCAGCCCCAACGCCTCCGCCTGGAACGTCATGTGGGCGATGGCCTGGCCGAGGTCGTAGTCCGCGAACTCGGAGTGGACCAGCTCGGTGTCGTCGACGCGGCGGCGTGTGAGCGCGACCACGAGGAGCCCCGCGTCCGTCGCCCACCGCGCCGAACTGGGCGCCAGACGGCGGACGAGCCGGGCGTGCTCCGGCTCGCCGGGCCGGCCCGTGAAGAAGCCCCACGGCTGGGAGTTGCCGGCGGACGGCGCCCACCGCGCGGCCTCCAGGAGCAGCTCCCGCGTGTGGTCGTCGACGGCGGCCGCCGGATCGAACCCGTAGGGGCTGAACCGTCCCGCCAGCAGGGGGTGGAGGCCGCCGGGCCGCTCGGGATCACGTCGCATGTCCCGTCCCAACCGGCTCTCGCGCGGGCCTATTCCGGCCCGGACGCGGCCCGTGCCCCGTCCTCGTCGCCCACCGCCTCCTTCAGGACGGGGAAGCGGCGGGGCGCGAGGGTGAGCAGGACCAGGAGGGCGAGGGCGGCGGCGCCCGCCGCGCCCGTGAAGACGTAGTCGACCGCGGTGTCGACGGCCCGGCGCAGGTGGTCGGTGGCCTCCGCGGTCAAGGAGGCGGGGGCGTCGAGGGAGCGGGCGAGGCTGTCGAGGTCGCCGCCGCCGAGGCGGGCGGCGAGGACGCCGTTCGCGACGGCGCCGAACACGGCCGCGCCGACGCTCTGGCCGACCTGGCGGCAGAACAGCACGGACGCGGTCGTCGTGCCCCGCTCCTCGTAGGGCACGGTCGACTGGACGCCGACGATCAGCGGGAGCTGGAAGAGGCCGAGCGTCGCGCCGAGCAGCAGCATGAGGAGCGCGGGCTGCCAGGGCTCGCCGGGGAACGGCAGGAACGGGAAGGCCAGCAGCAGGACCAGGGCCATCGAGATGCCGGTGACGGCGGTGAGGCGGAAGCCGATCCGGTTGTAGACCCGGTTGGAGAACGCGGCGCTGATGGGCCAGCTCAGAGTCATCACCGACAGCACGAATCCGGCCGCGATCGGGCCCAGGCCCAGGACGGACTGCGCGTACGTCGGCAGGAAGACCGTCGGCGCGACCATCAGGAGGCCCAGCGCGCCGAGGGCGAGGTTCACCGCGGCGATGGTGCGTCGGCGCCAGACCCAGCCCGGGATGATCGGTTCGGCCGCGCGCCGTTCGACGAGGACGGTGACGCCGCCGAGGACGGCCGCTCCGGCCAGCAGGCCGAGGGACGGGGCCGACAGCCAGGGCCAGGCGACGCCGCCCTGGACGAGCGCGGTGAGCAGCAGGGCCCCGGTGGCGAAGATCGCGAGTGCTCCGGCCCAGTCGATGCGCACGCGCGCGCGGGGCGTGGCCCTGGCCGGTTCGACGAGGTGACGGCCGATCAGCCAGAGGGCGACCAGCCCGACCGGCAGGTTGACGAGGAAGATCCAGCGCCAGTCGGCGTATCCGGCGAGCAGCCCGCCCGCGGCCGGTCCGGCGACGGACGAGGCGGCCCACACGGACGACAGCTTCGCCTGGATCCTGGGCCGCTCCTTCAGCGGGTACAGGTCCGCCGCGATCGTCTGGATCGTGCCCTGGAGGGCGCCGCCGCCGAACCCCTGGACCACCCGGAACGCGATGAGCGACGCCATGTTCCAGGCGCCCGCGCACAGCAGCGAACCCGCCACGAACAGCACCACGCCCGCGACGAGCACCGGCTTCCGCCCGAAGGTGTCGCTGAGCTTCCCGTACACCGGCAGCGTCACCGTCACCGCCAGCAGGTATCCCGAGAACAGCCACGAGAAGGCGGACAGTCCCCCCAGGTCGCCCACGATCTGCGGCACCGCCGTCGACACGATCGTCCCGTCGATCGCCGCCAGCCCCATCGTGATCATCAGGGCGGCGACCACGGGCCCCCGGCGCGCGGAGGCGGGCGGGGCCGCGGGGGCCGGCCCGGCCCCGGTCCGGGTCGTCGACGGTTCCGTCACCGCACACCGCTCCTTTCTTCATACACCTAAATATGCGGCTGCCAGGGTCTCACCCGTACCCGGGGTGGAGGAACCCCTAGGGGCTTCTCCCCCATACGGGCCAGGGGACGTTCGTCCCGGCGGAGGACGTGGGAGGGGGGTGCGGGCTTCTTAACTTGAACTTACAAACCACGCCATCGCTTCGAGGAGACATACCGTGACTTCGGCTGTGACCATCCCCAGGCACGGGGGTACTGGAGGGCGTACGGCCGTCGCCGCGCGGGCGCGTCAGGTCGTCAAGGCGTACGGCTCGGGGGAGACCCGGGTCGTCGCGCTGGACTCCGTCGACGTGGACATCGCCCGCGGCCAGTTCACCGCGATCATGGGACCGTCGGGTTCCGGCAAGTCCACGCTGATGCACTGCCTGGCGGGACTCGACACCGTGACCAGCGGGCAGATCCATCTGGACGAGACCGAGATCACCGGCCTGAAGGACAAGAAGCTGACGCAGCTTCGCCGGGACCGGATCGGCTTCATCTTCCAGGCGTTCAACCTGCTGCCGACACTGAGCGCCATCGAGAACATCACGCTGCCGATGGACATCGCGGGGCGCAAGCCGGACGCGGAGTGGCTGCGGAGGGTCGTCGACACGGTCGGCCTGTCCGAGCGCCTCAAGCACCGGCCCAACGAGCTCTCCGGCGGTCAGCAGCAGCGCGTGGCCGTGGCCCGCGCGCTCGCCGCCCGGCCGGAGATCATCTTCGGCGACGAGCCCACCGGCAACCTGGACTCGCGGGCCGGCGCCGAAGTGCTCGGCTTCCTGCGGACCTCCGTCGACGAACTCGGGCAGACGATCGTCATGGTCACCCACGACCCGGTCGCCGCCTCGTACGCGGACCGCGTCCTCTACCTCGCCGACGGGCGGATCGTGGACGAGATGGAGCGGCCCACCGCCGACGCCGTGCTCGACCGCATGAAGGACTTCGACGCGCGCGGGCGGACGTCATGAGCGTCCTCAAGACGTCGCTGCGCAACTTCTTCGCGCACAAGGGCCGGATGGCGCTCTCCGCCATCGCCGTCCTGCTCTCCGTCGCCTTCGTCAGCGGCACCCTGGTGTTCACGGACACCATGAACACGACGTTCGACAAGCTCTTCGCCGTGACCGCGTCCGACGTCACCGTCAGCCCCAAGGGCGCGGCGGCCGACGACGAGACGCCGCAGACCGGCCGCCCCGAGGCCCTGCCCGCCGCGCTCGTCGAGCAGGTGCGCACGGCGGAGGGCGTGCAGGCCGCGCAGGGCTCGGTCGCGTCCACCAGCGTCACCGTCGTCGACGGGCGGAACAAGAACGTCGGTCCGACCGGCGGCGCGCCGACCATCGCCGTCAACTGGACGCCCAACGAGCTGCGTTCGGTGGAACTGGTCTCCGGCCACGAGCCGCGCGGCCCCACCGACGTGGTCGTCGACGGCGCGACCGCCGAGAAGCACCACCTGAAGATCGGCGACCCGCTGCGGACGATCGCCGTCACCGGCGACTTCACCGCGAAGATCTCCGGGATCGTCGACTTCAAGGTCACCAACCCGGGCGCCACGGTCGTCTACTTCGACACGGCCACCGCCCAGCGCGAACTGCTCGGCAAGGAAGGTCTGTTCACCCAGATCACGGCCGACGCGAAGCCCGGGGTCGCCGACGAGGCGCTGAAGGCGAACATCGCCGCCGCCCTCGGCGACGGCTACAAGCTCCAGACGGCCGCCGAGACCGCGGACGCGGGCCGCGAGGACGTCGCCGGATTCCTCGACGTCATGAAGTACGCGATGCTCGGCTTCGCCGGGATCGCCTTCCTCGTCGGCATCTTCCTCATCGTCAACACCTTCTCCATGCTGGTCGCCCAGCGCACCCGCGAGATCGGCCTGATGCGGGCCATCGGCTCCAGCCGCCGGCAGGTGAACCGCTCCGTCCTCGTCGAGGCCGTGCTCCTCGGAGTCGTCGGCTCGGTCGCCGGCGTCGCGGCCGGCGTCGGACTCGCCGTCGGCCTGATGAAGCTGATGTCCGCGGTGGGCATGGAGCTGTCGACCCGCGACCTCACGGTGAAGTGGACGACCCCGGTCGTCGGCCTGGTCCTCGGCGTGGTCGTCACCGTCCTCGCCGCGTACATCCCGGCCCGCCGCGCCGGCAAGGTCTCCCCGATGGCCGCCCTCCGTGACGCGGGCACCCCCGCCGACGGGAAGGCCGGCCGGGTGCGGGGCGCGATCGGACTGCTCCTGACCGCCGCCGGCGCGGCCTCCCTGTGGACCGCGACCCGCGCGGCCGAGGCGGGCCCCGGCTCCCTCTGGCTCGGCCTCGGCGTCGTCCTGTCGCTCCTCGGCTTCGTCATCGTCGGCCCGCTCCTGGCGGGCGGCGTGGTCCGCGCCCTCGGCGTGGTCGTCCTGCGGGTCTTCGGCCCGGTCGGCCGGATGGCCGAACGCAACGCGCTGCGCAACCCGCGCCGCACCGGCGCCACCGGTGCCGCGCTGATGATCGGCCTCGCGCTCGTCGCCTGCCTCTCGGTGGTCGGGTCCTCGATGGTCGCCTCGGCCACCGAGGAACTGGACCGCTCGGTCGGCGCCGACTACATCGTGCAGTCCGGCACCGGGCAGCCGATCGTGCCGCAGGCGCAGGCGGCCCTGGAGAAGCTCCCGGGCCTGGACCACGTCACCGAGTACCGCTGGGTCGACGCCAAGGTCACCGACCCGCGCGGCAAGGTCGCCACCGCGGAGATGGCCGCCACCGACCCGACGTACACGAAGGACCTGCGGCGCGAGACCACCGCCGGCACCCTCGCGGACGCCTACGGCGAGGGCGCGATGTCCGTCGGCACCGACTACGCCGCCGAGCACGGCGTGAAGGTCGGCGACGTCCTGACCGTCGCCTTCACCGGCGGCGATACGGTGAAGCTGAAGGTCGCGGCGATCACCCGGGACACGGGCAACATCGACGACGGCGTCATGTACGTCAACGTCACGACCCTGACCCGGTACGTCCCGGCCGACAAGGTCCCCAACAGCCTGCTGCTCCTCGCCAGCGCGAAGGACGGCCAGGAGGCCGCGGCGTACCAGGCCGTCAAGGACGCCCTCGCGCCCTACCCGCAGTACAAGGCGAGCAACCAGGCCGACTACAAGGAGGACCTGAAGGACCAGGTCGGCCAGCTCCTCAACATCGTGTACGGGCTCCTCGCCCTGGCCATCGTCGTCGCGATCCTCGGCGTGGTGAACACCCTCGCCCTGTCGGTGGTCGAGCGGACCCGCGAGATCGGCCTCATGCGGGCCATCGGCCTCTCCCGCCGCCAGCTGCGCCGCATGATCCGGCTGGAGTCGGTGGTGATCGCCCTCTTCGGCGCCCTCCTCGGCCTCGGCCTGGGCATGGGCTGGGGCACGGCGGCCCAGAAGCTGCTGGCCCTGGAGGGCCTGGGCGTCCTGGAGATCCCGTGGCCGACGATCCTCACCGTCTTCGTCGGATCGGCCTTCGTGGGCCTCTTCGCGGCCCTCGTCCCGGCCTTCCGGGCGGGCCGGATGAACGTCCTGAACGCGATCGCGAGCGAGTAGCGGTCACGGCGCGCAGCGGTACGGCCCCGGTGGAGCACCACCGGGGCCGCCCGTGTTTCGGAAGCGGCTGTCGGTGCACCGTCGTACGCTGGACACCCCGGCCCGTACGACGTGTCGGGCTGTTCGCGTTGCCCGCCTCCGGCACCCCTCGGGATGGACACCTTCATGAGCCTGCACGGTCTGCTCGATGTCGTCGTCAAGGACGCGGCTCTCGCCGAGGCGGTGAAGGCCGCCGCCGACGGGAACCGTCCGCATGTGGACCTGGTGGGTCCGGCCGCCGCACGCCCCTTCGCGCTGGCCGCGCTCGCCCGCGACTCCGGCCGCCCGGTCCTCGCCGTCACCGCGACCGGACGGGAGGCGGAGGACCTGGCCGCCGCGCTGCGGTCGCTGCTCGACCCGGACACGGTCGTGGAGTACCCCTCGTGGGAGACGCTGCCGCACGAGCGGCTGTCGCCCCGCTCCGACACCGTCGGACGCCGCCTCGCCGTCCTGCGCCGGCTCGCGCACCCCCGTGACGACGACCCGGCGGCCGGTCCGGTGAGCGTGGTCGTCGCGCCCATCCGCTCCGTGCTCCAGCCGCAGGTCAAGGGCTTGGGCGACCTGGAGCCCGTGGCGCTGCGCAGCGGCGGCACGGCGGACCTGAACACCGTCGTGGAGGGGCTCGCGGCGGCCGCGTACTCCCGGGTGGAGCTGGTCGAGAAGCGCGGCGAGTTCGCCGTGCGCGGCGGCATCCTGGACGTCTTCCCGCCGACCGAGGAGCACCCGCTCCGCATCGAGTTCTGGGGCGACGACATCGAGGAGATCCGCTACTTCAAGGTGGCGGACCAGCGGTCCCTGGAGGTCGCCGAGCACGGCCTGTGGGCGCCGCCCTGCCGGGAGCTGCTCCTGACCGACGACGTCCGCTCGCGGGCCCGCGAGCTGGCCGAGGCGCACCCGGAGCTCGGCGAGCTGCTGGACAAGATCGCCGAGGGGATCGCCGTCGAGGGCATGGAGTCCCTCGCGCCCGTCCTCGTCGACGACATGGAGCTGCTGCTCGACGTGCTGCCGAAGGGCGCCCTGGCCGTGGTCTGCGACCCGGAGCGGGTCCGCACCCGGGCGGCGGACCTGGTCGCCACCTCGCAGGAGTTCCTCCAGGCGTCGTGGGCGGCGACCGCCGGTGGCGGCGAGGCCCCCATCGACGTCGGCGCGGCCTCCCTGTGGGGCATCGCGGACGTCCGGGACCGGGCGCGCGAGCTGGACATCGCCTGGTGGACGGTGTCGCCGTTCGCGGCGGACGAGATCGTGTCGGGGGACACCCTGACCCTCGGCATGCACGCCCCGGAGTCCTACCGCGGCGACACCGCCCGCGCGCTCGCCGACACCAAGGGCTGGCTGGCCGACGGCTGGCGCACGGTCTACGTGACGGAGGCCCACGGCCCCGCGTCCCGCACCGTCGAGGTCCTCGGCGGCGAGGGCATCGCCGCCCGCCTCGACGCGGACCTCGCCGAGATCTCGCCGTCCGTGGTGCACGTGTCGACCGGCTCCCTCGACCACGGCTTCGTCGACCCGGCCCTGAAGCTGGCCGTCCTCACCGAGACGGACCTGTCCGGGCAGAAGGCGGCCGGCAAGGACGGCCAGCGGATGCCGGCCAAGCGGCGCAAGACGATCGACCCGCTGACCCTGGAGGTCGGCGACTACATCGTGCACGAGCAGCACGGCGTCGGCCGGTACGTGGAGATGGTCCAGCGGACCGTGCAGGGCGCCACCCGCGAGTACCTCCTCGTCGAGTACGCCCCCGCCAAGCGCGGCCAGCCCGGCGACCGGCTCTACATCCCCACCGACCAGCTGGAGCAGGTCACCAAGTACGTGGGCGGCGAGGCACCGACCCTGCACCGGCTCGGCGGCGCGGACTGGACGAAGACGAAGGCGCGCGCCAAGAAGGCCGTCAAGGAGATCGCCGCCGACCTGATCAAGCTGTACTCGGCCCGGATGGCGGCCCCCGGCCACGCCTTCGGCCCGGACACCCCCTGGCAGCGCGAGCTGGAGGACGCCTTCCCGTACGCGGAGACGCCCGACCAGCTGTCCACCATCGCCGAGGTGAAGGAGGACATGGAGAAGACCGTCCCCATGGACCGCCTGATCTGCGGCGACGTCGGCTACGGCAAGACGGAGATCGCGGTCCGGGCGGCCTTCAAGGCCGTCCAGGACGGCAAGCAGGTCGCCGTCCTCGTCCCGACGACGCTGCTCGTCCAGCAGCACTTCGGCACCTTCAGCGAGCGCTACTCCCAGTTCCCGGTGAAGGTGCGGGCGCTGAGCCGCTTCCAGACGGAGACCGAGTCGAAGGCGACGATGGAGGGGCTGCGGGAGGGGTCGGTCGACATCGTCATCGGCACCCACCGCCTCTTCTCCTCCGAGACGAAGTTCAAGGACCTCGGCCTGGTCATCGTCGACGAGGAGCAGCGCTTCGGCGTCGAGCACAAGGAGCAGCTGAAGAAGCTGCGGGCCAACGTCGACGTGCTGACGATGTCGGCCACCCCCATCCCCCGGACGCTGGAGATGGCGGTCACCGGCATCCGCGAGATGTCGACGATCACCACCCCGCCGGAGGAGCGCCACCCGGTCCTGACCTTCGTCGGCCCGTACGAGGAGAAGCAGATCGGCGCGGCCGTCCGCCGTGAACTCCTGCGCGAGGGCCAGGTCTTCTACATCCACAACCGCGTCGACTCCATCGACCGGGCCGCGGCCAGGCTGCGCGAGATCATCCCCGAGGCGAGGATCGCCACCGCCCACGGCCAGATGTCGGAGTCCGCGCTCGAACAGGTCGTGGTGGACTTCTGGGAGAAGAAGTTCGACGTCCTCGTCTCCACCACGATCGTGGAGTCCGGCATCGACATCTCCAACGCCAACACCCTCATCGTGGAGCGCGGCGACAACTTCGGCCTGTCCCAGCTGCACCAGCTGCGCGGCCGGGTCGGCCGGGGCCGCGAGCGCGGCTACGCCTACTTCCTGTACCCGCCGGAGAAGCCGCTCACCGAGACCGCCCACGAGCGGCTGGCGACGATCGCCCAGCACACCGAGATGGGCGCGGGCATGTACGTGGCCATGAAGGACCTGGAGATCCGCGGCGCGGGCAACCTCCTCGGCGGCGAGCAGTCCGGTCACATCGCGGGCGTCGGCTTCGACCTGTACGTCCGCATGGTCGGCGAGGCCGTCGCCGACTACCGGGCGCAGATGGAGGGCGGGGCCGAGGAGGAGGCTCCGCTGGAGGTCAAGATCGAGCTTCCGGTCGACGCCCACATGCCGCACGACTACGCCCCGGGGGAGCGGCTGCGCCTCCAGGCGTACCGCTCCATCGCCTCCGCCAACTCCGAGGAGGACATCCGCGCCGTCCGCGAGGAGCTCACCGACCGCTACGGCAAGCTGCCCGAGCCGGTCGAGAACCTGCTCCTGGTCGCGGGTCTGCGGATGCTGGCCCGTTCCTGCGGCGTCGGCGAGATCGTCCTCCAGGGCTCCAACATCCGCTTCGCCCCGGTGGAGCTGCGCGAGTCGCAGGAGCTGCGCCTCAAGCGGCTCCACCCGCGGACGGTCATCAAGCCGGCCGTCCACCAGATCCTCGTCCCGCGTCCGACGACGGGCAAGATCGGCGGCAAGCCGGTGGTGGGCCGTGAACTCCTGGCGTGGACCGGGGAGTTCCTTACGACGATCCTCGACTCGTGACGGTGTCGTCCCGGCCGCTCCGGCCGCTCCGGAAGGCGGGGCGGCCGGGGCGGCCGGGGCGACGGATCGGTCAGAGCTCGTCGAGGTCGAGGGCGCCGGCCAGGGCGGCGTAACCGGCGTCGTTCAGGTGGATGTGGTCGTCGGCGTCGTAGGCGGGCAGGACGCGCTCCGGGTGGGCCGGGTCGGCGACGGCGCGGTCGAAGTCGACGACGGCGTCGTAGGCGCCGGACGTGCGGACCCACTGGTTGAAGGCGGTCCGCTTGGCCTCGTTCTCGGGGCTGTCGTAGAAGGAGCCCGCGATCGGGGTGAGGGTCGCGCCGATGACCTTGAGGCCCTTGGCGTGGGCCTCGCGGACGAGGGCGAGGTGGCCGGCGATCAGCCGGTCGACGGAGACCTCGGGGGTGGGGTCCGGGAAGGCGGGGCCGCTGCCGCCGATGTCGTTGATGCCTTCGAAGAGGATGACGGTGCGGACCCCGGGTTCGGTGAGGACGTCCTTGCGGAAGCGGTGGAGGGCGCTCTCGCCGGCCCAGGTGGTGTCGTTGACGACCTGGTTGCCGCCGATGCCGTGGTTGAGGACGGCGCGGGGCCGGCCGGCGGCGGCGAGGCGTTCGGCGAGCTCGTCGGGGTAGCGGTCGTTCGCGTTGACCGTGGAGCCGACGCCGTCGGTGATCGAGTCGCCGAAGGCGACGATCCCGTTCCCGCGCCCGGCCTCCCGACCGCCGGAGACCTCGACGCCGGAGAGGTAGTACCAGGCGTCGGTGCTCTCCTTGAAGGCGGTGCCGGACACGTCGGCGCGGTGGTCGCCGTTCGCGCGGTAGCTGGTGGCGGTGGAGAACTGGTGGAAGGTGGCGGGGCCGGTCCCGCCCGCCAGGTAGAGGGTGACGGTCAGCGACTCGAAGGCGTCGACGGGCAGGTGCGCGGCGTCGCTGCGGAGGGTGCCGCCGGCCGGGATGGTCACGGACGTCCGGCCGCCGAAGAGGAGCCGGCGGACGGAGCCGGGCTCGACCGCGCTGCCGTCGGCGGTACGGGCGACGGTGGCGCCGGTGATCCGCAGCGGGGCGGTGCCGTACCGGTTGGTCAGCTCGATCCGGTTCCGTGTGCCGCCCGCGCTGACGCGGACGACCTGGCGGACCGTCTGGTCGGCGAAGCCCTGCTGCGACCAGTTGGGGACGAAGGACTGGGCCGCCGACTGCGGGGAGGCGGCCCAGGCGCCGCGCCATCCGCCGTCCGTGTGGCGGCCGGCGGCCGATTCCGTGGTGGCCGTCGCGGTGGCCGGCAGGAGGGTCAGGGTGGTCGCGGCGAGCAGGGCGGCAGCGGTGTGCCGGAGGGTGGTGCGGGTGTTCATCCGGTGTCTCCCCCGTGGAGTTCGATCAGTGGCGCCGGTGGGGCGCATGAGGTTCAAGTCGTGATCGATTCCTTCTATTCCCTTATGTGTAAAAGGACATGAGGGAGTGTCAGGCAGGTGTTCGGGGTCCGGATGCCGATCCGTTCCGGGTGCCGGAGGCGGCTACAGCGCGTCGAGGTCCACGGCCTCGGCCATGGCGTGGTAGCCGGCGTCGCCGGGGTGGAGGTGGTCGCCGGAGTCGTAGGCGGGGAGGAGGCGGTGGGGGGCCGAGGGGTCGGCGAGGGCGCGGTCGAAGTCGACGACGGCGTCGTAGGCGCCCGAGGTGCGGACCCAGTGGTTGAAGGCGTTGCGCTTGGCCTCGACGGTGGGGGTGTCGTAGGGGGAGCCGCCCACGGGGGTGAGGGTCGCGCCGATGACGCGGAGGCCGTGGGCGCGGGCCTCGGCGACGAGGGTGAGGTGGGCCGCGATCAGCCGATCGACGGTGACCTCGGGGGTGGCGGTGGAGGGCGGGTTGACCTCGCTCGAACCGAGGTCGTTGATGCCTTCGAGGAGGATGACGGTCCGGACGCCGCGTTCGGTGAGGACGTCCTTGCGGAAGCGGGTGAGGGCCTTCTCGCCGGCCCAGGTGGTGTCGTTGACGACCTGGTTGCCGCTGATGCCGTGGTTGAGGACGGCGCGGGGCCGGCCGGCGGCGGCGAGGCGCTCGGCCAGTTCGTCGGGGTAGTGGGCGTTCGCGTCCCGCGTGGCGCCGGCGCCGTCGGTGATCGAGTCGCCGAAGGCGACGACGCCGCCCCGGCGCACGGCCTCGCGTCCGCCGGAGACCTCGACGCCGGACAGGTAGTACCAGGACCCCCCGGCCTCCCGGAAGGCCGATCCCGACGGGTCGGCGCTGTGGTCGCCGGCCGCGAGGAGGCTGGTGGCGGCGATGCGGTGGAAGGTGGCGGGACCGGTCGGCTCCGCCAGGTAGAGGGTGACGGCGAGCGGGGCGAGGGCCTCGACGGGGAGGTCCGCGGCGTCGCTGAGGAGCGTGTCTCCGGGCGGGATCGTCACGGAGGGCCGGCCGTCGAAGCGGAGCGGGCGGACCGATCCGGGTGCGACGGAGCCGTCGCCCGACGGGGTGGCGCGGGCCACGGTGGCGCGGGTGACGCGGAGCGGCGTGGTGCCGTAGCGGTTGGTGAGTTCGACGCGGACCCGGTCGCCGCCGGCCGTGAGGCGGACCGTCTGGCGCAGTGTCCGGTCCGCGAAGCCCCGGCCCGACCAGGCGACGTCGAGGGGCTGTTGCGGCGAGGCCGCCCAGGAGCCGCGCCAGAGGGGGAGGGCCGGTGTGCCCGGCGCGAGGGGGGCGGGGGGCACGGCGCCGAGCGGGGCGGTGCCGGGTGGCGGGGAGGCCGGGAGCCCGGGTCCGGTGGCCGCGGCGTGGGGGCCGGCGGCCGCGGTGCGCGGTCCCGCGGCGGCCGAGCCGCACGCGGTCAGGGTCGCCGTGACGGCCAGGGCGAGGAGGGCGGCGGCCGTGCGCCCGAGCCGAGCGTCCATCGTCATCCGTTCATCCGTGCCGGCCCTCCGTGGGGGGCTCGGTGCCGAACATCAGGCCGGTCAACGTCCGGAAGACCTCGCCCGGTTCCCGCTCCCCGACCGCCCCGTCCAGGTTGTGGGTGAGCAGCAGGGTCGCGAAGCCGTGGGCGAGCGACCAGGCGGCGATGCCGACGGTACGCGCGTCGGGGGCGTCCCGCACGGGATCGGTGCCGGGCAGTGCGGCGGCGTCGTCCGGTGCGGCGGTCGCGGACGGCAGGGAGGCGACGCCGGCGCGGAGTTCGGCGGAGGCGTGCTCCCGGGCGGCGACGAGGTCGGGGTCGTCGGCGCGGAGCAGCTCCGGCTGGAACATGACGGTGAAGTGGGCGGGGTGCGCGACGGCGAACCGTACGTACCGCACGCCGCGTTCGCGCAGCTCGGGGGCGTCGGCGAGGGCGTCGGCGAGCAGCTCGTACCCCTGGGTGGCGATGGCCGTGAGGAGCCCGGTGCGGTCCTTGAAGTGGTGGGCGGGCGCGGCGTGGGAGACCCCGGCGCGGCGGGCGAGGTCGCGCAGGCTCAGTGCTCCGGGGCCCTCGGCCGCGATGACGTCGAGGGCGGCGGCGAGGACGGCCTGTCGCAGGTCGCCGTGGTGGTAGCTGTTCCGGCTCGTCATGGGGGCAGCCTAGTCCGTATCTAGGCATTGACAAGTTCCTGGGGCGGGAGCAATCTTGTCAGTGACAAGACGATGGGTGCGGAGAAAAGAGGAGACCGTGGACAACGGACGCGTACGCCAGATGTGGCACCTGCTCGAACCCCTGCACGCCCTCGTGTACTACGCCCCCGAGGCGTTCGACGAGGCCGCCGCCCTCGGGTACGACACCTCCGAGCGCTGGCCCGCCTACTTCGCCTGGCGGGCCGCGCCCCTCGGCACCCCCGGCGCGGCCACGACGACGTCGGCCTTCTACAGCTTCAGCCCGGCGATGGTCGCCCGGTACGTCCCCGCCGCCTGGGAGACCGCCGCCCCCTCCGACGTGCTCGCCGCCCGGCTGCGGGCCGTCGACCGCACCTACCGGGCCGTCCTCGGCGACGACGCCGTCGAGGACCCCGCACTCGCCGAGGCCGCCGCCCTCGCCCGCCGCGCCGCCGGGGCCGTCGTGCCCCTGGGGCTTGCGGGCCGCCCGCTCGCCGCCGCCAACGCGGACCTGCCCTGGCCCGAGGCCCCGCACCTCGTCCTCTGGCAGGCCGCGACGGTCCTGCGCGAACACCGCGGTGACGGGCACCTCGCCGCGCTCCAGGCCGCGGGGCTCGACCCGGTCGAGGCGCTGGTCTCCTTCGCCGCGATCGGCGCCGCCCCCGAGCCCGTCTTCGAGAGCCGCGGCTGGTCCGCCGCCGAGTGGTCCGCCGCCCGGGAGCGGCTGGCGGCCCGCGGGCTCCTCGACCCGTCCGGCGGCGTCACGGAGGCCGGGCGCGCCCTGCGCGCCGAGGTCGAGCGGCGCACGGACGAACTGGCCGCCGCCCCCTGGGCCGCCCTCGGCCCCGACGGCACCGCCCGGCTCGCCGACCTGCTCGGCGGCCCCTGGCTGGCCGCCATCGGCTCGGGCCTGCTCCCGTCCGAGAACACCCTCGGCATCGGCAAGGTCTGAACGGCCGTCGGTGCGGACCGGCACGTCGGGGCCCTGGCCGGTCCGGCCCGGTCCGGCCCGGCTCGCACCGGCCCGGCCCGGCCCGAAGGCTGCCGTAGAGACCGGACTTTTCGGACACCCCCTAGGATGCGCGGGTGTTCACACCACGGACGTACCGCACCCGCCGAAGCCTCCTGGCCGTCACGGCGCTCGCCGCCGCGGCCCTCGTCGCCACCGCCTGCTCGCCGGGCGACGCCGGCAGGCCGGAGCCCGGCGGCGGCTCGGGCGGCAAGCCCGCCGCGCGCGGCACGGCCCTGGCGGCCGTGGACACCCTGACGGTCAAGGGCCGTGCCCCGAAGACCGGTTACGAGCGGGAGAAGTTCGGCCGCGCCTGGGTGGACGTCGACGGCAACGGCTGCGGAACCCGCGACGACATACTCAAGCGCGACCTGACCGGGGTCCGCTTCGCCGACGGCCACTGCAAGGTCGCCTCCGGCACCCTCGCGAAGGACCCGTACACGGGCGGCTCCATCGCCTACGCGCGGGGCCGCAGCAAGGTCGACGTCGACCACGTCGTCGCGCTCTCCGACGCCTGGCAGAAGGGCGCGCAGAAGTGGGACGGCGAGACCCGGCGCCGCTTCGCCAACGACCCGCTCAACCTCCTCGCCGTGGACGCCTCGACGAACCGCCGCAAGTCCGACGGCGACGCGGCGACCTGGCTGCCTCCGAACGGGGCCTACCGCTGCACCTACGTGGCACGGCAGATCGCCGTGAAGAAGAAGTACGGGGTGTGGGTGACGAAGGGTGAGCGGGACGCGATGAAGCGGGTCCTGACGGCGTGCCCTCAGCAGAAACTTCCGTGACGCACGGTCGGGCCGGGAAGACCTGTCGGGAAATCCCGCACCGAGACCGGCTCGAAAACGGGTTGGTGTAGCACGCAGCGATCTCTATCCTGCCCGCATGGATCTCAACATATCGACCCTCGCCGAGCGCCCCGAACTGGAAGGGCCGATGTGGGGCATGCAGGACCTGTGGCCCGAGTTCATGATGTACGACCCGGTGGGCTGGGCCAACATCGGGCGGATCGTGCGCGAGATGCCGGAGTTCGTCCTCGTGGCCACCGACGCCGACGGCAAGGTCGTCGCCCGGGGCTTCAGCGTCCCCTTCCGCCTCGACCTGGACGGCCGCCGCGAACTGCCCGCGCGCGGCTGGGACGAGGTGCTCCTCTGGGCCTTCTCCGACCTGAAGCACGGCCGGGAGGCCGACACGGTCAGCGCGATCGAGATCACGGTCGACACCACGGCCCTGGGCCGCGGCGTCTCGCACCGGATGCTGGCCGCCATGCGGGACAACGCGGGCGCGCGCGGCTTCGCCGAACTCGTCGCGCCGGTCCGGCCGAACGGCAAGCACCTGGAGTCCGGCACCTCGATCCACGAGTACGCCTTCCGCACCCGGGAGAGCGACGGACTGCCGCACGACCCGTGGCTCCGTGTCCACGTGCGCGCGGGCGGCAGGATCGAGGCGGTGGCCGCCGCGTCGATGACGGTCTCCGGCTCCGTCGAGCAGTGGCGCAAGTGGACGGGTCTCCCCTTCGACGCGGACGGTCCGGTCGAGGTGGAGGGGGCCCTGGTCCCCGTCCACTGCCAGGCCACCCGCGGATACGCGGTCTACGTCGAGCCCAACGTCTGGGTGCGTCACCGCATCTGAACCACCGACGGGCGTACGCACGCGTACGCCTGTCCGCCCGCGCGCGGGGCGGGGCCGTCCCCCGGTGGCGGCCCCGCCCCGGGCGCGGGTGCTCCGGCCCGGTCACTCGGTGACGACGACGTCCTTCGCCGCGGGGGCCTTCGCGACGACCGGCCTGCCGAACCGGGAGAAGGTGATCGTCCCCGGCTCGTCGCCGCCGGACGTGACGATCCGCAGGACGTACGGCGTGCCCTCGGTCGCCACGTAGACGGTGCTGGTCTCGCCGCCGCCGGCCGGCTCCGTCAGCGCCAGCGCCTTCCGTCCGCCGACGGTGGTCTCCCCGCCCTTGACGATGCCGCTCGCGCCCCCGTCGAACGAGGAGAGCAGCGACTCCAGGTCGCAGAGTGCCGTCATGTCCTCGGCGTCGGGGTCCGACAGCGGCATCTTCGTCCAGCGCCCGCGGAACTGATCGAGTGTGGCCTCCTGCTGCTCCGGGCTCTCCTCCTTGACCTGCTCGCGCAGGAACGCCTCGTCGAAGCGCAGGTAGACGTCGCGGTCGTCGGCCTTGAGCAGTTCGGCCGTACTGGCCGTGCCGAGCGACAGGGTGCCGACGCACTTCCCCCGGCTGTCCAGCGAGAGGTAGCCCTTCGTCGGCTCGTCGGCGGACCGCAGGTCGATGTCCAGGGTCAGGGACTTCGCCGCCCTCGTCGCCGCGAACGCCTTGTCGACGATCTGCGACCCCGTCAGCTCCCCGAAGGGTCCGCTCGCCTTCGCGCGGGCCGACCCCGTCGGCTCCGCGGGGGAGCCGGCCGCCTTCGCGTCGTCCGGGGACGGTCCGCAGGCCGCTGCGCCGGCCGCGACGGCGGCGCACAGCAGGGCGGCGGCGGCGTGCCTGCCGCGGCCGGCCCGGGGGCGGGAGGAGGTGCGCATGGGGGTCTCTCCGAGGGGGTCGTACGGCGGTGGGGGCCCCGAAGGGCCCCCGGTCCTGGTGTGCCCGGTCGTGCCGGACCGTGGTGACCGGTGCCGGCCCGAGTCGACCGGTGTCGGTCGGCCGGGGACGCGGCCGGTCGGCGTGCTGCCGCGTCAGCCGATCTTCAGCTCCCACTGCGAGGCGTCGTAGGTGAAGCCGGGGTTGACCTCGACGGTCAGGTTCTTCGCGTCCTCGGGGGCGTCGAAGGCGACGGTGACGGTGGCCTTCTTGCCGGGCATGATCGTGCCCTCGAAGCCCGCGCCGACCTTGTCGTCCATGATCTGCTCGGCGGCGACGCCGTCCTTGCCGGCCGTGGCGCTGAAGGACACGAGGGTGGTGTCGAACTTCTCCTTGCCGCCGTTCTCGATGACGACGGTCACCTGGTACGCCTTGTTGCCCTTGGTGTGGCCGATCGAGAACTCGCTCGGGGAGAAGGGCTTCGGGTCCGAGACCGTGACCTTGACGTCGTCGTCGTAGACGGACGTGTCGCCGTCCGCCAGGCCCGCGCCCTTGTTCTTCCCGGCGTCGGCCGCGGGGGCCTTGCCCTTCGGGCTCGCGGAGGGGTCCTTCGGCGCCGAGTCCTTGATGGACTTGTCGATCTCGTCGACCGCGTCGCTGACGGCCGTGACCACGATGACCAGGCCGACGATCGAGAGGACCAGGGACGCGAGACCCAGGATGACGCCGGTGAGGGCCACTCCCTTGTTGTCCGCCTCGCGGCGCTTCACGCGGCCCCTGGCGACCAGGCCCAGGATCAGCGCGATCACGCCCAGGATGCCGGCCAGCCAGAAGAAGAAGGGGACGAAGCCGGAGAGCGTGCCGATGATGCCGAGGATCAGGGCGGCGGTGCCGAGCCCGTTGCGCATGACCTGCGGAGCGGCAGGCGGGACCTGGGTGTCGTACGACATGGGTGTGTCCTCCCGGACGATGAGGCTGTCTGGCGCGATGGGTCAATCACAGCAGAGGCTGTGAACCGAGTCAACACGGTTCACGAAAAACAGATCGACTCACACTGTGAAGTGGTGTCCGACGCGTTCCTCAGTAGGATTGGGGTCACACGAGGACGAGCAGGACGAGCCAGCGGGCGAACCAGGGGAGATGGGTCACGTGCCGGAGCGCGCAGCAGACGTGGGCGGCGGAGACGCGGGCGGGACGGAGCCCGGCGGTGCCGAGGTGACCGCCGCCGGGATCGCCCGGCTCGCGGGCGTCGGCCGGGCGGCCGTCAGCAACTGGCGCCGCCGCCACGCCGACTTCCCCAAGCCCGTCGGGGGCACGGAGACGAGCCCCTCCTTCGCCCTGGCCGATGTCGAGCAGTGGCTCCGCGACCAGGGCAAGCTGGCCGAGGTCCCGCTCCGCGAGCGCGTCTGGCAGCAGATCGCGGGCCATCCGGCGGGCGCCGTGACGGCCCTCGTCCACGCCGGCTGCGCCCTCCTGCTCGTCCGGGAGAGGTCCGCGGCCTGGCCCGCGCTGGCCGAGCTGCCCGACGACCGGTTCGTCGAGGTGCTGCCCGTCGCCCTGGAGGAGACGCTCGGCGAGCGCCTCGGCCCCGGACGGTCCGTCCACACCCCCACCAGCGCCGCGCTCACCGCCTCCGTCCCCCTGCTGCGGGGCGCCGCCGAGCTGGCGGCGGAGGCCGGGGTGCGCCCGGCGTTCGAGTTCCTGCTCGGCCGTCACCTCGACGCCAACCCGCGGCAGTACACCCTGACCCCGCCCGGCCCCGCCGCCCTCATGGCGGCGCTCGCCCTGCCGCCCCGCACGGGCGACGGCGACGCCCCGCTCACCGTCCTCGACCCCGCCTGCGGCACCGGCAGCCTGCTCACCGCGGTCGCCCGGCCCGGCGCCTTCTGCGGCCAGGACGCCGACCCCGACCTCGCCGCGCTCACCGCCCTGCGCCTGGCGCTCGCCGCCGACGCCGACATCCGCGTCCGGTCCGGCGACAGCCTGCGCGCCGACGCCTTCCCGTCGCTCGCCGCGGACGCCGTCCTGTGCCACCCGCCGTTCAACGAACGCAACTGGGGCCACGACGAGCTGGCCTACGACCCGCGCTGGGAGTACGGCTTCCCGGCCCGCACGGAGTCCGAACTCGCCTGGGTGCAGCACGCCCTGGCCCGGCTCCGGCCCGGCGGCACCGCCGTCCTCCTCATGCCGCCCGCCGCCGCCTCGCGCCGCTCCGGCCGCCGGATCCGCGCCGACCTGCTCCGCCGGGGCGCCCTGCGCGCGGTCGTCGCCCTCCCGGCCGGCGCCGCGCCCCCGTACGGCATCCCGCTCCACCTGTGGGTGCTGCGCCGGCCCGCCCCGGGGGAGCGCCCGCCCGCCGAACTCCTCCTCGTCGACACCGCGTCCGAGCACACGGGTCCGGCCCGCGACACCCGCGACCGGATCGACTGGCCGGCCGTCCACACCGCCGTGCTGGAGGCGTGGAAGCCCTTCGACCGGGACGGGAGCGTCACCGCGGTCCCCGGCGCGAGCCGGTCCGTCCCCGTCATCGAACTCCTCGACGACGACGTCGACCTCGCGCCGGCCCGCCACCTGCCGCCGCCGGCCGCCGCCGAGGGAGCCGACCAGCTGGCCGGGGTGCGCGAGCGGCTGACGGAGACCCTGCACCGGACCAGGGAGCTGACCCCGCCGCCCGTGACCGACCCGGCCACCGCCGGCGGCGGTCCGGTCGGCCGCCCCACGACCACCGTCGGCGAGCTGGCCAGGGCCGGTGCCCTGACCCTGCGCGCGGGCGGCGCGGGCACGGCCCCCGCCGGCGCCCCGGTGCCCGTCCTCACCGACCACGACGTGCTGGCCGCCCAGCCTCCGTCGGGGACGCTGCCCGACGGTCCGCCGGAGGACCCGGTGCTGCTCGCCGCCGGGGACGTGGTCGTCCCCGTCCTGGGCGGCGGCGCGGCCGTCCGGGTCGTGGACTCCTCGGCCGAGGGCGCCGCGCTCGGCCGCAACCTCCAGCTGCTGCGCCCCGATCCGGCGGCCCTCGACCCCTGGTTCCTGGCCGGATTCCTCCGGGCCACCGCCAACAACAGGCAGGCCAGCAGCTACGCCTCGACCGCGACCCGGCTCGACGTCCGGCGCCTCCAGCTGCCGCGGCTGCCGCTCGCCGAACAGCGGCGGTTCGGCGAGCGGTTCCAGGCCCTGGACGCCTTCGAGCAGGCGCTCCGCGAGGCGTCCCGGCTGGGGGACCAGCTGGTGCAGGGCCTGTACGACGGGCTGGCGGACGGCACGGTCGCGCCCTGACCCGCGGGGGGGCCGCTTCCCGCTCTCTTCGACAACGGTTCCGGGTATCCCGGAACCGTTGTCCGAATCGGTGTATACGCTCGTCTTCGCATCCCGATCCGTCCGAGCAGGAGCAGCCGACATGTACGGCCCCCCGCAGGCCCCGCAGCCGCCGAAGAGCCCCGCCTCCGGCGGCCTGATCGCCCTGCGCGTGCTCTTCGCCGCGCTCCCGCTGCTCAGCTGCGGGTTCCTGGCCTGGGCCCCGCTGCTGAGGCTGGCGATCGTGACCCGCCGCACGCTGGACTGGGTGCTGTTCGGGCTGGCGTTCCTGGCCGGCTCGGGCCTCTTCGCGTACGCCGCGGCCACCGGCGAGGAGGAGGGCACCACGCTGGAGGCGTTCGTCGGGATCGGCACGATCACGGTCCTGGCGGCCGGTTCCGTCACCTACTACCTGGTCGCGGAGATCCGCCACTACGAGCGCCGCGGGGCGGCCCCGGAGCAGGCGTCCGCCTACCGCCCCTACGGCGCCGACGGTTCGGCCGTGACGGTGCCGAGCCCGGTCGGGCCCCCCAACCCGTACCTCGACTCCCGGCCCCCGGCGCCCCACCCGGCGACCCCGCTGCCGCCCGCCGCCACGCCGCCGCCCGGCACGCCGTCCGCGCCGCGCATCGCGCAGGTCCGCGCCGAGCTCGACGAGCTGAGCGACCTGCTGCGCAAGGACACTCCGGAAGGCGACGACCGACGGTGAACGGGCGGGTGATCGGCGGCCGTTACGAGCTCTCCACCGTCATCGGCCAGGGAGGCATGGGCCAGGTCTGGACGGCCTACGACGGGCGGCTCGACCGCCGGGTCGCGGTGAAGCTGCTCCGGCCGGCGACGATGACGGGCCCCGCCACGGCCGCCGAGGAGCTGCGGCGCCGGTTCGTGCGCGAGTGCCGGGTGACCGCGCACGTCGACCACCCCGGTCTGGTGACGGTGCACGACGCGGGCAGCGACGGCGACGACCTCTACCTCGTCATGCAGTACGTGGAGGGCGCCGACCTCGCCGACCACCTGGCCGAGCACACCCCGTACCCCTGGCAGTGGGCCGTCTGCGTCGCCGCGCAGCTGTGCGCGGTGCTCGCCGCCGTGCACGCGGTGCCGATCGTGCACCGCGACCTCAAGCCGCGGAACGTGATGGTCCGTCCGGACGGGTCGGTGACCGTCCTCGACCTGGGCGTCGCCTCCGTCCTCGACACGGACACCACCCGCCTCACGCAGACCGGCTCGCCGATCGGGAGCCCGGCCTACATGGCGCCGGAGCAGGCGATGGGCGGCGCCGTGGGCCCGTCCACCGACCTGTACGCGCTCGGCGTCCTGCTGCACGAACTGCTCAGCGGCGACGTCCCGTTCGCCGGCTCCACCGCCCTCGGCGTCCTGCACCGGCACCTGTACGAGCCACCCGTGCCGATCCGGCAGCTGCGGCCCGAGGTCCCCGAGGTGCTGGAGGCCCTGGTCCTGAGGCTGCTCGCCAAGGATCCGCGGAGCAGGCCGTCCGGCGCGCACGAGGTGTACGAGCACCTGCTGCCGCTCCTTCCCGCGCGGGGCGCCCCGACGGGCCCGATGGACCCGACCCGCCCGTTCCTGCGGCCGCACGCGCCCTGGCCGGCGCGTCCCGCCGCCGTACCCGTGCAGGTGCCCGTGCAGCTGCCGCCCCAGGCGCCCCCGCCGCCGGCCGCGCGCCCCGCGGACCCCCGTACCGACCCCCGGGTGCAGTCGGGATCCACCGGGCGCACCGATCTCGCCGCCGCGGTGGACGAGGTGAAGCGGCTGCTGGGCGAGGGGTCGCTGACCCAGGCCGTGGACCTGCTCGGCGGCATCCTGCCCCGGGCGGCGGCCGAGCACGGGGAGCGGTCGCCGGTCGTCCGCATCCTGCGCAAGCAGTACGCCTCGACGCTGATGGACGACGGCCAGTACCGGCGCGCGCTGCCGGAGCTGCGCCGGCTGGCGGAGGACCGCGACGCGGAGGCGGGTCCGGCGGATCCGGGGACGCTGCAGTTCCGGTACGACGCCGCGCTCTGTCTGGAGCAGTTGGGCGAGACGGCCGCCGCGCTGGCGGAGTTCCGGGCGGTCCTGCCGTACTACGAGCGGGACCAGGTCCGTTCCTTCGACATCCGGCAGCGGGTCGGGCTGCTGCTCGTGGCGGCGGGCGAGCACGCGGCAGGGCAGGACCAGCTCGGGCGGCTGCTGTTCGACGCGGAGCGCGCGTACGGGCCTTATCACCCGCTTCCGGTGGAGTTGAGGCGCGTGCTGGAGCATCAGCGGCAGCTCGGGCCCCGCCCCTGAGGGCTCCTGACGGGGCGCCAGGATCACGACTCGGCATCTGATCGGGAAGTGGATCTTCATGATCCTTTTTGTCTGATTTGGCGCATGTAACGTTCGCGTCTGATCATGTCCGCGTCCCCAAGGAATCCCTCATGACGACGCCGTCCGCGCCCCTCACCCCCGAGCAGCAGCCCGCCGCGCCCGCCAAGAAGGGCAGCACCGTCCTGAAGAAGGTCGGCGGCGTGATCGCGGCGATCGTCATCGCCGTCGCCGTGAAGTTCGGTCTGCCCATCCTCACGGGCGACGCCCCGGTGCACGCCAAGGCCGGCGAGTGCGTCACCGTGACCGGCGCCGACAACGACCCCAAGGTCGACACCGCGGACTGCTCCTCCGGCAAGGCCGACCTCTTCAAGGTCGTCAAGGTCTACGACGACACCTTCGACCTCGACAAGTGCGGCCAGGAGCTCTCCGCCCTGGCGCAGCAGCTCGACTCGGACAAGTTCGTCCTCTGCCTCGAAGAGGTCGTCAAGAAGTAACCCCCCGCACCTCCGAGAGGGCCGGAACCGACGGGTTCCGGCCCTCTCGTGCTGCCCGGCGCCGTACGGTTCCCCGGGGCGCGGAAAGTCCGCCCCGGAGGTGAACGGGAATGAAACGGTGCCGTGTTGCCGTTCGAGCCGGTGCATTCTGGCCACCGTCGTGAAGGTGGCCGGCCGGGGGGAGCGTGCGATGTGGTCGGTGGTGTCGTCGGGGGACCTCCCCGAGAGGGACCGGTTCGAGTGGTTCGCGGACATGATCTCCCGCGAGGTCATGCCCACCGCCCTCAGCAGCGACCGGACCGCCGACTTCACCGCGGAGGCGGCCGTGCTCGACCTGGGCGGCCCCCAGGTCTCCCGGGTCGCTTACTCGCCCCTGCGCTCGCGCCGCACCCCCGCGCTGATCCGGCGCGGTGACCCCGAGCAGTACCAGCTCGCCCTGGTGAGCCGAGGGGCCATGACCCTGGTCCAGAACGGCAACGACTGCGAGGCGGAGGCCGGGGACCTGGTCTTCTGGGACACCTCGCGGCCCTCCGACGCCCGGTCGGTCTCCGAGGGCGAGCCGGGACAACTGGTCATCCTCCAGCTCCCGCGCGACATCCTGCCCCTGCGCGCCGCACGGCTGGACGGCCTCCTCGCCCACCGGATGCCCGGCGGGACCGGCGCCGGGGCGGTCCTCGCCGACTTCCTGCGCTCCCTGGTCGCCCACGGCGGCGGGTGCGGGCCCGAGGAGCTGCGCCGGATCGGCTCGACGGCGGTCGACCTCGCGGCCGCCACCCTCGCCGCCCACCTCGACGCCGAGCACCGGCTCCCCGCCGAGATACGGACGCGGACGCTGCTCCGCCGGGTCCACGCCTTCATCGAGTACAACCTCGGCGACCCGGAGCTGACGCCCGTCGCCGTCGCCGCCCACCACAACCTCTCGGTACGCGCCCTCCACCAGCTCTTCAGGGGCGAGGGGGAGACCGTCCAGGCCCGCGTCCGGCGCCGCCGCCTCGAACGGGCCCGGACCGATCTGGAGCGGCCCGAGTTCGCGGCCTGTCCCGTCCAGGCGATCGCCGCCCGCTGGGGGTTCAGCGGCCCGGCCGTCTTCAGCCGCACCTTCCGTGAGGCGTACGGGATCAGCCCCACCGAGTTCCGCGCGCGTGCGCTGAGCGTCAACGAAGGCAGCGCCGGGGGCACAGCGCCCGGACCGTGATCTTCCTAGGCTCGGAGCCGTGCGGACGACCACCGCGAGGACGGGGGAGGCAACATGACGAGGCGCAAGAGGGACGCCGACCAGCAGGTCTGGGACCTGGCCGGGTTCGGCGGCGGAGGTGGCCGTGCGAGCATGCACCGGTGCGTGAACTGAACGAACTGACCGAGGTCGAGGACCCGGCGTGGCCGGTCCTGGGCGAGGAACTGCGGGCGGCGGCCGTGCCGGTCGAGATGCCGGAGGCCGACCCCGCGGTCGGCGCCGCCGCGCTGCTGCAGACCCAGGTGAGCGTCCGGTCGTACCTCGGGGCCTTCCTGCTGCACGGCGGCGGCGCGTTCGTCGACGACGGCTGGCTGCGGGTCTACGGCAGTCCGGCCGCCGACGACTCCCGGCGGCTGCCGGGCATCGCGCGGGTCAACGGCTACCCGGACCGGTTCGACCCCCACTGGCGGCCCCGGGCCGGACTCGTCGTGGCCCACGACGTCCTCGGCGGCGTCTTCGTCGTCCAGGGCGGCCCCGCCGACCGGGTCGGCCTGCCCGGCCGGCCCGGCGAGATCGTCTACTTCGCCCCGGACGCGCTGCGCTGGGAGGCCCTCGGCTCCGGCTACGGCGCCTGGCTGTCCTGGATGCTGTCCGGCGGGACCGAGGAGTTCTACCAGGACCTGCGCTGGCCCGGCTGGCGCGAGGAGGTCCGCGGGCTCGACGGCGACCGGGGCCTCACCCTCTACCCGCCCCTCTGGTCCGCCGAGGCGCACCGCGACCTCGCCGGCACCAGCCGGCGCGTCGTGGCCCTCGCGGAACTCCTGGACCTGGAGCGCCTGACGAGCGCCGAGTTCGACGGCGCCGACCCCGGCTTCCTGGGCGCCCTGTAGCGGCGGACCGCGCTCCCGGAAACGGGGGTGCGCCGCCCGGGGCCGCTGTGCAGACTCGTGCGGTGATCACTCACCACTGGCCGCTCAAGGCCCTGCGCGTACGGACCCCTCGCCTGGAACTGAGGCTCCCCTCCGAGGACGAGCTCGGAGAGGTCGCGGAGGTGGCGGCCCGGGGGGTGAGCGGCGCGGGCACCCGGACCTTCCTGAACGGGTGGACGGAGCTGCCCCCGCAGGGGCGGGCCCGGTACGTCCTCCAGGGGTACTGGGGCAAGCTGGGACGGTGGACGCCGGAGGACTGGGCGCTCGACCTCGTCGCCTTCCACGAGGGGCGGCCCGTCGGCGTCCAGAACATGAGGGCCGCCGGGTTCGCGGTGCGGCGGGAGATCGTGTCCGGCTCGTGGCTCGGCGCCGAGCACCAGGGCAGGGGGATCGGGACCGAGATGCGGCTCGGGATGCTGCACCTGGCGTTCGCGGAGCTGGGGACGGTCTCGGCGACGTCCGCTTCCTTCGCCGAGAACCTCTCCTCGGTGACCGTCTCCCGCAAGATCGGCTACCGGCCGGACGGCATCACCCGGGACGTCCTGCGCGGCGAGGTCGTCGAGTCGCAGCGCTTCCGGCTCTCGCGGGAGGACTGGCAGCGCACGGAGCGGCCCGAGGTGACCGTGAGCGGGCTGCGGGGGTGCGAGGAACTCTTCGGGATCCCGGCCTGATCGACAGGACACCCCCCAGCGGGTGCGCCGGTGCGTCAGCTCCCGCCGTCCGCGCGGGCGGCGGGAGCGCGGCGCCGGATCCGTGCGGCGCCCGGCGTGTGGCGGAGCAGGAGGGCGAGCGCCGCCGCGACGCCGAGGGCGGCTCCCGCGCGGAGGCCGGGCGGCCGGAAGGAGCAGGAGAGCTCCGTGCGGCCGGCCGGGAGGGTGACCGCGAGGAGGCCGCCGTAGGAGAGGGCGGGGGCGCCGTCGCAGCGCCAGCCGGCGAGGCGCGGGGTGGCGACGACCGCCGTGCCGCCGCCCGCCGGGAGCGTGGCGCGCAGGCCGTCGGGGGTGAGGCGCACGGAGACCGCGGCCCGGGCGCGCAGCGCGGTCACCGCCGACCGGAGACGGTCGTGGTCCAGGCAGCCGACCTCGGCGCCGGTGCCGGGGAGGACCGGCCGCTCGACGGCCCGGTCGTCCCGCAGGAGCACCGGCGTCCCCGGTGTCCGCTGGATCCCCAGCGAGGCGAGGGCGGCGCTGCGCCGGGGCCGGCCGCCGAGGAGGCGGATGCCGCGGTCGCCGAGGCGGGCGGTCCCGGTGGCGTCGGGGGCCCACAGGAAGACCTCGGTGCCGACGGGGCAGACGGCGCCGCGCGGAGCGCCGTACACCCGTGAGCCGAGCAGGAGTTCCTGGTTGCGGAAGGGCGACGGGCCGTAGCGCGGGGCCGGGCCCGGGGGCCGCACCGTCACCAGCGGCAGCCACGTCGCGGTCCGGACGACGACGCCGTCCCGCCACCGCGCCCCCACCCCGAACAGCGCGTCCGTCACCGGGTTGTCGAGGCCGAGGAGGTTGCGGCCGCGGGAGGTCCAGCCGCCGCCGAGCGCGGTCGTCGTGGCGGTCAGCACGGCGGGGGTGTGGCTGCTGTAGTAGGCCGCGCTCTGGCCGCCCAGGAGCAGCGGGTCGTTGCCCGCCACCCGGGGCAGCCCGGGGTCCGTGCGGTACGCCGGCCAGCCGTCGGCCGCCACCAGCGCCGCCGCCCGCCGGGCGTGCTCCGCGCCCCACGGCGGATAGTCGTCGAGCCGGACGAGGCGCTCCCGGTCCGCGTACGCCGTCGTGGCCGCCGCCTGCCCGAGCAGGGTGCCCGTGACCAGGACCGCGGCGAGCATCCCGTACCGGCCGCGGCGCGGCAGCAGCAGCGCGCCCGACACGGCCGCGAGGCCACCGGCGGCGAGGAGCAGCGCCCAGGGGGTGAGCAGATCGCTGGGCAGGGCCCCGGCGCCGAGGACCAGGACGACGGCCGCGCCGCCGAGGAGCGCCCGGCGGTCCGGGAGACCGTGTGCGAGGCCGGTCCACGCGGCGAGGACGAGGACGCCGGAGAGGACGAAGGTCTGGCGGTAGGGGCTGCCGTTCGGGGTCGCGAAGAGGTGCCAGACGAGGTGGGTCGGACCCCACTGCATCGACGCCGCCACCGCCGCGCACAGCCCCGCCCACGGCCACCGCTCCCGGCCGGGCACGTCCCTGCGGAACAGGAGCGTCCCCGCGAGCAGCGGCACCGCCGTGCAGACGAAGGCCGCCGGGGTCGCGAAGCCGTAGGTGGCGGGCAGGAGGCGCGCGAGCACGTCCGTGCCGTCCGCGGGGGCGAAGTCGCGGACGACGCCGGGGTGCGCGTGGCGCGAGCCGAGGAACACCGGGACGAGGACGGGCGCGGCGAGGCCGACGCCGAGCGCGGTCGTCAGGGCGCCCCGGCCGAGCGCCCGTACCGCCGCCGCCCGGCCGGTGCCCGTGACGGCCAGGCGGACCAGGAGCACCAGGCAGGCGCCGAGCGTCGCCATGTAGGCGGTGTAGAAGTTCGCGACCCAGCAGACCGCCACGACCAGCGGCCCGACGAGGGGCCGGCGGGCCTCCCGGCACCACTCGCCGACGAGGCAGAGCAGGGGGAGCGCGATGAGGCCGTCGAGCCACATCGGGTTGTACGTGCCCTCGGCGAGCGACCAGCCGCACAGGGCGTACGAGGCGCCGAGGACCGCCGCCCACCACCAGGCGCCCGGTCCGACGCGGCGCAGCAGGAAGGTCATGGCCGCCGCCGCGACCGCCGTCTTGAGGACGGTCAGGGCGTACACGGCGTACTCGACGTCCCCGCGCGGGAGGAGCGCCACCAGCGGGGCGAAGGGGCTCGACAGATAGGTGCCGTAGTCGGGCAGGAAGCTGGTGCCCCAGCCCGCCTGCCAGTCGATCAGCCCGCCGTCCGCCCGGCCGTGCAGCAGGTCCCAGAGGTGCGCGTGGAACGGCACGAACTGGTTGGCCAGGTCGTTGACGGCCCGGTGACGCGGGCCGAAGGGGAAGACCCGGGCGACGGCGTCCCCGCCGCAGACGGCGGCGGCGGAGAGGAGGGCGGCGAGCAGGCACGAGCGCGTGGTGTTCGGCATGACGGCTCGAATATGTCAGCGTCCCGGCGGCGGATCCGCTCCCGGAGGGCCAGTTCATTCAATGGTCGTCTCCAGGCCATCCGCGCGGACCGGCCGGGACACCGCGCCCCGTTGTCGTGGTCCGCGTGCTGCTCTCGATCGTCGTACCGTGCTTCAACGAGGAGGACGTCCTCGCCCGTTTCCACGACCGCGTGACCGACGAACTCGCCAGGCTCGACGGCGAGTTCGAGATCGTCTACGTGGACGACGGAAGCCGGGACGGGACCCTCCCGCTCCTGCGCCGCCTCGCCGCCACCGACCCCGGACACGTCCGCTACGTCTCCTTCAGCCGCAACTTCGGCAAGGAGGCCGCGATGCTCGCCGGCCTCCGGAACGTCTCCGGCGACGCCGTCGTGATCATGGACGCCGACCTCCAGCATCCCCCCGAGCTGGTGCACCGGATGGTCGCGCTGCACGCCGAGGGGTACGACCAGGTCGTCGCCCGCCGGACCCGCGACGGCGACCGCGTCACCCGGACCCTGACCGCCCGCCTGTACTACCGGGCCATCAACCGGCTGGTCGACGTCGAGCTCGTCGACGGGGTCGGCGACTTCCGGCTGCTCTCCCGCCGCGCCGTCGACGCGGTCCTCGACCTCGGCGAGTACAACCGCTTCTCCAAGGGGCTGTTCTCCTGGGTCGGCTTCCGCACCACGACCTTCGCCTACGAGAACGCCGTCCGCGAGCAGGGCCGTTCCAAGTGGAGCTTCGGCAAGCTCCTCAACTACGGCCTCGACGGCCTCCTCTCCTTCAACAACAAGCCGCTGCGGGCCGCCGTCCACCTCGGGCTCCTCCTCCTCGTCGTCGCCCTCGGCTACGCCGCCTGGATCGTCGCCGACGCCCTCGCCCACGGCGTCGACACCCCCGGCTACGTCACGCTCCTCGTCGCCGTCACCGCCCTCGCCGGCGTCCAGATGGTCATGGTCGGACTGATCGGCGAGTACGTCGGCCGCATCTACTACGAGGTGAAACGGAGACCGCACTACCTGCTGCAGGAGACCGGCGGCGGTCCGGAACCGGCCGACACCCGGGTGACAGGTGAGTCGTTGTGGGAATCAGTCGCACCGAAGTAGTGGCTCCGGCCCCGGCGACTCCCTACCATCGATCACCGCAAGGTCGTTCAACGTGACGCACGACCAGCCCGGGAGGCTCCTTTGCACCGCCGCACTGCGCTCACCGTCTCCGCCGCGCTCCTCGCCGCGGCCCCCCTCCTCACCGCGTGTGGCAGTGACGCCCACCCAGGAGCGGCGGCCGTCGTCGGCGGCGAACGGATCGAGGTCTCCAGCCTCCAGGCCCAGGTGAAGGACGTGCGGGCCGCACAGGCGTCCTCGGAGCAGTCGGCCGAGCTGCTCAGGTCCACCGGCGACCTCGGCCGGCAGAAGCTCAGCGCCCTGATCATCGACCGGATCATCGAGAAGGTCGCCGCGGACAACGGCATCACCGCCACCCGGGCCGACATCCAGCAGACCCGGACCGCCTACACCCGCGAGAACGGCGGCGAGGAGCGCTTCGAGGCGATCCTGCTGCAGCAGCGGGGCGTGGCGCCCGACCAGATCGACGGCTTCATCCGGCACGAGGTCCTCATGCTGAAGATCGCCGAGAAGCTGGGCTTCACCGACAGCGCCGAGGGCCAGAAGAAGCGGACGGACGTCTACTCGGCCGCCTCCGCGGCCCTCGCCATCGACGTGAACCCGCGCTACGGCGCCTGGGACTCCAGCCGGGGCGGACTGACCGCCGCCACCACGCCCTGGCTCCGCCAGGTCAGCCAGGACCCGGCCGCCGTGGAGGCCGGTGCCTGAGTCCGGGTAGGTTCGAGGGGTGACTTCCCAGAGCCCCGGCCGCATCGTCCTGCTGACCGCCAGCCACCGCGTGGCGCCCGGACTGCTGTCCTGGCCCGCCTGGCAGGCGCTGCGCACCGCGGACCGGGTGCTCTGCCCCGACGAGCACCACCCCCAGCTGCCGTACCTGAGCGAGGCCGGCGTCGCCGTCGAGCACGCCGTGCCGACGGCCGAGGAGCTGGTCGCCGACTGCGCCGGGGGCCGCACGGTCCTGCTGCTGCCCTCCGGCGAGGGCGACCGCGCGCTGACCGACGGCCTCGCCCGGCTGGCCGGCTCCGGCCGGCACACCATGCCCGACCTGGAGCTGCTGCCCGGCTCCTACGACCTGCCGGGCGCCCGCCTCCTCGACGTGGTGCAGGTCATGGACCGCATCCGGCGCTCCTGCCCGTGGTCCTCCCGGCAGACCCACAAGGGCCTCGCCAAGTACGGCATCGAGGAGGCGTACGAACTCGTCGAGGCCATCGAGGACGACGACCGCGAGGCCCTGCGCGAGGAGCTCGGCGACGTCCTGCTCCAGGTGGTCTTCCACGCCCGGATCGCCGAGGAGGACCCGGAGGAGCCGTTCTCCGTGGACGACGTGGCGGCGACGCTCGTCGAGAAGCTGGTCCACCGGCACCCGCACGTCTTCGGGGACGAGACCGCCGAGACCCCCGAGGAGGTCAAGGCGCACTGGCTGCGGACCAAGGCCGTCGAGAAGCGGCGGGAGTCCGTCACCGACGGCGTGCCGCTCGGCCAGCCGGGGCTCGCGCTCGCCGCGAAGCTGGCGGGCCGGGTGCGGACGGCCGGTCTGGACGTGCCGCTGCCGGAGGGCGAGGGGATCGGCTACGAGCTGCTGGCCCTGGTGGCCGGGGCCGAGGAGTCCGGGGTGGATCCGGAGGCCGCGCTGCGTGCGGCGGGCCGTGCCTACCGGGACGCGATCCGCGCGGCGGAGGGGCTGTGAGCGGAGCCCGGGGACGGCGGCCCCGGTGCGCCGAGGCGCCGGGCACGACGGCCCTGATGACGCTGTTCTTCGGCTGGGAGGCGGCGAGCGGCGGGACCCCGTGGTGGGCGCGGACCGTCTTCGCGGTCGTCGCGGTCGGGTGCGCCGTGGACCTGGTGCGGTTCGCCTTCTGGCGCACGCGCGCGCGGGGTTCGGTGCGGGTCTGACACCCGGCTCCGGCGCCCGGCTCCGGCACCCGGTTCAGCGGGGGCGCGGGGCCCGGGCCTCGGGGTCGTGCCAGAGGACCTGGGGCGGGCCGAGGAGGCGTTCGGCCGTCGTGCCGGGCCGGGTGGCGAAGCGTCCGACGGTCGGCAGGGTGTCGTGGTGGACGCGGTCCGGGTCGGTGCCCAGCTCCTCCAGGACCTCGGCGACCTCGGTGAGGAAGGCCGGCGGCCCGGCGAGGTAGACGTCGTGGGCCTGCCAGTGGCCGCAGGCGCGCAGGGCCTGGACCAGCCGCTCGGTGGCCTGGTCGCGGCGCCGGCCGGGCGCCGAGGTGATGTAGGTGACGTGCAGCCGGGGGAGCCGCTCCTTCAGCAGCTCCACGTCCGGCCGCCCGTACAGGTACTCCTTGGCGCGGGCCACGACGAAGAGCCGGCCCTCGAGGTCCGGCTCGACCGCCGCGGCCTCCTCCAGGAGGGCCTTCACCGGTGCCCAGCCCGTGCCCGCGCAGATGTAGGTGCGCACTCCGCCCGGCGGCGTCCGCGCGGTGAGGGCGCCGCCGGGGGCGCTGAGCCGCAGGAAGTCGCCCTGGCCGGTCTCCTCGACGAGCGCCGTGCTCATCGCGCCGCCCGCGATGCGGCTGACGTGCAGGTCGACGGTGCCGTCCGGGCGGGGCGCGTTGCCGAGGGAGTACGTGCGCCAGACGCGGGGCACGCGCAGCGAGCTGACGCTGACGTACTGCCCGGGGAGGTAGGGGAGCGGGCGGCGGGGGCGGAGGGTGAGGAGGGCGAGGTCCTCGCCGTGGCGCCGGTGGCGGACGACGTCCGCGTCCCACCAGGCCGGCTCCCCGGCGGCGGCCGCCTCGTCGGCGCCCGCCAGCATCAGTTCGGCGATGTGGCCGTACGCCTCGGACCACGCCTTCTCCGCCTCCACCGTCCAGGCGGCGCCGGCGGCGTGCGCGAACGCGGCGAGCAGGCTCTCGCCGACGGCGGCGTACAGGGCGGGGGAGGCGAGGAACTTGCGGTGGTCGCGGCCCAGCCGGCCCAGGTAGCCGGCGAGTCCGGGGTCCTCCAGACGCGTCACCACATGGGTGAGCGCCGCGAAGAGCCGGTCGCGCTGCGGCTGCATCTCCTCGGGGAAGAGCGCCCGCACCCCGGGGTTGTTCCAGAAGAGGTGCGAGTAGAAGAAGGTGACGGCGTGTTCGGCGCGTCTCTCGACGACGGCGAACGTGGCTCTGAGCAGCTGAGGGTCCACCGGCATGAATCTAGGGCACGACCTGCACCCCTTGATCACAGGTTCTCCACGAACGTGACGTCCGGGGCGGACCTGTACGGTCGTGGCGTGAGCACAGCCCCCGGCCCCGCCCCCGCCCCCGAGCTCTTCACCTGGGAGTTCGCCAGCGATCCGTACCCCGCCTACGCCTGGTTGCGGGAGCACGCGCCCGTGCACCGGACGACGCTGCCCAGCGGCGTCGAGGCATGGCTCGTGACCCGGTACGCCGACGCCCGGCAGGCGCTCGCCGACCAGAGGCTCTCCAAGAACCCCGCGCACCACGAGGAGTCCCCGCACGCCAAGGGCAAGACGGGCATTCCGGGTGAGCGCAAGGCCGAGCTGATGACCCACCTGCTCAACATCGACCCGCCCGACCACACCCGGCTGCGGCGGCTCGTGTCGAAGGCGTTCACCCCGCGCCGGGTCGCCGAGTTCGCGCCCCGCGTACAGGAGTTGACCGATCGGCTCATCGACTCCTTCGCGGAGCGGGGGAGCGCCGACCTCATCCACGAGTTCGCGTTCCCGCTGCCCATCTACGCGATCTGCGACCTCCTCGGCGTGCCCCCGGAGGACCAGGACGACTTCCGGGACTGGGCCGGGATGATGATCCGCCACGGCGGCGGGCCGCGCGGCGGCGTCGCGCGCTCGGTGAAGAAGATGCGCGGCTATCTCGCCGAGCTGATCCACCGCAAGCGCGGGGAGCCCGGCGAGGACCTCATCTCGGGGCTCATCAGGGCGTCCGACCACGGCGAGCACCTCACCGAGAACGAGGCCGCCGCCATGGCCTTCATCATTCTCTTCGCCGGCTTCGAGACGACCGTCAACCTCATCGGCAACGGCGTCTACCAGCTGCTGCGCCACCCCGCGGAGCGCGAGCGGCTCCAGGCGTCGCTCGCGGCGGGGGAGCGGGGGCTGCTGGAGACCGGAGTCGAGGAACTGCTGCGGTTCGACGGGCCGGTGGAGATGGCGACCTGGCGGTACGCGACGCGGGCGCTGACCGTCGGCGGGCAGGAGATCCCGGCGGGGGACCCGGTCCTCGTCGTCCTGGCCGCCGCGAACAGGGACCCGGAGCGGTTCGACGGGCCGGACACGCTCGACCTCGCCCGGCGCGACAACCAGCACCTGGGGTACGGGCACGGCATCCACTACTGCCTGGGCGCGCCGCTCGCGCGGCTGGAGGGCCAGGCGGCGCTCGCGACGCTGCTGACGCGCCTGCCGGATCTGCGACTTGCCGTCGATCCGGACGAACTGCGGTGGCGTGGCGGGCTCATCATGCGTGGATTGCGCACGCTTCCGGTGGAATTCTCCCCGTCCGTTCCCCGCCCGTGAACTGACTTCGCATCAGAAATGTGATCTTCGCGTGATCGCGGGTCGACCGACTTGTGATGAGCGTTCGAATACCGCTACGTTTCCCGGCAGTCTCAGCCGTCACGCGAAAGGCGCTCCTATGCGTTCCGGGAACGGACGACACCGTCGCCCCCGTCAGGCCCCCGCCATCGTCGTCGCCGCCGGTGTCACCGGTTCGGCGATGGCGCTGCCGTTGCTCGCCACGGGCTCCGCATCCGCCGCCGACGCGGCCACCTGGGACCGGGTCGCCGAGTGCGAGTCCGGTGGCCAGTGGAGCGCCAACTTCGGCAACGGGATGTACGGCGGGCTCCAGTTCACCCAGGACAGCTGGGAGCGGAACGGCGGCCTCGCGTACGCCCCCAGCCCCGACCTCGCCAGCCGCGCCCAGCAGATCGCCGTGGCCGAGAAGGCTCTTGCCAAGGGCAGCACCGAGTGGGCCACCTGCGCGCCGATCGCCGGGCTGACGAACGACGGGAAGGCCACCGGGGTGGACCCCGGCCCGACCTCCGTCCCCACGGCCCCCACCGGTCCCGTCGCCGAGTCCAACCGGACCGACGGCACCCCGTCGGGCTCCGCCGGCTCCTTCCGGCACGCCCAGACGCCGAAGACCGCCACGGCCACGCCCACCGCGCCGGCCGTCCCGGAGGACCCGAACGCCTCGCTTCCCCCGACGGTCCCCGTCACCCCCGGCGTGCCCGTCACGCCCGGCACGCCCACGACGCCGGGCACGCCCACGACGCCGGTCACGCCCGACACGTCTGTTACGCCCGGTATGCCCGTTTCCCCCGGAGTGGAGGAGGGTGACGGGTCGTCGACGGCCCCCGGGTCCGGAAAGCATCGGGGCGACGCCGCTCCGGAGGAAACCGACAAGGCGGGCAATTCACCGGAATCCGGCAAGCATGCCTCGCCCACGGACGAGTTGGCGGACGCCTCCACCTCGACGCCGGCGACCGACGCCGCGAAGAATTCGGGCGCAAAGGACAGTGCGGACACTTCGGACGCGTACACCGTGCGGCCCGGCGACAGCCTGTCCGATATCGCGCAGTCGAACGAACTGCCCGGAGGGTGGACGGCCCTCTATGACGCCAACCGCCAGACGGTGGGCGCCGATCCGGACCTGATCCTGCCTGGTCAGAGCCTCGAACTGACGGTGGATCCGGTCACGGCCGAAGGGTAGTTCGGGACTGAATGTCCGGTTCTGGGCAAGTGAGACATGGGTCTCTTCGCCCCAACTGGCGTGTCCTGCCCGTGACCTTTGCCTCCGTCACCTCTCACCTGCACAAACACCCCCCGCCGGAGGGCAAGGAGGGGCGAAATTTCCGCAATGCGCCTCTTTGAACTTCCGGTGGGTCTGTGTCTACGGTCTTAACCGCTCGCCACCGCGGGCCCCGTCGACCGAAACGCCGAATCCTGCCGTCGGTCGATGGGAACAGTCGTCGCGTCAGCGCCGAAGGCAGGAGCGGGGGACCCAAGGTAAGTGCCGGCCCCGGCCGTCGAGAGACGGCCGACGACCGGCTTGGGGTGAAGTCGCGTGCAAGGACACGCGGCCGGGCAACTCATTGGCCCGAACCCGACAGCTCACCTCGCAGGCGTCGGTGAGGAGAATCTCCATGCTGTTTTCCGGCAAGGGCAAACACCGTCGTCCCTCCAAGGCCACCCAGGTCGCCACGCTCGTCGGCGTCACCGGTGTCGCCGTCGCCGCCCCGCTGATGACCGCGGGCACCGCCTCGGCCGCCACGGGCGCCGAGTGGGACCGGGTCGCCCAGTGCGAGTCCGGCGGCAACTGGGCCATCAACACGGGCAACGGCTACTACGGCGGCCTGCAGTTCTCGTCGTCGACGTGGGCCGCGTACGGCGGCACCGCCTACGCCCCCAACGCCCACCAGGCGTCCAAGTCGCAGCAGATCACCGTCGCCGAGAAGGTCCTCGCGGGCCAGGGCAAGGGTGCCTGGCCGAGCTGCGGCGTGGGTCTCTCCCGCACCACCTACACCGGTGGCACCACGGCCCCCGCCCCCGAGCGCAAGGCCACCCAGCCGACCACCCGCAGCGAGCAGCGCCAGGCCCCCAAGAAGGCCACCGCCGCGCAGGCCCCGCGGAAGGCCACCGCCGCGAAGACCGTCGTGACCCCGGCCGGCAAGACGGTCAAGCAGGGTGACGGCGAGTACCGGGTCAAGCCCGGTGACACCCTCGGCACCATCGCCCGGGACCACGGCGTCCAGGGCGGCTGGGCGAAGCTCTTCGACCTGAACAAGGACGTCGTCGAGAACGCCGACCTGATCTACGTGGGCCAGCAGCTCCACCTCAAGTGAGCCCGGCGACCCTCCCGCGGTGACCACCCCGGTCCGACGTGCCCTCCCCCGTGCACGCCGGGCCGGGGTTTCGCCGTGTCAGAGGGAGGGCGTTCGGGACACGGAGGCGGTTACCACCCAGTAGATCTGAGGCCCTTCGTCCCGTAATACCTGCCCTTGGGTCCTTTTTCGTCCCAGGGTGCGGGCGCCCGGCGGGCGGGAGCCCCCGAGCCGGTTAGGCTCTTGTCGCAAGGCCAAGCGACCCTGCACCGACCTTGCGTCACATCCAGCGTCACATCCCAGAAGGAGATGCTCGTGCCGTCCATCGACGTCGTCGTAGCCCGGGAAATCCTGGACTCCCGAGGCAACCCCACGGTCGAGGTCGAGGTCGGCCTCGACGACGGCAGCACCGGTCGTGCTGCCGTTCCGTCCGGTGCCTCCACCGGTGCCTTCGAGGCCATCGAGCTCCGCGACGGTGACCCCAACCGTTACCAGGGCAAGGGTGTCGAGAAGGCCGTCCTCGCCGTCATCGAGCAGATCGGCCCGGAGCTCGTCGGCTACGACGCCACCGAGCAGCGCCTGATCGACCAGGCCATGTTCGACCTGGACGCCACGGAGAACAAGGGATCGCTCGGCGCCAACGCCATCCTCGGCGTCTCCCTCGCCGTCGCGCACGCCGCCTCCGAGGCCAGCGACCTGCCGCTCTTCCGCTACCTCGGCGGCCCGAACGCGCACCTGCTGCCCGTCCCGATGATGAACATCCTCAACGGTGGGTCGCACGCCGACTCCAACGTGGACATCCAGGAGTTCATGATCGCCCCGATCGGCGCGGAGTCCTTCTCCGAGGCCCTTCGCTGGGGTGCGGAGATCTACCACACCCTCAAGGGCGTCCTGAAGCGCAAGGGCCTCTCCACCGGCCTCGGCGACGAGGGCGGCTTCGCCCCGAACCTGGAGTCGAACCGCGCCGCCCTGGACCTCATCATCGAGGCCATCAAGGAGGCCGGCTACGCCCCGGGCACCGACGTCGCGCTCGCGCTCGACGTCGCCGCGTCCGAGTTCTACAAGGACGGCGTGTACGAGTTCGAGGGCAAGTCCCGCTCGGCCGCCGAGATGACCGAGTACTACGAGGAGCTCGTCTCCGCGTACCCGATGGTCTCCATCGAGGACCCGCTGTACGAGGACGACTGGGCGGGCTGGAAGGTCCTCACCGACAAGCTGGGCGCCAAGGTCCAGATCGTCGGCGACGACCTCTTCGTCACCAACCCCGAGCGCCTCGCCCGCGGCATCGAGGAGGGCACCGCGAACGCCCTCCTGGTCAAGGTCAACCAGATCGGCTCGCTGACCGAGACGCTGGACGCCGTCGAGCTGGCCCAGCGCAACGGCTTCAAGTGCATGATGTCCCACCGCTCCGGCGAGACCGAGGACGTCACCATCGCCGACCTCGCGGTCGCGGTGAACTGCGGTCAGATCAAGACCGGCGCCCCGGCCCGCTCGGACCGCGTCGCCAAGTACAACCAGCTGCTGCGCATCGAGGAGATCCTCGACGACGCCGCCGTCTACGCCGGCCGCAGCGCCTTCCCGCGCTTCAAGGGCTGACAGGCGTCACCCCCGGCAGTTCCGTCCGTCCCCGCACTCGGTCCCGTACCGTGTGCGGGGACGTCCGCGTGAACAGGGGAGGCGACACGACATGGCCGCGAAGGACCGGGACCGGTTCTCGACCGCGACCCGGATCAGACTGCTCGGCGAGCAGACAGCCGCCCGTGTCTACCGCTCCCAGACCCGCCGTCAGGCCCGCCGCTCCCGGCTCACCGGCCGCGCGGCCTTCCTCGCCCTCGTCGTCTGCTCCCTCGTCGTGGCCCTCGCCTATCCCATGCGGAGCTACGTCTCCCAGCAGGGCGAGATCGCCGAACAGGAGCGCAGGGCCGCCGAGGCCGCCCGACGGGTCGAGGAACTGAGGGACGAGAAGGCCCGCCTCCAGGACCCGGCCTACGTCCGCCGCCTCGCCCGCGAGCACCTGCACTACGTGCTGCCCGGCGAGACCGGCTTCACCGTGGACGACCCCGACGCGGAGCAGCGGCCCCGCGCCGACCAGGGAACGGCCGACCGCCCCTGGTACGACAACCTCTGGGACGGCGTCGACCACGCCGACCGCCCCTGACCCGGCCTCTTGGTGGCCGACCCGACACACGAGCAAGGCAGACATGGAAACGCCCCCTCCGCAGACCGAACGCACCGAGCCCACCGAGCAGGACATCGCCGCCTTCGAGCTCCAGCTCGGCCGGCCGCCCCGCGGCCTGCGCGCCATCGCGCACCGCTGCCCGTGCGGCAACCCGGACGTCGTCGAGACCGCGCCGCGGCTCCCCGACGGCACCCCCTTCCCGACCACGTACTACCTCACCTGCCCCCGGGCGGCCTCGGCCATCGGCACCCTGGAGGCCAACGGGGTCATGAAGGAGATGCAGGCCCGGCTCGCCACCGACCCCGAGCTCGCCGCCGCCTACCGGGCCGCGCACGAGGACTACATCGCCCGCCGCGACGCCATCGAGGTGCTGGAGGGCTTCCCGAGCGCCGGCGGCATGCCGGACCGGGTCAAGTGCCTGCACGTCCTCGTCGGCCACTCGCTGGCCGCCGGCCCGGGCGTGAACCCGTTCGGCGACGAGGCCCTCGCGATGCTCCCGGAGTGGTGGGCCAAGGGCGCCTGCGTCACGCCGTGCGCCGACCGCGGGGCCGACGGGGAAGAGGGGAAGGGCGCGTGACCAGGGTCGCCGGAATCGACTGCGGCACGAACTCCATCCGCCTCCTCGTCGCCGACGTCCACCCCGAGACGGGCGACCTCGTCGAGCTGGACCGGCGCATGACGATCGTCCGGCTCGGCCAGGGCGTCGACAGGACGGGCCGGCTGGCCCCGGAGGCCCTGGAGCGCACCTTCGCGGCCTGCCGCGCGTACGCGGCGGTGATCAGGGAGCTGGGCGCCGAGCGGATCCGCTTCGTCGCCACCTCCGCCTCCCGGGACGCCGAGAACCGCGCGGACTTCGTGAACGGGGTCGTGGAGATCCTGGGCGTCGAGCCCGAGGTGATCACCGGTGACCAGGAGGCGGAGTTCTCCTTCACCGGCGCCACCGGCGAGCTGCACGGCACCGAGACCTACCTCGTCGTGGACATCGGCGGCGGCTCCACCGAGTTCGTCACCGGCAACCGGCACGTCGAGGCCGCCCGCTCGGTCGACATCGGCTGCGTCCGGCTGACCGAGCGGCACGTCCGCAACGACCCGCCGACCGCCGAGGAGGCCGAGGCGATCCGCGCCGACGTGCGGGCCGCGCTCGACCTGGCCGCCGAGACGGTGCCGATCGCCTCGGCCGGAACCCTCGTCGGCCTCGCCGGCTCGGTGACCACCGTCGCCGCGATCGCCCTCGGGCTCGACGCGTACGACTCCACGAAGATCCACCACGCCCGGATCTCCGCCCGGCAGATCGCCGACGTCACCGACCGGCTGCTCGCCTCCACCCACGCGGAGCGGGCCGCGATCCCCGTCATCCACCCCGGCCGGGTGGACGTGATCATCGCCGGGGCGCTCGTCCTGCGGGAGATCGTCGAGCGGGTGGGAGCCCACGAGGTCGTCGTCAGCGAGCACGACATCCTCGATGGGATCGCCCTATCCGTGGCATAGCGGGCATCTATCGAGCCGTCCGGCGACATCCCGTCGGGAAAGTTCGTGAAGTTCTTCACAAGGAAAAGGGCCCTGGTGGCGCCCGAGGGGGGCCTTTAGGCCCTTCGAGGGGGTCCTCAGGGCCCTTTCGCAGGTGCGGGGGCCGATTCGCTCGAAGTTTCCATCGTGTGAACGGGCCCCTCGGTTCAGCGTTAACGGGGGCTCTCCCGGCCAGTTCACGGGGGGTGAACAACGTTCACCAGTGCACCCCGGTTCCTTTGCAGGACCATGACGTGGATCACGTGGGCGGCGGAGTGTAGCAGAGGTACCCCAGGACCTTGTGAAGGGGCGCACGAGCACCCCCCTCCGGAGGGGTGGATACTCGATCCCATGAGCACCACGGAGCGTCCCAGGATCCTCGTAGTAGGCGGCGGGTACGTAGGCCTGTACGCAGCTCGGCGCATCCTCAAGAAGATGCGCTACGCGGAGGCGACCGTCACGGTCGTCGACCCGCGGTCGTACATGACCTACCAGCCCTTCCTCCCCGAAGCCGCCGCCGGCAGCATCTCGCCGCGTCACGTCGTCGTCCCGTTGCGACGCGTCGTCCGCGGAGCCGAGGTGCTCACCGGCCGGGTCACCACCATCGACCAGGACCGCAAGGTCGCCACGATCGCGCCGCTCGTCGGCGAGGCGTACGAGCTGCCGTTCGACTACCTGGTCATCGCCATGGGCGCGGTCTCCCGCACCTTCCCGATCCCCGGCCTCGCCGAGCAGGGCATCGGCATGAAGGGCATCGAGGAGGCCATCGGCCTGCGCAACCACGTCCTCGAGCAGCTGGACAAGGCCGACTCGACCACCGACGAGGAGGTCCGCCGCAAGGCGCTGACCTTCGTCTTCGTGGGCGGCGGCTTCGCCGGCGCGGAGACCATCGGCGAGGTCGAGGACCTGGCCCGCGACGCCGCGAAGTACTACCAGAACGTGTCGCGCGAGGACATGCGCTTCGTCCTGGTCGACGCGGCCGACAAGATCCTCCCCGAGGTGGGCCCGAAGCTCGGCCAGTACGGCAAGGAGCACCTCGAGGGCCGCGGTATCGAGATCTACCTCGAGACCTCGATGGACTCCTGCGTCGACGGCCACGTCGTGCTGAAGAACGGCCTCGAGGTCGACTCCAACACGATCGTGTGGACCGCCGGCGTGAAGCCGAACCCGGCGCTCTCCCGCTTCGGTCTGCCGCTCGGCCCCCGCGGCCACGTGGACTGCAACGAGAAGCTCCAGATCAACGGCCTCGACTACGCCTGGGCCGCGGGCGACAACGCCCAGGTCCCGGACATGGTCGGCCGCAAGGCGGGCAACCCGAACGCCTGGTGCCCGCCGAACGCCCAGCACGCGCTGCGCCAGGCGAAGGTCCTCGGCGACAACGTGGTGGCCGGCATGCGCGGCTTCCCGCAGAAGGAGTACAGCCACGCCAACAAGGGCGCCGTGGCCGGACTCGGTCTGCACAAGGGCGTCGCGATGATCGTCATGGGCAAGGTGAAGATCAAGCTCAAGGGCCGTCTCGCCTGGTACATGCACCGTGGTTACCACGGCATGGCGATGCCGACCTGGAACCGCAAGATCCGCGTCTTCGCCGACTGGACCCTCGCGATGTTCCTCAAGCGCGAGGTCGTCTCCCTGGGCGCCATGGAGACCCCGCGCGAGGAGTTCTACGAGGCCGCCAAGCCCGCCCCCGCGCCGGCCGCCCCGGCCCAGGAGAAGGCCAAGGCTTCGTAGCACCCGCAGTACCCGTCGTACACGCAAGGCCGTAAAAGGGCCGTCCGCCATCCGTGGTGCGGACGGCCCTTCGCGTGTTTTGCCGACTTGTTGCGCTGTGGTGGGACTGCAAACGCCTACGGACGGTGTTCCCTTGGTGACGAGCATTTCTGGGGCACGAGATCACGGAGGTGTGCACCATGGCCGACGCCGCGTCGCGGCTGACGACTCTCGCCGAGGAGCTGCTGGGAGGTCCGCTCCCGGTACGTCTGCGAGCCTGGGACGGCAGCGAGGCCGGCCCCGCCGGCGGCCCCGTCCTGATCGTCCGCGACCGCCGCGCCCTGCGGAGGATGATCTGGAAGCCCGGCGAACTGGGCCTGGCCCGCGCCTGGGTGGCCGGTGAGATCGACGTCGAGGGCGACCTGTACGACGCCCTGGACCGGCTCTCGGGCCACCTCTGGGAGCGCGGCGAGGAGAGCAGGAGCCTGCTGGACTCCGCACGCGACCCGCGGCTGCGCGCCGCCGCCCGCGCCCTGCTGCGGCTCGCCGGCCCCCTGCCGCCGCCGAAGCCGCCGGCCGAGGAGATCCGCGGCCGCAGCGGCAGCCGGCACACCCGGCGCCGCGACAGACAGGCCATCAGCCACCACTACGACGTGGGCAACGACTTCTACGCGCTGGTCCTCGGCCCGTCGATGGTCTACTCCTGCGCCTACTGGACCGAGGACGGGACGCTGGAGGAGGCCCAGCGCGACAAGCTGGACCTCATCGCCCGCAAGCTGAACCTCAAGGAGGGCGACCGGCTCCTCGACGTCGGCTGCGGCTGGGGGTCCATGGCCCTGCACGCCGCCCGCGAGTACGGCGCCAAGGTCGTCGGCATCACCCTCTCCCGCGAACAGGCCGCCTTCGCCCGCAAGCGGATCGCCGAGGAGGGCCTCACCGACCGGATCGAGATCCGCGTCCAGGACTACCGGGACGTCGCCGACGGCCCGTACGACGCCGTCTCCTCCATCGGCATGGCCGAGCACGTCGGGGAGGTGCGGTACCGGGAGTACGCCGACACGCTGTACGGGCTCCTCCGACCCGGCGGACGGCTCCTCAACCACCAGATCTCCCGCCGCCCCGAACCCGACGAGGCGGCCTACGAGATCGACCCCTTCATCGACGCGTACGTCTTCCCCGACGGGGAGCTCGCCCCCATGGGCCGCACGCTGTCCACCCTGGAGGACGCCGGCTTCGAGGTCCGGGACGTCGAGGCCATCCGCGAGCACTACGCGCTCACCCTGCGCCGCTGGGTGGCCAACCTGGAGCGCGACTGGGACCGGGCGGTCCGGCTCACCTCGCCCGGCCGCGCCAGGATCTGGCGGCTCTACATGGCCGCGTCGGCCGTCTCCTTCGAGCGCAACCGGATCGGCGTGAACCAGTTCCTCGCCGTGCGGACCGCGGAGTCGGGCCGGAGCGGCACGGCGCTGCGCCCCCGCGTGTGGGACGAGCGGAGGGACTGACGCAACGGCGAAGGGCCGGCCTCCCCTTGGGGGGAGGCCGGCCCTTCGCGTGCCCGCGGCTACTCGGCCTTGATGGCGGAGAGCATGTTCAGCCTGGCCGCGCTGCGCGCCGGCCACAGCGAGGCGAGGACGCCGACCAGGGCCGCCAGGACCAGGAAGATCCCGATGCGGTCCCAGGGCAGGACCAGGACGTAGCCCGGCAGGCTGCTCTTGAACGTCTCGCCGATCGCCCAGCCGAGGAACGAGCCGAGGCCGATGCCGACGACCGCGCCGAACACCGAGATGACCACGGCCTCCAGACGGACCATCCGCTTCACCCGGCGCCGGTCCAGACCGATCGCCCGCAGCATGCCGATCTCCTGCTGGCGTTCGAAGACGGACATCGCGAGGGTGTTGACGACGCCGAGGACGGCGATGATCAGGGCCATGCCGAGCAGGCCGTACATGATGTTGAGCATCATGTTGATCGGGCCGCCGAAGGAGTCGCGGATGTCCTTGTGGTCCATCACCGTGATGGCCGGGTTGTCGCCCATGGCCTTCGACAGGGCCTGCTCGTGCGCCGTGCTCGCGCCGCCCTCCGTGGAGACGAAGATCTGGCGGATCTCGGCCTGCTCCTCGTGCGCGGTGACCAGCCGGTGGTCGGCCAGGACCGGCGAGACGAACTCGTTGGCCTCGTAGACCGCGCCGACGGTCAGCTCGCCCTTCCGCTTGTCCAGGTACTCCACCGGGACGGTGTCGCCGACCTTCAGGCCGCGCTTGGCGGCGACGTCGTCGTCGATGGCGATCGTGTTCCCGCCGAGGGAGTTCAGCGAGCCCTTCACGACGTCCAGCTTGAGGACCTTGCCGATGTCCCGGGGGGAGACGCCGGAGACGGAGACGTACGAGCCCTTCAGGTCGAAGGCGCCGGCCTGCTGCGGGGAGACCGCGGTGACGCCGGGGGCCTTCTCCAGGGCGGCCAGCGCCTCCGGGCTCAGCGAGTTGCCGCTGGCCATGGAGACCATGTAGTCGGCCTTGATCTGGTCGGTCGTCACCTTGTCCAGGGCCGTGCCGACGGTGGCGCCGAGCACCGAGAGGCCGGTGACGAGGGTCAGACCGATGGCGAGCGCCGAGGCGGTGGCGCCGGTGCGGCGCGGGTTGCGGACCGCGTTGAGGCCGGCGAGCTTGCCGGAGACCCCGAAGAGGTTCACGAAGACCGGGCGGATCACGGCGATGACCGGGCGGGACAGGAACGGGATCAGCACGATCACGCCGATGAGGGTGAGGAACGCGCCGCCCGCGATGAGCATGCGGCCGTCGTCGCCGCCCTGGCCCGCGCCGAGCACGATCAGCACGACGCCGATCGCGGTGAACAGGGCGCCGATGGAGTTCCGCACGACGAGCGACTTGGTGCTCGCGGCCGCGTGGACGCTGCTCATGGCGGCGACCGGCGGGATCTTCGCGGCGCGGCGGCCGGGCAGCCAGGCGGCGAACATGGTGATCAGGACGCCGACGGCGAAGGCGCTGACGGCCGGGGTGGTGCCGAGGACCAGGTCGCCGTCCGGGACCTTCATGTCGAAGGCGCTCATGGCCGAGCGGAGCGCGACGGCCAGGCCGATGCCGAGGACGTATCCGACGGCGGAGGCGGCCAGGCCGACCAGGCCGGCCTCGGCGAGGACGGAGCGGGTGATCTGCTTGCGCGAGGCACCGACCGCGCGCATCAGGGCCAGTTCCTTGGTGCGCTGGGCGACCAGCATGGTGAAGGTGTTGGAGATCAGGAAGACGCCGACGAAGAGCGCGATGCCGGCGAAGCCGAGGAGGACCTGGTTGAGGGCGCCGAGGCCGGCCTCGATGTCCTTGGCCTGCTGGTCGGCGAGGGCCTTGCCGGTCTGCGCGGTGGCGGACTTCGGGACGACCTTGAGGACCTCGTCCAGGAGCTTGGCGTCGTCGGTGCCGGGGGCGCCGGTGACGGTCAGGTTCTGGAAGAAGCCGGGCTTCAGGTAGAGCTTCTGGGCGACGGAGCCGTCGAAGACGACCAGGCTGCCGCCCGCGTTGACGGCGCCGTCCTCGGTGGTGAAGACACCGGAGAGGGTGTACTCCTTCACCGGGCCGTTGGTGGCGACGCGGACGGTGTCGCCGACCTTGTAGCCGCCCTTGTCGGCGGTGTCCTTGTCGAGCGCGACCTGCCCGGCGTCGGCCGGGCCGTTGCCCGCGGTGAAGCGGTAGGCGCGGTCCTTGCCGTCCTTGCCGGGGGCGAAGTTGGTGCCCTTGTTGGACCAGCCGCTGCCGATCAGCTTGCCGTTCCTGTCGGGCACACCGGCGAAGCCGTCGACCCGGGGGGTGACGGAGGCGACGCCGTCGAGCTTCGCGACCTTGTCGACGTCCTGCTGGGAGAGGCCGGGGGCCTTCCGGGCCTCCTCGGGGTTCGGGTACATCTCGACGGAGACGGCGACGTCGTCGTAGCTCTTGGCCGACTGGTTGCGGAATGCCTGGCCGAGGGTGTCGGTGAAGACGAGGGTGCCGGAGACGAAGGCCACGCCGAGCATCACGGCGAGGACGGTCATCAGCAGCCGCGCCTTGTGCGCGAGGACGTTGCGCAGGGCGGTACGGAACATGGGTGTGTCCTGGAGGAAGGAGAGGGAGGGCGGCGGGCGGGGTGCGGCGGTGCCGCCGTCTCAGCTCGTACGGCCCTTGGCGTCGAACGCCTTCATCCGGTCGAGGACGCCGTCCGCCGAGGGGCGGAGCATCTCGTCGACGATCCGGCCGTCCGCGAGGAAGATCACGCGGTCCGCGTAGGCGGCGGCCATCGCGTCGTGGGTGACCATGACGACGGTCTGGCCGAGCTCGCGGACCGAGTTGCGCAGGAAGCCGAGGACCTCGGCGCCGGAGCGGGAGTCCAGGTTTCCGGTCGGCTCGTCACCGAAGATGATCTCGGGCCGGGAGGCGAGGGCGCGGGCCACGGCCACGCGCTGCTGCTGGCCGCCGGAGAGCTCGCCGGGCCGGTGGCCGAGGCGGGCCGAGAGGCCGAGCATGTCGATGACCTGCTGGACCCACTGCTTGTCGGGCTTGCGGCCGGCGATGTCCATCGGGAGCGTGATGTTCTCCAGGGCGGTCAGGGTCGGCAGCAGGTTGAACGCCTGGAAGATGAAGCCGATCTTGTCCCGCCGCAACTGGGTGAGCTGCTTGTCCTTCAGGGTGGACAGCTCGGTGTCGCCGATGCGCACCGAGCCGGAGGAGAAGGAGTCCAGGCCGGCGACGCAGTGCATCAGCGTCGACTTGCCGGAGCCGGAGGGGCCCATGATCGCGGTGAACTCGCCCTGCCGGAAGTCGACGGTGACATGGTCGAGCGCGACCACCTGGGTCTCGCCCTGTCCGTACACCTTGGAGAGGTCCGTGGCGCGGGCGGCCACCGCGGTGGCGCGGGACACGGTGGGGGTGGTGGTCACGAGGAGGACTCCTGTCACTGCGGGGCTGCTGCGGGAACTCCTCCATCGTCTCGGCCGTTGCGGCCGTGGGCGTCCGTCCACGTGCCCGTTCCCGGGGCCCTCTCGAGTCTGACCGGAGGGCCGATCCGTCCTCCTGAGGTATGACGGCGGCCCCCGAGGGACCGCTCGCGCGGGGCCCTCCGCGGAGGTGACAGAAGTGCGACGACTTTTCGTCATTCCAGGGGGTGCGGCTTTGCGCCTGCGACCCCTGTCACAGTTCGGTGAAAACGCCCCCACCTGCACTGACGCACCCTCAGACGTCAATAAAATAAGACAACATCGGGCTGATGTTCCGCTGAACGAGGGAAGCGCCCCGATAGGCTCCTGTGCCAACGCGGAGCTTCGCGTGTACGCCCGGATGGTGGAACGCAGACACGGCGAGCTTAAACCTCGCTGGCCTTCGGGCCGTACCGGTTCGAGTCCGGTTCCGGGCACCACCGGGCCCAGGCGGGTGCCTGTGGCCCGGCGGAGTCTCCGAGGGGTCGGCCGTGGCCGACGGGGATCGGGTGATGGCGGAAAAAGATCCTCCCCGAGCACTAGGGAGTTTCTTTTGCCTACGCATTACTCTTGACGCAAGGCCGCGCCGTGCGGTCTGCCATGGAGGAGTGAGATGAGGAGCAGCAACCCGGTCTTCTCGCGACGGGGGTTCAGCCGCGACACCGGCCACGCGGGTGTCAACGCGCAGCAGCCGCAGGCCGGGGGCCCCGCCGTCGGAACCAACCCGTACGCCACCGGCAACCCTTACGCCGAGGGCGCGACGAACCCCTACGCCACCAACCCGTACGCGCCGCAGGACACCCAGTTCGGGGCCCCGCAGCAGACGCGCGGCAACGTGATGACGATCGACGACGTCGTGAGCCGTACGGCCATGACGCTCGGCACGGTCGTTCTCACCGCCGTCCTGTCCTGGCTGCTGCTGCCCGTCGACCCGGCGAACCTCGGCAAGTCGTACGGCATCGCGATCGGCGCCGCCCTGGTGGCGCTCGTGCTGTCGCTCGTGCAGTCCTTCAAGCGCAAGCCGTCCCCCGCGCTGATCCTGGGCTACGCCGCCTTCGAGGGCGTCTTCCTCGGTGTGATCTCCGCGGCCGTCTCGACGTACATCGCCGACGGCGTGGTCATCCAGGCGGTCCTGGGCACGATGGCGGTCTTCGCCGGTGTCCTCATCGCCTACAAGATGGGCTGGATCCGGGTCAACCGCCGGTTCTACGGCTTCGTGATGGCCGCCGCGATGGGCTTCATGCTGCTCATGGTGGCCAACCTGCTGTTCGCGGTCTTCGCGGGCGGCGACGGCCTGGGCTTCCGCAGCGGCGGCCTCGGCATCGTCTTCGGCATCGTCGGCATCATCCTCGGTGCCTGCTTCCTCGCCCTCGACTTCAAGCAGGTCGAGGACGGCGTGACCTACGGCGCGCCGCGCGAGGAGGCATGGCTGGCCGCCTTCGGTCTCACCATGACCCTGGTGTGGATCTACCTGGAGATGCTGCGTCTGCTGTCGATCCTGCAGGGCGACGACTGACGCCTCCCCCACTCGGGGGGAAGGGCCCGTCCGGCTTCGTGCCGGGCGGGCCCTTCCGCGTGTCAGGAGCGCGGCGCCGCGTCGAGCAGGACCCGCGCCGCCGCCTTGGCCTGGGCGGCGGGCTCGGGAGAGCCGGTGATGCCCGCGACGGCCATGGCGCCGTTGGCGAGGAGGGACAGCTGGGCGGCGAGGGCGGGCGGGGTGCCGAGGGCGTCGGTCTGCTCGGCGAAGTACGCCCGCAGGGCCTCCTTGTGGTCGCGGGCGATCGTGGTGACCGCCGGCGCGACCCCGCCCAGCTCCCCGAAGGAGTTGATGAACGCGCACCCGCGGAACCCGGGCTCGGCGAACCAGTCGGCCAGCCAGTCGAAGACCGCCAGGGCCCGCTCGTACGGCCCGTCGGCTGCCGCGGCGCCGTGGGCGGCAAGGGAGGCCCGGACGGCCTCGTCGCGGCGCCTGAGGACGGCCTCGACCAGGAGCTCCTTGGAGGGGAAGACCTGGTAGAGCCGCTTGAGCGACACCCCGGACGCGGTGCGGAGGGCGTCCATGCCGACGGACTGCACCCCGCGTTCGTCGAAGAGCCGCTCCGCCGTGTCGAGCAGCTTCAGCTCGGCGGTTTCCGCGTCCATCGTCCGATCACCCCTTGCATGGAGAACCATCGTTCTCGTAGTCTACAGGGCATCGGGAGAACGATCGTTCTCCCTACCGGAGACCGGAAACGGGGAGTCAGTCATGTCCGCTTTCGCCCAGCGCGCCCACACCGTCACCGTCGACGGGCTCGACGTCTTCTACCGGGAGGCCGGCGACCCGGCGAACCCCACCCTCGTCCTGCTGCACGGCTTCCCGTCCAGCTCGCACATGTTCCGCGGGCTTCTCGCCGAGCTCGCCGACGCGTACCACCTGATCGCCCCGGACCACATCGGCTTCGGCGCCTCCGCGGCACCGGCCGTCGAGGACTTCGCCTACGGCTTCGAGAAGCTCACCGAGATCACGCTCGGACTCCTCGACCGGCTGGGCGTGGAACGGTTCGCGCTCTACGTCCAGGACTACGGCGCCCCCATCGGCCTGCGGATCGCCTCCCGGCACCCCGAGCGCGTCACCGCGATCGTCAGCCAGAGCGGCAACGCCTACCTGGAGGGCTTCACGCCCTTCTGGGACGTGCTCTTCGCCCACGCGAAGGACCGGGCGGCGAACGAGGCGGGGGTGCGGGAGCTGCTGACCGCCGAGGCCACCCGCTGGCAGTACACCCACGGGGTCCCCGCCGACCGGCTCGACCGGCTCGCTCCCGAGACCTGGACGCTGGACCAGGCCGGCCTCGACCGGCCCGGCAACAAGGAGGTCCAGCTCCAGCTCTTCTGGGACTACCAGTTCAACCTGGACGGCTACCCGGCCTTCCAGGAGTACTTCCGCACCCACCGGCCGCCGCTGCTCGCGGCCTGGGGGCGCGGGGACGAGATCTTCGGGCCGGCCGGTGCGGAGGCGTTCGCCCGGGACCTGCCGGACGCCGAGATCCATCTGCTCGACGCCGGGCACTTCGCGCTGGAGACGCACGGCGAGGAGATCGCCGGACTCGTCCGCGACTTCCTCGGCCGCCACGTGACGTGACCCCTCGGGGGCGGCGCCGGCGCGCGGCTCAGAGCAGTCTGCGCGCCGCCCGCCGCAGGTCGTACTCGTGGAGGATGGCCTTGGCGTGGCCGTACGCGAGGTCGTGGGCCCCGCGCAGCCAGCTCACCCGCTCCTCGAAGCGGAGGAGGGAGGGGCCCTCCTCGACGGTGCGCATCCAGTCGGCGATCTCACGGCCGGTGCGGCGCGGGATGCGGGCCAGCATGTTGCGGTGGGTCTCCGCGGAGAATGTCTGGGACATCGGCGCCTCCGGACGCGTCGTACCGTGTCGCTCCTCGTGTTCTCCCCGTCACCGTGCCGAAGGGATCGCCCGTTGGCAAGGGGGCCGGGGCGGCGCGTAGGGTCGCGGGGTGCGTGATACGAGTGAACTGACCGCCGCCGTCGAGCGCTTCGCCGACCGGCTGCGGACCGCCCCGCAGAGCCGCCTCCAGCGCGGCGCGGCCGCCGAGGGACTGGCCCTGGCCAGGGAACTCGCGGCGCGCGCCCAGCGCGCCGAGGAGCCGGGGAGCGAGCCGCGGATCATGCCCGACGCGGGCGTCTTCACCGTCGCCGACCAACTCCTCGTCGCCGGCAACGACCTGGCCGAGATCATGCGAACGGCCCCGGACGGCTCCCCTGCGGGGGAGCTCGGCGAGGCCGTGGGGCTGGTACGGGAGGCGGCGGAGCGCTCGGGGCTGTAGGGACCGGGTGTCCCGGCCCCGGCCGGGTCACAGGGAGGCGATCACGCGGTCCGCGAGGATGTAGACGTTCTCCTCGTCGGCGTCGCCGTAGCTGAACGTCAGGGCGAAGGCGCCCGAGACGCCCGAGCCGCCGAGCAGGACCGGGGTCCGGCCGGAGCGCAGGGCCTCCGCGAGGAGCTCCGCGGTCTCCCGGTGGCCGGGGGTCATGCAGAGCGTGGTGCCGTCCGCGAAGACGTACACGTCCAGGGTGCCGAGCGGGCCGGGCCGTACGTCGGTGAGCGCCGTGCGGGTGTCGGCGAGCTCCTCCAGGCGGGCCACCGTCCGCTCGTGGTCGGTGACGACCGGCGTCTGGACCGGCACGAAGTCCGGGTGGGAGGGGTGTCGGCGGCGGGCCGCGGCCAGCTCCGCCGAGTCCTCGGGGTACTCGTCCAGCGCGTCGGGGCCGTCGAGCGCGGCCGCCTCGGCCTCCATGGCCTCCAGGGCCATCGCCTCCAGCCCGGCGAAGTCGGACTGGCGGGGCACGAAGTACGCGGCGTCGTCCGCCGGGCCGCCGAACCCGCCGAGCAGCGACGGGGCGTCGGCGGCGTCACGGGCCTCCTGCGCGGCCCAGAAGGCCCGCGCCTCGGCGAGCTCGCGCTCGCGCTCCTCGGCCAGCGCCTCCGCGACCGCGGCCCGTATCTCGGCGACGGGTGTGCGGGCGGCGGGGACCGTGATCCCACGGCCGGCGGCCAGCTCGCTCCGGAGGGCGGTGACCTCCTTGCGGAGACCGCGCACGGCGTGCAGGGCGGCAGCGCCCACGGCCGTGGCAGCGGCCGTGGTCAGCAGCAGGGCAAGAGGCATGGCGCTCACTGACGTACTCCCGATTCCGAGTCGATCCCCCGACTTCCTACATCAGCTTGTCCTGAGGTGGGGCAGCCTGTCAGTGCATTACGTCACGAATTGGACAGGTATTTCAGCCAGGTGTTTAGTCCCGAAACCACTCTGACCTGGGAAAACGAACTCCCCCGGGACGTAGGTCACATCCTGGGGGAGATTCGGTCACGGCTCGGACGCGGCGCGGTTAGCCACCGGGCGCCGGGACAGGCGCCCGCAGGGCGAAACCGCCCCGCTACGGCTCGGCTCGGCCGCTCAGCTCAGTCGCTCGATGACCATCGCCATGCCCTGGCCGCCGCCGACGCACATGGTCTCCAGGCCGAACTGCTTGTCGTGGAACTGGAGGCTGTTGATCAGGGTGCCGGTGATGCGGGCGCCGGTCATGCCGAAGGGGTGGCCGACGGCGATCGCGCCGCCGTTGACGTTGACCTTGTCCAGGTCCAGGCCGAGGTCCTGGTAGGACGGGATGACCTGGGCGGCGAACGCCTCGTTGATCTCCGCGAGGTCGATGTCGCCGATGGTCAGGCCGGCGCGCTTGAGGGCCTGCTTCGACGCCTCGACCGGGCCGAGGCCCATGATCTCGGGGGAGAGGCCGGAGACGCCGGTGGAGACGATCCGGGCCAGCGGGGTCAGGCCCAGCTCGGCGGCCTTGGTGTCCGACATGATCACCAGCGCGGCGGCGCCGTCGTTCAGCGGGCAGCAGTTGGCGGCGGTGACGAGGCCGTCGGGGCGGAAGACCGGCTTGAGGCCCTGGACGCCCTCCAGGGTGACTCCGGCGCGCGGGCCGTCGTCCGAGGAGACGACGGTGCCGTCCGGCAGCGTCACGGGGGTGATCTCGCGCTCCCAGAAGCCGTTCTTGATGGCCTGCTCGGCGAGGTTCTGCGAGCGCACGCCGAACTCGTCCATCTCCTGGCGGCTGATGCCCTTCAGGCGGGCCAGGTTCTCGGCGGTCTGGCCCATCGCGATGTAGGCGTCCGGGACGATGCCGTCCTCGCGCGGGTCGTGCCAGGTGGAGCCCTCGGAGGCGGCGACCTCGGCGGTGCGGGCCTCGGCCTCGGAGAAGTACGGGTTGTGCGTGTCGGGCAGCGAGTCGGAGTTGCCCTTCACGAAGCGGGAGACCATCTCGACGCCGGCCGAGACGAAGACGTCGCCCTCGCCCGCCTTGATCGCGTGCAGCGCCATGCGGGAGGTCTGCAGCGAGGAGGAGCAGTAGCGGGTGATCGTGCAGCCCGGCAGGTGGTCCATGCCCATCTGCACGGCGACGATCCGGCCCAGGTTGTTGCCCTGCTCGCCGCCCGGCAGGCCGCAGCCCAGCATCAGGTCGTCGATGTCGCGCGGGTCCAGCTCCGGCACCTTCGCCAGGGCGGCCTGGACGATGGTCGCGGTGAGGTCGTCCGGCCGCAGGTCCTTCAGGGAGCCCTTGAAGGCCCGGCCGATGGGCGAGCGGGCGGTCGAGACGATCACTGCTTCGGGCATCACGGCTCCATGAGGGTGCGGAGAGAGCGGACTGAAAGGGAAGTTACCCGTACGTACCGCAGGGGTCACCGCCCTGGCGGTGTGACGCGGGCCTCTTTTCTAAGCGAGCGCTCAGTTGGCGGGGGTCTCCGCGGCCGGGGCGCCCTCCGCCGCCCCGCCGACGGCGCCCTCCGCGGCTCCGTCCGCCACCGGCAGCCGCCGCCTGCGCCGGTGCTTCAGCAGCGCCCACGGGGCCCGGGCGCCCGTCACCTCGGTACCGGCCTCCCGGGCCGCCTCGGCCGCCGCCTTGGCGACCGGCAGCATGTTCTCGCGCCGGGCCGGCTCCAGCCGGTCCGCCTCCGGCCAGACGCCCAGGACCGCGCAGAGGGTCGGCAGGACGGCCATCGCCGCCGTCGCGTACCCCTCCGCCGAGGGGTGGAAGTTGTCGATGCCGAACATCTCGCGCGGGTTCTCGGCGAACTCGGGGCCGAGCAGGTCGCCCAGCGACACCGTCCGCCCGCCCTGCTCCACCACCACGATCGTCTGGGCCGCCGCCAGCTGCCGCGAGGCCCGCCGGGCCAGCCAGCGCAGCGGCTGGTAGACCGGCTCGATGGTGCCCAGGTCCGGGCAGGTCCCGACCACCACCTCGGCGCCCGCCGTCCGCAGCCGCCGCACCGCCGCCGCCAGGAGCCGCACCGACTCGGTGGGCGCCATCCGGTGCGTCACGTCGTTGGCCCCGATCATGATCACGCACACGTCCGGCGGGCCGAGCGGCTGGGTGAGCAGCAGCGACACCTGACGCTCCAGGTCGTCCGAGCGGGCCCCGGAGAGCGCCACGTTCCGCAGCACCACCGGCCGCTCCGCGACCGCCGCGAGCCCCGAGGCGAGGAGCGCGCCCGGCGTCTGACCCGAGCGGCGCACTCCCTGGCCCGCCGCCGTGGAATCACCCAGAAGGGCCAGTCGCAGGGGGTCCTGCGTGCCGAAGGCGCGGCCGTAGAGACCGTCCGCCGCGGGCGGCAGCGGCGCCGCCCCGTCGCCGACCGTCCGCTTCGCGAGCTGCATCTCCGCCAGCAGCACCCCGACGGCCGCCACCCCGAGCAGCCCGATGCTCCCGCCGCCGTAGGCCGCACCCGCCGCGATCCGGCGCGCCACCCTCGCCCTCGACATGGGGCCGTCACCTCCTTCAAGCCGTTGGGTCCGTCGAGCGGTACCTGGTCCTTCAAGCCGTTCAGGGTCTAACTGCCCCGTAACCCGCTCCGACTACGCATACGCTGGCCACACCATTACGGAGACCCCGGAGATTACGGTGCAATTCCACGACTCGATGATCAGCCTCGTCGGCAACACCCCGCTGGTGAAGCTCAACAACGTCACAGCGGGCCTTCAGGCGACCGTCCTGGCCAAGGTCGAGTACTTCAACCCCGGCGGCTCGGTCAAGGACCGGATCGCCGTGCGGATGATCGAGGCCGCCGAGCAGAGCGGCGAGCTCAAGCCCGGCGGGACCATCGTCGAGCCCACGTCCGGCAACACCGGCGTCGGCCTGGCGATCGTGGCCCAGCAGAAGGGCTACAAGTGCATCTTCGTCTGCCCCGACAAGGTGTCCCTCGACAAGATCAACGTGCTGCGCGCGTACGGCGCCGAGGTCGTGGTCTGCCCGACCGCCGTCGACCCCGAGCACCCCGACTCGTACTACAACGTGTCGGACCGGCTGGTCCGTGAGACCCCCGGGGCGTGGAAGCCCGACCAGTACTCCAACCCGAACAACCCGCGCTCCCACTACGAGACCACCGGTCCCGAGCTCTGGGAGCAGACGGAGGGGAAGATCACCCACTTCGTGGCGGGCGTCGGCACCGGCGGCACCATCTCCGGCACCGGCAACTACCTCAAGGAGGCCAGCGGCGGCTCCGTGAAGGTCATCGGCGCCGACCCCGAGGGCTCCGTCTACTCGGGCGGCTCGGGCCGTCCGTACCTGGTCGAGGGTGTCGGCGAGGACTTCTGGCCGACCGCGTACGACCGGAACGTCACCGACCGGATCGTCGCCGTGTCCGACAAGGACTCGTTCCAGATGACCCGCCGCCTCGCCAAGGAGGAGGGTCTCCTGGTCGGCGGTTCCTGCGGCATGGCGGTCGTCGCCGCCCTGGAGGTCGCCAAGGAGCTCGGCCCCGACGACGTCGTCGTCGTCCTGCTGCCCGACTCCGGCCGCGGCTACATGTCGAAGATCTTCAGCGACGAGTGGATGGCCGGCCACGGCTTCCTGGAGGACACCTCCACCGCCACCGTCGCCGACGTCCTGCGGCACAAGGAGGGCGTCCTGCCCTCCCTCGTCCACATGCACCCGGACGAGACCGTCGGCCAGGCCATCGAGGTGCTGCGCGAGTACGGCGTCTCCCAGATGCCCATCGTGAAGCCCGGCGCCGGTCACCCCGACGTCATGGCCGCCGAGGTCGTCGGCTCGGTCGTCGAGCGCGAGCTGCTCGACGCCCTCTTCACCCAGCGCGCCTCCCTGGAGGACCCGCTGGAGCGCCACATGAGCGCCCCGCTGCCGCAGGTCGGCTCGGGTGAGCCGGTCGCCGACCTCATGTCCGTCCTGGGCGAGGCCGCCGACGCGGCGATCGTGCTGGTCGAGGGCAAGCCGACCGGTGTGGTCAGCCGCCAGGACCTGCTGGCCTTCCTGGCCAACGGCGGCTCCAGGTAACGGCGCAACGGGTTCTTCGTACAACCGGTACGAGCGCGACACGTCCGCGCAGCACCCGCTTAACACGCCTCCGGCACAGTGATGGTTGTCGGCGTCACGGACTTCCGGAGCGGCTCCCGGGCCTCCAGAGACGCCGCGGACGCGGAGGCCGGCCCTGACCCGGGCCCGCGTCCCTCGCGGGGACCGCCGTCGTCCCGCCCCCCGTTCACGGGGGTGCGGCGGTCCCCGCGCAACCTTCCCAGGACGCGGTACGCGCTGGCCCTCCCCTCACCCCGCTGCATATCCTTATGCAGTCTTATCGGCGGGTGAATAGGGAGGGGCGGCATGAGCGACAGTCCGGCCGGCCGGCTGCAGGCGCTCTTCGAGGGGCACCGGCTCACGCCGACCCAGCGGCGGATCGCCCACTGCATGGTGCGGCGCGCCGGGGACGTGCCGTTCCTGTCCAGCGTCGAGCTCGCGGAGCTCGCCGGGGTCAGCCAGCCCTCCGTCACCCGCTTCGCCGTGGCCCTCGGCTTCGACGGCTATCCGGCGCTCCGCCGTCATCTGCGGGAGGTCGCGCCCCCCGAGCCCGGTGCCACCGGGGGCGAGCAGCACAACGAGTACCAGCAGGCCGTGCTCGCCGAGATCGAGAACCTCCAGCACCTCGCCGGGCTGCTCGCCGACCCCGCGCCCGTCGAGCGGGCCGGCCGGCTGCTCGCCGGCTCCCGCCCGCTGCCGGTGCTCGGGCTGCGGGCCGCCTCCTCGCAGGCGCGCGGCTTCGCCTACTTCGCGGCCAAGGTGCACCCCGACGTCCGCCTCCTCGACGAGGGCGGCTCCATGCTCACGGACCGCGTCGACGCGGCCGTCCGGGCCGGGGCCACGGCCCTGCTCTGCTTCGCGCTGCCCCGTCACGCCCGCGAGGTCGTCGAGGCGCTGGAGTACGCGCGGACGGCCGGGCTCACGGTGGTGACCGTCGCCGAGTCGGCGTTCGCGCCCGTCGCCGCCCACAGCGACCTGCTCATCCCGGCCGCCGTCGGCACCGGGCTCGCCTTCGACACCGCCTGCGCGCCGATGATGCTCGGCCGGGTCCTCCTGGAGGCCATGGCGGACGAGCTCCCGGACGCGCAGGCGCGTCTGGAGGAGTTCGACGCGAAGGCGGCGGCGCGGGGTCTGTTCGTCGAGTAGCGGGCGGTCAGACCTCCAGCTCGTTCTCGATCTTCTTCAGCTGGTGGCGGGCCATCGCCAGGTTCGCGCGGCCCTTGTCGAGGGCGAGGTAGAGGAAGAGGCCGTTGGTGTTGCGGCCCTTCAGCAGCCGGATCATGTGGTAGTGGGTGCCGAGGGTGATGAGGATGTCCTCGATCTCGTCGTTCAGCCCCAGCATCTCCATCGCCCGGACCTTGGCCCGGACGACGTCGGTGTTGCCGGCCGCGGCCACGTTCAGGTCGAGCTCCTTGCCGCCGCCGATCGTGCCGAGCGCCATGCCGCTGGTGTAGTCGACGAGGGCGGCGCCGATGGCGCCTTCGATGGTGACCGCTTCCTTGAGGGCCGCTTCGGTGTTCGCCATGGTCGTACTTCCTTTTCGGGTTCTGTTCGGACGGTTCTGTTCGGACGGTTCCGCGCGGTTTCGGTCCCGCGGCGTGCGGGGTGTCAGTTCAGGTCTCTGCGCTCCAGCGCGCCGTCGACGAGTTCGCCTATCCGTGCGCTGGACCGGCGGGCCTCCAGATGGAGCCGGCCCACGTTGATGCGGGGCTCCGCGAGGAGGGTCAGGACGGCGGCGCCGCCCGCCGCGTACGTCGCGACGTAGCCGCTCTCGCCGCGGACGAGGAGCTCCCGGAAGCGGCCCTGCCCGGTGGAGTCGGTCAGCCGCTGCCCGACGCCGAGCGCCGCCGCGGTCAGCGCGGCCACGCTCTCCGCCTCGCCGTCCACGGTGTCGTGGGCCAGCACGAGCCCGTCGGCGCTGGCCGCGAGCGCCCCCGTCAGCTGGGGGAGTCGGGCCCGCAGCCGTCTGAGCTCGCCGAGGACCTCGGCTTCTGCCGTCATGAGCTGTCTCCTCTCGGCGCGCAGGCGCAGGGCACGCCTCATCACAGGTGTGCCTCCAGGGCGTCACGGAGCCGGCGCAGCAGGGCGATGTCGGGATCCGCGACCGGCGGGGCCGGTGCGAGCACCGGCGGTGGCGGTACGGAGTCGGGTACGAGCGGGGTCTCGACGAGACCGGCGGCGGCGAGCCGCCGGACGTCGAGCAGGGTGTGGAAGGCGGGTCGGCCGAGCAGCCGCGCCAGCTCCGCCGGCGTGCGCTCCCCGTCGGCGGCGGCGAGCAGCGCGCGCTGGCGCGCGCCGACGCTCTGGCCGGGGCCGGCGGCGCGGGGCACGACCGGGGCGGTGTCGACGGAGGCGTACGGCCAGACGGCGTCGAGGAGTTCGCGGCGGCGGACGGTCTCGCGCTCGACGGCCTCGGCGGAGACCGGTCGCACCGTGCCGAACCAGTGCCCCACCCCGTACCGGAAGCGGGTCGGTCCGCTGGTGGGGGAGAGGGCGAAGAAGGCCGCGTCGAAGACGGCGCCGAGGTGGCATATCTCCAGCTCGCCGTCGTGGAGCCGGCCGCTGTCGACGAGGAACCGGCCGACGGCGCGGTGGGCGCCGGCCCGGTCGACGGCCTCGTCCCACCCTTCGCGGGGGAGCCGGCCGCCGGCGGTCAGGAGGACGTCGACGCCGGGGGCGGCGGGGCTCTCGGCGTGCACGACGCGGCCGTCGACGAGGTAGAGCGTGCCGTGGTCGCGGAGCAGGGCGCCGGTGGCCTTCTCGGCGGCGAGCCGGACCAGCATCGGGGAGACCGGGGCGGCGGTGGCGGTGGCGGTGGGGCTCATCCGAGGACCAGCCTCTCGGCGAGGTCCCGCAGCCGTATCCGGGCGAGGGCGAGATTGCCGGTGTCGCGGTCGAGCCAGAGATGGAGGAATACGCTGCTGTCGAAGGACGTCTCGACGAAGCGGAGGACGTGATAGCCGGCACGGGTGGTGACGATCAGGTCCTCCACGGGTGGGCCGGGTGGCGCGTCCGGCGCCCCGCTGGTGGTGAAGGAGTCGAACTCGGCCGCGGCGCGGGCTATTTCGGCGGTCTCGGCGGCGGTCGTCTCGTGGTCGCCGGTGGGTGACTCACCCGTCGTCCCCAGGGCCAGCCCGCTGGTCCAGTCGACCAGGGAGGCTCCGCGAGCGCCTGGCAGGGCCATGGCCTCCAGAAGGCACTCGTCGATTCCGGGCACGCGGATTCCCCTCCCGATGCGGCGTGCGGACGTGCGGCAGTGACGGAGACGCTACTCAACGTTCCGGTTCTGGGGAGGCGTTCTGGCATTTTCCATCGGAACATGCCTGTGTCTGACGGAAATTGATCCTGCGCGTCGATCAGATCCGCGACTCGACGGCGTTCGCGATGTCGGACAGGTCCTTGGCCAGCGCCTTGGCGACGGCCTTGGCGCCGAAGCGGGCCAGCAGCCGGGCGACCAGCCCGGGACTGCGGCCGCGGGCGGGCCGGGCCGAGAAGGCCATCCGCAGCGTGGTGCCCCCGCTGCCGTCCGGGGTCAGGGTGAGCTCGGAGACGTAGTGCATGCCGTGCGAGTCGGCCACCGTGACGTACCGGTCGGGCGCCTCGCACTCGGTCACGGTCATCTCCTCCGTGGCCTCCTTGCCCAGCATGCGGCGGGTCTCGCGCCAGCGCGTGCCCACGCCGAAGACGCCCTCGGTGAGCACCTCCACCTTCTCGACGCCGGTCAGGACGCGGGGCATGTCCCCGAGGTCGGTGATCGCCTCCCAGACCCGGCCGGGGGAGGCGGCGACGCGGCGCTCGACGACGACGGAGGTGGTGTCCGGATCCGTAGCGGTCATGGCTCCATGGAAGCCGGGGCGCCGGGCCCCCGCTACCGGACGAGCGCGTCCGCCTCCGCCCCGCCGCCCTCCGCGACGATCTCCGCGAGGGTCTGGGCCCGGCGGACGGCCGTGAACGTCACCGCCCCGTCGTCGGCCACCGCGAAGCCGTGGATGCCGGGTCGGGGCAGGCTGTTGTACGCGTAGTGGTGGGCGAAGTAGTACGCGCCGGTGTCCGGGACGGCCACGACGTCGCCCGGGCGCAGCAGCGGCAGCGCGCGCCCGGCGGCGAGCAGGTCCCCGGCGAAGCAGGCGGGCCCCGCCACGTCCTGGACGGTCTCCTCGCCGGCGTGGGGGCGCCCCTCGGCGTCGTAGGCGAGGACGCGCAGCGGCCAGGAGTCGGGGGCGTAGACCGTACGGGTGGCCAGCTGCACGCCCGCGTGGGTGACCGCGATGGGCCGGCCGCCCGAGGTCTTCGTGTACTCCACCCGGGCGAGGACCGTGCCGTGCTTGGCGAGGAGGGCGCGGCCGAACTCGGTGACCAGCCGGTAGCGGCCGTCGAAGAGGCCGGGGACGGTGTCGGCGAGCAGCCGGGCGTACGCGGCGAACGTCGGCGTCTCCTCGTCGGAGGCGAAGTTCACCGGCAGCCCGCCGCCGATGTCGAGGGTGTCGACCTGCGGCCGGCCGGCCGCGCGGTTGATCTCCTCGGCCAGTGCGTAGGTCTCCCCGACGCCCTGTGCCATCAGGGCGAGCGGAACGCCCTGGGAGCCGGTGTGGGTGTGCAGCCGGGTCAGCCAGGGCCGCTCCAGGAAGGCGTGGACGAGGGTCTTGCGGGCGCCCTCGTCGCGGAGCGCCACACCGAACTTCGAGGTGGCGGTCGCGGTCGACAGGGCGCCGATGGAACCGCTCCCGACCTGCGGGTTCACCCGGAGGCCGAGGGGTGAGGCGGTGGGTGCGGAGGCGACGAGCGCGTCGAGTCTGGCCAGCTCCTGGAGGTTGTCGGCGTTGACGGCGACCCCGAGCGCGAGGGCCTGGCGGAGCTCGGCCGGGGTCTTCGCGGGGGAGTCGAGCACGGTGTGGGTGGGCGGGATGCCGGCGGCGCGGGCGAGGGCGAGCTCGCCGGGGCTGGCGACCTCGGCGCCGAGGCCGGCCTCGCGCAGCAGGCGCAGGACGGGCACGAGCGGGGCGGCCTTCACGGCGAAGGCGTGCAGCACCGGGGCGTCGGTCACGGCGGCGAAAGCGCTGGTCAGGGCGGCGGCGGAGGCGCGGATGCCGGCGGTGTCGAGAAGGGCGACGACCGGTTCGGCGGGGGAGAGGAGTCCTTGGTCGACGGAGGCTCGGACGGCGAGATCTCGGCGGGAGGAGGCCATGTGGCCCATCCTCGTCCATGGCTTCACCGGGACGGGTGAGGGCGGCCCTGTTGACTACAACTATTCATCACGTCAGGATGTGAATATCTGTACGACATTCGAGGAGGCACCGCCATGTCAGGACCCCGCCCCGTACGAGCAGCGCGCGGTACGGAACTGAGCGCCCTGGGATGGCAGCAGGAAGCCGCCCTCCGGATGCTCCAGAACAACCTCGACCCCGAGGTCGCCGAGCACCCCGACAAGCTCGTCGTCTACGGCGGCACCGGCAAGGCCGCCCGCGACTGGCGCTCCTTCGACGCGATGGTCCGCACCCTGCGGACGCTGAAGCAGGACGAGACGATGCTCGTCCAGTCCGGCCGCCCCGTCGGCGTCATGCAGACCCACGAGTGGGCCCCCCGCGTCCTCCTCGCCAACTCCAACCTGGTCGGCGACTGGGCGAACTGGGAGGAGTTCCGGCGCCTGGAGCACCTCGGCCTCACCATGTACGGCCAGATGACGGCCGGCTCCTGGATCTACATCGGCACCCAGGGCATCCTCCAGGGCACCTACGAGACCTTCGCGGCCGTCGCGGCCAAGAAGTTCGGCGGCACCCTCGCGGGCACCATCACCCTCACCGCCGGACTCGGCGGCATGGGCGGCGCCCAGCCCCTCGCCGTGACCATGAACGACGGCGTCGCGATCTGCATCGACGTCGACCCGCGCGCCATCGAGCGCCGCATCGAGCACCGCTACCTGGACGTGAAGGCGGACGACCTCGCCCACGCCCTCCGGCTGGCGACCGAGGCCCGCGACGCCCGTCGCCCGCTCTCCATCGGCCTCCTCGGCAACGCCGCCGAGCTGCTCCCGCAGATGCTCGCCGAGGGCGCCCCGATCGACATCGTGACCGACCAGACCTCCGCCCACGACCCGCTGGCCTACCTGCCGGTCGGCGTGGCCTTCGAGGACATGGCCGACGCCGCCGCCAAGGACCCGGCCGGGTTCACCACCCGCGCCCGCGAGTCCATGGCCAAGCACGTCGAGGCCATGGTCGGCTTCATGGACGCCGGCGCCGAGGTCTTCGACTACGGCAACTCGATCCGCGGCGAGGCCCAGCTCGCCGGCTACGACCGGGCCTTCGCCTTCCCCGGCTTCGTCCCCGCCTACATCCGCCCGCTGTTCTGCGAGGGCAAGGGCCCGTTCCGCTGGGCCGCCCTCTCCGGCGAGGCATCGGACATCCACAAGACGGACAAGGCGATCCTGGAGCTCTTCCCGGAGAACGAGTCCCTGCACCGCTGGATCAAGATGGCCGGCGAGCGCGTCCACTTCCAGGGCCTGCCCGCCCGCATCTGCTGGCTCGGCCAGGGCGAGCGCGACAAGGCCGGCGACATGTTCAACGACATGGTCGGCAACGGCACCCTCGCCGCACCCCTCGCGATCGGCCGCGACCACCTGGACTGCGGCTCCGTCGCCTCCCCGTACCGCGAGACCGAGGCCATGCTCGACGGCTCCGACGCGATCGCGGACTGGCCGCTGCTGAACGCCATGGTCAACGTCGCCTCCGGCGCGTCCTGGGTCTCCATCCACCACGGCGGCGGCGTCGGCATGGGCCGCTCCATCCACGCCGGCCAGGTCTCCGTCGCCGACGGCACCGCGCTCGCCGGCGAGAAGATCCGCCGCGTGCTCACCAACGACCCCGGCATGGGCGTCATCCGCCACGTCGACGCGGGCTACGACATCGCGGAGCGCGTCGCCGACGAGAAGGGCGTCCGCGTCCCGATGCGCGAGGGCTCCGAGGACGAGGGCTCCGCGTGAGCGACAGCTTCCACGCCATGTGGCGGTCGCTGCGGCCCATCGGCCGCAGCGCCGCCTCGGGCGGCTACCGCCGCTACGCCTGGACCCAGGCCGACGCCGACTGCCGGCTCTGGTTCCGGATGCAGGCCGAGGCCCGACGTCTGGACGTCGAGACCGACCGCAACGGCAACCAGTGGGCCTGGCTCGGCGACCCGACGGCCGGCGACGCCGTGGTCACCGGCTCGCACCTTGACTCCGTCCCCGACGGCGGCGCCTTCGACGGCCCCCTCGGCGTCGTGTCCGCCTTCGCCGCCCTCGACGAACTCCGCTCCCGCGGCGTCTCGTTCCGGCGGCCCCTCGCCATCGTCAACTTCGGCGACGAGGAGGGCGCCCGCTTCGGCCTCGCCTGCGTCGGCTCCCGCCTCACCGGCGGCCGGCTGACGAAGGAGCAGGCGTACGAGCTCCGCGACGCCGACGGCGTCACCCTCCCGCAGGCCATGGAGGCGGCCGGGTACGACCCCGAGGCGATCGGCCCCGACCCCGAACGGCTCGCCCGGATCGGCGCCTTCGTCGAACTGCACGTCGAGCAGGGGCGGGCCCTCGACCTCTCCGGCGACGCCATCGGCATCGCCTCCGCCATCTGGCCGCACGGCCGCTGGCGGTACGACTTCGCGGGCGAGGCCAACCACGCCGGCACCACCCGCCTCGTCGACCGCCGCGACCCGATGCTCACCTACGCGGAGACGGTCCTCGCCGCCCGCCGCGAGGCCGAACTCGCCGGTGCCGTCGCCACCTTCGGCAAGATCGCGGTCGAGCCGAACGGCGTCAACGCCATCCCGTCGCTGGTCCGCGGCTGGCTCGACGCCCGCGCCGCCGACCAGGGCGCCCTGGACAAGGTCGTCACCGGCATCGAGGCGGAGGCCCGCGCCTTCGCCGACCGCCACGGCATCGACCTCACCGTCGTCCGGGAGTCCTTCACCCCGGTGGTGGACTTCTCGCACGCCCTGCGCGACGAGCTGTCCCGGATCCTCGGGACCTCGGGCAAGGTCCCCGTCCTCGGCACCGGCGCCGGCCACGACGCGGGCATCCTGTCCGAGTCGATCCCGACCGCCATGCTGTTCGTACGGAACCCCACCGGCGTCTCGCACTCCCCGGCCGAATCCGCGGCCGAGGACGACTGCGTGGCCGGAGTCCTCGCACTCGCCGACGTACTGGAGGAGCTGGCGTGCCGCTGACGACGTACTGGCTGGAACACGCCTGGCTCGGCACCAACGTCGAGCCGGGCGTGGCCCTGACCGTGTCCACCGGCGACTCCGCCGCGGGCTCCCGGGACGGCCGCATCGACGCCGTGCGCACGGGAGTGGACACGCCCCCGCCCGGCGCCGTCGTCCTGCGCGGACTGACGATCCCCGGCCTGGCCAACGCCCACTCGCACGCCTTCCACCGCGCCCTGCGCGGCACCGTCCAGGTCGGCTCCGGCACCTTCTGGACCTGGCGCGAGGTCATGTACAACGTGGCCCAGCGCCTCACCCCCGACAGCTACTTCGCCCTCGCCCGCGCCGTGTACGCGGAGATGGCGCTGGCGGGCATCACGGCCGTCGGCGAGTTCCACTACCTCCACCACGCGCCCGGCGGCACCCCCTACGCCGACCCCAACGCCATGGGCGAGGCCCTGATCGCCGCCGCCGGCGAGGCCGGCATCCGCATCACCCTCCTCGACACCGCGTACCTCTCGTCGGGCTTCGGTGCCGCGCCCGAACGCCACCAGCTCCGCTTCTCCGACGGCACGGCCGAGGCGTGGGCCGAGCGGGTGAGCGGCCTCAAGGAACGGGACGGCGTGCGGATCGGGGCGGCGATCCACTCCGTGCGCGCGGTCCCGGCGGACCAGCTGTCGACGGTGGCCCGCTGGGCCCAGGACCGGCAGGCCCCCCTCCACGTCCACCTCTCCGAGCAGACCGCCGAGAACGACGCCTGCCTCGCCGCCCACGGCCGCACGCCCACCCAGCTCCTCGCCGACCACGGCGTGCTCGACCCCCGGACCACGGGCGTCCACAACACCCACATGACGGGCGGCGACATCGCCCTCATCGGCTCGACGTCCACCGGCACCTGCATGTGCCCCACGACGGAACGCGACCTGGCCGACGGCATCGGTCCCGCCGTCGCCCTCCAGCAGGCCGGCTCCCCGCTGTCCCTCGGCAGCGACAGCCACGCGGTGATCGACCTCCTGGAGGAGGCGCGCGCGATGGAGCTGAACGAACGCCTGCGCACCCGCACCCGCGGCCACTGGACGACTGCGGCCCTCCTGCGCGCCGCCACGGCGGACGGCCATGCCGCCCTCGGCTGGACGGACGCCGGCACCCTGGAGCCGGGCGCCCTGGCCGACTTCACGACGCTCGCGCTGGACTCGGTCAGGACAGCGGGACCGGCACCGCGTCTGGCAGCCGAGACGGCGGTATTCGCAGCGTCGGCCGCGGACGTGCGGCACACGATCGTGGGCGGCCGCCATGTCGTACGGGACGGGATCCACGCCGTCGTCCCGGACGCGGCCCAGGCCCTCGCGGACTCGATCGCCGCGCTGCGCGGCTGAAGGAGAGACCCCTCATGAACACCGGCCCCGAGGCGACGAACAACAAGGCGGCGAACTCCGCGCCCACGAGCGCGAACAGCGCCGTGGCGACGACCGCCACCGCCATCGTCAACATCGCCAGTCTCGTCACCAACGACCCCTCCTCCGGTGATGGAACTCCTCTCGGCCTGATCCAGGACGCGGCCGTCGTCATCGACGGCGACCGCGTCGTCTGGGTCGGTGAATCCAGCAAAGCACCCGCCACTGACAACCGGGTCGACGCCGGGGGCCGGGCCGTGATCCCCGGCTTCGTCGACTCCCACTCGCACCTCGTCTTCGCGGGCGACCGCACCGCCGAGTTCAACGCCCGCATGTCGGGACAGCCCTACAAGGCGGGCGGCATCCGCACCACCGTCGCGGCGACCCGGGCGGCCTCGGACGAACAGCTCTCCGCGAACGTGGCCCGCTACCTCCGCGAGGCCCTCCGCCAGGGCACCACCACCTTCGAGACCAAGTCGGGCTACGGCCTGACGGTCGAGGACGAGGCCCGCGCCCTGCGCATCGCGGCCGAGCACACCGACGAGGTCACCTACCTCGGCGCGCACATCGTCTCGCCGGACTACGCCGACGACCCGGCGGCCTACGTGGAGCTGGTGACGGGCGAGATGCTCGACGCCTGCGCCCCGTACGCCCGCTGGGTGGACGTCTTCTGCGAGAAGGGCGCCTTCGACGGCGACCAGGCACGCGCCATCCTCACCGCCGGCAAGGCGAAGGGCCTCCACCCCCGGGTGCACGCCAACCAGCTCACGTACGGCCCCGGCGTCCAGCTGGCGGTGGAACTGGACGCGGCGAGCGCCGACCACTGCACCCATCTGACGGACGCGGACGTGGACGCGCTCGCCTCCGGCGACACGGTCGCCACGCTGCTGCCCGGGGCGGAGTTCTCCACCCGCGCCGAGTGGCCGAACGCCCGCCGCCTCCTGGACGCGGGCGTCACCGTCGCCCTGTCCACGGACTGCAACCCCGGCTCGTCCTTCACCTCCTCCGTCCCCTTCTGCATCGCCCTCGCGGTGAGGGACATGGGCATGACGCCCGACGAGGCCGTCTGGGCGGCGACCGCCGGCGGCGCCGCGGCCCTGCGCCGCACCGACGTCGGCCGCCTCGTGCCCGGCGCCCGCGCGGACCTCGCCGTCCTCGACGCCCCCTCCGCCGTCCACCTGGCCTACCGCCCCGGCGTCCCGCTGGTCACCGAGGTCTGGCGGGCCGGCGTACGGGTGGTCTGAGCACGGGATTGAGTAGCGGTACTCAGGCGGGGGCCCGGCGCCCTCGCCGAGACTTCGATCATGACCTCGACGCCCTCGCGGAACACCCGAATCGGCAGCGGCCTCGCGCTGGCCGCCCTGTGCGCCCTCGCCCTGACCGCCTGCGGCACGACCGAGGCCGGCAAGGCCGCCCCGGCACGCTCCGGGGCGGCCGCCGCCCAGGTGGGGAACCCCACCGCGAGCCCCTCCGCGCCCGCCCCCTCCGCGACCCCCACCGCCCCCCGCACCGACCCCGCCGACGACCCCCGCCTCACCCCCGCGCAGCAGACGGCCGAGCTCCGGATGATGCAGCTCGCCCTCACCGTCGCCGAACCGTGCGCGGGCGGCCCGGCCACCGGGCCGTCGGCCCTGCCGGAGCCGCCCCTCGGCGAGTCGGGGGAACCGGCGCGGGACCCGGGCGCGCCGCTCCCGCCGCCGGCCGGCGGCCCGTCCGAGGTCCCCGTCCCGATCGACGACCCGGCCCCGGAGACCGGCCCGTCCTGGGACTTCGAGCGCGCCCGCCGGGAAGCCGAGCTGGGCGACGTCGACAAGTGCGCGGCGGGCCGCCACGGCGAGCGCATCGGCAAGGCCCTCGACGGCCGGACCCCGGCGGACCCGGCCGCCGTCGAGAAGGCCCTCCACGGCCTCGGGTACGACGTCGCCTACCGCCTCGACGGCCCCCGGAAGAAGGGCGACGCGGTCGTGTTCACCCTCGACCTCCGCTTCATGGGTGAGCTGTGCCTCGCCGGCACCTTCGACGGCACCCGCACCGCCTTCGAGCCCTACGGCGCCTCCCCCGAGGTCGCCTGCACGGACGTGCGCCGCCGCGCCTGAGGGCACACCGGGGCCGCGCCGACGACCCCCTACCCTCGGGGCCATGACCGTCACCACCGCGCTCTGGTCCTTCGCCCTGGTCGTGGGGCTCCTCACCCTCACCCCGGGCCTCGACACCGCCCTGGTCCTGCGCACCTCGGCCCTCGGTCACCGCGCGCGGGCCTGGGGCGTCGTCCTCGGCATCCAGACCGGCGTCCTCGCCTGGGGCGCGCTGACGTCGCTGGGCGTGACCGCGCTCCTCACGGCCTCCCACCTCGCCTACGAGCTCCTGCGGTGGGCGGGGGCCGCGTACCTGGTCTGGATGGGCGTCCGGATGCTCCGCAGGACCTTCCGCGGCCTCCCCGCCGCGGACCCGGACGAACCGGCCCCCGCCGCGCAGGACTCCCTGGCGGCCGGCTGGCGCCAGGGCGCCCTCACCAACCTCCTCAACCCGAAGGTCGGCGCCTTCTACGTCGCCGTCCTCCCGCAGTTCCTCCCCCCGGACACCGACCACCTGGCGATGGGCCTGCTGCTCACCGCCGAGCACATCCTCCTCGGCCTGCTCTGGTCCACCGCCCTCGTCGCCTGCGCCCGCCTCCTCTCCGCCCGGCTCCGCCGCCCCTCCACCCGCCGCACCCTCGACCGCCTCACCGGCACCGTCATCGCCGCCTTCGGCATCCGCCTGGCCTTCGGCGACTGACCGGCGGCGCCGGGTGCGGCCCGCATCGCCCGGTCCGTTCCCTCACAAGTCGGGCACGGAAGACCGGGTACCCCTTCCCCTCCGGTTGCGGACGGGTACCGTCCTGTCCTGGCAGCACTCAGGGGGAAGGCCGGGGGGTCGGTAAGGTGAGCGCTTTTCGCATGCGGATCGTGAGGCCCGGGGAGCTGACCGACCGCGAGATCGAGGTGTGGCGGGAGCTGCGGATCAAGTCCGGGGCGCCCGCGAACCCCTTCATGGAACCGGAGTTCACCCGCGCGGTGGCCGAGGTGCGGCCCGGATCGCGGGTCGCGGTGTGGTGCGAGGGCGACGAGCCCGTCGGGTTCTTCCCGTACGAGAGAGGCCCGTTCGGGATCGGCCGGGCGATCGGCTTCGGCGTCTCCGACAGCCAGGGGGCCGTCCTGAGGCCCGGCCTGCGCCCTGCTGCACGGGCCGTGCTGCGCGCCTGCGGGCTCGCCGTGTGGGGCTTCGACAACCTGGAGGACGGCCAGCCGGTCTTCGAGGGCGCGGCCGTCGAGTCCTTCGCCTCGCCCGTGATCGACGTCGGCGAGGGGTACGCGGCCTACGAGGCGCAGCTGCGCCTGCGCTCGCCCAAGTTCCTCCGGACCACCCTGGCCAAGGAGCGCAAGCTCGGCCGCCGTTCCGACGAGGAGGTCCGCTTCGTCTTCGACGAGCGCGACCCCGCGGCCCTGCGCACCCTCATGGAGTGGAAGTCCGCCCAGTACCGCAGGACCGGCCGGGGCGACCGCTTCGCCAAGGAGTGGATCAGCGCCCTCGTCCGCCGCCTCCACCAGCAGCGCGCCCCGGGCTGCTCCGGGGTGCTGTCGGTGCTCTACCTCGGGGACCGGCCGATCGCCGCCCACTTCGGCCTGCGCTCGCGCTCCGTCCTCGCCTGCTGGTTCCCCTCCTACGACCCGGAGTTCGCGAAGTTCTCGCCCGGTCTGGTGCTCCATCTGCGGATGGCGCAGGGCGCGGCGGCCGCCGGGATCACCCTGCTCGACCTGGGGCGCGGGGCCGCCGAGTACAAGGACTCGCTGAAGACGGGCGAGCTGAGGGTGCACGAGGGGACCGTCGTCCGCCCGGGCGTCCGCGCCGCCCTCCACTGGGTGCGCCGCGAACCGCCCCGCCGGGTCGTCGGGTTCGTCCGCGAACGACCGGCCCTCGCCGCCCGCGGCCGCGCCGCCCTCAACGGTCTGGCCCGCCTGCGGGGCAACCGTTGACCCCCTGCCCCCGCCCCGCCCTCGTCCGCCGTACCTCCGTGGGGGATCCCCGATGAGCAGCCCTGCACCCCGGCCGATATCCGTGGCCGAGCTCGACCTCGACACGCCCGAAGGGCCCGTCCTGGCCTTCCGCCCGGCGCCCGGGGGCCCTCCGGTCGAGCCGGGCGAGGTGTACGCGCTGGTGCGGCTCCGGGGCCGGCCCGCGGCCACCGTGGTCGCGGTCGTGGCGGAGGGAGAGGACCCGGCCGAGGTGCTCGCCGGCCCGGCCCGGCGCCGGCTCGCCGAGGCGGGCCCCCGGACGGCCGCCGAGCGGCTGGCCGCCGCGCGGCCGCTCGCCCGCCCCGACCTCCTGGCCCGGAGCCGGCCCGTCGCCGTCCCGCCCCGCGCCTCCGTCGTCGTCGCCACCCGCGAGCGCCCCGAGCAGCTGGCCCGCGCGCTCGACTCGCTGCTGGCCCAGGACCACCCCGACCACGAGCTGATCGTCGTGGACAACGCGCCGCTCACCACCGACACCCACGACCTGGTCACCGGGACGTACGCGGACCGCGTCCGGTACGTGCGCGAGGACACCCCGGGACTCGCCGTCGCCCACAACGCGGGCCTCGCCGCCGCCGACGGCACCGTCGTCGCCTTCACCGACGACGACGTGATCGCCGACCCGCACTGGCTGACCGCCCTGACCGAGCCCTTCGCCGCCGATCCCGGCCTCGGCTGCGTCACGGGCCTGATCCTGCCCGCCCGGCTGCGCACCCCGGCCCAGATCCTCCTGGAGTCGCACGGCGGCTTCGCCAAGGGGTTCGCGCCGCGCGTGTACGACCCCGCCGAGCCGCCCGCCGACGAGCCGCTCTTCCCGTTCACGGCGGGCAGCTTCGGATCGGGCGCCAACATGGCGTTCCGCGCCGCGGCCCTGCGCGAGGCCGGCGGCTTCGACCCGGCGACCGGCACGGGCACCGCGGCCCGGGGCGGCGACGACCTGTACGCCTTCGTCGCGGTCCTCTCCGCCGGCTTCCGGCTCCGGTACACCGCCGAGGCCCTCGTCTGGCACCACCACCGCGACACCTGGCAGGACCTGCGGAACCAGGCGTACGGCTACGGCGCGGGCCTCACCGCGTACCTCACGGCGACGCTGGTGCGCCGCCCCCGCCTGCTGCCCGCGCTGCTCGCCCGGCTCCCGCGCGGCCTCGCCCACGCCCGGACGATGACGGCGCAGCGCGGGGAGGGCCCCGCCGGCGGCGTCCCGGGCGAGCACGGCACCCACCACCATCCCTGGCCTCGCGGCCTCTCCCGACTGGAGCGACGCGGCATGCTCTTCGGCCCGATCGGATACGCGCAGGCCCGCGTGCGGGCGCGGCGGGGGAGGAACGCCCGATGAGCGGGACCCCCGTCCACCGCCGGATACCCGTCCTCCTCTACCACGCCGTGATGGAGGACCCGCCGGACTGGATCGCCGAATTCACCGTCTCGCCGCGGGAGTTCGCCTCCCAGCTGGACGCGGTCGTCGCCAGCGGCCGGACCGCGGTCACCGTCGGCGAGCTCGCCGCGCACGTCACCGCCGGGACCCCGCTGCCGCCCCGCCCCGTCGTCCTCACCTTCGACGACGGCTTCGCCGACCTGGTCGGGCCGACGGCCGAGGCGCTCGCCGCCCGCAAGCTGCCGGCGACCGCCTACCTGACCACCGGCGCCCTCACCCCCGGCCGGCCCTGTCTGCTGCCGCCCGCGCCGATGATGACGCTCGCGCAGGCGCCGCGCCTGGAGCAGTACGGCATGGAGGTCGGCGCCCACACCGTCACCCACCCGCAGCTCGACACCCTGGCGCCGAACGCGCTGCGCCGTGAGCTGGGCGAGGCCAGGGCGGTCCTGGAGGACGTCCTCGGCCACGAGGTCCGGCACCTCGCCTACCCCCACGGCTACAACAGCCCGGCCGTCCGGCGGGCCGCCGCGGCCGCCGGGTACACCTCGGCCGTCGCCGTCCGGCACGCGCTCAGCTCCGGGACCGACGAGGTCTTCCGCATCGCCCGGCTCATCCTGCGCCGCGGCCACACCGTCGCCGACGTCGAGCAGTGGATGGAGGGGCGCGGCGCGAAGGCCGCGCCCTACCCGGACTCGCTGCCCACCGTCGGCTGGCGGATGTACCGCAGGGCCCGCGCCCTGCTCAAGGGGCCCGAGTTCGCGGGCTGACCGCGCGCTCGACGGTGCCGTCGCGCACCGCGGGCGGACGACGATCCGGGACCTTCCGGGAGTTGATCGCCCGAACGGAACCGAAGTACCTTCCTGTACTTCGCCGAAGGGACAGTTCGTGGGGGGAGTGGCGTCGTGCAGCACCATGTGCCAACACCGGTGACCGGGAGCGGCGTTCCGTCGCGGCCCGACCCGGCCGGCCGGGAGGCGAAGGGCGCGGCCGCGGACCGCGGGCGCGCCGGACGCCCCGACCTCGCCGGGCTCCTCCGCTCACCCGTCACCCACAACGTCGCCCCGCTGGCCGCGGCCGCCGCGCTCTGGCTCTGGGCGCTGCCGCGGATCGACTACCGCGACATGGACCAGTTCGGGCTGCTCGACCGCTTCCCGATCGCCTTCTACGCCGCGCTCGCCGTCCTGACCTTCGGCTTCGTCCTCACCCTGCGCCGGGCGGGCACCGCGCCGCTCTGGCCCGCGACGTACTGCGCGGCGATGCTCGTCGCCCTCAAGGCGCCGCCCGCGATCCTCTACGACACCGTCCGCTACGCCTGGGCGTCCAAGCACGACGCGATCATCACCCGGCTGCTGACCGAGGGGACCGTCCACCCGGGCCGCCCCCTGACCGGCGGCATGTCCGCGTACGACCAGTGGCCGGGCTTCTTCGCCCTCGACGCGGCCCTCGTCCGGGCCTTCGGCGTCGACGCCGCCGCCTCGTTCATCAACTGGGCGCCGGTCGCGCTCGGCATGCTGACCGTGCCCGTCCTCATCCTCGTCTACCGCACCTTCAGCGACGACTGGCGTCTCGTCTGGACCGGCGTGTGGATCTTCCAGCTGGCGAACTGGGTGGGCCAGGACTACCTGTCGCCGCAGGGCTTCTCGTACCTGCTCTACCTCACCGTGTTCGCCGTCGTCGTCCGGCACTTCGTGCTGCCCGGCTCGGCCGGCGACCTCCGCGACCGGTCCACGCTCGACCCGGCCGCCTCCTCCGTGCCGCCGCCCACCACGACCCGGCAGCGCGCGGTCGCCGTCCTGTTCCTCCTGCCGATCATCGCGACGATCAACGCCTCGCACCAGCTCACCCCCATCATGCTGTGCGCGACCCTGTTCGTCCTCTGCCTCACCCGCCGCTACCGCAACCTCGGTCTGCTCGCCGTCTCCGGTGCCGTCATGCTCGTCTGGAACCTGACGATGGGCCGGGAGCTCTTCCTGGAGACCCTCGGCACCCTCCGCGAGAAGGCCGGCGACCTGCTCGGCAACTCGCGGCCCGGCTTCGCCGGCGACCCCACCGGCCCCGGCCCCGAACTCGTCGGCGGCGCCAACATCGTCATGGTCCTCGCGCTCGGCGGCCTCGCCGCCGCGGCCGTCCTGCTCCGCCGCCGGCTGGTCCGCAGCGCCCTGCCGCTGCTGCTCGCGGCCGCCGCGCCCGTGCCGATGTTCGCGGTGAACGACTACGGCGGCGAGATGATCTTCCGCGTCTACCTCTTCGGGCTCCCCGGCGCGGCCTTCTTCGCCGCCGCCGCGCTCGTGCCCGCGGCCGGCGCCACGAGCCGCGCCGCCGTCCTCGCCCGCAGGGCGACGGCCGTCGCCCTGCCCGTCACCCTCGTCGTCATGCTCGCCGGATTCCTGCCCTCGTACTACGGCAAGGAGGGCATGCACTACGCCCCGTCCGGCGAGACCGCGCTCACCCGGCACGCCTTCGACCAGGCTCCCGAGGGCGCGCTGATCATCGCGGCGACGGGCGCCTTCCCCGACTCGTACTACCGCTACGACCGGTACGACCGGTGGTTCTTCACCGAGCAGGAGGTCGACGAGAACCTGCGGATGCTGAAGGACCCGGCCGGCTATCTGGCCGGCGGCATCCCCGCGGGCCAGCCCGCGTTCGTCGTCCTCACCCGCACCCAGTCCGAGTCCGTCATCGGCGAGGGGTACCTCCCGGAGGGCGGCTTCGACACCGTGCGCACGGCGCTGGAGAAGTCCCCGCTCTTCACGGTCCTCATGAAGAACCCGTACGGGACCGTCCTGCGCTACACGCCGCCCGCCGCCCGCTGACCGCCCGTCGAACCCCCAGGAACAGGTACGCCATGGCCCCGCCACGCCTGACCCCGCGCGTCCAGCGCCGCGCCGCGCTCGCGGCCTCCGGATGGGTCGCGCTCGCCGCGACCGCGCTCCCCGGCGGCTCGCCGCTGCGCTGGATCCCCGTCCTCGTCTTCGTCACCGTCGCACCGGGCCTCGCCCTGCTGATGCCCCAGCCGCTCGGCCTGCGGCCGGGAGCCCGCCTGGAGGCCCTGGCGCTCGCCGCGCCCGTCAGCCTCTCCGTGGCCACGCTCACCGCGACCACCCTCTTCCTGACCAGGACGTTCTCCCTCACCGCCTTCCTGCTGGTCCTCGCCCTCTTCGTCACCGTCGCCGCCCTGCTCCCCGGCGTCCCCCTCCCCGCCGCCACCCGCGGCGCGGTGGAACGCGACCCGGCCTGACCGACGGGACACCCCCTACCGCCGCCGGCCCACCGCGAGCCCCCGGAACGCACAGACCGCCATCGTCGCCCCGCCCAGCCCCAGCACCAACGGCACCGGGGCGGCCGCGAACGCCTGCTGCCCCGCCCAGCCGACCCACACCAGCACCCACACCACTCCCGCCGTGACCCGGTCGCCCGCTCCCAGCACCCGCAGCAGCACCCCCGCGAGCACCAGGCACACCGCCTGGAGCAGGATCGGCGCCACCGGCCCGGCCAGGCCGTCGCCGAGGAGCTCCGCCCCGGGCCCGCCCGCCGTGGCGGGCAGCAGCCCGAGCAGCGGCGGGGCGGTGTGCAGGGCGAGGAAGGTCGCGAGGAGGACCGCCGCGGCGAAGTCCGGGCGGAAGACCCGCAGGCCGACGGCGGCGCCCTGGAGGACGACGAGCAGCAGCCCGGCGGCGAGCGTCGCCGTCGGGAGCGCGGTCAGCAGACCGGTCCCGGAGAGTCGTTCCACCGCCAGTGCGCCGGAGCGGAGGAGCGGGACCCAGAAGAGGCCGGCCGCGACGGCCAGCAGCAGCCACAGCCCCGCCTCCCGCCGGTCCACGGCGCCCCGCGCCGCGGCCGGGGCGGGAGGCGGGGCGGAGACGGCCGGCGCCGCGGACGCCCGCACGGCCGAGGAGCCGTGCCCCGGCGCGTCCGCGCGCGGCCCGGGCACGAAGACGGGGATGCCGAACGCCGGAGTCACCGACTCGTGCGCGCCGCGCAGATAGGCGCTCTCCCGCGCCCAGTTCGTGCCGTAGTCGTCCGTCGCGCCCTCCCGTGCCGCGGCCCCGGTCCGGCCCGCCGGCGCCCGGCCCTTGAGCGCGGCCCGCAGCCCGGGCACGCAGGCCACCGCCATCAGCGTCATCGAGCCGAGGACGGCGTACCCCGCGCCGGAGATGCCGTACGGCCCGAGGAGGACCACCGCGCTGCCCAGCACCAGCGCGCACATCGCGCCCTGGAGGACGGCGAGCGCGCCCGTACGGCCCTGGACGCGCAGCACCCCGATGTACAGCTCGACCGCGACCCGGGGCAGGGCGGCGGCGGCCAGGAGCCGCAGGACGGTCGTGCCGTTCTCGGCGTACTCCTCGCCGAAGGGCGTGAGCAGCAGCGGGGCGAGGACGACGAGGAACAGCACCACCGGGACCAGCAGCAGCGTCATGCGGCGCAGCGCGCCCCTGACCCCCTCGGCGAGCGACTCGGGGCTGTGCGAGGCGTGTGCGGTGAGCGAGGAGGCCATGTTGATGGCCATGAACTCCATCGTGCCGCCGACGGTGTACGCCGTGTAGAAGAAGGCGTTGTGGGCGGCGTCGAAGCGGACGGCGACCATCACCGGCAGCAGGTTGATCATGGCGAGGCTGAACAGCGCGCCGACGGAGTCCCCGGCCATGAAGCGGCCGATCTCGCGCAGCGTGGGCGGCTCGCGGTCGTGGTCCACGCCGGCCTGCCGGGGGATGAGCCGCCGGAAGACGAGCCAGGCGAGCGGGACCACGGAGAGGGCGATCGCCGCCGACCAGGAGACGAAGACGCCGAGGAGGGGCAGCCCGGTGGCGAGGACGCCGAGCAGCACGAGCTTGCCCAGCGAGAAGACCGCGTTGCCGACGGGCACCCAGATGGCCCGTCTGAGGCCGGTGAGGACGCCGTCCTGGAGGGTCAGCAGCGCCCAGCCGACGCAGGAGGCGGTGAAGAACAGCCCGGCGGACAGGGTGCCGAGCGGGGCGTACGAAGGCCCCCACCAGTCCAGGGTGAGCAGGAAGACGCCGCAGGCCACGGCGACGACCACGGTGCTGACCAGGTACAGCCGCAGGACGAGGGGACCGGTGGCGCGGCCGGCCCGGGGCACGTACCGGACGACCGCGCCGATCATCGTGGTGGCGGTGAGCGAGGCGAGCATCCGCTGCGCCGCGATGGCGGCGGAGCCCTGCCCGACGGCCTCCTCCGAGTAGTAGCGGGCGGCGACCAGCCAGAAGCCGAGGCCGAGCGCCGCGGAGACGCCGGTGGAGAGCATCAGGGCGTAGGCGTTGCGGAACATCGAGTCCGCGCCCTGGTCCCCGCCGGTGCCGCTCCCGGCGTCCGGGGGGTCGGGCACGGGGTCCGCGGGTTCCCCGGGCGCGGGCCGCTCCGGGCCCCGCAGCCGTACCGTCTCCGTCACCGGGCGCCCCCGAAGGCCGGCGACGGGTGGTGGGCGGGGCGGATGCCGGCGGTCCGCAGCACGGCGAGGACCTCGTCGGCGCGGCGCGGGTCGACGGGCAGGGCGTGCCGGGCGAACCAGGCGGCCGCCTCCGGTGCGGGGGAGGGGTCGGTGAACGCCTCGCCCGCGTAGCTGTCGAGCGGCGGGTCGTAGAGGTAGCCGGTGGTGATCCGGTGCCGGGCGAGCGCGGCGGTCGCGGCCTCCCGGTCAGCGACGAGCAGGGGCACCCGGAACAGCGGCTGCGCCGGCTCGTCGGCGGCCCCCGGCGCCGCGAACTCGCCGGCCAGGAGTCTGCGGGTGCCCTCGCGGTGGGCGTCGAGGACGGTGTCGAGTCGCGCCAGCCGGCGGGCGGTGCGGCGCAGCCGGCCCGCCCCCGGCCGTAGCCGGTAGTCGTGCATGTCCACCCGGATCCACGAGTGGAAGGGGTCGAGCGCGGGCGCGGCGGGCAGGGCCCGGGCCAGCTCGTCGGCGCGCAGCGGCATCCGTATCTCCGCGCGCTCCTCCAGGCCCAGCGCCCGCACGGCCGCCCGCGCGGCCGTGACCAGGCGCAGGCCGCGCACGGCGGTCTCGGCGTACGGCCTGATCCGGTAGGCGAGTTCGGCGGTGGCGCGGGTCGGGTGCAGCAGCGCGTCGCGGGCGGCGGCGAACTCCTCGCGCAGCGCCGGGTCGGCGAGGGTGAGGAAGCCGCCGGTCTTGGCGGCGGTGTGCTTCGAGAGGCTGAAGACCGACGCCTCGCCGTACGCGCCGACCGGGCGCCCTCCGACGGTGGAGCCGATCGCGTGGGCCGCGTCCTCGATCAGCGGGATGCCGAGCAGGTCGCACCGGGCGCGCAGCTCGGGCGCGGGATCCGGGTTCCCGTACAGGTTGGTGGTGAGGACGGCGGAGAGTCCGCGCCAGACGGACTCGGGCACCGCCGCCGTGTCGATCGACCCGTCGCGGGGGTCGAGCGGCGCCTGCACCGGGCGGAGTCCGGCGGCGAGGGCGACGAAGAAGATGACGTCGTCGTTGACGGGCGACATCAGCACCCGGCCGCCGGGCCGGCACCAGTGGCGCAGCGCGAGATAGAGACCGAGACGGCACGACGGCACGTAGAGGCACTCCCTGCCCCCCAGTCGGCCGCGCATGCGTTCTTCCAGTTCCGCGTACGCAGAAACCATGTGATTCCCCCCTGAAACCCCGGGCTCAATGTCGCCCAATCCGGAAGGCACGTCAACACGAGCCCGCCGTGGGGCGGAAGCGGGGCGTCCCGTGGCGCGCGTCCGGTCGTGCGGAAGGGCCCGTCCCTGGTCGGCCGACCGTGAACGGGCCCTTCCGGGGGCCATTTTGACGGCTCGGGGGAGCCGGTGGGGATCACTCGTCCAGAGTGAGGCCCCGGCGCAGCCGGGCGAGGGTGCGGGAGAGCAGCCGGGAGACGTGCATCTGCGAGATGCCGAGCTCCGTGCCGATCTCCGACTGGGTGAGTCCGGAGACGAAGCGCAGGGAGAGGATCTGCCGTTCGCGCTCGGGGAGCGAGGCGATCATCGGCTTCAGGGAGGCGATGTACTCGATCCCGGTGAGGCCGTGGTCCTCGTAGCCGAGCCGGTCGGCGAGCGAGGTCTCGCCGCCGCCGCCGTCCTCCTCGTCGGGCTGGGCGTCGAGCGAGCTCGCCGTGTAGGCGTTGCTCGCCGTCATGCCCTCGACGACCTCGGCGGGGGTGATGCCGAGGGCGTCGGCCAGTTCGGCGACGGTCGGGGCGCGGTCGAGCCGCTGGGAGAGGTCGTCGCCGACCCGGGCGAGGTCGAGCCGGAGCTCCTGGAGACGGCGGGGCACGTGCACGGACCACGAGGTGTCGCGGAAGAAGCGCTTGATCTCGCCGATGATCGTGGGCATCGCGAAGGTCGGGAACTCGACGCCTCGGGTGAGTTCGAAGCGGTCGATCGCCTTGATGAGGCCGATGGTGCCGACCTGGACGATGTCCTCCATCGGTTCGCTGCGCGTGCCGTAGCGGGCGGCGGCGAACCGGACGAGGGCCAGGTTCAGTTCGACGAGCGTGTTGCGGACGTACGCGTACGCGTGGGTGCCCTCTTCGAGTTCGGCGAGGCGGGCGAAGAGCTGCTTCGACAGGGCGCGCGCGTCGACCGGGCCGATCCGGTCGAGGGGCCGGTCCGTCGGCAGGTCGGGAGTGAGGGCGTGCACGTGGTCGAGGGGGTGCGTCGCCGACGGCGCGTCGGGGGTGCGCGGGGCGTCGAGCCGGGGTGACATGGGTCTCCTTCGTCGTTCTTGCTGCGGTTTGCGGCGCCTCCGAAGCCGGTCGTGTCGGGTGTTCTCTTCTAGCCCTACCTGCTCGACGGCAATCGTTGCAAGTGCCAATAATCCGTTTCGTCCCTTTATGTGGGGGCCCTGTGTGCACAGAGGGCCCACCCGCTTGTAGGGTTCGACGCACGTCAGTCGGCATCCGCGAGAGCGAGAAGAGGCACGGCCATGGACCGCCAGCACATCGGCAGCGCGCAGCCCGCACGGCTGCGGGTCGAGGTCAGGACCGTGGACGGCGCGACCGAGCTGCTCGCGCCGGTGGGTGAACTCGATCACCACACCGCCGAACTGCTGCGCGTCCCGCTGGACGACGCGCTGGACCAGGGCCGCACGCGGCTCGTCGTCGACTGCTCGGGCCTGGAGTTCTGCGACTCGACCGGACTCAACGTCCTCCTCGGCGCCCGGCTGCGGGCGGACGCCGCCGGCGGCGGTGTCCATCTGGCGGCGATGCGGCCCCCGGTGGCCAGGGTGTTCCAGATCACGGGCGCGGAGGCGGTCTTCACCGTCCACGAGACGCTCGCCGCGGCGCTCCCCGACTGAGCCCCGCGCCCCGCACGCCCCGCACTCCGGTCAACCCGTCTGATCAATCTGTCTCGTCAATCGGTGAGGTGAAGCGCTGATGGACCGCGATTCCGACGTCCGCACGCTCGCCCTCGGCGAGACCAGCGGCACCGTGCCGCTCGCCCGCGACTTCACGCGGACGGCGCTGCGGGACTGGGGCTGGCTGCCCGCCGCCACCGCCGACCGCAGGGCCGCCGCCGAGGACGTCCTGCTGGTCGTCTCGGAACTCGTCACCAACGCCTGCCTGCACGCCGAGGGTCCCGAACGGCTGCGCGTCCTGCGCCGCTCCGAGGTCCTGCGCCTGGAGGTCACCGACCGCGGCGCCGGACAGCCCGCGCCGCGCACCCCGCACCGCTCGGGCCGGCCCGGCGGCCACGGCATGTTCATCGTGCAGCGGCTCTGCCTGGACTGGGGCATCGAGCGCACCCCCGGCTCCCCCGGCAAGACGGTCTGGGCCGAACTCGCCTCGCCCGCCTAGAATCCGACGGAACGACAGGACCGGGTCGCCGCGTCCCGCCCGGTGTCGACCGGGTGCGGGACCTTCACCGTCTCTCTTCCTCCCTTCTTCTTCCCTCCTTCGGGCCTCAGGCGTACCTTGACGCCCAATCTGAAAGACCGTCAGCTACTGCGCGGTGAGGGGTGCTCGGGGTGTCCAAGGTGCCGAACCGGAGGAGAACGGTGGCCGCGCTCACGGCGGCCACCGCCATGACGGGCGCGGCCGTGCTGGCCTCCGCCCCGGCCGCGCAGGCGGTCGTCGTCGACGTCGACTACGCGTGCGAGACGAAGATCGGCCCGAAGGGCGCCGTCTCACCCGTCGACATCAAGGCCGTCAAGAGCGGCAGCGGCTACACGATCACCATGTCGTTCGAGAAGGGCGTCTCCGACAGCCCGGTCGAACTCCCCAAGGGCGTCATGACCCCCCGGGCCGAACTCGTCCTCGGCGGCGCCGCCTCCGGCACCGTCAAGGTCAAGGGTCAACCGAACACGGCCGCCATCCCGCCCGACACCCCGATCGCCATCGGCACGCTCACGGGCACCTTCACCCCGAAGAAGAACGGCAAGGTCACCTTCACCGCCGGCACGCTCATCGTCCACGCGCTCGGCATGGACGCCGCGACCTGCACCCCGAAGAACAACCCCAAGCCCGCGCTCGAACTCGACGTGACCGGGGTGTCCGGGGGCGCCGACACCCCGCCCGCCGACGACGACGGCTCCGGCGGCGGCGGGAACGAACTGCCCAGGACCGGCCCGCTCGACTCCGCCCTGGCCCTCGGCACCCTCGGCGGCACCGTCGTACTGACCGGCGCCGCCGGAGTCCTCTGGCTCACGCGGCGCACGGCGCGCTGATGCGGGCGGCCCCCCGCTCCGGCCTCCTGGCCGCCGCGACCGCCCTCGTCGGCGTGGTCGCGGCGGCTCCCGCCGGAGCCCCCGGCTGGACGGCGGCGCCCGCCGCCGGACGGCCGTACGCCTATCTGGAGGGCACGGCCGGCAGCGTCCTCCAGGACACCCTCTCGCTCACCAACCCCGGCACCGGACCGCTCACCGTCCGCCTCACCGGGCAGGGCGCGCCGGTGGCCTTCGCCGCGCGGACCGTCACCGTGCCGCCCAGGACCCGGGCCGACGTGCCCTTCGCCGTGACCGTCACCGCCGACACCCCGCCCGGCGACCACCGCGGGACCGTGCGCGCCACGGCCGCCGGCCGCGAGGTCCGCGTCGACCTGCGGCTGCGGGTCAACGGCCCCCGGCTCGCCGCGCTCACCGTCGAGGACGTCCGCGTCGACACCGCCACCGGCGACCTCCACTACACCCTGGTCAACCGCGGCAGCACGGTCCTCGCCCCGGCCCTCGCGGTCCGTGCCGACGGACTCCTCGGCACGGTCCTCGACCGGCCCGGCCACCCCCTGCCGCTGACCCTCAGGCCCGGCGAGCGGGCCGCCCGCACCGAGCCCTGGCCCGACCCGCCCGCCCTCGACTCCGTCACCGTCCGGCTGACCGCCACCGCTCCCGGCGCCGCCCCCGCCACGGCCCGCGCCGAGGCGGCCTTCGCCACGGGCCCCGCGCTCGCCGCGACGGGCGGGACGCTCCTCGCGGCGGCGGCCTGCGGCGCGTGGGCGCTGCGGCGGCGCGGCTGGCCCCGTATCCGGCGAGCCCCGGCGGGAGCGACACCATGAGGACCCTCCGTACCGCCGCCGCCCTGCTGGCGGTCCTCGCCCTCGCGCTGCTGCCCGCGGCCCCCGCGGCGGCGGCCCCCGGCCCGGTGGTCGAGCTCTCCCGGGCGGAGGGCGGCAAGGGCGGCGAGATCACCGTCAGCGGCAGCGGCTGGAAACCGGGCGCGCTGCTGATGCTCCTGATCTGCGGCCGGGCCGCCCCCGGCACCGGCGTCATCGGCGGCACCAACTCCTGCGCCAACACCGAGGGCCGCGCCGCGACCGTCGACGCCCGGGGCGCGTTCAGTACGAAGCTCCCGGTCGCCGAGCCGCCCGAGCCCTGTCCCTGCGTGGTGCACGTCGCCGGGGTGACCGGACAGCAGGACGCCGTCGACCGCGCGTTCACCGTCGCCGGCCACCCCACCGCCCCGCTCCCCGAGCCCTCCGGTGCCGGCCGGCTCGGCGTCCTCGCCGCCCCGCGCCTCGACGGGTCGAGCGGACTCCTCGTTTGGTTCGGGGCGCCCCCGCGGCGCGAGGTCGTCCTCACCGTCGGCAACCTCGGCTCCGCCCCCGTGCGCGACCCGGTCTTCGAGGTCGGCACGAGCCACGGCGTCTTCGCCCCGCAGTACGAGGAACGCCCGTGGCGCGGCACGATCGCGCCCGGCGGCAAGGCCGTCGTCCGCCTCCCGGCCGAACTCGCCGCCGGGGCCCACGGCGACTACCAGGTCTCGGTGCGCTACGCCGGCAAGACCCTCGTCGAGCAGCCGTGGGGCGTCGGCCGGCCCTGGGGCGTGACGCTCTTCTGGGTCCTGCTCGCCGTCGTCGTTCCGGCGGCCCTCTTCCGGATCGGGATGGCCGTGGTGGACCGCGTCCGCCCGTCGGCCGGCCCCACCCGGGCCTCCCGCCCCGCCCGGACCCCGGCGTGGAGCCGCCGCGTCCGGCCCCGTGCCCCCGTCCCCGCCGCCCCCGCACCGGGCGGCCCGGCGGACGACGAAACGACCACGGTCCTCCCGTGGTTCAGCCCTGACTCCGCACCGTCAGCGCCAGAGAGCAGCCCGACGACGAAGGGACATGCGTGAGTACGCAACGGAGGATGAGCGCGGCCGGGGTCGCGCTGATGCTCGGCGGCGCGGGGATCCTGGTTTCCGCCGGCCCCGCCCAGGCCGCCGAGGTCTCGTACACGACGGAGTGCATCCCGCCCTCCATCTCCGGGCTTCCGCCCGTGCAGGGCACCACGAAGGTGCTGGTCACCGCGCCGGCCGAGGCCAAGGTCGGCGACGAGGTAGAGATCGTCTGGAAGACGGTCCAGGCCGCCTCGAAGAACCCCGACGTGCTCGACCTCGGCAAGGACACGGTCAAGCCGACCGGTGTCCTCACCGTCGGCGGCGCGGCGACCGGCACCGTCGCGATGGAGGGACCGCGGCAGAACCCGCCGATCCCCAAGAACAGCCCGATGGTGCTGCCCGAGATGAAGGGCAGGCTGAAGCTGGAGAAGGCGGGTGAGATCACCCTCACGCCCGGCAAGTACACGATCAACGTCTCCAAGCCCCTGTCCACCGACACCAAGTGCGCGCCGAAGGAGGCCGTGCCGGTCGGCGCGACCATCAAGGTCACGGACGGCGGCGGCTCGACCACCTCGGGCGGCACGACGACGTCCGGCGGGTCCACCACCACCTCGGGCGGCACGGACTCCGGCGGCACGACGGACTCCGGCGGGTCCACCGCCTCGGGCGGCTCCACGACGGGCGGCACGACCACCTCCGGCGGCACGACCACCTCCGGCGGCTCCACCGCCTCGGGCGGTACGACGGCCACCGGCGGCTCCACGACGACCTCCGGCGGCTCCGGCGGGAGCGGCGGGCAGACCGACTTCCCCGGCAAGGAGGTGACCGTCGCCTTCGCCTGCCAGCCCCCCGGCCCGGCCGCGATCAACTCGAAGGTGACCGTCGACGCCAAGAGGAACGGCGAGGTCTACGACCTCACGGTCAAGACCGCCAAGGGCGTCATGAACAGCCCGGCCGCCCTTCCCAAGGGCGCGCTCAAGCCGTCCATGGCGATCAAGGTGGGCGGCGCCGACAGCGGCACGGTGAAGGTCACCGGCGCCGCCAACCCCACCGAGCTCGCCGCGGGCGCGCCCGTCAGCCTGGAGGACATGAAGGGCACCTACCGCCCCGGCGCGACCGGGAAGTCGACGCTCAGCCCCGGGGCGCTGACCATCACGGTCACCCTGGGCGCCTCGAAGATCGAGATCCCCTGCCAGGTCAAGGGCGCGGTGAAGGCGTCCCTCGAACTGGACACCAGCAAGCAGGCCGGCGGCGCCTCCGGCGGCGACGACGGCGGGACCGGCACCACCACTGCCTCCGGCTCCGGCGGCTCCGACGGCGGGAACCTCGCCCAGACCGGCGCCGAGCACGACGGCGCCCTGCGCGCCCTCGCCCTGGTCGCCGGCACGGTCGTTCTGCTCGGCGGCGCGGTGTTCACCTTCACCCCCTGGGCCCGGCTGAGGCGGTGACGACACGACGGAGGGCCCGTCGCACCGGTGCGGTGCGACGGGCCCTCCGTACGGGCGCGGGGGACGTCAGTGGACGTCGCCCATGAGGCCCTGGACCTTCTTGCGGTACATGTAGATCGCGAAGCCGGCCGCGACCGCCAGGGTCGCCTGCAAGGCGATGATCCCCGTCCCGTTCAGGTCGACGCCCGCGATGGAGAGCAGACCCGTGGTGCAGTCGCCGGCGGTGACGGCGAGGAACCAGACACCCATCATCTGCGAGGCGTACTTCTGCGGCGCCATCTTCGTGGTGACGGAGAGGCCGACGGGGGAGAGGCACAGCTCGCCGATGGTCTGGATCATGTAGATCGAGACGAGCCACATCGGGGAGACCTTGGTGCCGTCGCCCGCCATGTTCATCGGGACGATGAAGACGAAGAACGAGGCGCCGACCAGGACGAGACCCATCGCGAACTTCACGATGGTGTTCGGCTCCTGGTTCTTGCGGGCCAGCCACAGCCACAGCCAGGCGAAGACCGGGGCCAGCGCCATGACGAACAGCGGGTTCAGCGACTGGTACCAGGTGGCGGGGAAGCCCAGGCCGAAGATGGTGTCGGCGGTCTTGTCGTCGGCGAACAGGGAGAGCGTCGAGCCGCCCTGGTCGTAGATCATCCAGAAGATGGCGGCGGCGACGAAGAACCAGATGTAGCCGGTGACGCGCGACTTCTCGCCCGTGGTCAGGTCCTTGTCGCGCTTGATGCGGGCCAGGACGGCGACCGGGATGATCAGACCGGCGAGGGTGATCGGGACCATCGCCCAGTTCAGGGTGTACAGGCCCAGGGCCACGACCGCGCCGTAGAAGACGGCGATCACGACGGCGATGACGGCGACCTTGGTGATGACGGCCTTGCGCTCCGCGGCGGACAGCGGGTTCGGGACCTCGCTGCTCTTCGGGTTCAGCGTCTTGCCGAAGGCCAGGAAGACGGCAAGGCCCAGGCCCATGCCGACGGCGGCGAGGGCGAAGCCCAGGTGCCAGTTGACCTTCTCGCCGACGGTGCCGATCACCAGCGGGGCGAAGAACGCGCCCAGGTTGATGCCGATGTAGAAGAGCGTGAAGCCACCGTCACGGCGCGGGTCGTCCGCGCCCTTGTAGAGGTGGCCGACCATCGTCGAGATGTTGGCCTTCAGCAGACCGGAGCCGACGGCGACGAGCGCGAGGCCGACGAAGAACATCGCCTGGCCGGGGACGGCCAGCGAGACGTGGCCCAGCATGATCACGGAGGCCGCGATCGCCACGGTCTTGCGGGCGCCCCAGACGCGGTCGCCGAACCAGCCGCCGGGCATGGCCATCAGGTAGACCATCGAGACGTAGACGGAGTAGATCGCCGTCGCCGTCGCCGCGGTCATCGCGAGGCCGCCGCCCTGGCTGCCCGTCGCGGCGTCCACGCCGCCGGAGACCAGGTACAGCACCAGAAGAGCCCTCATGCCGTAGTAGGAGAAACGCTCCCACATCTCGGTCATGAAGAGGGTGGCCAGGCCCCGGGGGTGGCCGAGGAAGGTCTTCTCGTAGCCGAGGGGTTCGGCCGAGTCCTTCGTCAGGCTGGACGCCATGTCGATCCTTGCTCTGTCGGGACGCTCGCCTTGTGAGCGGGGTGCGCCCGGTGGGGGAGGCCGGCACCGGCGGAGTCGGGGAGGAATCCGCCGGGATCCACGCCCCGGGAGACGCGTCTTCACGTCCCGGGACCCGGCCCACAGGTCATTCGCCGTCGTCGAGGTTGGCAGGGCCCACCTCACGCAGAAAGAGGACCTTGGCGCGCGAAGCTGGCCAAAGGTCCCCGAATACCGCTACTGACGTCTCGCCACCATACGACACGACAGTGCCGGATATGGAAGGACTTGAGAGATGGATCACAGGCGTGTGTGCAACCACGGAAGGCCATTCGAAGGTCATGAGCAAGATACCCACAAGATCTCCAGGCATTCCCCGGGGCCGGTGGATCACGCCCCGGCCCGGCACCCGTGCGGACTACCATCACCCCATGACCCGTGTACTGCTCGCCGAGGACGACGCATCCATCTCGGAGCCGCTGGCCCGCGCCCTGCGGAGAGAGGGGTACGAGGTCGAGGTCCGCGAGGACGGCCCGACCGCCCTCGACGCCGGGCTCCAGGGCGGCGTGGACCTCGTCGTGCTCGACCTGGGACTGCCCGGCATGGACGGCCTGGAGGTCGCCCGCCGGCTGCGCGCCGAGGGCCACACGGTCCCGATCCTGGTCCTCACCGCACGGGCGGACGAGGTCGACACCGTGGTCGGTCTCGACGCGGGCGCCGACGACTACGTCACCAAGCCCTTCCGGCTCGCCGAGCTCCTCGCCCGGGTCCGGGCCCTGCTCCGGCGCGGCTCCACCGAGCCGGTCGTCGCCCCCGCCACCCACGGCGTGCGGATCGACGTCGAGTCGCACCGCGCCTGGATGGGCGACGAGGAGCTCCAGCTCACCGCCAAGGAGTTCGACCTGCTGCGGGTCCTCGTCCGCGACGCCGGCCGGGTCGTCACCCGCGACCAGCTGATGCGCGAGGTCTGGGACACCACCTGGTGGTCCTCGACCAAGACCCTCGACATGCACATCTCCTGGCTCCGCAAGAAGCTCGGCGACGACGCGGCCAACCCCCGCTACATCGCCACCGTGCGCGGAGTCGGTTTCCGCTTCGAGAAGAGCTGAGCCACCCCGCACCATGCGCCGCCGCCTGATCAACTCCACGCTCGCCGTGGTGCTCGTCGTCATCGCCGTGTTCGGCGTGTCCCTGGTCCTCGTCGAGACCCGCACCATCTCCAACAGCGCCCAGGAGAGCGTCGACTCGGAGGCGCTGCGGATCGTCTCCATCGTCGACAGCAGGCTCATCGGCGGCGAGCCGGTCAACCCGGACATCCTCGCCGAGCAGAGCGGCGCCAAGCGGTACGCGCAGATCCGCATCCCCGGGCGCGCCCCGATCGAGATCGGCACCCGCCCCGAGGGCGACGTCATCCGCGGCCTCGCCGAGGGCGAGCGCGGCGAGACGGTGACCGTCGAGGAGTCCCGCGCCACCGTCACCGCCGAGGTCGGCCGCACCCTGCTGATCATCGGCGCGGTGGCCCTGCTGGCCGTCGTCGCCGCCGTCCTCCTCGCCGTACGCCAGGCCAACAGGCTGACCTCCCCGCTGACCGACCTCGCCGAGACCGCCGAACGCCTCGGCTCCGGCGACCCGCGGCCCCGGCACAAGCGGTACGGGGTCCCCGAGCTCGACCGCGTGGCGGACGTCCTCGACGCCTCCGCCGAACGCATCGCCCGGATGCTCACCGCCGAGCGCCGGCTCGCCGCCGACGCCTCCCACCAGCTCCGCACGCCCCTCACGGCCCTCTCCATGCGGCTGGAGGAGGTCGCCCTCGCCGACGACCTGGAGACGGTCAAGGAGGAGGCGACGATCGCGCTCACCCAGGTCGAGCGGCTCACCGACGTCGTGGAGCGGCTCCTCACCAACGCGCGCGACCCACGCACCGGCTCCGCCGTCGCCTTCGACCTCGACGAGGTCGTCAAGCAGCAGATCGAGGAGTGGCGGCCGGCCTACCGCAGCGCCGGGCGGGCCATCGTCCACTCGGGCAAGCAGGGGATGCGGGCCGTCGGCACCCCGGGCGCGGTCGCCCAGGTCCTCGCCGCCCTGATCGAGAACTCGCTCATGCACGGCGGCGGCACGGTGGCGCTGCGGACCCGCGTCACCGGCAACCAGTCGGTGATCGAGGTCACGGACGAGGGTCCCGGCGTCCCGGCCGACCTCGGAGCGCGGATCTTCGAGCGGGCGGTCAGCGGCCGCAGCTCCACCGGCATCGGCCTGGCGGTGGCCCGGGACCTCGCGGAGGCGGACGGCGGCCGCCTGGAGCTGCTCCAGCAGCAGCCGCCGGTCTTCGCGCTCTTCCTGAGCCGGGAGGTCAGAAGCGTCTCGGATCGGCCGCAGGACCGCCCCGTGCGGTAGGGGGTGTCAGACGCGGTCGGGCTGGCGGCGGGCCGCCTGCCGGGGCGCCTGCTCCAGGAACGACTCGGCGGTCTGCACCGCCTCCTTCGCCGGCAGCGCCCGGAAGACCCAGGTGCGGTACGACCAGAAGCGGAAGAGGGTCCCGATGCCGATCCCGAGGAACTTGAAGAAGTTGCTCGCCAGCGGACCGTCCCAGCCGAAGCCGTACGTCGCCGCGTAGAGCACGCCGTTCTCGATGACCATGCCGACCACGCTGAAGAGCAGGAACAGCGACAGTTCCTTGGTGCGGCCCGACTTGTCACGGTCACGGTACGTGAAGTAACGGAACCCGACGTAGTTGAAGGCGATCGCGACCACGGTGGCGATCAGGCTGGCCCGCACCACCGGGATCTCCGTGGCGCCGCGCACCAGGTTGAAGACGCCGAGGTTGACCAGGACGCCCAGACCGCCGACGACCCCGAACTTGGCGACCTCGCGGAAGAGCCCGTTGAGTCGCGTGCGCAGCGCGCCGGATTCACTCATGGTGATGGCTCTGTCCGTCCGTCCGGGTGACGTCCGGGCGACGTCAACCCAACCATGCTAACCAGCACCCTCCTCACCCGCCCGAGTACCTCGCAAACCACGGGGAAACCCGCCCGGGGCCTGCGGTCCGCTTGTGCCAAACCACAGCCGGACGCGTGTTCACCGATGGTGCGGATACCCTAAGAGGGTGACGTTTCCCGTAGTAGGCATGGTCGGCGGCGGTCAGCTCGCGCGTATGACCCACGAGGCGGGCATCCCCCTCGGCATCAAGTTCAAGCTCCTCAGCGACACCCCGCAGGACTCCGCGGCCCAGGTCGTCGGCGACGTCGTCATCGGCGACTACCGCGACCTGGACACGCTGCGTGACTTCGCTCGCGGCTGCGACGTGATCACCTTCGATCACGAGCACGTGCCCACCGAGCACCTGCGGGCCCTCGAAGCGGACGGCATCCCCGTCCGCCCCGGGCCCGACGCGCTGGTGCACGCCCAGGACAAGGGGGTGATGCGCGCGAAGCTCGACGAGATCGGCGCGCCCAGCCCCCGCCACCGCATCGTCGCGGACGCGGCGGACGCGGTGGCCTTCGCCGCCGAGGTCGGCGGCTTCCCGATCATCCTCAAGACCGTGCGCGGCGGCTACGACGGCAAGGGCGTCTGGTTCGTGCGCACGGAGGAGGACGCCCGGGACCCGTTCCTCGCGGGCGTGCCGGTCCTCGCCGAGGAGAAGGTCGACTTCGTCCGCGAGCTCGCGGCGAACATCGTCCGCTCCCCGCACGGCCAGGCCGTGGCGTACCCCGTCGTCGAGTCCCGTCAGGTCGACGGCGTCTGCGACACGGTGATCGCGCCCGCGCCGGACCTGGACGACGCCCTGGCGGGCGAGGCGCAGGAGCTGGCGCTCCGCATCGCCAAGGAGCTCGGCGTCGTCGGCCACCTCGCCGTGGAGCTCTTCCAGACGACGGACGGCCGCATCCTGGTCAACGAACTGGCGATGCGCCCGCACAACTCCGGTCACTGGACCCAGGACGGGGCGATCACCTCGCAGTTCGCCAACCACGTCCGGGCGGTCCTCGACCTGCCCCTCGGCGATCCGCGGCCGCGCGCGCCGTGGACCGTGATGTGCAATGTCCTGGGCGGCGACTACCCGGACATGTACTCCGCGTACCTGCACTGCATGGCCAGGGACCCGCAGCTCAAGATCCACATGTACGGCAAGGACGTGAAGCCCGGACGCAAGGTGGGCCACGTCAACACCTACGGCGACGACCTGGACGACGTGCTGGAGCGCGCCCGCCACGCCGCCGGCTACCTGCGAGGAACGATCACCGAATGAGCTCCGCCACCGCACCCGTCGTCGGCATCGTCATGGGATCCGACTCCGACTGGCCCGTCATGGAGGCCGCGGCACAGGCCCTCGACGAGTTCGGCATCCCCTACGAGGTCGACGTCGTCTCCGCGCACCGGATGCCCCGCGAGATGATCGCGTACGGCGAGGAGGCCGCGGGCCGCGGCCTGAAGGCGATCATCGCGGGTGCGGGCGGCGCCGCCCACCTGCCCGGCATGCTGGCCTCCGTCACCCCGCTGCCCGTCATCGGCGTGCCGGTGCCGCTGAAGTACCTCGACGGCATGGACTCGCTGCTCTCCATCGTGCAGATGCCGGCCGGCGTGCCCGTCGCCACGGTCTCCGTCGGCGGCGCCCGCAACGCCGGTCTGCTCGCCGCGCGGATCCTCGCCACGCAGGACCCCGAACTGCTCGGCCGCATGCGCGAGTTCCAGCAGGAGCTGAACGACCAGGCCACCGAGAAGGGCAAGCGCCTACGGGCCAAGGTCGAGGGCGCGGAGTCGTTCGGCTTCGCCAAGTGAGCGCCGCGGAGCGCCTCGCGGAGGCCCGGGAGCTGCTGGCCTCGGCGCCCGTCGTGGACGGCCACAACGACCTCCCGTGGGCGCTGCGCGAGCACGTGCGCTACGACCTCGACCGGATGGACATCGGCGCCGACCAGACCGGCGCGCTCCACACCGACCTCCTCCGGATGCGGGCGGGCGGCGTCGGCGCCCAGTTCTGGTCCGTGTACGTGCCCTGCCGGCTGGCCGGCGACAATGCCGTCAGCGCCACGCTGGAGCAGATCGACGTCGTCGACCAGCTCCTGGAGCGGTACGCCGCCGACCTGGCCCCGGCCCTGACGGCGGACGACATGGAGGCGGCCCGCGCGCAGGGCCGTATCGCCTCCCTCAAGGGCGCCGAGGGCGGCCACTCGATCAACAACTCCCTCGCCACCCTGCGCGCCTTCCACACCCTGGGCGTGCGGTACATGACGCTCACGCACAACGACAACAACGACTGGGCGGACTCGGCGACCGACGAGCCCCGGGTCGGCGGTCTCTCCGCCTTCGGACGGCAGGTCGTCCGCGAGATGAACCGCTGCGGCATGCTCGTCGACCTCTCGCACGTCGCCGCCACCACCATGCGGGACGCGCTCGACGCCTCGGCGGCGCCGGTGATCTTCTCGCACTCCTCGGCCCGGTCGGTCTGCGACCATCCGCGCAACATCCCGGACGACGTCCTGGGGCGGCTGGCGGCCAACGGCGGCGTCGCGATGGCCACGTTCGTGCCCAAGTTCATCCTCCCCGCGGCCGTCGACTGGACCGCGCGGGCGGACGACAACCTCCGGGCGCACGGCTTCGACCACCTCGACACCACGGCCGAGGCGATGAAGCTGCACCGCGCCTTCGAGGAGGCGAACCCGCGCCCGGTCGCCACCGCCGCGACGGTCGCCGACCACCTCGACCACATGCGCGAGGCGGCGGGCATCGACCACATCGGCATCGGCGGCGACTACGACGGCACGGCCTTCACCCCGGCCGGCCTCGACGACGTCGCGGGCTACCCGAACCTGATCGCGGAGCTCCTGCACCGCGGCTGGTCCCGCCCCGACCTCGCCAAGCTGACCTGGTCCAACGCGGTCCGCGTGCTGCGGGACGCGGAAGCCGTCTCCCGCGACCTGCGGAGCCGTACGGCCCCGTCGAACGCCACCGTCGACGTGCTCGACACGCCGTAGCCGCCCTCACCCGGACGGCCCCCTCCGCCGAGCCCCCCGAGGGGGCCGGTGGCACGGTGGACGGTACTGCCCCGCCGCTCTCGGCGGGGCGGTACTGCAAGCCGAGTTCGGAGTCACACCATGGCGGAACTGCTCGACGACCATCCCCCTCTCTCCACCGTCCCCGCGTCCGCCGACGAGCCGCCCGAACCACCCGGGCCACCACGGCCGCCCGACGAGACGGCACGCGCCAGGGCCCTCCTGGCCGCCCAGCCCGTCACCGAGGGCCACGCCGAACTCCCCGACTCGCCGGAGCCCGAGGACCTGCCGCCCGCACGCGCCGCCGAGACCGGGGCCCAGCTCTGGTCGCTGTACGTGGAGGCCGACGAGGGCGTCGTGGGCACGCTCCGGCGGATCGACGGCGTCCGCGCCCTCGTCGCGGCCTGCCCGGAGGACCTGCGCCTGGCGTACACGACCTCCGAGGTGGCCCACGCCCGCAACTGCGGCCGGGTCGCCGCGCTCCTCGGGCCGGTCGGCTGGACCGCCCTCGGCGGCTCCGCGGCCACCCTGCGGGCCTACCACGCGCTGGGCGTCCGGGCCGTGAACGTCACCCGGTTCGACCGCTTCGCCCGCGAGGCGGTCCGGGAGATGAACCGCATCGGCCTGGCGGTGGACCTCTCCGGCGCCGACCAGGACACCGTCCGGCACACCCTCGCGGTGACCCGCGCCCCGGCCCTGCTGACGCGGGCCGACCCGGACGGGCTGCCGGACGACCTCCTGCGCCTCCTCGGCGGGAACGGCGCCGTCTGCATGGTCACCGTGACCGACGACACGGCCGCCGTCGCCGACGTCCTCGACCGCGTGCGGTCCCAGGCGGGCGCGCACTGCGCCGGTGTCTCGCACACCACCGCCCCGGACACCGGCTACGTGCCGCTCTTCGCGGAGCTGCTCCGCCGGGACTGGACCGCCCAGGAGCTGGTCGGGCTCGCGCACGCCAACGTCACACGGGCGCTGCGGGAGACGGAGTTCCTGTCCCGGACGAACCGGATCCGGCCGGCGGCCGCCTGACCCCGCACGAGGGAGGAGGGGGCGCGCACCCGGTGCGCCCCCTCCTCCCTCGTGCCGTGACCTGCGCGCGCGTCAGGCGCGCGGGCGGCCCATCGCCCGGTACGTCCAGCCGGCCGCCCGCCAGCGCTCCGCGTCCAGCGCGTTGCGGCCGTCCAGGATCACCCGGGACGTGGCGACCCGGGCGAGCTCCGCGGGGTCGAGCTCGCGGAACTCGCGCCACTCCGTCAGGTGCAGCACCACGTCCGCGCCGCGCACGGCCTCCAGGGCCGAGTCGGCGTAGCCCAGGGTCGGGAAGACGCGCCGGGCGTTCTCCATGCCCTTGGGGTCGTAGACGGTGACCTGGCCGCCCTGGAGGTGTATCTGGCCGGCGACGTTCAGCGCGGGGGAGTCGCGGACGTCGTCCGAGTCGGGCTTGAAGGTGGCGCCGAGCACGGCCACCCGGCGGCCCAGGAAGGTCGACCCGCCGAGGGCCTCGCGGGCCATCTCCACCATCTGGCCGCGCCGCCGCATGTTGATCGAGTCGATCTCGCGGAGGAAGGTCAGCGCCTGGTCGGCGCCCAACTCGCCCGCGCGGGCCATGAAGGCCCGGATGTCCTTGGGGAGGCAGCCGCCGCCGAAGCCGATGCCGGCGCGCAGGAACTTGGCGCCGATGCGGTCGTCGTGGCCGATGGCCTCGGCCAGCTTGGCGACGTCGGCGCCGGCGGCCTCGCACAGCTCGGCCATCGCGTTGATGAAGGAGATCTTGGTGGCGAGGAAGGAGTTCGCCGACGTCTTCACCAGCTCGGCCGTCGGGAAGTCGGTCACGACGAAGGGCGAGCCCTCGCCGACCGGGACGGCGTAGACCTCGCGCAGGACCTTCTCCGCCGCCCCGTCGCGGACGCCGACGACGATCCGGTCCGGGTGCAGGGTGTCCTGCACGGCGAAGCCCTCCCGCAGGAACTCCGGGTTCCAGGCCAGCTCCACGCCGTCCGGCAGCACCGCGGCCAGCCGTTCGGCCGAACCGACGGGCACGGTCGACTTCCCGACGACCAGGGCCCCTTCGCGGACCACCCCGGCCAGGGAGGCGAAGGCGGCGTCCACGTAGCTCATGTCGCAGGCGTACTCGCCGTGCTTCTGCGGGGTGTTCACGCAGACGAAGTGCACGTCGCCGAAGGCGCCGACTTCCTCCCAGGAGGTGGTGAAGCGCAGCCGCCCGGTCGAGCCCTCGATGCCGGCCACGTGCTTCGCGAGCAGCTCCTCCAGCCCCGGCTCGTACATCGGGACCCGTCCGGAGGCCAGCATCTCGATCTTCTCGGGCACGACGTCCAGGCCGAGCACCTCGAAGCCCAGCTCCGCCATGGCCGCGGCGTGGGTGGCGCCGAGGTAGCCGGTGCCGATCACGGTGATCTTCAGGGCCATGCGGGTCTCCAGGGAACGTCGGGCGGAATGCCTGCCCGAGCATAGTCGTGCCCTGGTCCGGGGCCCGGGCACGCCCTACCATTTGGGTTACTTAACGGTAGTTAGCAAGCGTGGGAGTGAGTCAGCGTGTCAGGTTCTGCCGATTTCGACCTGTACCGACCGTCCGAGGAGCACGACATGCTCCGGGAGTCGGTGCGTGCCCTCGCGGAGGCGAAGATCGTTCCGTTCGCCGCGGCGGTGGACGAGGAGGGCCGGTTCCCGCAGGAGGCGCTGGACGCGCTGGTCGCCAACGACCTGCACGCCGTGCACGTGCCGGAGACCTACGGCGGTGCCGGTGCGGACGCGCTGGCCACGGTCATCGTGATCGAGGAGGTCGCCCGCGCCTGCGGTTCGTCCTCGCTGATCCCGGCGGTCAACAAGCTCGGCTCGCTGCCCGTGATCCTCTCCGGCTCCGAGGAGCTCAAGCACACGTACCTCGG
>NZ_JBFBBC010000019.1:0-76131 GCF_040689545.1 Streptomyces sp. NPDC051180
CGAAAGCGCGAGTACGCCCAGTACGAGCACTTCCACCCGGCACACCGAGAGCACGCACCAGACGCCGCAGGGCCGCCCTTCGGGCAACGAGGGGACTGTGACGACAGGCCCTAGGACCTCGCCCGGCGGGCCAGGCCGAGGGCGTAGTCGGGCCACCAGGTCCCGGCGGCCGGGCCGCCCCGGCACTGGCCGTCCGAGTCGCCGGGGCGCTTGATCCAGAGGTAGGCGTCGACGAGCGGGTCGCCGGTGCGGTCCGTCGGCGGGACGCCGAGGGCCCGGCCGGGCGGATTGCACCAGGCGTCGGCCCGGCCGCCCGGGAGGGGGCCGTCGCCGTTGCGGCTGGTGTCGACCGTGAAGTGGGCGCCGCCGAGCAGCCCCGACAGCGTGGCGCCGAAGTGCCTCACCACGTCGTCGCGCTGGAAGTTGGACACGTTCAGGGAGAAGCCGTCCGCGTGCGCGACGCCCGCCCGGCGCAGCGGCTCGACCAGCTTGCCCGGGTCGTCGATCCACGCCGGGTTGCCGGCGTCCAGGTAGACCCGGGTGCGCGGCTGCCGCTTGAGCCGCGCGACCGCCCCGGCCAGCAGCTCGTAGCGCTCGCCGTGGTACTGCGACGGGGTGCAGCCGTCCACGACGTGCGGCACCGCGTCCGGCTCCAGGACCACGACCGCCGAGGCGTCGCCGATCGCCGTGGCGAACGCGTCGACCCACTCCCGGTACGCCCGGCCGTCGTGCGCGCCGCCCGCCGAGTAGGCCCCGCAGTCGCGGTGCGGGATGTTGTACGCGACGAAGACGGCGGTGCGGTCCGCGGCGGACGCGCCCCGGACCGTGCGGGTGATCTCGGGCACGGGATCGTCGCCGGCGGGCCAGTCCGCGACCGGTCGCTCCGCGATCCGCCTCAGGATCCGGGCGTCCTCGGTCCTGCCCTGCGCCTCGTACTGCCGCACCTGCCGGGCCGCGTCGCTCTCGGGGTCCACCCAGAACGGCGAGCCCGGCGCGGGGGCCTCCCCGCCGCGCGTGGACGGCGGCCCCACGGGCCCCTCCGTCGGCTCGCCCTCGCCGCAGCCGGTCAGGAGCAGCGTGGCGACGAGGACCAGGGCGGCGGCGGTGACGGTGCGGCGGGACATCCGGCCCCCAGGGTCTGGTACAAGACGGTGCGGAACCACGCTTTACGCGACATTCCGGGTCATCGTGGCACGGTGCTCAGTCGGTGCCGGGCTGCGACACCGCGATGCCCAGCGGCGTCCGCTCGTACAGCACCTGGTGGCCGTACCGCCGCGACGCCAGCAGCCCCGCGTCCCGCAGCACCGCCAGATGCGCGGAGACCGTGGAGGGGGCCCGGCCGAGCAGATGGGCGAGCGCCGTGGTCCCCATCGGCTCGGTCAGCGCGCACAGGACGTCCGCCCGGACCGGCCCGAGCAGCCGCCCCAGCGCCTCCGAGGTGCGCCCGGCGGGCTCGGTCCACAGCCCGCCGATCCCGCGCGCCGGATACGCCACCGTCGGCTGCCACGGCGGATCGAAGCCGCTCACCACGTCCGGCCAGGTGAACACCGACGGCAGCAGCACGAGCCCCTGTCCGTCCAGCGGCCGGTCGTGGTCGCCGGAGTACGCCACCCGCAGCGTGGCCGACTCGGCGGCCCAGTCGAAGGACGGGTGCAGCTCGCCCAGCAGCCGTTCGAGCCCGCCCTCGGCCAGCCGCCGCGAGTGGTAGGCCACGTCCGCCTCCAGGAGCGCCCGCAGGCGGGGCCAGTCCGGGGCGATCAGCGCCTCCCAGGCGTCCTCCAGGAGATCGGCGAGCCACCCCACCGCCCCGGCCGGGTCGGCGAGCATCCGCCGTCCCTCCGGCGTCCCGGCCGCCCCCGGCGTCTCGGCCAGCGCCCGCGCGAAGTCGTCCCGCGCGAGCGCCGGATCGGTCTCCCGGACGGCCGCGATCTCCTCCTCGAACGAGGCGACCGCCCTGATCGGCGGCGGATACAGGAAGTCCGGGCTGTGTCCGCGCCGGGGCATGAGCAGCTGGAGCGGCCCGAGGTCGAGCTCCCGCGCGGCTCCCTCGATCCGCCGCAGCCACGGCAGGTGGTACCCCTGCTGCCGCGGCCGGGCCAGCACCCGCACGGCCGAGTGCGTCTCCCACAGCGGCGAGACCGCGAACCGGATCCGCAGGGGATCGGCCTCCCCGAAGCGCAGGTGGTACGGCACGGCCCCTCCCGGACATTCGTCTCAGGCCGAAAGTCTAGGGTCCGGTCCCCGCGCCCGGCACGCTCCGTCCATGCCCACGAACGACACCCGGACGCCGGAGCCGGCGCCCTCGCACGACGACGCCCCCGCGCCGGGCGCCCCGAGCGCGGCCGCCGACGCGGCGGCCGCGGCCCCCACCGCCTCCGCCGACCCGGGCCCGGCCCCCGGCTCCGGCCCCGTCCCGGCCCCCGGCTCCTCCGCCGGACCCGGCTACCGCGCGGTCTTCGCCGTCCGCGAGTTCCGGTTCGTCTTCGTGGCCCATCTGTTCTCGCTGCTCGGCGTCGTCGTCAGCGAGCTGGCGCTGACCGTCCTCGTCTACGACCTGACCCGCTCCCCGCTGCTCTCCTCCCTCACCTTCGCGCTCGGGTTCCTCCCCTACCTCGTCGGCGGCACGCTCCTCGCCGGCCTCACCGACCGGCTGCCGCCCCGGCGGATCCTCGTCGTCTGCGACCTCTTCTGCGCGGCCTGCGTCGCCACGATGACGGTCCCGGCGACCCCCGTCGCCGTCCTGCTCGTCCTGCGCTGCGCGATCGCCGTCGTCTCGCCGGTCTTCAACGGCACCCGGATGGCGACCCTCGCCGACATCCTCGGCGAGGGCGACCTCTTCGTCCTGGGCCGCTCCCTGCTGCGGATCGTCTCGCAGAGCGCCCTGCTGGCCGGCTTCGCCGTCGGCGGCGTGCTGCTCACCGCCGTACCGCCGCGCGGCGCCCTCGCCGTCACCGCCGCCACCTTCCTCGCCTCCGCGCTGCTGCTGCGACTCGGCACCGTCCGCCGCCCGGCGAGGGCGGCCGGCGGGTCCCGGACCGGCCTCGCCGGCACCTGGGAGGTGCTGCGGAACCGGCGGGTGCGCGCCCTGATGCTGCTCTTCTGGGTGCCCCCGCTCTTCGCGGTCGTGCCCGAGGCGCTCGCCGCCCCGTACGCCGACGAGATCGGCGTCTCCACCGCGGCCCTCGGCCTCCTCATGTGCGCGCTGCCCGTCGGCACCATCGCGGGCGAGCTCTTCGCCGGCTCGTTCCTGAGCCCGGCGACCCGCTCCCGGATCGTCCTGCCGCTCGCGGTCGCGGCCGTCGTGCCGTACCTCCTCTACGCCCCCGCGCCCGGCCTCGCGGTCGCCGCCACCGCCCTCTTCCTGGCGGGCGCGACCGGCGCGTACACCCTCGGCCTCGACGCCTGGTTCGTCGCCGCCGTCCCCGAGGAGCAGCGGGGGAGGGCGATGACCCTGATGACCGCGGGCATGATGACCGTCCAGGGGGTCGGCATGGCGGGGGCCGGGGTCGCGGCCGAGTTCGCGGCCGTGCACACCGTCGTCGCGGGGGCCGGGGTCCTCGGCACGCTCTGCGTCGTCGCCGCCGTCGTCGAGCTGCGGGCGACCGAAAGGCGAGACGGGGCTGACCGGCATATGACCAGTCGGTAAGGTCGACGCGTGCCGAAGCCGCTCAGTCTCCCCTTCGACCCCATCGCCCGAGCCGACGAACTCTGGCAGAAGCGCTGGGGCCCGGTCCCCTCGATGGCCGCGATCACCTCGATCATGCGCGCCCACCAGATCCTCCTGGCGGAGGTCGACGCGGTGGTCAAGCCGTACGGGCTGACCTTCGCGCGGTACGAGGCGCTGGTGCTGCTCACCTTCTCGAAGGCCGGCGAGCTGCCGATGTCCAAGATCGGCGAGCGGCTGATGGTCCACCCCACCTCGGTGACGAACACGGTCGACCGCCTCGTGCGGTCGGGCCTCGTCGACAAGCGGCCCAACCCCAACGACGGCCGCGGCACCCTCGCCTCCATCACCGACAAGGGCCGGGAGGTCGTCGAGTCCGCGACCCGCGACCTGATGGACATGGAGTTCGGTCTCGGCGCGTACGACGCGGAGGAGTGCGCCGAGATCTTCGCGATGCTGCGCCCGCTGCGGGTCGCGGCGGACGACTTCGAGGAGAGGTAGCCCCGCGCGAAGATCGCCCGGAACGTGCCGTTACGCTCGACGGCATGAAATCCAGCGTGCTGACCCGCTACCGCGTCATGGCGTACGTGACCGCCGTCATGCTCCTCGTGCTCTGCACGTGCATGGTCTTCAAGTACGGGTTCGACATGGGCGAGGACGTGACCTTCGCGGTCTCCCAGGCCCATGGCGTCCTCTACATCATCTACCTGGTCTTCGCCTTCGACCTGGGCTCCAAGGCCAAGTGGCCGTTCGGGAAGCTGCTGTGGGTACTGGTCTCCGGGACCATTCCCCTCGCCGCCTTCTTCGTCGAGCGCAAGATCGTCCGCGAGACGCTTCCGCTGGTCAGCGGCGTGCGGCCGGAGCCGGTCGAGGTCTGACCCCCACCTCCGCACGCATGTGCGGAGGTTTGCCGTCGACATTTACTAGGACGTCCTAGTAAATTCGAAGCATGGACGCTGACGCCATCGAGGAAGGCCGCCGTCGCTGGCAGGCCCGTTACGACAAGGCCCGCAAGCGGGACGCCGACTTCACCACGCTCTCCGGTGACGCCGTGGAGCCCGTCTACGGGCCCCGCCCCGGCGACACCTACGAGGGGTTCGAGCGCATCGGCTGGCCCGGTGAGTACCCCTTCACCCGGGGACTCCACGCGACCGGCTACCGGGGTCGGACCTGGACCATCCGCCAGTTCGCCGGCTTCGGCAACGCCGAGCAGACCAACGAGCGGTACAAGATGATCCTGGAGGCCGGCGGCGGCGGCCTCTCGGTCGCCTTCGACATGCCCACGCTCATGGGCCGCGACTCCGACGACCCCCGCTCCCTCGGCGAGGTCGGCCACTGCGGTGTCGCCATCGACTCCGCCGCCGACATGGAGGTCCTCTTCAAGGACATCCCGCTGGGCGACGTCACCACCTCGATGACGATCTCGGGCCCCGCCGTGCCCGTCTTCTGCATGTACCTGGTCGCCGCCGAGCGCCAGGGCGTCGACCCGGCCGTGCTCAACGGCACGCTCCAGACGGACATCTTCAAGGAGTACATCGCGCAGAAGGAGTGGCTCTTCGAGCCCGAGCCCCATCTGCGCCTCATCGGCGACCTGATGGAGCACTGCGCGCAGGGCATCCCCGCGTACAAGCCGCTCTCCGTCTCCGGCTACCACATCCGCGAGGCCGGGGCGACGGCCGCGCAGGAGCTCGCGTACACGCTCGCCGACGGCTTCGGCTACGTCGAGCTGGGACTGAGCCGCGGCCTGGACGTGGACGTCTTCGCGCCCGGCCTCTCCTTCTTCTTCGACGCCCACCTCGACTTCTTCGAGGAGATCGCCAAGTTCCGCGCCGCCCGCCGCATCTGGGCCCGCTGGATGAAGGAGGTCTACGGCGCCAAGACCGACAAGGCGCAGTGGCTCCGCTTCCACACCCAGACCGCCGGTGTCTCCCTCACTGCCCAGCAGCCGTACAACAACGTCGTGCGGACCGCGGTCGAGGCCCTCTCCGCCGTCCTCGGCGGCACCAACTCCCTCCACACCAACGCCCTCGACGAGACCCTCGCGCTGCCCAGCGCCCAGGCCGCCGAGATCGCGCTCCGCACCCAGCAGGTGCTGATGGAGGAGACCGGCGTCGCCAACGTGGCCGACCCGCTGGGCGGCTCCTGGTACGTCGAGCAGCTCACCGACCGCATCGAGGCCGACGCCGAGAAGATCTTCGACCAGATCAGGGAGCGCGGCCGCCGCGCCCACCCGGACGGGCAGCACCCGATCGGCCCGATCACCTCCGGCATCCTGCGCGGCATCGAGGACGGCTGGTTCACCGGAGAGATCGCCGAGTCCGCCTTCCAGTACCAGCGGTCCCTGGAGAAGGGCGACAAGCGGGTCGTCGGCGTCAACGTGCACCACGGCTCGGTCACCGGCGACCTGGAGATCCTGCGCGTCAGCCACGAGGTCGAGTGGGAGCAGGTCCGGGTCCTCGGCGAGCGCAAGGAGCGCCGCGACGACGCCAAGGTCCGCGCCTCCCTCGACGCGATGCTGGCGGCGGCCCGGGACGGCTCGAACATGATCGTCCCCATGCTGGAGGCCGTGCGCGCCGAGGCCACCCTCGGCGAGATCTGCAACGTCCTGCGCGACGAGTGGGGCGTCTACACGGAGCCCCCGGGCTTCTAGGTCGTCCGGCGGGGCGCCTTCGACGCGGCAGGGGCGGTACGGGAACTCCCGTACCGCCCCTGCCGCGTGCTCGTCTCAGCCGGCGGCCGCCACCGCGCCCAGGCCGCCCACGAGGAGGGCGGAGAGGCGGGCCACCCACGCCTCGTCGACGGGCTCGGCGCTGACCAGGGCGCGGTGGACGACCGCGCCCGCGATCACGTCGAAGATCAGGTCGTCGGTGGCGTCCGTGGCCACCGGGTCGCGGCCCGCCGGGAGTTCGCCGCGCTGCTGCGCCCGCATGCGGCCGGCCAGGACCAGTCGCTTCTGCCGGTCGACGATCGAGGCGCGGATGCGTTCGCGCAGCGGTTCGTCGCGGGTGGACTCGGCGACCACGGCCATCAGGGCCGTCTTGGTCTCGGGGCGTTCGAGGAGCGCCGCGAACTGGAGGACGACGTGCTCGATGTCGGCCTGGAGGGAACCCAGGTCGGGCAGTTCGAGTTCGTCGAAGAGGACGGCGACGGCGTCCACCACGAGCTCGTTCTTGTTCGCCCAGCGGCGGTACAGGGTCGTCTTCGCTACCCCGGCACGGCCGGCGACGTCACCCATCGTGAGCTTGGACCAGCCCAGCTCGACCAGAGCGGCCCGGGTCGCCTCCAGGATGGCCGTGTCGGCCTCGGGGGAGCGGGGGCGTCCGGTCCGCCTGACGCGGGGGTTGGTGCGGCTACACATGGAAACCGACCATACCCGCCGGTAGGTATCGCGCCAGAGGCGTGCGATGTGAGGCAGTTCACCGTGCGGATCGCGCCCCGGCCCTCCCGCCGTCTCGCCCCGGACAGTTACGCTACGACCTGTAGCGAAAGGCAATGAGCGGCCTGAGCGACAACCACGGCGCCGGGTGGGGACCCGGCGCGACCGAACACGAGGAACCGTGTCGTCCACGCGTCTCGCACACCGGCGGGAGACCTGCGGACGGCACGGTTCAGCCATGGCTTACCGGTTACGCGCGCGGAAGGGGGAGGATGTACTCATGCAGCCCCGAAACATGTCCATGAGCGGCGTCGTCGACCTCGCCGCGGTGAAGGCGGCCGGTGAGGCCAAGGCCAAGGCGGAGCAGGTGCGCGCCGAAGCCGCCCGGCAGGGTGGGTCCGCCGCCGTCTCGCCCTCCGCCCTGGTGATCGACGTCGACGAGGCCGGCTTCGAGCGCGATGTGCTCCAGCGCTCGGCCGAGGTTCCGGTCGTCCTCGACTTCTGGGCCGAGTGGTGCGAGCCGTGCAAGCAGCTCGGCCCCCTCCTGGAGCGGCTCGCCGTCGAGTACGACGGCCGCTTCCTGCTCGCGAAGATCGACGTCGACGCCAACCAGATGCTGATGCAGCAGTTCGGCATCCAGGGAATTCCGGCCGTTTTCGCGGTGGTCGCCGGTCAGGCGCTGCCGCTCTTCCAGGGCGCGGTGCCCGAGGCGCAGATCCGCGAGACCCTCGACCAGCTGATCCAGATCGGCGAGGAGCGCTTCGGCCTCACCGGCATCGTGGTGGACCCGGACGCCGACGACTCGGCCCCCGCCGCGCGCCCGGCCGGCCCGTACGACGCGCTGCTCGAAGCGGCGCTCACCGCGCTCGACGCCGGTGACCTGGCCGGCGCCGTCCAGGCGTACAAGAACGTGCTGGCCGACGACCCGGCGCACCCCGAGGCCAAGCTCGGCCTCGCCCAGGCGGACCTCCTGCAGCGGGTGCAGGACCTCGACCCGGGCGTCGTCCGCAAGAACGCCGCGGACAACCCGGCCGACGTGGCCGCGCAGATCGCCGCCGCCGACCTGGACCTGGTGGGCGGTCACGTGCAGGACGCCTTCGGGCGCCTGGTGGAGACCGTGCGCCGCACGGCCGGTGAGGACCGGGACGCCGCGCGGGTGCGGCTCCTGGAGCTGTTCGAGGTGATCGGCGCCGACGACCCGCGCGTGACGGCGGGCCGCCAGGCCCTCGCCCGCGTGCTGTTCTGAGCCCTTTCCGCACCCCACGCAGGGCGCCGGATCGTCGGACGATTTGGCGACAGAACGACAGACAGCGGCCGCGCTTTACCAAAACTTGGTAATCGCGGCCGCTGTTACTTGTAGTAAATCAAGTCCGTGATTCTGTCCGGATTCATGCGGCGATCTGCCCATATCGGCGGTCACGCGACCGCACCCTGAGTGCTTGTTCGGCCCCACCCCGCCATCGCCCGGTTATCCACCCGTTACTAGCCAGTAACGAACCCCCTTGTGCGGGGGCCCGGAATGGACCACGATCGGCGACGCTCGGTCCGAACCGCACCACCCCGGCAAACCAACCGGGGAAGCGGCGAAGGTCCCCACCGGGCGGACCGGTGCCCCGGCACCGGTCGTGGACAGGGGGGTTCCCGCTCTCACCGAGTGGGGCCTGTCCAATCAGGTCACGCGAAAAGCGTGGCCCATGGTTGTCGCTCGGGGGTGATCGCCGGTGATTCGGACGCGCAACGCGCCGTTTGACGCCTCGGCGCTCTCCTTCCCGAGGACGTAGCTCTTCTCCCATCCCAGGACGGGCCCAGGGCCCTTCCGGAGATGTACGTCCGAGAAGGAGGAATTCTCATGAAGTCCCAGGTTCGTGGCGGGACCAGATGGAAGCGGTTCGCCGTCGTCATGGTCCCGAGTGTGGCCGCGACGGCCGCGATCGGTGTCGGCCTGGCCCAGGGCGCGCTCGCCGCGTCCTTCAGCATCTCCGGCCAGGAATTCAAGGTTAAGGCGAACAGCCTCGTCGGTACGGACTTCGTCCAGTACGGCAGCGTCGACGCCGGCAAGGACCTCGAGGGCAAGGACTTCGCCGCCCCGGTGGCGGTGTCCGGCTTCTCCGAGGCGTGGATCACCAACATGTGCCAGTCGGTCGTCACGCCGAAGATCCCCTTCGTCGGCGACGTGACCCTCCGCCTGGAGGCCGGCACCGAGGCCGCCAAGACCGGCAAGGCCGAGGACAAGGTCTACGCGAAGGGCATCTACCTCGATGTCTCCGAGCTCAAGGCCGACGCCGAGTTCACCAACATCGACATCGGCGTCGCGGCCGGTGCGCTCCCGAAGGCTCCGGGCAAGCCGGGCATCCAGCCCAACACCAAGGCGAACCCGTACGGCTTCGGCCAGCGCGCCGAGCAGGCGACCCTGAACAACGTCGAGCAGAAGGCGTGGGCCACCACGGCCGGCACCTTCAAGCTCCCGGACCTGCACCTCTCCCTGCACCGCGGTACCTCGCAGGAGTGCTACTAGGAAGACCGGTCCCTCCGGACCGATCGGCACTAGGGGGTGGGGCCGCCGCCCGCGGTCCCACCCGCCAGGTTCGACCTCTCCATCTTCTTTCTCAGCAACACCGCTTCCAGGGAGCTGTTCCATGAGCGCCGAGATCCCCGCCTCCCGCGAAGTCCCGCACAAGGACAACCGGTTCAAGGTCTGGCGGCAGACCCGGCCCTTCTGGGCGGGACTGCTCACCATGATCGGCGGCGTACCGATCGCCTACCTCCCGTACGGGGACATGCGGCTCGGCAACGTCACGCTCGCCATGCAGACGACCGCCGGAGCCGGTGCACTGATCATCGGCGTCCTGCTCATCACGCTCGGTCTGACGATGTGGTTCCAGCCCGTCGTCCGGGTGTTCGCGGGCATCGCCTCGATCGTGCTGGCGCTCGTCTCCATCCCGGTGTCGAACTTCGGTGGCCTGGTCATCGGGTTCCTGCTCGCCCTCATCGGAGGCGGCATGTCCGCCGCCTGGGCCCCCGCGCCCCCGGTCGAGGAGACCGACGACGCCGACGCACAGCACGACGGTCACCCCGAGGAATCCCACGAGGCCGGTGCGGAGCCCCTGTCCGAGCACGAGACCGGGACCGAGGCCGTTCCCGCGGCCGGCGTCCCGGAGCAGCGCGGGGCGGAGCACCAGCTGACCGACACGACGATCGACGCCAAGGGCGGGAGGAACAGTGCGGGGTGACGAGAATCAGTCTGCGCTCGCGAAGGAGGGCCCGCGGCACGCGGCCCCGCGCAAGTCGCTGCTGAACAGGATCCAGGGCCCCGCGGGCAAGGCGATGGCGCTGGCCGCCATGCCGACCGCGGTGTTCGTGGGCATGGGCCTCACGCCCAAGCTCGCCCTCGCGGACGAGAAGGACATCCCCTTCGCACCCGGCCCCTGCGTGACGCGCTCCGACGAGCCCACGCCGGAGGCGACGGAGACGGCGAAGCCGAAGCCGACGCAGACCGCGAAGCCGACGGACACCCCCTCGGCCACCGCCACACCGACCGCCACCGCGACGCCGACGCCGACCGCGACGGAGACCGGGCAGGCGACCACGCAGCGGACGCAGGAGCGGGCGAAGACCTCCCCCGCGCCGACCGCGACCCCGACGCCCACGGCGACCCCGACGCCGACGAAGTCCACGAACCCGCTCGACCCGCTGGGTCTCGGCGACGCGCTCAAGGACCTCTTCGACGGCCCGGACAAGCAGCCGACGGCCACGCCCACCACGGCGGCGCCCACCACGGCCGCGCCGCAGCAGACGCAGGCCCCGGCCCAGAAGCCGGCCACCGCCGACGAGCCGACCGCGACCGCCAAGCCCGAGACCGCCGCGGACCCGGCGGCCGAGAAGACGAAGACGGCGATCGAGAAGGCCGCCGAGCAGGCGGGCGCCGAGACCGAGGAGCTCCCCGAGAGCGCCAAGGGCCTCGATGTCACCAAGGACGAGTCCATACCCGACGGCGCCAAGCCGCGGTTCCCCTGCCCCGAGCTCGACGCGCAGGCCCTCGCGGACGCCGACCTGGAGCAGGGCATCGCCCTCCTGCCGGACGAGCCCTGGCGACTGGAGAGCTCGCTGCTCACGCTGAACGGCCTCAAGTACCACGGCATCGTCGAGGTCAAGACCGGCAGCGGCAAGATCAAGAAGGTCCTGAAGTTCACGGCAAGCTCCGTCGACATCAAGGACCTCCACCAGCTCACCGAGCACTCCGAGGGCCGAACCGGTCACGTCCGCTCCGACAAGGGCTCGACGTCGACCATCCGCAACGGCACGGTGACCATGTACACCGAGGAGCTGAAGGGCAACCTCTTCGGCCTCATCCCGATCACCTTCGGCCCCGAGTCCCCGCCCCCGCTCGACGTTCCGTTCGCCTTCTTCACCAACGTCAAGCTGAAGCAGGCGGGCCAGTTCGGCGGCACCCTCAAGGTCCCGGGTCTCCGCAACACCATCGAGCCCAACTGACCCACGCACGACGACGGTGGGCCGCACCCCTCTCCGGGGTGCGGCCCACCGTCGTGTCCGGGTGAGGTCAGGCGGTCTCGGTGCCGCCGAGGTGGTGGACGCGGACCATGTTGGTGGTGCCGGGGACGCCGGGGGGCGAACCGGCGGTGATGATCATGGTGTCGCCGGCGTTGTAGCGCTGGAGCTTGAGGAGCTCGGCGTCGACGAGGTCGACCATCGCGTCGGTGTTGTCCACGAAGGGGACGAGGAAGGACTCGACGCCCCAGCTCAGGGTGAGCTGGTTGCGGGTGCCCTCGTCGGTGGTGAAGGCGAGGATCTGCTGCTGCGTGCGGTAGCGCGAGAGGCGGCGGGCGGTGTCGCCGGACTGGGTGAAGGCGACCAGCGCCTTGCCGTCCAGGAAGTCCGCGATCTCGCAGGCCGCGCGGGCGACGGAGCCGCCCTGGGTGCGCGGCTTCTTGCCCGGGACCAGGGGCTGGAGGCCCTTGGAGAGCAGCTCCTCCTCGGCCGCGGCGACGATCTTCGACATCGTCTTCACGGTCTCGATCGGGTACGCGCCGACCGAGGACTCGGCCGACAGCATGACCGCGTCCGCGCCGTCCAGGATCGCGTTGGCGACGTCGCTCGCCTCGGCGCGGGTCGGACGCGAGTTGGTGATCATCGACTCCATCATCTGGGTCGCGACGATGACCGGCTTGGCGTTGCGGCGGCACATCTCCACCAGGCGCTTCTGCACCATCGGGACCCGCTCCAGGGGGTACTCGACGGCGAGGTCGCCACGGGCCACCATGACCGCGTCGAAGGCCGCGACGACGGCCTCCATGTTCTCGACGGCCTGCGGCTTCTCCACCTTGGCGATGACGGGGACCCGGCGGCCCTCCTCGTCCATCACCTTGTGGACGTCCTTGACGTCGTTCGCGTCGCGGACGAAGGAGAGGGCGACCATGTCGCAGCCCATCCGGAGGGCGAAGCGCAGGTCGTCGACGTCCTTCTCCGACAGCGCGGGCACGTTGACGGCCGCGCCGGGCAGGTTGATGCCCTTGTGGTCGGAGATGACACCACCCTCGACGACGATGGTCTTGACGCGGGGGCCGTCGACCTCGACGACCCGCAGCTCGACGTTGCCGTCGTTGATCAGTACCTGGTCGCCCTTGGAGACGTCGCCCGGGAGGCCCTTGTAGGTGGTGCCGCAGATCGACTTGTCACCGGGGACGTCGTCGGTGGTGATGGTGAACTCGTCACCGCGCACCAGCTCGACCGGTCCCTCGGCGAAGGTCTCGAGGCGGATCTTGGGGCCCTGGAGGTCGGCGAGGACGCCGACGGCGCGCCCGGTGTCCGCGGAGACCTGCCGGACGCGGTCGTACCGCTCCTGGTGCTCTGCCTGGGATCCGTGGCTGAAGTTGAATCGGGCCACGTTCATGCCGGCCTCGATGAGAGCCTTCAGCTGCTCATACGAGTCGACGGCGGGGCCCAGCGTGCAGACGATTTTGGAACGGCGCATGAGGCGGATCCTATCGGTTTGTTTCACTGCGGAATATTCCGGCTGGCGGAAAGTACAAATGGGCGCGGGGCCGCTCAGGCGTTCACTCGTTCGAGCTCCTGGCGCGCTGAACGAGCGCGTGGCTCTGGCGCGCGATCTCCAGCTCCTCGTCCGTCGGCACCACCGCGACGGCCACCCGCGCGTAGTTCGGCGAGATGATCCGCGCCTCGTCCGACCGCACCGCGTTCAGGTCCGAGTCGACCGCGAGCCCGAGCTCCTCCAGACCCGCGATCGCGGCCTCCCGCACCGGCGCCGCGTTCTCGCCGACGCCCGCCGTGAACACCACCGCGTCCACCCGGCCGAGCACCGCGTAGTAGGCGCCGATGTACTTCTTCAGACGGTGGACGTAGATGTCGAAGGCGAGCGCGGCCCGAGCGTCGCCCTCGTCGATCCGGCGGCGGATCTCCCGCATGTCGTTGTCGCCGCAGAGCCCCACCAGGCCCGACTTCTTGTTCAGCAGGACGTCGATCTCGTCCGCCGACATGCCCGCCACCCGCTTCAGGTGGAAGGTGACCGCCGGGTCGATGTCGCCCGAGCGGGTGCCCATGACCAGGCCCTCCAGCGGCGTCAGGCCCATCGAGGTGTCCACGCACCGGCCGCCCGCCACCGCCGAGGCGGAGGCGCCGTTGCCCAGGTGCAGCACGATCACGTTCACCTCCTCCGGCTCCCTGCCGAGCAGCCGCGCCGTCTCCCGCGACACGTACGCGTGCGAGGTGCCGTGGAAGCCGTACCGGCGGATCCGGTGCGCGTCGGCGGTCTCCACGTCGATCGCGTACCGGGCAGCCGCCTCCGGCATCGTCGTGTGGAACGCGGTGTCGAAGACCGCGACCTGCGGAAGGTCGGGCCGGAGCGCCATGGCCGTGCGGATGCCGACGAGGTTCGCCGGGTTGTGCAGCGGCGCCACCGGCACGAGCCGCTCGATCTCCGCGAGCACCTCGTCGTCGATGACCGTCGGCTCGGTGAACCGCAGCCCGCCGTGGACCACGCGGTGGCCGATCGCCGCCAGCTCGGGGGAGTCGAGGCCCAGCCCGTCCGCCGCCAGCTCCTCGGCGACCGCCTTCAGCGCGGCCGCGTGGTCGGTGATCGGACCGGTCGTCTCCCGCCGCTCGCTCCCACCGCCCTGGAGCGGGGTGTGCACGAGCCGGGAGGTCTCCTCGCCGATCCGCTCGACGAGTCCCTGGGCGAGCCGGCTGTCGTCGCGCATGTCGAGGAGCTGGTACTTCAGCGACGAGGAGCCGGAGTTGAGGACCAGGACGCGGGAGGGGGACGCGGGGGAGGCCGGGCGCGGCTCGTCGGACGGGGCGGCGCCGGGAGTCGGGTGGGCGGTCATGCGGGGAGCTCCTGACCCTGGGAGGGGACCTGGGACTGGATCGCCGTGATGGCGACCGTGTTGACGATGTCGCTGACGAGCGCGCCCCGCGAGAGGTCGTTCACGGGCTTGCGCAGACCCTGGAGCACCGGGCCGACGGCCACGGCGCCGGCCGAGCGCTGCACGGCCTTGTAGGTGTTGTTGCCGGTGTTGAGGTCCGGGAAGATCAGGACCGTCGCCTGCCCCGCCACCTCCGAGTCCGGCAGCTTCGTCGCCGCCACGGACGGCTCGACGGCGGCGTCGTACTGGATCGGGCCCTCGATCCGCAGCTCCGGGCGGGCCTGGCGGACCAGCTTCGTCGCCTCCCGCACCTTGTCGACGTCGGCGCCCGAGCCCGAGGTGCCGGTGGAGTACGAGAGCATCGCGATCCGCGGGTCCACGCCGAAGCGGGCCGCGGTGGCCGCGGACTGGGCCGCGATGTCCGCGAGCTGCTCGGCGTTCGGGTCGGGGTTGACCGCGCAGTCGCCGTACACGAGCACCTTGTCGGCGAGGCACATGAAGAACACCGACGAGACGATCGACGCGTCCGGCTTCGTCTTGATGATCTCGAAGGCCGGGCGGATCGTCGCGGCCGTCGAGTGCACCGAACCGGAGACCATGCCGTCGGCCAGGCCCTCCTGGACCATCAGGGTGCCGAAGTAGTTCACGTCCGAGACCACGTCGTACGCGAGCTCGACGGTGACGCCCTTGTGGGCCCGCAGCGCCGCGTACTTCTCGGCGAAGGAGTCCCGCAGCTCCGAGGTCTGCGGGTCGATCAGCTGGGTCGCGCGCAGGTCCACGCTGAGGTCCGCGGCCTTCTTGCGGATGGTCTCCACGTCGCCGAGCAGGGTCAGGTCGCACACGTCCCGGCGGATGAGGACGTCCGCGGCGCGCAGCACCCGCTCCTCGGTGCCCTCGGGGAGGACCACCCGGCGGCGGTCGGCCCGCGCCTGCTCCAGCAGCTCGTGCTCGAACATCATCGGGGTCACCCGGCCGCTGCGGGCCACGGAGACCCGGCTCAGGAGGTCGGCGGTGTCCACGTGCCGCTCGAAGAGGCCGAGGGCGGTCTCCGCCTTGCGGGGGGTCGCCGCGTTCAGCTTGCCTTCGAGGGAGAAGAGTTCGGTGGCGGTCGGGAAGCTGTTGCCGGGCACGGAGAGGACCGGGGTGCCGGGCGCCAGGCGGGCCGCGAGGGTCAGGATCTCCGCGCTGGGCCGCTCGTCGAGGGTGAGCAGCACCCCGGCGATCGGCGGGGTGCCGGCCGAGTGCGCGGCCAGCGCGCCGACGACCAGGTCGGCCCGGTCGCCGGGGGTGACGACGAGACAGCCCGGCGTCAGCGCGTTGAGGAAGTTCGGCAGCATGGCGCCGCCGAAGACGAAGTCCAGGGCGTCGCGTGCCAGGCCCGCGTCGTCGCCCAGGACGACGGAGGCGCCGAGCGCGTGGGCGATCTGGGCGACCGTGGGCGCGGCGAGCGCCGGCTCGTCCGGCAGGACGTAGCAGGGCACGGGGAGCCGGGCGGCGAGCCGCTCGGCGATGACCTCGCGGTCCTCGCCGGACACCCGGTTGACGACCATCGCGAGCACGTCGCAGCCGAGGACCTCGTACGCCCGGTAGGCGTTGCGCGCCTCGGCCCGGACGGACTCCGCGGGCTGGCCCTTGCCGCCGACCACGGGGATGACGGAGGCACCGAACTCGTTGGCCAGGCGGGCGTTGAGCGCGAGCTCGTCGGGGAGCTGGGTGGCGGCGAAGTCGGTGCCGAGGACCAGGACGACCTCGTACTCGCGGGCCACCGCGTGGAAGCGGTCGACCAGCTGGGACACCAGCTCGTCGGTGCCCCGCTCGGCCTGGAGCGCCGACGCCTCGTGGTAGTCCATGCCGTAGACCGTCGAGGGGTCCTGCGTCAGCCGGTAGCGGGCGCGCAGCAGGTCGAAGAGCCGGTCCGGTCCGTCGTGCACCAGCGGCCGGAACACCCCCACCCGGTCCACCTGGCGGGTGAGGAGCTCCATGACTCCCAGCTCGACGACCTGGCGGCCGTCACCGCGGTCGATCCCGGTCACGTACACGCTGCGCGTCACGCCGTGGTCTCCTGTCCAGTCCTGCGGAAGGGGCCGAGCGGTACCCTCGCGGCACCTTCACGGCCCGTGCGTCAATCGACAGTGCTCAGAAAGCCCCGATAGGGCGGCATTACCCCCTTGACAATACCTCCGTGGCTGGTTAGGTCGCCCGCCGGGCGAAGGGCCCTGACCATGGGACGAAGGGCCTCCGCGGGGTCGCCCCGGGGAACGCGCGGAGCGGCGACGAGCGCGGCCCGCAGGCCCGTCGTGTGAGAATTGCGCTGCTCCCCACCGACCGCGACCGAGCAGGAGACACAGCACGATGCGCATCGGAGTTCTCACCGCAGGCGGCGACTGTCCCGGCCTGAACGCAGTGATCCGGTCGGTCGTGCACCGGGCGCTGACCGGCCACGACGACGAGGTCATCGGCTTCGAGGACGGCTTCAAGGGCCTCCTCGACGGCCACTTCAGGCCCCTCGACCTCAACGCCGTGAGCGGCATCCTGGCCCGCGGCGGCACCATCCTCGGCTCGGCCCGGCTGGAGCGGAACCGGCTCCGCGAGGCCGCCGAGTCCGCCCCCGACCTGGCCCGGCAGTACGGCATCGACGTCCTCATCCCGATCGGCGGCGAGGGCACCCTGACCGCCGCCCGGATGCTCTCCGACGCCGGCATGCCGGTCGTCGGCGTCCCCAAGACGATCGACAACGACATCTCGTCCACGGACCGCACCTTCGGCTTCGACACCGCCGTCGGCGTCGCCACCGAGGCGATGGACCGCCTCAAGACCACCGCCGAGTCCCACCAGCGCGTGATGGTCGTCGAGGTGATGGGCCGCCACGCCGGCTGGATCGCGCTGGAGTCCGGCATGGCCGGCGGCGCCCACGGCATCTGCCTGCCCGAGCGCCCCTTCCAGGTCGACGACCTGGTGAAGATGGTCGAGGAGCGCTTCGCCCGCGGCAAGAAGTTCGCCGTCATCTGCGTCGCCGAGGGCGCGCACCCGGCCGAGGGCTCGATGGACTACGCGAAGGGCGAGATCGACCAGTTCGGTCACGAACGCTTCCAGGGCATCGGCAACCAGCTCGCCGTCGAGCTGGAGCGCCGCCTCGGCAAGGAGGCCCGCCCCGTCATCCTCGGCCACGTCCAGCGCGGCGGCACGCCGACCGCGTACGACCGGGTGCTCGCCACCCGCTTCGGCTGGCACGCGGTCGAGGCCGCGCACCGCGGCGACTTCGGCCGCATGACGGCGCTGCGCGGCACGAACGTCGAGATGGTGCCGCTCGCCGAGGCCGTGACCCGGCTCAAGACCGTCCCCGAGGACCGCATGCGCGAGGCCGAGTCGGTCTTCTAGACCGCCCCCACCCCACCGCCCGCGGGACCTCCGTCCCGCCGGCCGGGACCTCCGTCCCGACCTGTCCCGTCCCGGCGCCGGGACCCCCGGCAGCGGCGAGTGGCCCCGACCGTCCCCCCGTGGGCGGTCGGGGCCACTCGTGCGTGCGGGCCGTCGTCCGGCCCGCGGAATTGCCGGGATCCACTCTTGAGTCCGGACCGGCGATCAACAAGGCTTGGGGCCTGTCCCGGACATGTCCCAAGCCTGTCCGGTGGAGGGGGGAGTGGCGGATGACGCCGGGGGAACGGGCCCCTGACCCGCGCACGGCACGGAGCACCGCCGAGTTCCTCGCGCTGCTGCAGGACCTCAAGGACCGGTCCGGCCTGACCTATCGCGAACTCGCGGCCCGCGCGGAGGCGAGCGGCGACGTCCTGCCTCGCTCCACCGTGGCCAACATGCTCACCCGCCCCACCCTGCCGCGCGACGAACTCCTCGCCGCCTTCGCCCGCGCCTGCGGCCTTCCGCCGGGGGAGCTGGAGACCTGGCGCACGGTCAGGGACGAGCTGGCACGCCGCCGCCCGCCCCCGACCGGCGAGCCGGAGCCGCCGCCCGAGGACGTGCCCGCGGTCAGGGACGAGCACGAGTACGGGCACGAGCACGAGCACGAGACGGACCCGGGGGACGGGACCGAGGCCGTGGAGGGGCCGGTCGTGCCCGCCTGGCCCGGCGAGGCGGCGGGGACGGCGGAGGCCGCACCCGGCCGCCCCGCGCCGCGCGGCCGGATACGGAGGGCGCTCGTCGCGGTGGTCGCGTCGGCCGGGCTCGTGCTGGCCGGGGTCAGCGTCGTCGCGGTGCTCCGGGACGGGCACGGAGGGCACCCGCCGCGCACGGTCACCGCGCCGGCGGCCGGGGACGTACGCGTCCGGGTGGCCGGCACGGACTACTGCCTGGGCGAGCGGCGCGGGGCGCGGAGCGGGCAGGTCCACCAGGTGCCGTGCGCCGGGGCGGGGGTGCCGCTGTACTCGCTGGAGGAGCGGGGCGGAGGCCGGTGGAGGATCGTTTCGGACCATCCCGACTACGGGCCCGGCTGCTCCGGGATACCCTCCGGCGGCCGCGTTCCGGGCGCCGCGTTCGAGGACTCGGAGTGCGCCGACCCGAGCCGGGTGGAGGACTTCGCCCTGGAGCCGTACGGCTCGCCCGTCGAGGGGTACCGGATCGTGCCGGTCGGCTCCGCCACGCCCGGCAGCTGCGTCACGGTCGTCGGCGACCGCTCGGCCGCCTGGGCGAGACTCGCCCAGGCGCCGTGCGCACCGGACGCGGCGGGCCAGCTCTTCGACTTCGACCGAAGGGGGTGAGGGCCGGCCCCGTCGCGGTGCGGTCCCGCGGCGACCTCGTCAGGGAGCCTGCACCAGGCGGGACCTGAGCCGGGCGATCACCGCCGGGTCGAGGCCGACGTGGCCGGTGACGTAGCCGTGGACGGAGCCGTGCCGGTCGCGCAGGTCCGCGAGGAAGAGGCGGAGGACGTCGGCGGGGGCGCGGCCGTATCCGGGCCAGCGGAGTTCGCGGCCCGGGTGGGTCGCGCGCCAGTCGGCGACCAGCCGCTCGGTGGCCAGCTCGGTGAGGGCGAAGTCGGCGAGGATCTCCTCGTCCGGGACGTCCAGGAGGCCGAGGACGAGGGCCGCGAGCAGGCCCGTACGGTCCTTGCCCGAGGCGCAGTGGAAGACGAGCGGCCCGTCGGCGGCGGCGATCACCTCCAGGGCGGTGCGCAGTTCCTCCGCGCCGTCCTCGGCGACCTCGGCGAACCGGTCGGCGAGGTAGCGCCACGGGTCGACGTCGGGGTCGATCTCCGCCTGGTCGTAAGGGCGGTGCTCGATGGAGAGGTTGTGCCACGAGACGTCCTCGGTCTCCGGCAGGCGGCCCTTGGCGGCGATCTCCCACGGGTAGCGCAGGTCGATCACGGTGGTCACGGCCAGCGCCCGGAAGCGCTGGAGATCGGAGGGTTCCGCGTCCGTCAGCTTGGCGAGGGAGTCGGAGCGGTAGAGGGTCTCCCACCGCACGGTCCCGCCGTCGGCGGTCCGATAGCCGCCCAGGTCACGGAAGTTGTGGAGTCGTTCGAACGGTATGTGTCGTCTCACGGGGCCAATCTACGGTCCGGGTACACGACGATCTAGGAACCCACGGCCGTCCAGAAGTGGCCGCTGATCCCGTCCAGGTAGGCCCGGCCCTCGTCGCCGGTCCCGCCGGAGGCGCCCCAGCTGCCGGTGGCCGCCATCCGGGCGTGGTAGTCGGTGTGGAGCCGCTGGAGCGCGGCCTCCAGGGTGCGCCGGGGCAGCGGCAGGATCTTCACGGCCGGTTTCACGTAAGCCTGCCAGCGGGTGGTGGCGGCGTCGCGCAGCAGCTCGGCGAGGCGCTCGTCGCCGCCGGTCGCGGTGACCAGGGCCCGGGGGCTCAGACCGAGGGCCTCGGCGAGCGCGGCGGTCTGGCGCTCGGTGCCGCGCCACTGCCCCTCGTCCTCCATCCGCTGGTACGCGCCGGCCGCCACGCCCACCCGGCGGGCGAGGTCCTCGGCGGTGAGCCCGCGGGCCATCCGGTGTTCGCGGAGGGTGGTGGCGACGGCGATGAGTTCGGCGGGGGAGCACCACAGGACGCCGGCGAGCGCGGTCAGCTCCTGTTCGGTGGGGACGGCCCGGCCGCGCTCCCAGGAGGCGACGGTCTCGGGGGTGACGAGGAGGCCGTACTGCGCGCGCAGGCCGTAGGCGACGTGTCCGTGGGCCATGCCGAGGCCCTCGCGCAGCCGGCGCGCGGCCGGGGCGTCGAAGGGAGGGGAGGGTTGGTGCACCCGGTCAACGTAGGTGCGGACGGTGACGGGTGGCTACGGTGTGTTCGCCCAAATATGCGACGTCGTAGGAACGTCGGAACCGGTCAGTAACCGCGGGGCCTGCCGTCGAGCCAGCGGTACTGGAGCTCGGGCCGCCCTATCTGCCCGTACTGCGGCGCCCGCACCGCCCGGCCCTCGGTCACCAGGTGCTCCAGGTAGCGGCGGGCGGTGATCCGGGAGATGCCGACCGCCGTCCCGGCCTCGGCCGCCGTGAGCCCGGCCGGGGTGTCCCGCAGGGTGCGGGTGACGGACTCCAGGGTGGGGGCGCTGAGGCCCTTGGGGAGCGTGGCCGGGTGGGGGGCCCGCAGCGCGGCGAGCGCACGGTCCACCTCGTCCTGCCCGGACGCCTCCCCGGCCGCCGCCCGGAACTCGGCGTACCGCGCGAGCCGGTCCCGGAGCGTGGCGAAGGCGAACGGCTTCAGGACGTACTGGACGACCCCGAGCGAGACGCCCTCGCGGACGATCGCCAGGTCGCGGGCCGAGGTCACGGCGATCACGTCGGCCGCGTGCCCGGCCGCCCGCAGCGCCCGCAGCAGTTGGAGGCCGTGGCCGTCGGGCAGGTACAGGTCCAGCAGGATCAGGTCGACCGGCGTCCGGTCGAGGAGCCGCACGGCGGCGGCCCGCGAGTGGGCCACCCCGACGACGGTGAACCCCTCGACCCGCTCCGCGTACAGCGCGTGGGCGTCGGCCGCGACGGGGTCGTCCTCGACGACCAGGACCCGCAGGGGGGCGGCGGTCACGCGGTCACCTCCGCGGGGGAGCGGTCCGCCGGGGCGGACGGGTCCGGCAGCGGCAGCCGTACGGTGAACTCCGCGCCGCCGGCCGGGCCGTCGGCGACGGTCAGGGTGCCGGAGGCGCGGGAGACGGCCTGCCCGACGAGGGCGAGGCCGAGGCCCCGGCCCGGGCCCCGGGTGGACCAGCCCCGGCCGAGGACGGCGTCGCGGTCGCCGGCGCGGACGCCGGGACCGTTGTCGCCGACGCGCAGGAGGAGCTCGCCGTCGCCGGTCCGGGCCGCGACGGTGACGGCGACGCGGGCGTGGGGGGTGCCGCCGACGGCCTCCACCGCGTTGTCGATGAGGTTGCCGAGGATCGTCACCAGGTCGCGCGAGGGCAGCGCGGCCGGCACCCGGCCGTCGTCGATGCGGCTGTCCTCGGTGAGGACCAGCTCGACGCCCCGCTCGTTGGCCTGGGCCGCCTTGCCGAGCAGCAGGGCGGCGAGGACGGGCTCGCCGACCGCGTCGACGACCCGGTCGGTGAGCGCCTGGGCGAGTTCCAGCTCGGCCGTGGCGAACTCCACGGCCTCCTCCACCCGCCCGAGTTCGATGAGCGAGACGACGGTGTGCAGCCGGTTCGCCGCCTCGTGGGCCTGGGAGCGCAGGGCCTCGGTGAACCCGCGCTCGGAGTCCAGTTCGCCGGAGAGCGCCTGGAGTTCGGTGCGGTCCCGGAGGGTGACGACGGTGCCGCGCTGCTCGCCGCCCACCACCGGCCGGGTGTTGACGACGAGGACCCGGTCGGCCGTCAGGTGCGTCTCGTCGACGCGCGGCTCGGAGGAGAGCAGCGCCCCCGTCAGGGGCGCGGGCAGGCCGAGTTCGGCGGCGGGCCGGCCGACGACGGCGTCGTCCAGGCCGAGCAGTTCGCGGGCCCCGTCGTTGATCAGGGCGATCCGGCGCCGGCCGTCGAGCATCACGAGCCCTTCGCGCACCGCGTGCAGCGCGGCCTCGTGGTAGTCGTGCATCCGGCTCAGCTCCGTGGCGTTCATCCCGTGCGTGTGGCGGCGCAGCCGGGCGTTGACGACGTACGTCCCCGCGCCGCCGAGCGCGAGCGCCGCGCCCGCCATGCCGAGCAGCGCGGTCACCTGCTCCCGTACCTGCGCGCTGATCCGCTCGATGGTGATGCCTGCGCTGACCAGGGCGACGACCCGGCCGTCGGCGTAGACGGGCGCGATCGTCCGGACGGAGGGCCCGAGGACGCCGAGGTGGGTCTCGGAGTAGGTGCGGCCCGCCACCGCGGGCGCGATGTGGCCGAGGTAGGTGCGGCCGATCTGCTCGGGCTCCGGGTGGGTCCAGCGGGTGCCGTCGGGGGCCATGATCACCACGAAGGCGACGTCCGCGTGACGGCGGAGCGACTCGGTGTACGGCTGGAGGACGGCGGTCGGGTCGGCGGAGCGGGCTGCGGCGGCCACGGCGGGGGAGTCGGCGACGGCCGCCGCGGTCGCCGTGGACTGCCGCCGGGCGGTCTCCTCGGCCTGCGCCCGGTCCGTGACGTACGCGAAGACCGCGCACCCCGCCACGACGACGGCCACCAGCACGACCTGCATGGCGAAGAGCTGGCCGGCCAGGCTGCGGGGGCGGGGGAGGGGGAGACGCATGCGGGTAAGTGTGCACGGCCGGGCGGGCGGGCCGGCAGGCGCGTTCCCGAATCGTTCTCTTCCCGCTTGTCCGGGTTGTCCCCCGCCTGGGGCCCGGGTCGTGAACGAAACGCACGCAACCGTGACCCGGGTCACAGGCTGGTGGATAGTCGCGGAGTCCACCGGGACGTGGACACCCACCAGCACGAGGAGGACCCCGTGGCCGCACGCCGGGACCGTACCCACTATCTGTATCTGGCCGTCATCGGCGCCGTCCTGCTCGGCATCGCGGTGGGGTTCCTGGCCCCGGGCGTCGCCGTCGAGCTCAAGCCGCTGGGCACCGGCTTCGTCAACCTGATCAAGATGATGATCTCGCCGATCATCTTCTGCACGATCGTGCTCGGCGTCGGTTCCGTCCGGAAGGCCGCGAAGGTCGGCGCCGTCGGCGGCCTCGCCCTCGGCTACTTCCTGGTGATGTCGACCGTGGCGCTCGCGATCGGCCTGGTCGTCGGCAACCTCCTGGAGCCCGGCTCCGGACTCCACCTGACCAAGGAGATCGCCGAGGCCGGCGCCAAGCAGGCCGAGGGCGCGAGCGAGTCCACGCCGGACTTCCTCCTCGGGATCATCCCCACCACCTTGGTCTCCGCCTTCACCGGCGGCGAGGTCCTCCAGACCCTCCTCGTGGCGCTGCTCGCCGGCTTCGCCCTCCAGGCCATGGGGACGGCCGGGGAGCCGGTGCTGCGCGGGATCGGCCACATCCAGCGGCTCGTCTTCCGCATCCTCGGCATGATCATGTGGGCCGCCCCGGTCGGCGCGTTCGGCGCGATCGCCGCCGTCGTCGGCGCGACCGGTGCCGCCGCCCTCAAGTCGCTCGCCGTCATCATGATCGGCTTCTACCTGACCTGCGGACTCTTCGTCTTCATCGTCCTCGGGGCGCTCCTGCGGCTGGTCGCGGGGATCAACATCTGGTCCCTCCTGAAGTACCTGGGCCGGGAGTTCCTCCTGATCCTCTCCACCTCCTCCTCGGAGTCGGCGCTGCCCCGGCTCATCGCGAAGATGGAGCACCTGGGCGTCTCCAAGCCGGTCGTCGGCATCACCGTGCCGACCGGCTACTCCTTCAACCTCGACGGCACCGCGATCTACCTGACGATGGCCTCGCTCTTCACCGCCGAGGCGATGGGCGACCCGCTCTCGCTCGGCGAGCAGGTCTCGCTCCTCGTCTTCATGATCATCGCCTCGAAGGGTGCGGCGGGCGTCACCGGCGCGGGGCTCGCGACCCTCGCGGGCGGCCTCCAGTCGCACCGGCCCGAGCTGGTCGACGGGGTGGGCCTGATCGTCGGCATCGACCGCTTCATGAGCGAGGCGCGGGCCCTGACCAACTTCGCGGGCAACGCCGTCGCCACCGTCCTCGTCGGCACCTGGACGAAGGAGATCGACAAGGAGCGGGCCGCCGAGGTCCTCGCGGGCCGCGTCCCCTTCGACGAGCGGACCCTGGTCGACGACCACGCCCCCGCCGCCGTCCCGGACCAGCGGGCCGAGGACGGCGAGGAGAAGGCGCGCGCGGGCGTCTGACGGACCCCGGGTCCCGGGCCTTGAGCCGGATCCGGGCCCCGGGAGAAGGGCGGCCCCCCGTGGGCCGCCCTTCTCACGCGCGCGCCGCCGGAGCGCGGTCCGGCCCGGTCGCCGCCGCGCCGTCCAGCTCCGCGAGCTCCGCGCCGTCCAGGACCAGCTCCGCCGCCCCCGCCGAGTCCCGTACGGTCTCCGGCCGGCTCGCCCCCGGGATCGGCAGCACGGTCTCCGCGCGGGCGAGCAGCCAGGCGAGCGCCACCCGCTGCGGGCTGACCCCGCGCGCCCGGGCCACCCGGTGGAAGGCGCCGAACTCCGGGTCCTCCTCCCGTGCGGACGTCCCGTCCAGCGAGGACCGGGAGATCCCGCCGAGCGGGCTCCACGGCAGGAAGGCGAGCCCCAGCTCCGCGCAGAGCCGCAGCTCCGCCTCGCTCTCCCGGACCGCCGGCGAGTACCGGTTCTGCACGGAGACCAGCCGGTCGCCCAGGATCTCGCGGGCCAGCAGGATCTGCCCGGCGTCGACGTTCGAGACCCCCGCGAGCCGCACCGTGCCCGCGTCGATCAACTCCTTGATCGCGCCCAGGGATTCGGCGTACGGGACGGCCGGGTCCGGCTTGTGGAGCTGGTAGAGCCCGATCGCGTCGCCGCCGAGCCGCCGCGCCGAGCCCTCCGCCGCCCGCCGCAGGTGGGCGGGCCGGCCGTCCACGGTCCAGCCGCCGTCCGCGGTCCGCCCCCGGCCGCCCTTGGTCGCCACCAGGACGCCGTCCGTGCCGCCGCCGTACGAGGCCAGGGCCCGCGCGACCAGCAGTTCGCCCTCGCCCGGCGCGCCGCCCGGCGGGTGGTAGGAGTCGGCGGTGTCCAGGAGGGTCACCCCCGCGTCGAGGGCGGCGTGCACGGTGGCGACGGCGCGGGCCTCGTCCGGCCGCCCCTCGATGGAGAGCGGCATCGTGCCGAGCCCGATCGCCGAGACCCGGACGTCCCCCAGCGCCCCGTACCGCATCAGCGCACCGCCCCGACGGTCTCGGCGACGGCCCGGGCGAGCCATTCGCGGGAGTGGCCGAAGGAGTAACCCAGCTTCTCCGCACGGGAGTTGTCCATGCCGTAGGAGCGGGCGAAGGAGAACGGCGAGACCTCGCCGACCTCCACCTCCTCGAACACCGTCCGGCCGCCGACCCGCCTCTCGATCTCGGCGCAGAGGTCGGCCGTGATGAGCGGGCCGTGGGAGTGGGCGTTGACGGGCCCGGTGAACTCCGCCCCGACCGCCCAGGCGAGGAAGGCGGCGATCTCCTCCACGTACACGTACGTGGCCGGGTGGTTCACCGGCGGCACCGCGATCGGCTCGCCCGCGCGGATGCGCCGCGCGTAGTGGTCGAGCCGGCCGGTGAAGTCGTCCGCGCCGCCCAGCACGTGCGCCACCCGCACCGACGCCCAGGCGAAGGGGGAGCCGGCCGCGAACACCGCCTCGGCCTGCCGCTTGCCCTCCCCGTAGTGCGCCTCGCGGAACTCCGGGTCGTCCCACGCGAGGCCGGTGTCGACGGTCACCGCGCCCAGGTCGAGGGCCGACTCGGCGACGGGCACGGCCGAGTCCTCGTCCGCGTACACCTCCACCGTCGAGGTCATCACATAGCGCCGGGTGCGTCCGGCGAAGACCCGTCGGGCGATCTCCGCCTGGCGCGGGGTGTAGCAGACCTGGTCCACGACGACGTCGAAGGAGCGGCCCGCGAGAACGGATTCCAGGGCGGCCTCGTCGTCGCGGTCGGCGACCAGCCGCTCGATTCCCTCCGGGGTCCCGGAAGAACCCCGGTTGAGCACCGAGATCCGGTGCCCGGATTCCCGCAGCAGCGCGATGAGCCGCTTTCCGAAATACCGGTTCCCGCCGATGACCAGAATGTCCATGAATCCCAACTCCCTTGCTTCCGGGGTCAAGTGTTACGTTGTGCGCCCGCCGGATGAAGGGGGAGACATGGGAGTCCGGGCCGTTCCGCCGAAGGAACCACGGCATGCGCGCGCCGGCGCCGACGAAACGACGGCGAGCGCTTTCGACGCCATCGACCGGCAGATCCTGGAGCTCCTGCAGACCGACGGCCGGATCAAGCTCAGCGAGCTCGGCCGCCGCGTCCGGCTCAGCCCCGCGGCCGTCACCGAACGGGTCCGCCGCCTGGAGGCGTGCGGGGCGGTCACCGGTTACGGCGCCCACGTCTCCCCGGCCCGGCTCGGGTACGGCATCCAGGCGTTCATCCGGGTCGACCCGCACGGCGGCTACACCCTCAAGCACCCCCGCACCCTGGAGCTCACCGCGCGCCCGGAGGTCATGGAGGTGCACCACGTGGTCGGCGAGGACTGCTGGATCCTCAAGGTCGCCGTCGCCGACACGATCCACCTGGAGGAGGTCCTGGAGCAGACCTCGGCGCTCGGCCGGACCACGACCTCGATCGTCCTGTCGTCCCCGGTGGTCCGCAAACCGCTCCTCCCGCCCGCGCGCGCCTGACCTTCCGCCCGGCCCCTTGCCCTGACGCCGACGTCAAGCCCTACGGTCGGTCCATGCGCATCGGAGAGCTGGCCGAACGGGCCGGGACGACCACGCGGACTCTGCGCTACTACGAGTCCCGGGGCCTCCTGACCCCCCGGCGCACGGAGCAGGGGTACCGCACCTACGACGAGGACGACCTGCGGCTCCTCCGGCAGATCAGGACCCTGCAGGACTTCGGGTTCGAGCTGGAGGAGACGCGGCCGTTCGTCGACTGCCTGCGCGCGGGCCACCCGGCGGGGGACGCCTGTCCCGCGTCGATCGCCGTCTACCGGCGGAAGGTCGCCGAGCTGGACGGCCTCATCGCGCAGCTCCGGGCGGTACGCGACCAGGTGGGCGCGCAGCTGCTGCGGGCCGAGGCGGAGCTGCCGCACGGCCCGGAGCCCCGGTGCGAACTCGACACGACGGCGGGACGGGAGACGGAGAGGTGACGGGGATGACGACGTACGGCGAGGCCGTGGCCGAGGTCACGGACGAGGACTTCGGCACGCAGGTGCTCGAAGCGGGGCTGCCGGTCCTGGTGAAGTTCACCGCGGAGTGGTGCGGACCCTGCCGGCAGATGAGGCCGGTGCTCGGCGCGATCGCCGCCGAGGAGGCGGCGCGGCTGCGGATCGTGGAGATGGACGTGGACCGCAACCCGGGAACCGCCCTGAGGTACGGGGTCCTCGGGACCCCCACCCTCATGCTCTTCCGCGGGGGCGAGCCGGTGGCGTCCCTCGTCGGGGCCCGCCCGAAGCGGCGCCTCCTGGCGGAGCTGGAGGCCGCGCTGGGCTGAGGCCCGCCCGCTTTCCGGCGGAAGGACATACGGAAATGCCCCGACTAGAATTGACAGTCGGGGCATTGTGTCGCGTATATTCAAGGATTCCGTGTCCGGACATGCCGACGACGCGGAGAAGTTCAATAAACGCACTGTATCGCGCCGGGAGTCGAATTGTCAACCGAGGAATTTCGGAAAGAGCAGCAATTCATCACCGATCTGTACGCACGGCTCGACGACCTCAGGGACCAGGCCGAAGCCGCCGTCGACCGTGCCCTGCGCACGCCCGGAGTCGGCGGCAACCAGGGCCGGCTGGAGAGGGACGTGCTGGTCGCCGAGCAGTCCGGCCTGCTCGCCGCGCTCAACGCCGGGGAGAGCGGACTCTGTTTCGGCCGGCTCGTCTTCAAGGACGGCCGCGACCACCACATCGGCCGGCTCGGCATCCGCGAGGACGACCCGAACCGCACCCCGCTCGTCGTCGACTGGCGGGCCGAGGTCGCCCGCCCCTTCTACCTCGCCACCGGGTACGAGCCGATGGGCCTCACCCGCCGCCGCCACCTCACCACCCTCGGCCGCACCGTGGTCGCGCTCCACGACGAGGTCCTCGACCTCGCCGACGCCACCCGCACCGGCCACGAGAGCCGCGACGCCGACGAGGTGCTGCTCGCCGCGCTCGACGCCGCACGCACCGGCCGCATGCACGACATCGTGCAGACCATCCAGGCCGAGCAGGACGCCATCATCCGCTCGCCGCACCGCGGGGTCCTCGTCGTCGAGGGCGGCCCCGGCACCGGCAAGACCGCCGTCGCCCTGCACCGGGCCGCGTACCTGCTCTACGCCCACCGCGAGCAGCTCGCCAAGCGGGCCGTCCTCATCGTCGGCCCCAACCCGGCCTTCCTCGGCTACATCGGCAACGTCCTGCCCTCCCTCGGCGAGACCGGCGTTCTCCTCGCCACCCCCGCCGAGCTCTTCCCCGGCGTCCGCGCCACCGGCACCGACACCCCCCGGGCCGCCGCCGTCAAGGGCTCCGCCGCCATGGCCGACGCGCTCGCCGCCGCCGTCCGCGACCGCCAGCAGGTCCCCGAGCGCGGCGAGCCGCTGATCGTCCCGCACGACGACGGCGACCTCGTCATCGACTGGGACATGGCCCTGGAGGCCCGCCACAAGGCCCGCGAGACCGCCCTCCCGCACAACCTCGCCCGGCCCTACTTCGTCTTCCGCATCCTCGACGCGCTCGCCGAACAGCTCGCCGACCGCATCGGCGCCGACCCCTACGGCGGCCCCAACTTCCTCGGCCCCGACGACATCGCGCTGCTCGCCAAGGGCATCGCCGCCAACCCGGACGTGTACGCGGCGATCGGCACCCTCTGGCCCGCGCTCACCCCGCAGGACTTCCTCGCCGACTACCTCGCCGAGCCCACCCACCTCCCCGAGGCGGACGCCGCGGCGATCCGCCGCGACGGCGGAGCCTGGACCCCCGGCGACGTGCCCCTGCTCGACGAGGCCGCCGAACTCCTCGGCGAGGACGACTCCGCCGCCCGGGCCGCCGAGGAGGCCGAGCGGCAGAAGCAGATCCAGTACGCGCAGGGCGTCCTCGACGTCTCCTTCGCCTCCCGCACCTACGAGTTCGAGGACAAGGAGGAGCTCGACAAGGACGCCTCCGAGGTCCTCTCCGCGCACGACATCATCGACGCCGAGCGCTTCGCCGAGCGCCACGAGGAGGCCGACCACCGGACCGCCGCCGAACGCGCCGCCGCCGACCGCACCTGGGCCTTCGGGCACATCATCGTCGACGAGGCGCAGGAGCTCTCCGCGATGGCCTGGCGGCTCCTCATGCGGCGCAGCCCCAGCCGCTCCATGACGCTGGTCGGCGATCCCGCCCAGACCGGCGACCCGGCCGGGGTCGGCGCCTGGGAGAGCATCCTCGGCCCGTACGTCGAGGACCGCTGGGACCACGTCCGGCTCGGCGTCAACTACCGCACGCCCGCCGAGATCATGGCCGTCGCGGCCGAGGTGCGGCGGGCCGCGGATCCCGGGTTCGAGCCGCCCCGCTCGGTGCGCTCCACCGGCGTGGAGCCCTGGGACCGGACGGTGGAGGACCCGGTGAAGGAGGCCGCCGACGCGGTCGCCGCCGAGGCCCGCGCCGAGGGCCGGCTCGCTGTCATCGCCCCGCCGGCCCTCCACCCCGGGCTCGTCGCCGCGCTCCCGGACGCATCCCACGGGCCGAAGCCGGACCTCACGCGGCCCGTCGTGCTGCTCGACCCCCGGCAGGCCAAGGGCCTGGAGTTCGACACCGTCCTGGTCGTCGACCCGGACGCCGTGCGGGCCGCCGCCCCGCACGGCGTCAACGACCTGTACGTGGCGCTGACCCGGGCCACTCAGCGCATGGGGATCATCCGCCCGGCGGGCGTCACGCCGGCCTGAGCCAGACCGTCGCCAGCGGCGGCAGCGTCATCCGCAGGCTGGCCGAACGGCCGTGCCACGGCACCGACTCGGTCTTCACCGGGTCGGTGCCGACCACGTCCCCGCCGCCGTACCGGGACGCGTCCGTGTTCAGGACCTCCGCCCACGCGGCGAAGGCGTCGGGCACGCCGAGCCGGTAGTCGTGGCGGACGACCGGCGAGAAGTTCGAGACGGCGAGCAGCGGCGAGCCGAAGGCGTCGTGGCGCAGGAACGCGAAGACGTTGTCCTCGGCCGCGTCGCCCACGATCCACTCGAACCCCTCCGGCGAGGTGTCCCGCTCCCACAGCGACGGGGTCGCCGCGTAGACCGTGTTGAGGTCCCGCACGAGGTCCCGCACGCCCCGGTGGTCGGCCTCGGCCCCGTACGCCGGGTCGAGCAGCCACCAGTCGGGTCCGTGCTCCGCCGACCACTCCGCACCCTGGGCGAACTCCTGCCCCATGTACAGCAGTTGCTTGCCGGGGTGGGCCCACATGAAGCCCAGGTAGGCCCGGTGGTTCGCCCGCTGCTGCCACCAGTCGCCCGGCATCTTCGACACCAGGGACCGCTTGCCGTGCACGACCTCGTCGTGGGAGATCGGCAGGATGTAGTTCTCGCTGTACGCGTAGACCATCGAGAAGGTCATCTCGTGGTGGTGGTACTTGCGGTGCACCGGCTCCTTCCCGACGTAGCCGAGCGAGTCGTGCATCCAGCCCATGTTCCACTTCATGCCGAAGCCGAGGCCGCCGAAGCCGCCCGGGCCCACCTGGTCCGTCGCCCGCGTCACGCCGTCCCAGGCCGTGGACTCCTCGGCGAACGTCACGATCCCCGGGCAGCGCCGGTACACGGTCGCGTTCATCTCCTGGAGGAAGGCCACCGCGTCCAGGTTCTCCCGGCCGCCGAACTCGTTCGGCAGCCACTCGCCGTGCTCCCGCGAGTAGTCGAGGTAGAGCATCGACGCCACCGCGTCCACCCGCAGCCCGTCGATGTGGAACTCCTGGCACCAGTACACCGCGTTGGCGACCAGGAAGTTCCGCACCTCCTTGCGGCCGTAGTCGAACTCCAGGGTCCCCCAGTCCGGGTGGTGCGAGCGGCGCGGGTCCTCGTGCTCGTACAGCGTGCGTCCGTCGAACTCCGCGAGCGCCCAGTCGTCCTTGGGGAAGTGCGCCGGAACCCAGTCCATCAGGACGCCGATCCCGGCCCCGTGCAGCGCGTCCACCAGGTACCGGAAGTCGTCCGGCGTGCCCATCCGGGCCGTCGGCGCGTAGAAGCCGGTCACCTGGTAGCCCCAGGACCCGCTGAACGGGTGCTCGGCGACCGCCATGAACTCCACGTGCGTGAAGCCCAGGTCGCGCACGTACGCCGGCAGCTGCTCGGCGAGCTCCCGGTACGACAGCCCGGGACGCCACGACGGCAGGTGCAGCTCGTACACCGACAGCGGTGCCTCGTGGTGCGGCCGTGCCCCGCGCCGCGCCATCCACTCCGCGTCGTCCCAGACGTGGTGCGCCTCGGTGACGACCGAGGCGGTGTTCGGCGGGCACTCGGCACGCCGGGCCATCGGGTCCGCGCGCACGGTGTGCGAACCGTCGGGGCGGGTGATGTCGTACTTGTAGACGGCGCCCTCGCCGATCCCCGGCACGAACAGCTCCCACACGCCGGTGGAGCCCAGCGACCGCATGGGCAGTCCGGTGCCGTCCCAGCAGGTGAACTCGCCGGTGACCCGGACGCCCCGGGCGTTCGGCGCCCACACGGCGAACCGGGTGCCGGCGACGCCCTCGTGGGTCATGACCCGCGAGCCGAGCGCCGTCCACAGCTCCTCGTGCCGGCCCTCGCCGATGAGGTGGAGGTCGAGCTCGCCCAGGGAGGGCAGGAAGCGGTACGGGTCCGTCACGGCGATCTCGTCCGCGCCCTCCTCGTACCGGACGCGCAGCTCGTAGGCCGGGACCTTGCGTAGCAGCGGCAGCAGACCGGAGAAGAGGCCGTCGCCGTCGGCGCGCAGCGGGACGCGGCGGCCCTTCGTCACGACCGTCACCTCGCGGGCGAACGGCCGCAGCACCCGCACCACCACGCCGCCCCGGACCGGGTGCGCGCCGAGGACCGCGTGCGGGTCGTGGTGCTCGCCGGCCAGCAGCCGGGCCCGGTCACCGGGGTCGAGCGGTGGCGCCTCGCGTACCGCGGTCCGGTCCGGCGCGGGCGTCTTCTTGGTACGGGACGTCTTGCCTGCGGATCGGGCGGTCACCGGGAGCCTCCTGAGGGGCGGGGGGAACGGGGGTACGGATGGGCAACGCCGCGACGCGGCGCCGGGACACTCGGCCGAACGGGGCCCCTCCCCGTTCCCCCTGGCAGACGCCGCGGCGGACCGGTCCGCACCTGCTCCGAACGGGTCCGCCCGCCGGGGCGGGGAGGGGAGGCGGGGATCACGGGGCGGCGGCGAGGCGCTGGATGGCGGACATGGGGACGGGGAGCCAGTCGGGGCGGTGCCGGGCCTCGTAGACCACCTCGTAGACGGCCTTGTCGGTCTCGTAGGCCCGCAGCAGCGCGGGGTCGGTGCGCGGGTCGGCGCCCGACGCCTCGGCGTAACCGGAGCAGAAGGCGGCGCGGCAGCGGGCCGCCCAGTCGGCGTTCCACGGGCGGTGGGTGCGGGCCGCGTAGTCGAAGGAGCGGAGCATGCCGGCGACGTCGCGGACGGTGGGCTGCACGCCGCGCCGTTCGTCGAGCGGCTTCGCCGGCTCGCCCTCGAAGTCGATGACCGCCCAGCCGCCGTCGGACCCGCGGAGGGTCTGCCCGAGGTGCAGGTCGCCGTGGATGCGCTGGAGGACGCCGGTGCCGGGCGCGCCGCTCGCCGCCGCGAAGACGGCCCGCAGACCGGGCACGTGGGGGAGGAGCGCGGGGACCGCCTGAGCCGCCGCGTGCAGCCGCCGGTCCATGGCGGCCGTCAGCTGCTCGGTCTCGGCCCGCTCCAGCCGCCGGGTGGGCAGCGCCTCCGCGAGGGCGAGGTGGACCTCGGCGGTGGCCCGGCCGAGGGCCCGCGCCTCGCCGGTGAACTCGCGGCCGTCGGCGAGCGCGTCGAGCGCGAGCCGCCAGCCGTCCCGGGAGTCGCGCAGATAGGGCTGGAGGACGCCCAGGGTGGAGGCGCCGGACTCGAACCAGGCGACCGGTGCCGGGACCCGCTCGCAGCCGGCCCGCCCGAGGGCGAGCGGGAGTTCCAGGTCCGGATTGGCGCCGGGGCTGACCCGGCGGAAGATCTTGAGGATGAACGCGTCGCCGTAGACGATCGAGGAGTTGGACTGCTCGGCGTCGAGCATGCGGGGGGCGAGCGCGGCCGGCAGGGCGGCGGTGGCGTGGAAGCGCAGCGGGCCCGTCGGGCCCGGGGTGCGCAGCCGCTCGTAGAGGAGTCCGGCGAGCCGCGGGTCGCGCAGCCCTTCGTAGACGGCCCGTCCGGCGAGCGGGCCCTGCCGGATCCGGCCGATCAGGGCGGGGGCGAGGCGGGGCGGCAGCTGGCTGCGGACGCCCAGGAGGAGTTGGTAGCAGTCGGCGGGTGCCCCGGCCGGGCGTCCCGGCTGTTCGACCCGTACGAGGAGGTGGAGGAGGCCGGGGCCCGTGCCGTCCAGGGGCAGCAGCTCGGTGGCCGCGTCCAGCGTGAATCCGGTGACCCGGCGGCCCTTGCCCGCGAACCAGCGCTGCCGTGGCAGCCATTCGTGGAGCAGGGGGGCGAGGGACGGCAGGAGGGCGTCCGGGGCCCGGGTGGTGGATGCGGTCTCCGGCATGGCATCGCGTCCTTTCCCCGGGGCGCGCAGTTGGGTTTCGTGTGCTTTCAAATGCGCAGAGTGTCCCGGATTGCGGCTGTGGCTGTCCGGATGTGCGGGACGTGTCGGAAAGGGAAGATCCGTACGGGTCCGCCAAGTGGGCCCGGATGGACCTGAATCGTGGCCTCGAACGTGTGTGGGTCACAGTGCCCAGAGTGGGACGGGTGAAAACCGTCCCACCCCGGACGAATCCGAACCGACCCTCGGTCAGCCCTTCTTGAGACGGAACCAGTAGAAGCCGTGTCCCGCAAGGGTCAGGAGGTAGGGCAACTGGCCGATGGCCGGGAACCGCACCCCGCCGATCAGCTCCACCGGCCTGATGCCGTCGAAGCGGCGCAGGTCGAGCTCGGTCGGCTGCGCGAACCGCGAGAAGTTGTTCACGCAGAGGACCAGATCGTCGCCGTCCTCCCGGAGGAAGGCGAGCACCGCCGGGTTGGACGCCGGGAGTTCCGTGTACGTCCCCGTGCCGAAGGCCCGGTTCTGCTTGCGGATCTCGATCATGCGCTTCGTCCAGTGCAGGAGCGAGGACGGGGAGGCCATCCCGGCCTCGACGTTCGTCACCTGGTAGCCGTGGACCGGGTCCATGATGGTCGGCAGGTAGAGCCGCCCGGGGTCGCAGGAGGAGAAGCCGGCGTTCCGGTCGGGCGTCCACTGCATCGGGGTCCTGACCCCGTCGCGGTCGCCCAGCCAGATGTTGTCGCCCATGCCGATCTCGTCGCCGTAGTACAGCACCGGGGAGCCCGGCAGCGAGAAGAGCAGCGCGGTGAACAGCTCCATCTGGTTGCGGTCGTTGTCGAGGAGCGGGGCGAGACGGCGCCGGATGCCGATGTTGGCCCGCATCCGCGGGTCCTTGGCGTACTCGGCGTACATGTAGTCGCGCTCTTCGTCCGTGACCATCTCGAGGGTGAGCTCGTCGTGGTTGCGCAGGAAGATGCCCCACTGGCAGCCGGAGGGGATCTCCGGGGTCTTCGCCAGGATCTCCGAGACCGGGTAGCGCGACTCGCGCCGCACGGCCATGAAGATCCGCGGCATGACCGGGAAGTGGAAGGCCATGTGGCACTCGTCGCCGCCCGAGCGGAAGTCGCCGAAGTAGTCGACGACGTCCTCCGGCCACTGGTTCGCCTCGGCGAGCAGCACCGTGTCCGGGTAGTGGTCGTCGATCTCCTTGCGGACCCGCTTGAGGAAGGCGTGGGTGGCCGGGAGGTTCTCGCAGTTGGTGCCCTCCTGCTGGTACAGGTACGGCACCGCGTCGAGCCGGAAGCCGTCGATCCCGAGGTCCAGCCAGAACTTCAGCGAGGAGAGGATCTCCTCCTGCACCGCCGGGTTCTCGTAGTTCAGGTCCGGCTGGTGCGAGAAGAAGCGGTGCCAGTAGTACTGCTTGCGGACCGGGTCGAAGGTCCAGTTGGAGGTCTCCGTGTCGACGAAGATGATCCGTGCGTCCGCGTACTGCTTGTCGTCGTCGGCCCAGACGTAGTAGTCGCCGTACGGTCCCTCCGGGTCGCGCCGCGACTCCTGGAACCACGGGTGCTGGTCGCTCGTGTGGTTCATGACGAAGTCGATGACCACGCGCATCCCGCGCTGGTGCGCCGCGTCCACGAACTCGACGAAGTCGGCCAGGTCGCCGAACTCCGGGAGGACCGAGGTGTAGTCGGCGACGTCGTAGCCGCCGTCCCGCAGCGGGGACTTGAAGAACGGCGGAAGCCAGAGGCAGTCCACGCCCAGCCACTGGAGGTAGTCCAGTTTGGACGTGATGCCCTTGAGGTCGCCGACTCCGTCGCCGTTGCTGTCCTGGAAGGAGCGGACGAGGACCTCGTAGAAGACGGCCCGCTTGAACCAGTCGGGGTCGCGGTCCTTGGCGGGGGTGTCCTCGAAGGTGTCGGGGACGGGCTCGTTGACAGTCATGATGTGGGTGACCCTCCGGTCTGCGGGGACGGTCGCAGGGCGAGTACGTGCGCGGGCGTGACGCCCGGCTCTAGGCGCACGTAAGCGGCCCTGCCCCAGTGATAGGTCTCGCCGGTGAGCTCGTCGCGCACCGGCACGGTCTCGTGCCAGTCGAGGCTGAGTTCCGGCATGTTCAACGAGACCGTCGCCTCCTGGGTGTGGTGCGGGTCGAGGTTGACGACCACCAGAACGATGTTCGAACCCGAGCGCTTCGAGTACGCGATCACCTGGGGGTTGTCCGTCTCGTGGAACGACAGGTTCCGCAGGCGTCGGAGTGCCGGGTGGCGGCGCCTGATCCGGTTGAGGGCGGTGATCAGCGGAGTGAGCGTCGTCCCCGCCCGCTCCGCCGACTCCCAGTCGCGCGGCCGGAGTTCGTACTTCTCCGAGTCGAGGTACTCCTCGCTGCCGTCCCGCAGCGGGGCGTTCTCGCACAGCTCGTACCCGGCGTACATGCCCCAGGACGGCGAGAGCGTCGCGGCGAGCACCGCGCGCGCCGCGAACGCGGGCCGGCCGCCCTCCTGGAGGTAGGCGGGCAGGATGTCGGGGGTGTTCACGAAGAAGTTCGGCCGCATCTGCGCGGCCGTCTCCCCGGACAGCTCGGTCAGGTACTCCGTCAGCTCCTCCTTGGTGTTGCGCCAGGTGAAGTACGTGTACGACTGCTGGAAGCCCACGGCCCCCAGGGTCCGCATCATGGCCGGCCGGGTGAACGCCTCCGCCAGGAAGACCACGTCCGGATCGGCGCCGTTGACCTCGCCGATCACCCGCTCCCAGAACACCACCGGCTTGGTGTGCGGGTTGTCGACCCGGAAGATCCGGATGCCGTGGTCCATCCAGAACCGCAGCACCCGCACGGTCTCCGCGACGATCCCGTCCATGTCCCGGTCGAAGGCGATCGGATAGATGTCCTGGTACTTCTTCGGCGGGTTCTCCGCGTAGGCGATCGAACCGTCCGTACGGTGGTGGAACCACTCCGGGTGCTTCTCCACCCACGGGTGGTCCGGGGAGCACTGGAGCGCGAAGTCCAGCGCGATCTCCAGCCGCAGCTCCCGCGCCCGCGCCACGAAGGCGTCGAAGTCCTCGAAGGTCCCGAGGTCCGGGTGGAGGGCGTCGTGCCCGCCCTCCGGCGAGCCGATCGCCCACGGCACGCCCACGTCGTTCGGCGACGCCGACAGGGAGTTGTTCGGGCCCTTGCGGTGCGTCTCGCCGATCGGGTGCACCGGGGGCAGGTACACCACGTCGAAGCCCATCGCCGCGATCGCCGGCAGGCGTTCGGCCGCGGTGCGGAAGTTCCCCGGCACCGTGCGGCCCTCGACCGTCCGCACGCCCTCCGAGCGGGGGAAGAACTCGTACCAGGAGCCGAAGAGGGCCCGCTCACGCTCCACCTGGAGCGGCAACGCGGGTGAGGAGGAGAGGAGTTCGCGCAGCGGGTGGCGCTCCAGCGACTCGACGACCCGGGGCGCGAGCGCCGCGGCGAGCCGGACGGCGGCCGGCCGGGAGGGGTCGCGCAGCGCGTCCGCCGCCGCGAGCACCGCCTCGCGCCCGCCGCCCTTCTTCGGGACGCCCTTCGCGGCCCGCTCGTGCAGTTCGGCCCCCTCGGCGAGGACCAGTTCGGAGTCGATCCCGGCCGGGATCTTGATCCTCGCCGTGTGGCGCCAGGTGGCCACGGGATCGCTCCACGCCTCGACGGTGTACGTCCAGGAGCCCTCGGCGTCCGGGGTGACCTCGGCACCCCACCGGTCGGTGCCGGGGGCCAGTTCGCGCATCGGGGTCCAGGGGCCGGGGCGACCGGAGGGGCCGCGCAGCACGACATTGGCGGCGACCGCGTCGTGGCCCTCGCGGAAGACGGTCGCCGTCACCTCGAAGGTCTCTCCGGCGACCGCCTTCGCGGGGCGGCGGCCGCAGTCGACCAGCGGGCGTACGTCCAGTACGGGAATGCGTCCCATGAGCGGATTCACAGCATCACCTGACGGGTTACGGGGGTGCGGGTGGTGGTGCGCTCTTTCTAGCTCCGTCGACGGCCGGCGGGTTGCGGGCATGGCCGCTCCTGTCCGCGTTCACTCGGATGGCGGGTCCACAGGGAGTACGGGGGTCCACGGTGTGTACGGGGGTCACGGGGGACGGTTTCGGGGTGTGTACCGCAGGAGCCTTCCACCGTCCCCGGGCGGGCAATCCGGCGCTTTGTTAACTACTCGGGCGTAGCCGGACCGGCAAGCACGTGGGCCGGACAAGAAACGAGCCCCGCCTTTGTAGGGGCGGGGCTCGGTTTCCGGCCGTGCTTCCCGGCGATCACCGAGGCCGACGGGGCACCGGTGACGGGGCGGCACGACGCGGTCCCCGCGGGCACGGTGGGGCGGCGCGGGCGTCAGACGTGCGGTGGGGCGTCCGGTTCCTCCGTGTCCGTCGCCCACACCTGCCAGGGCTGGCGCGCCACCCACTCCTCCACCGGCGCCGGCCGGACCGCCAGCGACCCCGCCGAGCGGCCGTCGTCGCCCGCCATCAGCAGCGGGTCCGCGCCGGTCGCCAGGTGGTGGTAGATCCCGGCCACCCCGGCGGCCGTCTCCCGGCCCAGAAGCTGCGCGACCCCGTGCTCGAAGACGGCCGGATCCAGCTCCTCGTACCGCACCGCGCGCCCCAGGGCCCGGCCGAACGCCGTCGCCAGCTCGCCGCCCGTCAGGGACCGTTCGCCGCCGATGTCGAAGGTCCGGCCCTCCACGCCCTCCCGCGTCAGCGCCGCGAGCGCCGCCTCCGCCAGGCCGCGGTGCGACAGCCACGCCGTCCGCGCCCCCTCCGGCAGCGGATACGCCAGCACGCCCTCGTCGACCAGGGCCGGCCCGTTCCACGGCGAGAACAGGTTGTCCAGGTAGACCGGCGGCCTGATCACCACCAGCGGCACCCCGCTCTCCCGCAGCACCCGCTCCGCCAGCCGCCGCGTCTCGAAGGCGGGCACCGCCGTCGGACCCGGGGGTATCCGCGTGTTGGTGTTGAACACCAGCCGCAGCGTCCCCGCCGCGAGCGCGGCCTCGGCGACATGCCGCGCGTACGCCTCCACCCGGCCGGCGTCGTACACCAGCGGCATCGTGACGAACGCGTGCGTCGTCCCGTCGAACAGCCGCCGCACCGCCGCCGGCCGGCCCAGGTCGCCGGCGACGAACACCGCACCGGGCACCGGCGGCCGGTCGGCCTCCGGCCGCCGGGTCAGGGCCCGCACCCGGTGCTGCCGCTCGGCGAGGAGTCGGGTCACCGCACCGCCCTGGAAGCCGGTCGCGCCCACCACCGCCACCCGCATCGGAATCTCACTGGACATGTGTGTTCGAGGCCCTTCGATAGGCTGTCGCCGCTGTCGTGTCGGCGTCTTCCAGGCTCGCCGCGGCGGCTTCGGCCGTTCAATTAACAAACAGGGGCGGAAGTTGAAGGATCGTCCATGGAAACCGTGGGAACCGACCGTCACGACCAGCGCGAGGACCTCCTCAGCGAACTCCTGAAACACCTCCGGCTCACCGGCGTCTTCGACAGCCGCTGGCACGTCCGCGCACCCTGGGCCATCGAGGGGGACGCCGAGCGCGACTGCGCCGTCCTCCACTACGTCGTCGAGGGCGACTGCTGGATCACCGGCGACGACGAGCCCCCCGTCCACCTGCGCACCGGCGACCTCGCCGTCTTCCCCACCGGCACCGCGCACCGCCTCTCCGACCGGCCCGACCGCCGCGGCGTCCCCCTCGGGGCCGTCCTCCCCGCCCGGCACCCCGGCACCTCCGGCGAGATCGTCATCGACGGCTCCGGAGCCGAGAGCCGGCTCCTGTGCGCCGGACTCCGCTACGACGCCGGCGCCGCCACCGGCCTCTCCACCTCCCTGCCCCGGACCCTCGTCCTCGCCGGAGCCCAGGTCGACCGGGAGCCGCTGCTCCGCGACACCCTGCGGCTGCTCGCCGCGCCCGACCGGCCCGCCGGCCCCGGAGACCGGCTCATCACCCTGCGCGCCTTCGAGATGGCGCTCGTCCTCGCGCTCCGCCCGCTGCTCCGCGAACTCGCCGGAAGCCCGGCCTCGCTGCCGCTGCTGCGCCACTCCGGGATCAGCCGCGCCGTGGTCGTCCTGGCCACCCGGTTCGCCGAGCCCTGGACCATCGACTCCGTCGCACGGGAGGTCGGCATGTCCCGGTCCGCCTTCACCGCCGCCTTCCGCGCCCTGGTCGGCGAGTCGCCCGCCCGGTACCTCGCCGCCCGCCGCATGCAGGAGGCCGGCCGGCTCCTCGCCGAGACCTCGCTGCCGCAGTCGGCCGTGCCCGCCCGGGTCGGCTACCGGAGCGCCGTCGGCTTCCACCTCGCCTTCCGCAAGTGGTTCGGGGTGACCCCGGGCGAGTACCGCTCGGGAGAGGAGAGGGCCGCCTGAGCCACCCGACCTGACATCTTCGGGCGCCCCCTGGACGGTTCTTAAGGAGCCCCGGCCGGACGCTCATTGTCCGGCCGGAACCCGCGGGGCAGGCTCGGGACGGCCCCGCGGCACGGTCCGGCGTCCGCCGCCACCGGCGAGGGGGCCGCAGAGGAGAGGAGCCGGTCCTTGCTCGGCGAGCCGCGCCACCGCACCGAGGACATCCGCGCCGCCGACCCGCTGGGCGCCGACGCGCTGCTCGCCGCGGTGCCCCTGATGAACGAGCGGGCCGACGTCGCCGCCCTGACCGTCGCGCTCCGCGCCCTGGTGCCCGACCAGGAGCGGGCCGCGCTGTGGAGCGTCGGCGGCGCGGCGGCGGCGATGCGGGACCTCGGCATCCTGCTGGGATCGCTGCGCCGGCACGGGACCCAGCCGCTCGCCGCGGTGCCGGAGGCGCTGCCGGTACTGGAGATCCTCGGCCGCCGCACCGACATGGTGCCCCGTGACACCGTCCACCACTACACGGACTGGAACCCGGCCGGCCCGCGCCGCCGCTCGTACACCGGTCATCCGGCGGAGGCGCGGCTCCAGGAGGCGGGCCGCGCCGTCCTGCCCGTGCTCTCCGCGACGCTCGACGACTGCGCCCTGGTGACCCGGCTCGAACCGCACGACGCGCGCTTCGCCTGCGCCCTGGACCGGATCGCCCGACGGCTGCGGGCCACGGCCGACGCCATGGAGCGGACCGTCGCCGAGGTCTCGCCCGAGTACGTCGCCCTCACCCTGCGCCCGTACTTCGACGAGGTCGAGGTCGCGGGCCGCGCCCACCCCGGCCCGGCCGCCGTCACGCTCCCGCTCTGGCCGGTCGACCTGGCGCTGTGGGCCTGCGACCGCGCCGACCCGGCGCACGACGCCGTCCTCGCCGAGGAGGTGCCCTACGCCCTGCCGGCCTGGCGGGAGTTCCACGCCCGCCACCGCGACGGGGTGTCGGCGGTGACCAGGCTGGCGGTGTCCGGAGGGACGGGCGCGGACCGGCCGGCCGCCGAGGCACTCGCCCGCGCGCTGCGGATCCTCACCGGGCTCCGGGCCCGCCACCTCGGCGTCGTCCGCCGGGCGCCCCGCCCCGAGACGCCCCGGTCCCCGGCCGCGCTGCTCCGCTCGGTCCTGGACATGACCGAGGAGAACCGCACCATGCTGCGCCGCGCGACCCACCACCGCGCCGCCACCGGAGCCGCCGCCCGCTGAGGGGCGGGGGCGGTCCGGGCGGGCGGAGGGCGCTCCCGTGCGCCGTGGCGGCACGGCCCCGGCGTGACCTAACGTCGGCGGCACGCCGGACGCACAGCGTGGTGCGCCCGCTCCGCTCCGTACTCGCCTGCGAAGGTGGACAACGTGAAGGCAATCCGTCGATTCACCGTGCGTCCCGTCCTCCCCGACACCCTTCGACCCCTCGCCGACCTCGCGCACAACCTGCGCTGGTCCTGGCACGAGCCCACCCGGGCGCTCTTCGACTCCCTCGCCCCCGACGGGCCGGCCGGCGCCGACCCCGTCCGGATCCTCGGCGCCCTGGAGGCCCCCCGGCTCGCGGCGCTCGCCGCCGACCCGGAGTTCCTGGCCCGGCTGCGGACCGCCGCCGAGGACCTCGACGACTATCTGCACGCCCCCCGCTGGTACCAGGGCCGGTCCGGGGACACCCCCGCCGCCGTCGCCTACTTCTCGCCCGAGTTCGGCGTGGCCGCCGCCCTGCCCCAGTACTCCGGCGGGCTCGGCATCCTCGCCGGAGACCACCTCAAGGCCGCCAGCGACCTCGGCGTCCCGCTGATCGGCGTCGGACTGCTCTACCGGCACGGCTACTTCCGCCAGTCCCTCGGCCGCGACGGCTGGCAGCAGGAGCAGTACCCGGTCCTCGACCCCGGCGAGCTGCCGGTGCACCTGCTGCGGGAGGCCGACGGCGACCCGGCCCGGATCACCCTCGCGCTGCCCGGCGGCCGCAGCCTGCACGCCCACCTCTGGATCGCCCGGGTGGGCCGGGTGCCGCTCCTCATGCTCGACTCCGACGTCGAGGAGAACGCCCCCGGCGAACGCGGCGTCACCGACCGGCTGTACGGCGGCGGCAGCGAGCACCGGCTGCTCCAGGAGATGCTGCTGGGCATCGGCGGCGTCCGCGCCGTCCGCACCTACTGCCGGCTCACCGGTACCCCCGCCCCCGAGGTCTTCCACAGCAACGAGGGCCACGCCGGATTCCTCGGCCTCGAACGCATCCGCGAACTCCAGGGCGAGGGGCTGGACTTCGACAGCGCGCTGGAGACCGTCCGGGCCGGGACCGTGTTCACCACCCACACCCCCGTCCCCGCCGGCATCGACCGCTTCGAGCGGAGCCTGGTCGCCCGCCACCTCGGCGAGGACGGCGCGCTCCCGGGCGTCGACACCGGCCGCGTCCTCGCCCTCGGCGACGAGACCCCGCTCGGCGGCGACCCCGGCGTCTTCAACATGGCCGCCATGGGCCTGCGGCTCGCCCAGCGCGCCAACGGCGTCTCCACCCTCCACGGGGCCGTCAGCCGGGACATGTTCGCCGGGCTCTGGCCGGGGTTCGACGCCGAGGAGGTGCCGATCGGCTCGATCACCAACGGCGTCCACGCACCCACCTGGGTCGCCCCCGAGGTCGGCCGGCTCGGCGACGCCCCCACCGACCGCGAGCTGTGGGAGCTGCGCCGCACCCTGCGGGAACGGCTGGTCACGGACGTACGGGACCGGCTGCGGGCGTCCTGGCGGCAGCGCGGCGCCGCCGCCGCCGAACTCGGCTGGACGGACGCCGTCCTCGACCCCGACGTCCTCACCATCGGCTTCGCCCGCCGCGTCCCGTCGTACAAGCGGCTCACCCTGATGCTGCGCGACAAGGACCGGCTGCGGTCGCTGCTGCTCCACCCCGAGCGGCCCGTGCAGCTCGTCGTCGCCGGCAAGGCGCACCCCGCCGACGACGGCGGGAAGCGGCTCGTCCAGGAGCTCGTCCGGTTCGCCGACGACCCCCGGGTCCGGCACCGGATCGTCTTCCTGCCCGACTACGGCATGGAGATGGCCCGCGGCCTCTACCCGGGCTGCGACGTCTGGCTCAACAACCCGCTGCGGCCTCTGGAGGCGTGCGGCACCAGCGGGATGAAGGCCGCCCTCAACGGCTGCCTCAACCTGTCCGTCCTCGACGGCTGGTGGGACGAGTGGTTCGAGCCGGACTTCGGCTGGGCCATCCCCACCGCCGACGGGGCGGCGGCCGAGGACGAGGACCGCCGCGACGACCTGGAGGCCGCCGCGCTCTACGAGCTGATCGAGCGCCGGGTCGCCCCGCGCTTCTACGACCGGGGCCCCGACGGCGTGCCGGCCGGCTGGACGGCGATGGTCCGGCGCACCCTCGCCGACCTCGGCCCGAAGGTCCTCGCCGACCGGATGGTCCGCGAGTACGTCGAGCGGCTGTACGTCCCCGCCGGCGCGGCCCGCCGGGCGCTCACCCCGGACCGGGCGCGGGACCTCGCGGCCTGGAAGGCGCGGGTCCGGGAGGGCTGGCCGCGGGTGGCGGTCGACCACGTCGAGGTCGGGGACGGGCTCGCCGACGACCTCGCGGACGCGGAGCTCGGTGCCACCCCGGTCGTCCGGGTCCGGGTCGCCCTCGGCGCGCTCGGCCCCGACGACGTCGAGGTGCAGGCCGTCACCGGCCGGGTCGACGCCGACGACACCCTCACCGCCCCCCGCACCGTCACCCTCAAGCCGGCCGGCGGCCCCGACCTGGAGGGCAGGCTGCCCTACGCGGGCACCCTGGAACTCGACCGGACCGGCTCCTTCGGCTGCACGGTCCGCGTCCTGCCCGCGCACCCCCTCCTCGCCCACCCCGCCGAACCGGGCCTCGTGGCCCTCCCGGCGGAGGCGAAGGCGGAGGGCGCCGGGGTCCTCCTGCGGTAGAGCCGGGGGGTGGGCGCAACGCGCGGACGCCCGGAGGGGGTTCCCTCCGGGCGTCCGTCCTGTCACTTCAGGCCGTGCGGGCCTTCCGGCCTACGGGAAGGTCAGCTTGAAGCTGTTGATGTAACCGGTGTCGGCGCCGGCCTTGTCCTGGACGCGGAGCTTCCAGGCACCGTTGGCGACCTCCGAGGAGGCGTTGACGGTGAAGGTCTGCTGGATGTTGTCGGCGCTGCCGCCGGAGCGGTTGCTCAGGCTGTAGACCGAGCCGTCGGGGGCGATCAGGTCGACCACGAGGTCACCGCGGTAGGTGTGGATGATGTCCACGCCGACGGCGAGGTTGCTCGGGGCGTTGCCGGTGACGCCGGTGACGTTGACCGTCGAGGTGACCGCGGCTCCGGGGGAGTCCGGGATGGTCACGTCGGCGGTGTTCTCGAAGACCTTGCCGCCGGGGTTGCCGCCGCCGGGGCGGGTGCCGACGTTGATGCCGGCCCAGGCGTTCTCGACGGCCGTGACCTCGGGGCTGCCGGCGCCGTACAGCTCGGTGGCCGCCGCGACGGTGCCCGTGCGGGCGCCGGCGTAGTTGGTCGAGGAGCCGAACTTGGTGGTGAGCGCCTTGAACCAGATCAGCCGGGCCTTGTCGATGCCGATGCCGGTGACCGGCAGGCCGTCGGAGGTCGGCGAGTCGTAGTTCACGCCGTTGACGGTCTTGGCGCCGCTGCCCTCGGAGAGCAGGTAGAAGAAGTGGTTCGCCGGGCCCGAGGAGTAGTGGACGTCGATGGAGCCGATGCCCGAGTACCACGCGTCCTTGGACGAGCCGTCCTTGCTCGGCTTGTCCATGTAGCGCAGCGGGGTCCCGTTGCCGCGGATGTCGATCTTCTCGCCGACGAGGTAGTCGCCCGGGTCGCTGGCGTTGTTGGCGTAGAACTCGACCGCCGCCGCGAAGATGTCCGAGGTGGCCTCGTTGAGGCCGCCGGACTCGCCGCTGTAGACCAGGCCGGCGGTGTTGGAGGTGACGCCGTGCGTCATCTCGTGCGCGGCCACGTCGATGGAGGTCAGCGGCTTGGTGTTGCCGGTGCCGTCGCCGTAGGTCATGCAGAAGCAGGAGTCCGACCAGAACGCGTTGACGTACGCGTTGCCGTAGTGGACCCGGGAGTACGCGCCGACGCCGTCACCGCGGATGCCGGAGCGGCCGTGCACGTTCTTGTAGTAGTCCCAGGTGAGCGCGGCGCCGTAGTGGGCGTCGGCGCCGGCGGTGGCGCGGTTGGACGGGAGGCCGTTGCCCCAGGTGTCCGTGGTGTTGCTGAACAGCGTCCCGGTGCCCGACGTACCGCCGTTGAGGTCGTACGTCTTGTGGTTGCCGCGGCCCGTGTCGGTCAGCGTGTACGAGGGCGCGGTGCCGAGGGTCACCTGGCCGCTGTACATCGTGTTGCCGACGCCGGTCTCGATGGCCTGCCACTCGAAGAGCTTCGCGCCGGACTTCGCGTCCGTCACGACGTGCAGCTCGTTGGGCGTGCCGTCGTGCTGGAGGCCGCCGACGACGGTCTCGTACGCGAGGACGGGGGCGCCCTGTGCCATCCACACGACCTTGCGCGGGGCGCGGTCGGCGGCGGCCTTCTTCGAGCCCTCCGCGGCGGCGAGGCCGACGGCCTGCTTCTCGGCGGCGGCCGGGGCGACGTCGGCGCTGAGGTCGACGTTCTTCAGCTCGGCGCGCGAGGACTTGGTGACCGCGGTGGTGGCGCCGGCCTTGGACTCGGCGACGATCAGGTCACCGCCGAGGACGGGGAGTCCGGCGTAGGTGCGCTCGTAGCGCGTGTGGGTCGTGCCGTCGCGGTCCTGGACCACGTCGCGGACGACGAGCTTCTCCTGGGCGCCGAGGCCGAGGGACTTGGCCGTGGCGGCCTTGTCGGCGTCCGCCGCCTTGATCAGCGCGGCGCGCTGGGCGGGGGAGAGGTCGGCCGGGAGCTTGCCGGGGTTGGCCTTGCCGGCGGAGAGCGCCTGCGGCGCGGCGGCGAAGGTGTCGGCCGCGGCCGGGCCGGACTGGACGCCGAGGGTGAGCATCGCGGCGGCAGCGATCAGGGCGCCGGTCGCGGTGGCACGGCGGCTGGGCGTGGATCTCACGCAGACTCCTTATGCGAGGGGGGTACCGGCGGACTGGGGTGAGCCCGTCCGGGCAGAGCAAGGAGAGCTGTGGAGCACGTTCGGGTGAAGCGCTGAACATTGATGCGAAGAGCCGGGGAGAGAGTGACAGGAATGACGGGGACCTGTCAGGAGCGCGTCGGTAAGTTGGCCAAAAATCGTCCGCTGCCCGTACGTCCGTGTTCGTTAACCGGACGTTTCGTCGATCATGGACGCGATGCCGTCCAGCGTTCGCCTCAGCCCGAATTCGAAGAGCGCCTCAAGGTCCAGACCGAAGCCGCCCCCCTCCGTGACGGTGGCCAGCTCGGGGTACGAGCCGCCCGCCTGGATCGCGTCGAAGCGTGGCTCATTCTGTTCCATCCACTCGCCGTCCGAGATGCCCGTGTCCTGACGCGCCCGCTCCTCCAGGTCGTCCGCCATCGACAGCCCCTGGACGAAGGCGAAGATCAGCAGATGGGCGTGGAGCTTGTCCTCGTGCGACAGCGGAGTGCCCCGCATCGACCGCAGCACCCACTCCGTGTACGCCATCGCGTGCGGCGTCGCGACCGGCCGCGTGAACGACGCCATCGCGTGCGCCATCCACCGGTGCCGGGCGTACACCCCGCGCAGCCAGCGGGCCCCCCGTTCGAGGCCGGTCCGCCACTCCGCCGGCACCGGCCCCAACGGGACCTCCCCGCACGCCGCGTCCGCCATCAGCCGCACCAGCTCCGCCTTCCCCGGCACGTGGCGGTACAGCGTCATCGTCGACACCCCCAGGACCGACGCCACCCGACGCATCGTCAGCGAGCCCAGCCCCTCGGCGTCCGCGAGGTCCAGCGCGGCGGCCACCAGCCGCTCCCGCGACAGCGGCGCCGCGTCCGGGTCCACCGCGGCGGCCACCACCGTGCCCACCCCCGGCTCGGCCCGCACCAGACCCTCCTGGCGCAGCACCGCCAGCGCCTTCGTCGCGGTGGCCATCGCCACGCCCCACTCGCGCGTCACGGCCCGCGTCGACGGCACCCGGTCGCCCGGGGACAGTTCGCCCGCGCGGATGCGGCGACGGAGTTCGGCGGCGATGGCGAGATAGGGCGGTCGGTTCGTCACGGCGGTGAGTGTACTAGTGCGCCAGGGACGTCGTACGCGCCGCTGAACTGCACCTTCCCGACCGCACCCGCAGGTGCACTAGGGCGGGAGTGGCGCCGTACGCCGGCGGCTGCTTCCTTCGCCGCATGACACTCACCGCAGAACCCGGGCCCACGACGGAGCCCGCCCGCGCCGGACGGCGCGAATGGACCGCCCTGGGCGTCCTCATGCTGCCGCTGCTCCTCGTCTCCATGGACGTCTCCGTCCTCTACTTCGCCCTCCCCTCCATCAGCGCCGACCTGCGCCCCGGCGCCACCGAACAGCTCTGGATCCTCGACACCTACGGCTTCGTCCTCGCCGGACTGCTCGTCACCATGGGCGCGCTGGGCGACCGCGTCGGCCGCCGCCGGATGCTCCTCGGCGGCGCCGCCCTCTTCGGCATCGCCTCCGTCGCCGCCGCGTACGCCCACACCCCCGGCGCGCTCATCGCCGCCCGAGCCCTCCTCGGCGTCGGCGGCGCCTGCCTCATGCCCGCCACCCTCGCCCTCATCCGCACCCTCTTCCCCGACCCGGCCCAGCGCGCCAAGGCCGTCACCCTGTGGACCTCCGTCATGGCGAGCGGCATCTCCCTCGGCCCGGTCGTCAGCGGCGCGCTCGTCGAGCACTTCTGGTGGGGCTCCGTCTTCCTCCTCAACCTGCCCGCCATGGCGCTCCTCCTCGCCCTCGGCCCCCTGCTCCCCGAGTCCAAGGGGGCGGCCGCGGGCGGCAGGTTCGACCTGCTGAGCGGCGGCCTCTCGCTCGCCGCGCTGCTCCCCGTCATCCACGGCGTCAAGGAGCTCGCCAAGGACGGCTGGGCGCCCGTGCCGGCCGCCTCCGTCGCCGCCGGGCTCGCCGTCGCCGTCGTCTTCGTGCGCCGGCAGGCCCGGCTCGACCACCCGATGGTCGACCTGAAGCTCGTCCGGAACCGCGCCTACGGTGGCTCCGCCCTCGTCAACCTGCTCGCCATGGCCGCCACCGTCGGCTTCGCCGTCTTCCTCACCCAGTACCTGCAGTCCGTCCTCGGACAGAGCCCCTTCGAGGCCGCCCTCTGGAGCCTCGTGCCCACCGGAGGCGTCCTCGTCGCCGCACCCACGGCCGCCGTGCTCGCGAAGAGCCTCGACCGCGCCCACGTGATGGGCGGCGGCTTCCTCGTCTCCGCCGCCGGCTTCGCCTGGCTCGCCACCGTCGACCGCGCCACGCCCCTCTGGTGCGTCCTCGTGGCGAGCGCCGTGTACGCCGCCGGGCTCGTCTCCGCCATGACCCTCGCCAACGAACTCGCCCTGGGCGCGGCGCCCCCCGAGCGCGCCGGCTCCGCCGCCGCCGTCATGGAGTCGGGCCAGGAGCTGGGCGGAGCCCTCGGCATGGCCGTCCTCGGATCCGTCGGCGCCGCCCTGTACACCGCGGGCGTGCCCGCCTCCGCCCCGCCCGCGGCCCGCGAGACCCTGGGCGGCGCGCTCGGCGCCGCCCCGGCCGTCCTCGACGCGGCGCGGACCGCCTTCGTGCGGGCCATGGGCGGCGCGGCCGTCGGCGCCGCCCTCCTGATGGTCCTGGCGGCCGTCCTCTCCTTCGCCCTGCTGCGGACCCGCCGGACCCCCTCCTGAATTCCCTTGCCACGGGCCGCGTGCCGGTGGCACAGTCCTGCGGCCGGCCGAGCGGCCGGGGGACCAGGGGAGGAACGACGATGGTGGTGGGGATCGTGATCGCGGCGATGGGCGTCGCGTGCGCGGTATGGGGAGGGATGTTCCTCTTCAACGTGCGCGGGGCGGCCGACCGGGCCGCGGAGCGCCGCAACGCGGTACGGGCCGTGACCGCGGCCCGCACGGGGGACCTGGCCCTCCTCGAACCCTCCCGCTTCAAGGCGGGCTTCTTCCGGGTCCTGGGCGGCTTCCTGGTGCCGGGCGGCCTGTTCATGGGGCTCGTCGGGGCCGTCATCGCGACCATCGGCTGACGCCGGGGTACGACCCGCGCGGCCCGGCGGGAGCAACCCGCCGGGCCGCCCGGAACTCAGCCCACCAGGCTGTCGCGCCACGCCTGGTGGAGACCGGCGTAGTGCCCGTCGCCGGAGACCAGGGCGGACGGGGGGCCGTCCTCGACGATGCGGCCGGACTCCATGACGAGGACGCGGTCCGCGACCTCGACGGTGGAGAGGCGGTGGGCGATGACGACGGCGGTACGCCCCGCGAGGACGGTGTCCATCGCCTGCTGGACGGCCCGCTCGCCGGGGACGTCCAGGGAGCTGGTGGCCTCGTCGAGGATGAGGACGGCCGGGTCGGCGAGGAGGGCGCGCGCGAAGGCCACCAGCTGGCGCTGGCCGGCGGAGATGCGTCCGCCGCGCTTGCGGACGTCGGTGTCGTACCCGTCGGGCAGGCCGGAGATGAACGCGTGCGCGCCGATGGCCTCGGCCGCGGCCTCGATCTCGGCACGGGTGGCGTCCGGGCGGCCGATCGCGATGTTCTCGGCGACCGTCCCCGAGAAGAGGAACGCCTCCTGGGTGACCATGACGACCCCGCGCCGCAGGTCGGGGGTGGCGAGGTCGCACAGGTCGACGCCGTCGAGGAGGACCCGGCCGTCGGTGGGGTCGTAGAAGCGGGCGAGGAGCTTGGCGAGGGTCGACTTGCCCGCGCCCGTGGCACCCACGACCGCCACGGTCTGGCCCGCCGGGATCGTCAGGTCGAAGCGGGGGAGCACCTCCCCGCCGGTCCGGTAGGCGAAGCGGACGCCGTCGAAGACGACCTCGCGGCCGGGCGAGCCGGCGCGCGGGGGCAGCGGCCGGGGAGCCGCCGTCTCGGGCACGCCGGGCTCCTGGGCGAGCAGCCCGGCGATCTTGGCGAGGGAGGCGGCGGCCGACTCGTACGAGTTGAGGAACATGCCGAGGCGGTCGATCGGGTCGTACAGGCGCCGCATGTAGAGCACGGCCGCCGCCAGGACGCCGAGGTCGAGCGAGCCCCCTGCGACCCGGTAGGCGCCCCAGAGGCACATGCCGGCGACGGCCGTGTTCGCGACCAGGCGGGAGCCGACGACGTAGCGGGCCATCTCCAGGAGCGCGTCGCCGTTGCTGCGCTCGTGACGGCGGTTCAGGACCGCGAACTCGGCGTCGTTCGCCTCCTCGCGGCGGAACGCGCGGACCGGGCGGATGCCGTTCATCGTCTCCGCGAACTTCACGATCACGCCGGCGATCGCCGTCGACCGGTGCGTGTAGACCTCGCCCACCCGCCGCCGGTAGCTGCCGACCAGCAGGTACAGCGGCGCGAAGGAGAGGACGGCCACCGCGCCGATGCCCAGGTCGAGCCAGAGCAGCACCAGGGAGATGGAGACGAAGGACAGGACGACGCCGATCAGTTCCTGCAGGCCCTCGGAGAGCAGCTCGCGCAGCGACTCGACGTCCGTGGTGGAGCGGGAGATCAGCCGGCCCGAGGTGTACCGCTCGTGGAAGTCGACGCTCAGCACCTGGGCGTGGCGGAAGATCCGGCCGCGCAGGTCGAGCAGCACGTCCTGGTTGACGCGGGCCGCGCCGCGCACGAAGACGTACTGCAGGAACCCCGACAGGGCCGCGCACAGGAGGTAGCCGACCGCCACCGCCACCACGGGGCCGTGGTCCCCGGCACGGAAGGCCGGGACGCCCCGGTCGATGGCGTACGCGACGAGCAGCGGGCCCGCCTGGACGGCGGCCTCCTTGACCAGCAGGACCAGCGCGGCACACGCCACCCGCGTCCGGTGGGCGGCGAGCAGCGACCGCAGGAGCGCGCCGGTCGCGCCGGGCGGCGCGGGCAGGTCGTCCTGGTCGAAGGGGTCGGACAGTGGGTCCGCCGCCGCCTCCGCGGGCTTCTTCTCGAGCGTGGTGTCCGTCATCGCCCCTCCCGGGCCGTCTTCTCGCCGGACATCAGCCAGGCGTACTCCGTGCTGCTCCGCAGCAGTTCCTGGTGGGTGCCGACCGCCGCGATCCTGCCCCCGGAGAGCAGCGCCACCCGGTCGGCGAGCATCACCGTCGACGGGCGGTGCGCCACGACCAGGGCCGTCGTGTCCCGCAGGACCTCGCGCAGGGCGGCCTCCACCCGCGCCTCGGTGTGCACGTCGAGCGCCGACAGCGGGTCGTCGAGGATCAGGAACCGGGGCCGGCCGACGACCGCCCGCGCCAGGGCGAGCCGCTGGCGCTGGCCGCCCGAGAGGCTCAGGCCCTGCTCGCCGACCCGGGTCGCGACGCCCTCGGGCATCCGGTCGACGAACGCGTCCGCCTGCGCCACGCCGAGGGCGCGCCGCAGCTCCGGCTCGCCGGCGGTGCTCCCGGCGCCCATCAGGACGTTGTCGCCGACGCTCGCGGAGAACAGGGTCGGTTCCTCGAAGGCCATGGAGACCAGGGACCGCAGCCGGGCCCGCTCCATCAGGGCGATGTCCTCGCCGTCCAGCAGGATCCGGCCGCCGGTCGTCTCGTGCAGGCGGGGGACGAGCGCGGTCAGCGTCGTCTTGCCGGACCCGGTGCCGCCGACCAGGGCGAGGGTCTCGCCCGGCCGGATGTGGAGGTCGACGCCGTCGAGGACCGGCGGCGCGTCCCCGGGCGCGTCCGGGTAGCGGAAGGTCACGCCCTCGAAGCGGACCCCGCCGTCGGCCCGGGGCGCCGTGACCGGGGCCGTGACCGGGGCGCTGTCCGGCTCCTCCTCGGCGTCCATCACCTCGAAGTACCGCTCGGTGGCGGTGACCGCCTCCTGGGTCATGGCGAGGAGGAAGCCGATCGACTCCACCGGCCAGCGCAGCGCCAGCGCCGTCGACAGGAACGCGACGAGCGTGCCCGCCGACAGGTCGCCGTCGGCGACCTGCACGGTGCCGAGGACGAGGGCCGCCCCGATGGCCAGCTCCGGCACGACGGTGATGACCGCCCAGATCATGGCGAGCAGCCGGGCCTTCGCCAGCTCGGTGCCCCGCAGCCGCTCCGAGAGGGACCGGAACGCCTCCGCCTGGCTGCGGTGCCGGCCGAAGCCCTTGACGATCCGGATGCCGAGGACGCTCTCCTCCACGACCGTCGTCAGGTCGCCGACCTGGTCCTGGGAGCGGCGCGCGACCACCCCGTACCGGCTCTCGAAGAAGGAGCAGACGATCACGAGCGGCACGACGGGCGTCAGCAGCACCAGGCCCAGCGACCAGTCCTGGGCGAGCAGCAGCGCACAGCCCGCGAGGATCGTCACCGAGTTGACCAGCAGGAACGTCAGCGGGAACGCCAGGAACATCCGGACCAGCATGAGGTCCGTCGTCCCGCGCGACAGCAGCTGCCCGGACGCCCAGCGGTCGTGGAAGGCGATCGGCAGCCGCTGGAGCCGGTGGTACAGGTCGGCCCGCATCCCCGCCTCGACGCCCGACAGCGGCCGCGCCACCAGCCAGCGCCGGAAGCCGAAGAGCACGGCCTCGGCCACGCCGAGCAGCAGCAGGTACAGCGCGCCCCGCCAGACCCCGCCCGGGTCGCGGTCGGTGATGGGCCCGTCGACCATCCACTTCAGCACGAGCGGGATGACCAGCGACAGACAGGACGCGACGATCGCGACGACCGCCGCCGCGATCCACCTCCCCCGCACCGGCCGCACATACGGCCACAGGCGCAGCAGCACGCGCACCGCCGACCGTGCGCGGTGGTCGGAGGGGTTCGCTGGGGTCACAGGATTCTCGGGCATCAGGCCCGACCTTACGGTTCACCCCTGACGGTCTCATCCGGTTTTTCCCGCCCCGAATGGTCTTGACCACGCGAAGCCACACGTCGGAGACTTGCGCGACCTCCACCGGGGGGCACGTACAGGGAGCACCACATGACCACGCCAGACGCCTTCGGTGACCGCTGCGAGCAGCTCTTCCTCGCCGGTGGCCCGGCAGCCGTCCGACGCACCGCCGGGCAGGGCCTCGACGAGCTCGGCCCCCACCCCGACCTGTACTGCTGGCTCGCGCTCGGCCACGTCGCCGAGGACGACGACGACCACGACGACGAGGCCGAGCGGGCCTTCCGCGCGGGGCTCGCCCTGGACGGCGACCACCTCGGACTGCTCGCCGGCTACGCGGAGCTGTGCCTGCGCGCCGACGGCTTCGACCGCCCCGGCCGGGCCTCCCGCGCCGACGGCCTCGCGCGGCGGCTCAGGGAACTCGCCCCGGAGTCCGCCGAATCCGAACGGCTCGCCGCCGTCGAGCGCTGGTCCCGGCGCGGCTACTGGGACGACCTGCGGATGAACGCCGCCCACGAGAGCGCCGTCAAGCGCGAGGCGCACACCGCGACCGTGTCCCAGGCCCGCGCCGCCACCGACGCCCTCGCCGAGGGCGGCCACGCGGCGGCCCTCGCGGCAGCCCGCGCGGCCGAGGCCGCCGACCCCACCGACCGCGACGCCGCGGTGCGCGCCGCGACCCTCGAAGCCCTCGCGGGACCCCGGGACGCCCCCGTACGGCTGCTCGGGCGGCACCGCCCGGCGGCCTGGACGGTCTCCCTCGTGCTGGCCCTCGTCACCAACCAGGTGCTCCGCCAGACCGGCGTCGTCGACTCGTTCAGCCTCTGGGGCTACCTCTGGCTGCTTCCGGTCCTCCTCGTCGACCGTCGTTTCGCGGCCGTGCGCAAGGACGCCGAGGCGCGTCATCTCGCCCGGCTCGAAGCGGAACTCGCCGCCGGGGACTGACGGCCGCGCCGCCGGTGCCCGAGCGCGGCTCCGTGCGCGCAGCGTCAAGGAATCGTGCGTCGGATGCCTAGGATCCGGGTGTACGGCGCACGACACTGGTCGAGTGCGTGGGCCGTCGGACGGGGGCTGAGGACGGTCCACGGCACGGGTGCCCCTGTGGACCGCGCCCCGGCCCACAGGGACGGGCACCCTCGCTCCGCCCGGCCACCGCCGTCGCGCCGTGGTGGCCGGGCGCGAGCGCTCACCCCCCGACCCGCAGCAGGACCGTCGACCGCGCGGCGACCGTGATCGTGCCGCCGCCCTCGTGGCGGGTGCCCGGGGCGTGCGCCTGGTCGTCGCGCGCCGTGTCGACGACGAGCTCGTACGACGCCGCCCAGGGCGGGCCCGGAAGGCGGAACTCCAGCGGGCGGGGGCCCGCGTGGAGGACGGCGAGGAAGCTGTCGTCGGTGATCCGCTCGCCGCGCTCGTCCCGACCCGGGATGTCCCGGCCCGACAGGTAGAGACCGAGCGTGGCGGTGGGCGCGTACCAGTCCGGCTCGGTCATCTCGGCGCCCTCGGCGGTGAACCACGCCAGGTCCCGCAGCCCGTCGGCGCGCTGCGGGCGGCCGGAGAAGAAGGCGCGGCGGCGCAGCACCGGATGGCGGTGGCGCAGTGCGAGGAGCCGGCGGGTCAGGGCGAGCAGCCCCGCCCGGCCGGGGTCCTCCGGCAGGGACCAGTCGAGCCAGCCGATCTCGTTGTCCTGGCAGTAGGCGTTGTTGTTGCCGCCCTGCGTGCGGCCCATCTCGTCGCCGGAGACCAGCATCGGCACCCCGGTGGAGAGCAGCAGGGTGGTGAGCAGGTTGCGCTGCTGGCGCAGGCGCAGGGCGTTGGTCCCCGGGTCGTCGGTCTCGCCCTCGGTACCGCAGTTCCAGGAGCGGTTGTCGTGGGTGCCGTCGCGGTTGCCCTCGCCGTTGGCCTCGTTGTGCTTGCGCTCGTAGGTGACCAGGTCGCGGAGGGTGAAGCCGTCGTGCGCGGTGACGAAGTTGACGGAGGCGTACGGCCGCCGCCCACCCCAGGCGTACAGGTCGCTGGAGCCGGAGAGCCGGTAGCCGAGGTCCCGGACGTCGGGCAGCGCCCCGCGCCAGAAGTCCCGTACGGCGTCCCGGTAGCGGTCGTTCCACTCGGTCCACAGCGGGGGGAACGCGCCGACCTGGTAGCCGCCGTTGCCGACGTCCCAGGGCTCGGCGATGAGCTTGACCCGGCGCAGCACCGGGTCCTGGGCGATGACGGCGAGGAACGGCGAGAGCATGTCGACGTCGTGCATCGAGCGGGCGAGGGCCGCCGCCAGGTCGAAGCGGAAGCCGTCGACGCCCATCTCCGTCACCCAGTAGCGCAGCGAGTCGGTGATGAGCCGCAGCACCTGCGGCTGCACGACGTGCAGGGTGTTGCCGCACCCCGTGTAGTCCGCGTAGCGCCGGGCGTCGGACTGGAGCCGGTAGTAGCCGCGGTTGTCGATGCCCTTCAGGGAGAGGGTGGGGCCGAGCTCGCCCGCCTCGGCCGTGTGGTTGTAGACGACGTCGAGGATGACCTCGATGCCGGCCGCGTGCAGCGCCCGCACCATCCGCTTGAACTCGCCGACCTGCTGACCCGCCGTCCCGGACGAGGAGTAGCCGGCGTGCGGGGCGAAGTACCCGAGCGAGTTGTAGCCCCAGTAGTTGCGCAGGCCGCGCCGCAGGAGGTGGTCCTCGTGCGCGAACTGGTGCACCGGCAGCAGCTCCACCGCCGTCACGCCGAGGCTGGTGAGGTGCTCGATCGCCGCCGGATGCGCGAGACCCGCGTAGGTGCCCCGCAGGTGCTCGGGGATGCCAGGGTGCCGGCGGGTGAAGCCCTTGACGTGCACCTCGTAGATGACCGAGTCCTGCCAGGGCGTCTTCGGCCTGCGGTCGTCCGACCAGTCGTCGTCGTCGTGGACGACGACCCCCTTCGGGACGTACGGGGCCGAGTCCCGGTCGTCGCGGACGGTGTCCGCCACGTGCTGCTGCGGCCAGTCCCGCACGTGCCCGTACGCCTCCGGGGGCAGCGCCCCGAAGTCGCCGTCGACGGCCCGCGCGTACGGGTCGAGGAGCAGCTTCGAGGGGTTCCAGCGGGCCCCCGTCCACGGGTCCCAGCGCCCGTGCACCCGGTAGCCGTACCGCTGCCCGGGGCCCGTCCCGGGCACGAAGCCGTGCCAGATCTCGTGGGTCAGCTCGGTCAGCGCCAGCCGCCGCTCCGTGCCGTCCGCGTCGAAGAGGCACAGCTCCACGGCCTCCGCGCCGCCCGCCCACAGGGCGAAGTTGGTGCCCGCGACCCCGTCGGGGCCGACCCGGCACCGGGCGCCGAGCGGAGTCGGGGTCCCCGGCCACACGGGTGGTCCGGCCCGCTCCAGGGCATGCTCGTGTACCGCCTCCTGCTCGGCTGCGCTCGACACCGTCCCGGCCTCCCGCGGCTCGTCGGGCCCGTATCCCGCGGGAGCGGCGGCGTCCCGGCCGCCGCTCCCGCGGGTGGTTCTCCCCCTGTTCTTCCCGCACCGCCGTGCTCCCAACATGACCCGCACGCACGTTTCCCCTGGAGGGTGGCCGTCGTTGGGCCGAGCGTGAATCGAGTATGGAAGCGGACGAGGCACGCGCTGGCGGTCGCGGGACTGATCGCCGGCCTGGCGGGCTGCACGGGCGCGGACGGCGGACGCGGCATCGACATCTCCCTCCCGGGCAAGGCGAGGGCACCCGGGGACGTCATCCGGATCAGCCCGGAGGACGGCAGCAGGGCGGTGCCGCCGGAGGGCCCGGTCGAGGTGCGGGTGGACAGCGGCCGGCTGGAGCGGGTGACGGTCGTCCAGGTCGAGGACGCCCAGCGGATCCAGGTGGCCGGGGAGATCTCGGCGGACGGGCTGCGCTGGCGGCCCCGGGACGGCGGCCGGCTCGCGCTGTCCGCGAAGTACAGCGTGGACGCGGTGGCGCTGGACGCGCACGGGCGCCGGTCGGCCCGGCACACCACCTTCACCACGGTGGTGCCGGAGAGCCGGTTCATCGGCTATTTCAAGCCGGAGAACCGTTCCACGGTCGGCACCGGCATGATCGTCTCCTTCGGCTTCAGCCGGCCCGTCGAGAACCGGGCCGCGGTCGAGCGGGCCATCCGCGTCACCTCCGTGCCGCCGGTGGAGGTGGTCGGCCACTGGTTCGGCAAGGAGCGGCTCGACTTCCGCCCCGCGGCGTACTGGCGGCCCGGCACCGAGGTCACCGTGGAGCTGGCCCTGCGGGACGTCGAGGGGGCGCCCGGCGTGTACGGCATCCAGCGCAAGAAGGTCGGCTTCACGGTCGGCCGCTCCCAGGTCTCGCTGGTCGACGCCGCCGCGCACACCATGGAGGTCCGCAGGGACGGGGAGCTCCTGGCCACCGTGCCGGTCACCGCGGGGGCGCCGAAGACCACCACGTACAACGGGAAGATGGTCGTCACGGAGCTGTACGACGTGACGCGGATGGACGGCCGGACCGTCGGCTTCGGCGGCGAGTACGACATCAAGGACGTGCCGCACGCGATGCGGCTCACCGACTCGGGCACCTTCCTGCACGGCAACTACTGGGCCCCGGCCTCCACCTTCGGATCGGCCAACGTCAGCCACGGCTGCGTGGGGCTGCGCGACGACAAGGGCGGCAGCTCCGAGTCCCCGGCGGGCTGGTTCTTCGACCGGACCCTCGTCGGCGACGTGGTCGAGGTGGTCAACTCCCAGGACAGGAAGGCGGCTCCCGACAACGGCCTCGGAGGCTGGAACCTCGACTGGCCACAGTGGCGGGCGGGCTCCGCGCTGGAGTGACGCCCGTGCCCCTCCCGCACCACCGCCCCCGAGGTGCTCTCTAGCACGTCGACTGGGACTGAACAGTGACATTTACGAGGAACTTTCGTGTCCTGCGGTGTGATTGTCTAGCGCTGTGTGCGCGATCGGATGCGCACGGGGGTGGGGCCGTGGCGGTTGCCAGGCCGTGCGAGGGGAGACGACCACAGTGAACGGGCAGCCGATATCGGGGGCATCGGTAGGGGCGACGGCGCGTCGCGGCCGGCGGCGCGGGGGCGTCCGGCTGCAGGCGCTGGCGGCGGGGGCGCTGCTCCTGGTGCTGACCGCCTGCGGCGGCGGTGAGACCGCCGGCGGCACGGGCGGACAGGGACCGGCGGCCCAGGGCGGCGGCAAGCAGGACAACGCGGCCTCGCAGGCGGTCGTGACGATCCTTCCGAAGGACGGCGCCGACGCGGTCGCCACCAGCGGGGCGCTCAAGGTCACCGCGGAGCAGGGCAAGCTGACCACGGTCACCGTCGCCGACTCCAAGGGCACCGAGATCGAGGGCAGGATCGCCGCGGACGGCGCCAGCTGGTCGCCCACCGCCCACCTGGCCGCGGCCACCCAGTACAAGGTGCACGCGATCGCGAAGGACGCCGAGGGCCGCGAGTCGGCGAAGGACACCACCTTCACCACGCTGGTCCCGAAGAACACCTTCATCGGCCAGTACACGCCGGAGGACGGTTCGACCGTCGGCGTCGGCATGCCGGTGTCCATCAACTTCACCCGGGGGATCACCGACCCCGAGGCCGTCGAGAAGGCCATCAAGGTGACGGCCGAGCCGTCCGTGCCGATCGAGGGGCACTGGTTCGGCAACGACCGCCTCGACTTCCGTCCGGAGAAGTACTGGGCCGCGGGCACCAAGGTGACCGTGCACCTCAACCTGGACGGCGTCGAGGGCCGCCCGGGCGTCTACGGCAAGCAGAAGAAGACGGTCACCTTCACCATCGGCCGGCGCCAGGTCTCCACCGTCGACGCGAGCGCCAAGACGATGAAGGTCGAGCGCGACGGCGCGATCATCAAGACCCTGCCGATCACCGCGGGCGCCCCGTCCACGACCACGTACAACGGTCAGATGGTCATCAGCGAGAAGTACAAGGTGACCCGCATGAACGGCGCCACCGTCGGCTTCGGCGGCGAGTACGACATCAAGGACGTGCCGCACGCGATGCGCCTGTCGACCTCGGGCACCTTCGTGCACGGCAACTACTGGGCCTCGTCGTCCACCTTCGGCTCCACGAACGTCAGCCACGGCTGCGTCGGCCTGGAGGACGCCCGCGGCGCGGGGGACAGCTCGACCCCGGCCGCCTGGTTCTTCGACCGCTCGATCATCGGCGACGTCGTCATCGTGAAGAACTCCAAGGACAAGCAGATCAAGCCGGACAACGGCCTCAACGGCTGGAACATGGACTGGTCGGAGTGGATCGCGTAGTCGTCTGACGGCCGCCGCCCCGCGCGGCGGCCGCACGACCGGCCGGGACCCGGTGCTGTGAGCAACAGCACCGGGTCCCCCGTCGTTAACGGCCGCTAACCTTCCTTGCATGACTGTGAACCTCGAAGTCGCCGACGGCGTCGGCACGATCCGTCTCGACCGTCCCCCGATGAACGCCCTGGACATCGCCGTCCAGGACCGGCTGCGCGAGCTGGCCCAGGAGGCGACCGACCGCGACGACGTGCGGACGGTCGTCCTCTACGGCGGCGAGAAGGTGTTCGCGGCCGGCGCGGACATCAAGGAGATGCAGGTCATGGACCACGCGGCCATGGTCAAGCGGTCGCGCGCCCTGCAGGACTCCTTCACCGCGATCGCCCGCATCCCCAAGCCCGTGGTGGCCGCGATCACCGGCTACGCGCTGGGCGGCGGCTGCGAACTCGCGCTCTGCGCCGACTACCGGATCGCCGCCGACAACGCGAAGCTGGGCCAGCCCGAGATCCTGCTCGGCCTGATCCCCGGCGCGGGCGGCACCCAGCGCCTGTCGCGGCTGATCGGGCCCTCCCGCGCCAAGGACCTCATCTTCACCGGCCGGATGGTGAAGGCCGACGAGGCGCTGACGCTCGGTCTGGTCGACCGGGTCGTCCCGGCCGCCGAGGTGTACGAGCAGGCGCACGCCTGGGCCGCCAGGCTGGCGCAGGGCCCCGCGATCGCGCTGCGGGCCGCGAAGGAGGCCGTCGACCAGGGTCTGGAGGCCGACATCGACACCGGTCTCGCCATCGAGCGCACCTGGTTCGCCGGGCTCTTCGCGACCGAGGACCGCGAGCGCGGGATGCGCAGCTTCGTCGAGGAGGGCCCGGGCAAGGCGAAGTTCGCCTGACGCGTGCCCCGGTGTGCGGCCCGGGGTGTGTGGTCCGCGGGGGCCGATTCCGTCGGAACGGCCCCCGCGGACGGCTCCGTGCGGCCATGATGGGGGGCATGGCGGGCCTGGAGGGTAGGGAACAACCTTGGCAGCGCGGCAGCGCCGCCGCCGCGCGCTGGTCACCGGCCGCGGAGGACGAACAGGCCGCCGGAGCAGTGGAGTTGTACGGCAATCCGGCCGAGGAGGATGTCCGGCTGCCGTCCCGCCCCGAGTCGGCGTGGGTGGCCCGCAGGCTGACCCAGTACGTGATCCTGCGTCAGTGGGGGCTCGGGCCGCAGATCGCCGAGCACGCGGTGCTCCTCGTCTCGGAGCTCGTCGGGAACGCGGTCCGGCACACCGGCGCCCGGGTCTTCGCGCTGCGGCTCCAGCGCCGCCGCGGCTGGATCCGGGTCGAGGTCAGGGACCCCTCGCGCGGGCTGCCCTGTCTGATGCCGGTGCACGAGCTCGACACGAGCGGCCGCGGCCTCTTCCTCGTCGACAAGCTCTCGGACCGCTGGGGCGTGGACCTGGCGCCGCGCGGCAAGACGACGTGGTTCGAGATGCGGGTCGCGGACCGTCCCTGACGCGACCCGCCGGGCCGTCCCCGGACGCACGGAAGCCCCCGTGCGCCATGGTGGGGCGCGTGGGGGCTTCCGTGTGATGCGCCGTGGACGGGGGGGGGTGTATCCACGGCCGCTATGTCGACCTGGCCCGGGTCAATGGGGGTCGTGTCTCCGACTATGGCAGAGAGGTGGCCTTGCCGCCAAAAGTCTCTACCGTGACAACTGTGGTCAAAAGCGGACAGTTAGACAGTGAATCGTTGGTGACGTGCAGCACCCACCTTGAAAACATTGAATGGCTATGCAGTTCATCGGGTGTTTCCCGGGGTCGTCCGCATGGTGGACGCCCGGCAAGGCCGGGCAAACGTCCTGAATTGGCCTAATCGTAATAAATCGGGCAAAGAGCCCTTTGAATGGTCGGGTGAAGCCGACCGACCGCCGAGGAGCCCTCCGGACGGGCGCGGCCGCCGCCCTCGCGGGAGCCCTCGCCACCGCCTGCGGTACGGAACCCCGCCCCGCGCCCACCGCCACCGCCGCCCCGCGCCGCCCCGCCCCCGCGCCCGCCGTCGCCCCCGGCCCCCGCCGCTTCGCCGGACACCCCGACGAGATCGCGCACGGCCCCCGCGACCGGCCGCGCGTCGCCCTCACCTTCCACGGCCAGGGCGACCCCGCCCTCGCCCGCACCCTCCTCGGTCAGGCCGAGAAGGCCGGCGCCCGCGTCACCGTCCTCGCCGTCGGCGAGTGGCTCGACGACCATCCCGACCTCGCCCGCCGTGTCCTCGACGGCGGACACGACCTCGGCAACCACACCCAGCGCCACATCGACGTCAACGCCATGACCGAGGCCGAGGCCCACGCGGAGATCGTGGCCTGCGCCGACCGCCTGCGCCGTCTCACCGGCTCCATCGGCACCTGGTTCCGGCCCTCGCGCACCCCGCACGCCGCCCCCCACGTGGTGCGCGCCGCCCGCCGTGCCGGCTACCCGCACGTCCTCTCGTACGACGTCGACTCCCTCGACTTCACCTCGCCCGGTGCCGCCGCCGTCGTCCGCACCGTCGCCGGCACCGTCCGGGCCGGCTCGGTGGTCAGCCTGCACTTCGGCTACCCGGACACCGCCGCCGCGCTGCCCCTCCTCCTCGCCGACCTCGACCGCCGCGGACTGCGCGCGGTCACCACCACGGAGCTGCTGACCTGATGGCCCACCGCACACAGAGACACGTCACGGCGCGTACCAGGACCCTCCTCGCCGCCGTCCTCCTCGCCGGACTCGCGGGCTGCGGCACCGCCGACCCCGGCGGCGGCGCCGTCGTGAAGAAGGGCGCCGCCCCCGCCGTGCCCAAACCGGCCGCCGCCCCCGCCGGACTCCCCGGGATGCCGCCCCTGCTCGACCCGAAGGACGTCTACGCCGCCGACCGGCCCGGACGACTCGCCCCGGCCGTACGCGACTTCCCCTCCCGCGTCTACGTCCCCAACACCAACTCCAACACCGTCTCGGTCATCGACCCCGCCACCTACCGGGTCGTCGAGACCATCCCGGTCGGCGCCCAGCCCCAGCACGTCGTCCCCTCCTGGGACCTGAAGACCCTCTGGGTCAACAACAACCGGGGCCACACCCTCACCCCCATCGACCCCGCCACCGGCGTCGCCGGCAAGCCCGTCGAGGTCCACGACCCGTACAACCTCTACTTCACGCCCGACGGCAAGTACGCCGTCGTCATGGCCTCGCTCGACCGCGAACTCGTCTTCCGCGACCCGCACACGATGGAGCGGAAGAAGTCCGTCCCGGTCAGCTGCTACGGCGTCAACCACGCCGACTTCTCCGCCGACGGCCGCTACTTCGTCGTCTCCTGCGAGTTCTCCGGCGAACTGCTGAAGGTCGACACCGAGAAGATGGAGGTCGTCGGCCAGCAGAAACTGCCCTTCCAGGGCGCCATGCCCCAGGACGTGAAGATCTCGCCGGACGGCAGGACGTTCTACATCGCCGACATGATGGCCCACGGCATGTGGGTCCTGGACGGCGACTCGTTCGCCACCCCCACCCTGCTCCCCACCGGCAAGGGCGCCCACGGCCTCTACATCAGCCGGGACTCCCGCGAGATGTACATCCCCAACCGGGGCGAGGGCACCGTCTCCGTCTTCGACTTCGCCCAGGACAAGCTGACCAAGAAGTGGCGGCTGCCCCAGGGAGGTTCCCCCGACATGGGCGGCGTCTCCGCCGACGGCAAGGTGCTGTGGCTCTCCGGGCGCTACGACTCCGAGGTCTACGCGATCGACACCACCACGGGGAAGCAGATCGCGCGGATCCCGGTCGGCAGCGGCCCCCACGGCCTCGCCGTCTACCCCCAGCCCGGCCGCTACTCCCTCGGCCACACGGGCGTCTTCCGGTAGCGGACCCGCGGGGAGCGGCCGGCGGTCACCCGGCGATCAGCAGCGCCTCCGACGCCACCGGGCGGTAGCCCGCCGCCTGGAAGACCCGGACGCTGCGGGCGTTGCCGGGGGACTGCTGGGCCCACACCACCCGGTCGGGCGTGAGATGGCGGGCGGCCGTCGCCAGCGCCCGGCCCAGGCCCCGGTGGCGCACCGCCTCGTCCACCTCGATCGCCGCCTCCCAGCGGCCCGCGACGCCGCGCCCCAGCACCAGCAGCCCGCCGTCGGCCGCCCACACCCGGACCTCGTCGCGGAACTTCAGCGCCCGCGCCACCCGGGGGTGGTCCGGGTCCTCGATCTCGCGGAGCGCCAGCGGGGGAGAGCCCGGCAGGGCGTCGGCCACGGTGAGCAGGTCGATCGTGTTCATGTGCCGGCCCGTGCGCCCCATCAGCGCCCACAGGAACCCCGGGTTCATGCTGGCCGCCAGCGGGTCGCTCGACACGGCCGCCAGCTCGGCCCGCACCCAGTCGGGGTCCGCGTCCGTGAAGACGACCGAGTGGGCGGTGAAGGCCAGCACCCCGGCGTCCCGGGGGCCCGGCTGGGGCACCACCGTCGTCGCGCCGTCCGGGGGCGGGAACTCCCCGCGCGCCGCCGCCGCCAGGACCCGTGCCACCTCGTCGCTCATACCCCCATCATCCGGCAGCGGCGGGCCAGCTAATCTGACCCCCGTCAGACAAGCACCGAGAAGGGGCGGAAGCAGTGGCGGACATCGAGTCGGCACGCACGGCATTCAACAAGTTCGACGTGGACGGGGACGGCTTCATCACCGCCGCGGAGTACAAGAGCGTCATGGCCCAGCTGGGCGACTTCAACGTCACCGAGACGGTCGCCGAGGTGCTCATCAAGCAGCGCGACGACAACGGCGACGGCGTCCTGTCCTGGGACGAGTTCTGGGCGCACTACAGCAAGGCGTGACCCGCCGGCCGGGGCGGGCGACGCAACGCTGAGTTGCCGCCCGTCCGGGGCTCGGTGACGATCGACCGGTGACGCCTCCCGGACCCCCCGGCACCCCGAGCCGTCCGGCGGCGGTGGTCGCCGCCGCGGTCGCCGTCCTCGCCGTCGCCCTGCTGGGCGCCGGTCTCGCGCAGACGGGCACCGGCGAACTGCGGATTCCCGCGGACGGCGCCACCTCGGTCCTGCGGCTCCTCGTCCTCACCGGCCTCGCCCTCCACGTCGGCGAACTCGCCGGCCGCCGGATCGCCGGCGAGGGACCCCTGCCCCGCGGCCTGGCCGTGCCCGCCGCGCTGCTCGCCGCGGCCGCCTCCGCCGCGCTCCTGCTGCTCTTCTCCGCCGTCAGCGGGCTGAGCCTCACCGTCGTGTACGGGCTGCGCGAGGGCCGCCTGCTGCTCGTCACCGCCAACGCCTTCGCCCTCGCCGCCTTCTGCGCCGCCTCCCGCCGCCCGGCCCTGGCCGTCCTGCCGCTCGCGGTCGCCGTCGGGGCCGAGGCGCTGCGCGCCCACCCCGAGACGTACCAGCAGGCCCTCGGGACCGGTCTGACCGTCGTCCACCTCACGGCGGCCTCGCTCTGGACGGGCACGCTCCTCCACGTGCTGCGCACCCTGCGGCTGCGGGGCGGTGGGCGGGACGTCCTCGTCCGGTACGCCCGGACGGCCGCCTGGGTGTACGCCGCCCTCGTCGTGACCGGCACCGCCTCGACGCTCCGCCGACTGCCGCCGGACGCGGTCCTGACCACCGCCTACGGCCGGCTCCTGCTGGTGAAGCTGGTGCTGTTCGGCGGGGCGAGCCTGCTGGCGCTCGCCGCCCGGGGGCGCATGGGGTCCGGCGGGAACGCCCTGGCACCCGCGCGCGTGGAGGCGGCCGTCCTCGGCGCGATCGTGGTCGTCTCGGCGCTCCTCACCGTGGTGCCCGACCCCCGGGGCCTCCTCCTGCCCTGACCCACCGCGGCGCGGGCCCGGCCCGACGGCTGCTCGACCGCGGCTCGACCGAGACGCGAGCGGTGGGCGACCGGACCGCGAGCCGGCCCCGGCCGGTCCTCCGGTTCGCCGTGGGTGCGCCGGGAGGACACCCGGCGTACGCCGGGCGCGTCCACGGCGCGCGGCAGGCCGTGGCAGTTTTCTGCACCGGAGGCCCGCTGGCCGGATCCGAGTCGAGGGAGGGCCTCCGGCGGGCCCGTGGCGGCCCCGCCTCCCACCTGGCCTTTTGGCCGGAAGAGAAGGGTCCGCTCGGAGAGCCCCTCCGGTTTTTCCGCAGGTCCCGAGGCAGGTCGCTGCCAGGCAGCTTCCTGGCCTGTCCGGAAGCGGACAGGCGGCCCCCCGTGGTGATTTCCTCTGGGTGTGCGGCCGGAACGGCTGAAAAAGCCCGGGCCGCGAAGGACCTCCTGATTCGCCCGTACGCCGTCCCGTACCAAGGAATGGAGACCCACATGTCCTGTCGCTCCCGCCGTGCCGGCAGTGTCCTCGCCACCGTCGCCGCCGCCGTCCTCGGCGGACTGCTGTGGGCCTCGCCGGCCCAGGCCGCCCCCGCCGGGCACCAGGGCGTCACCCAGGGCAAGGACGACTTCGTCTGGCCGACGCCGCCCCGCCCGGAGTTCCCCTTCCCCTGCGTCCCGACCCTGCCGGGCCTGCCCTGCGTCACCCAGATCCCGGACGACTTCGTCTGGCCGACCGCCCCCCGGGACTGACCGTCATGCAGCTCACCCTCGCGTCGCCCGCGGCGGTACCGCTTCAGATCCACTCCCGGCGGGTCGCCTGCACCCCCGCCTCGAACCGGCTCGACGCCCCCAGCCGCTCCATCAGGTCGGCGACGATACGGCGCTCCGTGCGCACCCCGATGCCCAGCGCACGGGCCACCGCCTCGTCGGTGAGACCGCTCGCCAGGAGCTGGAGGAGCTTGCGCTCCTGCGGGGTGAGTCCGCCCGGCAGGGCGTCCCCGGGGCCGTCGAGCGGGGAGGCGTGCTCCCAGTACGCCTCGAAGAGGGCGCGCATGGCCATGACCACCGGCTGGCTGCTGAAGAGCAGCGCGGACGGCTGGGCCTGACCCGGCAGCCCGGCCACCACGGCGGCCGTCGTGTCCACGATGAGCAGTCGCATCGGGAGCGTCGGCGAGGAACGGATCTCGCTGCCGTGCTCCGCCATCCACTGGGCGTGCGCCCGGGTGACCCGGTCACCTCCGACGCTGTCCAGGTAGATGGTCCGGAACCGCACGCCGCGCTCCATCGCCCGCTCGTTCAGCGGGCGGCCGGCGAGCACGGACTCCTCGGTGAGGGCCTTGCCGGGGTGGAAGGCGAGCGACTCGTGCGTACAGGACTCGGCCAGGGCCTCCAGCCGGGTGCGGATGTCGTCGACGTTGTCGAGGTGCTCCGCCCCGTCCAGACCGCCCGACCGGCCCGACGCCGTGTACTCGGCGGCCAGCGCGGCCAGCGCCGCGCGGTTCTGCTCGATGCGCTGCTGCCGCGAGGCGAGCTCGCGCTCCTCCCGCTGGAGGAGCACCTTCAGCCCGAGCGAGGGGTTCACCGCCCGCATCCGGCCCGGGGTGTCCCGGGAGGGGGCGAGCAGGGACAGCCGGGTCAGGAGATCGAGCGCCTCCTCCACCCGCTCCGTCGTGGAGTCGAGGAGGGCGGCCAGCTTCTCCGGATCGAGCTCCTTGTGGAACAGGATCGTGCGATAGACGCCGAGCGTGTGCTGATCGAGCGATGAGACCTCGTCCACGTGGTGTCGTCCCCCTTCGTACCACGGTGGTGCGGCGTCCCGGGCTGCCCCGTCGCGGTCCCGGAACGGAGCACAGGTGCCCCCGTCCCCTGGCCGGAGCCACCCGAATCACCCCATTACATGATCAGCACGCTACCTGCTGGACGTTCTCATCGAAAGGCGTTCCCGTGGTCCCAACCGGATCCCCGCCGCCGAGCCTCGACGGCCTCGTCGTCCTCGTCGTCGACGCCACGACGGGCCTCGGCCGGGACCTCGCGGCCCGGCTGTGCGCGGCCGGGGCGATCGTCGCCGTCGTCGGCGCAGGCCACCCGGACCGCGGGGACGACGCCGCCACCAACGCGGCCTTCCTGTGCAAGGCGCTCGCCGACCGCGGTCTGCTCGCCCTGCCGTACCGGATCGACGTCGGCGACCCGGACGAGGCGGCCCGGCTGCCCGGCCAGATCGCCTCCGACGTCGGCCCGCCGGCCGCCGCCGTCGTCGTCCTGCCGCCGCCGGGCGCCGACGAGGCCCTCGTCCGCGCCTTCCGCGCCCTGTCGGCGGCCCTCGCCGCCGCCCTGCCGGCCGGTGCCCGCCACGTCGAGTACGCCCCGACGGGCGGCGGACCGTCGCCGGTCGGTCCGGGGACGAGCGCCACCGCCGGGGACCGCGTCTGGGTCCGGTCGGTCGTCACCGCGCTGGCCGCCGACGCGGCACGGGCGCCCAGCCGCTGACCGGCGGCCCGTGAGGGCCGCCGCCACAGAAGTCATCACGGGGGAGAGACATGTCCATTCGCGTCGTCGTGGCCGGGGACCACCAACTGGTCCTGGAGGCATTCGCCGAGACACTGAACGGCACCAACGGCCTGGACGTCGTGGGGCTCGCCACGACCTTCGAGGCGGTGCTGCCCGCCGTACAGCGCCACCGGCCGACCGTCCTGCTGCTCGGCGAGAGCACCATGGGCGGCAAGGCGCTGCACGCCGCGACCCAGGTCCGGTCGCACCACCCGACCTGCGGGGTCGCCCTCATGGTCGGCTCGGCCACGCCGTCCGTGGTGGACCGGGCGGTGGCCGCCGGTGCGCTCGGCGTCGTGCCGAAGACGGCCCGGCTTCCGCAGCTGATCACCACGCTCGTGGGGGTGGCGGGGGGCTGCCTCACGGTCGACCCGGGGCTGCTGCGGACCCCGGCGTCGGGCGAGGCCGTGCTGAGCGTCCGCGAGACGGACGTGCTGCGGCTGACGGCCGGCGGGGCGACGGTCAAGGAGATCGCGGGCGAGCTCTACCTCGCGGCGGGGACCGTGCGGAACCTGACCTCGGCGGCGATCAAGAAGCTCGGCGGGCGCAACCGGTTCGACGCCGCCCGCATCGCCGCCGAATGCGGACTGCTGTGAGCGCGACCGCGGCCGCGGGGTCCGGACGCGCGCCGGCCCCGGCACGAGGCGTGCCGGGGCGGGGCTTCACAAGGCGTCGGAGAAGGGCGCTGCTACTTCTCCAGGCAGAACTCGTTGATCGGGTAGCCCACGTGGCGGTCGGCCGTCGGCAGGTGACCCAGGATGCGGTCACCCGGCTTGAGCTCGGTGCTGTTGAGCACCGAGGCGCCCGGACCGAGGACCCGGACGTGCCAGTCGTCCTGGAGGATCAGGTTGACCGTCTGCCCGCTGGGCGCGACCGCGTCGATGGAGATGAGCGGACGGGTCTCGATCTTGACCCGGCCCACGCTGACCGGCCGGGTGCGGCCGTCCACGTCGACCGCGAGCACGGAGCTGCCGGCGTGCAGTTCGCTCAGGTAGTGCGTCCGGCCGTTCTGGCCCACGGTGTACGAGTGCAGCGCACCCGCGTTGACGCGGAACGGACGGGTCGGCATGTACGGCAGCGGGTGGGTCTCGCTGACGCACAGGACCATGCCCTTGGAGTGCGAACCGACGAGGATGCCCTCGTCCTTGCGGAAGTGCGTCGTGGTGTCCACGCACGCCCGCTCGCCCATCCCGATGTGCGTGGTCGCGGTGACCGTGAGCTCGACGAGGGAGATCTCCCCGCCGTGCGCGGTCGCCGCGGTCCGCAGCGCCGTGGCGTCGCCGACCGCGCGGCCCCGCATGAGGACGCCGTCCGAGCCGTGCTCCAGGACGCCGTAGAGGATCTCGGCCTCCTCGGTGTCGGCGGCGGTCGTCACGATGGAACCGGGCGCGCCGGACGCCGCCGCGATGACGATCTCCAGCGGGATCTTCGTCGGGTCGCGGAAGTCGAGGACGCTCCACGCCTCCAGGCGCGCGGCCAGGCACGCGTCCTCCAGGGTGTCGGCGTCGACGATCTCCACGTACCGGCCGAACTGCACGTCCGGGTGGGCCGCCTCCAGCTCGGCGCGGGCGTCGCGGGGGCCGGGCACGACGACCACGTCGGCGGCGCCCAGGTCGGCGGGGACGGCCCCGGCGCCGTCCTCGAAGAGCAGGACCTTGCGGACGGTGGGCGGCAGGCCCTCGAAGACCGCCGGGTCGCCGGCGACGATGCCGTCGATCTTCTGGTGCAGGGCCTCCTCGAGAACGGCGGCGGTGGCGGCGCCGGCCTCGCGGATGTCAAGCCAGCACAGTTTGACGTCCGTCATGATGCGGACCTCCTGTCAGATGGGTGTCGAGGTTCGGGTCGTCGATCGGTGAAGCGTCGAGGTGGTCGGGGGTGAGGCGTTCGCTGTGAAGCCGCTCCCCCCGGTCCGCCTCGCTGAACGGGCCGGTCGTGAAGTGCTGTTCGGGGAAGTGGTGCACGATCCGGGCGACCTTGGCCGCCAGCGCGCGCGGGTCCTTGGCCTGGAAGATGTTGCGGCCCATGGCCACCCCGCCCGCCCCTCCGGCGATGGCGTCCCTGACGTAGGCCAGGACGTCCTCCTCCTTCTCCAGGGCGGGCCCGCCGGCGACGAGCACCGGGACGGGGCAGGCGGCGGTCAGGTCGAGCATCTCCGCGGTGGAGCCGAGGAAGACGGTCTTGACCAGGTCCGCCCCCAGGTCCGCGGCGATCGTCACGGCGTGCGCGACGACCGCCGGGTCCCGCGGGTCGCTGATCCGCGGCCCGCGCGGGTACACCATGGCGAGCAGCGGCAGGTTCCAGCGGTCGCAGGCGTCGGCGATCCGGCCGAGGTCGCCGATCTGCTGCCGCTCGTCGTCGGAACCGAGGTTGACGTGGACGCTGACCGCGTCCGCGCCGAGGCGCAGGGCCTCCTCGACACCGGCGACGACGTACTTGGCGTTGGGGTCGAGCGCCTGGCTGGTGCTCGCGTTGAGGTGGATGATCAGCGACATCGCGGCGAACCGCTCCGGGCTGATGTGCCGGACACTGCCCTTGTGCACGACGACGGCGTCCGAGCCGCCGGCCGCGATCCGGGCGGCGAGCTGGTCGAGCGTCGTGCCCTTGGGCACCACGGGACCGTCGTGGATCGAGTGGTCGAGTGGGGTGATCATCAGGCCGGCCGTGCTGTGGCGGTAGAGCCGCCGAAGCCGCAGCGACCGGGCGAAGTGGCCGAAACCGGTCATGGAACGCCCTTTCTGGTTCGCGAGGTGGCGTGATCGGGCTGGTGACCCGCGCCGCGCGAGCGGACGGGGTCGGCCCGCGCGGTGGCTCCGCGCGGGGAGCTGAGGGCCGGGCCGGCGGGGTCCGGTGGCGAGACGGAGCGCAGATAGGCGCGGTCCGGCTTGCCCGAGGGGGTGAGCGGCAGCCGGGGCCAGACCGAGACCCGCACCGGCGTGTGCTCCGGGGTCAGCGAGGCCGCCACGAACCCCCGCAGGTCGCAGGAGGTTCCCCCGGCGCCCGAGTACAGCTCCACGGCCGCGTGCACCTGCTCCACCCAGTCGCGGTCGCGGACCCCGAACACCGTGGCCTGGCGCACCTGCGGATGGCGCATCAGCGCCTCCTCGATGGCGGCCGGGTCCAGCTTCAGACCGCCGTGCTTGATCACGTCGCCGACCCGGCCGTCCAGGCGCAGATAGCCGTACCGGTCCCAGTGCCCCAAATCGCCGGTGCACAGCCAGCCGTCGCGGAAGACCGTCCCGGTGCGTTCCTCGTCGCCGAGGTAGCCGGCCGTGACGGTGGGCGAGCTGATCCAGATCTCGCCCGTCACGCCCCGCTCCACCTGCGGGCCGCCGTCCGGGCCGCGGATCTCCACCCGTACCCAGGGGAAGGGCCGGCCCGCCGAGCCGAGGAGCTCCGGCTCGCGGTGGTCCAGCGGGTTGAGGCTGCTGATGCCGCCCGCCTCCGTCGTCCCGTACACCTGGATGAGCACGTCGCCGAAGAGCTCGACGGCCCGGGCCACCCGCGCCGGCGCCGCCGGGGTGCCGCTGTAGGTGATGCGGCGCAGCGACGACAGGTCCGTGCGCGGGGCGGCCGGATGGTCCAGGAGCCGGTAGAGGTGCGGCACGGCGAGGTAGACGTCGGTGACCCCGTGGCGCTCGAAGGCGTCGAGGACGTCACCGGCGTCGAACTCGTCGTGCAGCACGATCCGTCCGCCGCTCGCGAGCACCGCGTCGGCCATCGGCGCGGTCGTGTGGCTGATCGGCGTGACGGACAGCAGCGTCGCGGGTCCCCGGGGATCGAGGCCATGGGCGAGGCGGCCGACGAGCTCCTCACGTGTGTCGTACCGCTGGGCGACCATCTTCGGCCGGCCGGTGCTCCCGCTGGTGAACTCGACGGTCGCGAGGTCCTCCGGGCGCGGCTCGGGCAGCCGTTCCGGCAGCGGACCGGCCGGCTCCGCCGCTCCCCAGGGGACGGTCAGCGGGGTCACGGCCGGCACGCGGCGGGTGAGCCACGCGCCGCGCTCGGCGCTCTCGTCGTCGACGAGCAGCACCGACACCCGCAGGTCCTCCAGGAGTCGGGCCTGGGTGGCGACCGAGAAGGTCTCCGTGTCGGTCCGCGGGTTCATCGACCGTACGTACACGGAGGTGGCGCCCAGGAGATGGACGGCGTACCGGGCGGCGAGCATCAACGGCCGGTTGGGGCCGGTCAGCACGGCCACGGTGTCACCGGGCCGGACGCCGCGGGAGTGCAGCAGGGCCGTGGTGGCCCGCACCGATCCGGCGAGCCGGCCGGCGGTGACGGCCTCGTCGGCGCGGTGGATCACCACGCGCCCGGGGTCCTTTCCGAGGGCGTCGAGAATGCGGCGTACGTACATGGTTCCTCCTTTCCGAAAAGAGGGGGGAAGGTGCGGTGGGGGATTACCTGATGCGCATCTGCGCCATCATTCCCATGGCGCTGTGGTCGATCATGTGGCAGTGATAGGGAAAGACCCCGCGGTGCGTGTCGAAGGTCAGCTGGAGTTTCGCCGTCTGCCCCGGGAAGAGCAGGACGGTGTCCTTGAGACCGGCCTCCGCGGGATAGACCGGCATTCCGTCCCGTTCGAGGATGCGGAACTGCACCAGATGCGTGTGGAAGTTGTGCGGGACCGTCGTGCTGGTGTTCTTGACCGTCCACACCTCGGTCGAGCCCCAGGCGATCTCGGTGTCGATCCGGTCGTGGTCGAAGGTCTTCTCGTTGATGTACGCGAGGTGGCCCGTGCCCGGCTCGTCCATCCGCAGCTCGAAGCTCCGCTCCACGGTCGGCGTGGGCAGCGCGGGCAGCGTGGCGAGGACGTCCGGGACCCGGCTCGGGTCCTCCGTCCTCTCCTCGACGTCGAAGCGCATGATCTGGCCGACGAGCTCGGTCGGTCCCGGGCCCAGCATGTTCGACAGGGTGACCTGGGTGCCCGGCGCGTACCGCGAGAAGTCGATGACGAAGTCGGCGCGTTCGCCGGGGGAGAGCACGATCACCGGCGAGGGGGCCGGCGCCGGGAGCAGCCCGCCGTCCGAGCCGACGTGGATGATGGGGCTGCCGTCGGAGAGCGCCATCACGAAGATCCGCAGGTTGCAGGAGTTGACCATCCGGAAGCGGTACTTGCGCGCCTTGACCTTCAGGTGCGGCCACGGGGCGCCGTTGACCAGGATCGTGGTGCGTTCGAGGGCGTCGTCCATGGTGTAGACCATCCGGCCCGCCGCGTCGAAGTGCGCGTCCCGCAGGATCAGCGGCACCTCGTACGGCCCGGAGGGCAGACCGAGCGCGTCCTCGGCCTCGTCGCCGAGGAGGTAGAGCCCGGACAGGCCCCGGTAGACGTGCTCGGACTCCATGTGGTGGGCGTGGTCGTGCGTCCACAGCGTGGCGCCCACCTGCCGGTTGGCGTACACGTACGTCCGGGACGCGCCGGGCTGGATGACGTCCATCATGCCGCCGTCCTGCTCCTGCGGGTTGGCCCCGCCGTGCAGGTGCACCGAGGTCGGCATCGACAGGCCGTTGGTCTGCCGGACGACGGCCGTGCGCCCGCTGCGGGCCCGGATCGTCGGCCCGGGGAACGTGCCGTCGTACGTCAGGACCTCGGTCTTCAGGCCGGGCAGGATCTCCACCCGCGCCTTGCGCATGGTGATCGCGTAGTAGTCGGCCGACCGGGTCCGCCGGTAGGGGGCGAGGACCTTCGGCCGCGGCAGCGGCACGGTGAACGGGGTGACCGCCGGCGGGCCGGCCGGCGGCTCGGCGGCCACCGCCGGGGTTCCGGAGGTGAGGCCCTGGAAGACCCCGCCGGCCGCGCCGACAGCGCCGACGGCACCGGCGGTGAGTCCGAGTCGTATCGCATGGCGGCGAGAGAACACGGCGGATTCCTAACGTGAAGTGTTTCCCGGAGCGAAAGCGGCGGGAACGGCGGTGAATTCGCTCTCCGAGCATGGGCGTGAACGACGGGAAGTCCGAGCCCGTTCGCGCCGGTACTTGCATGTGTCACGCGATCCGTGACCTCGGTCATTTTCGCCGGTGGGAACGGGAACAACGGCCTCCGCGATGACGGGCGTCACGCCGCCGAATGCCGCCCGTCACGCCCTGCCCGGGAAATGTCACCGGTTTCCGCCGCGGCGGTCCGTCCGGGCCGCTCCGCGACGAGGGTGGTGCCCGGCGTCTGCCCTGCGCACGGCGCCGTCCCGTCCGCCGGCGTCCGGGCCGCTCGGCCCCCCGCGCCGGACCGTCATCCTCGCGCCCAGGAGGCCCCCGTGCCGACCACGCAGACACGCACCGACCCCGCCGAAGCGGCCCGCGAACCCGACGCGCCCGCCGCGGCCGGACCCGCCTCGGCCGAAGCCGGACCCGCGCCGGCCGTCCCGGTGTTCACCGCCGGCGTCCGGGTCCTCCTCGCCCCCGAGGGGGACGCCGCCACCCTCGCGGGGCCGGCCACCTCGCTCACCGTCAGGCCGGTCCGCGCCGGTGTCCGCACCGCCCTCCTCCGGCTCGCCGAAGGCCCGATGCCCGAGGCCGGGCTGTACGCCGGCCTCGACCCCGCCGAACGCCTCCAGGTCGAGCGGCTGCTCGCCGGCGGCGCCCGCCACCTGGTGGCCCACGCCGTCCTCGCCCGCGGCGGCGACGGCCGCGAGGGCGGCGGACGGACCCTGCTGCGCCTGGAGCCGGTGGCCCGCGACGCCGCCTACCGGCCCGTCGCCGTCCCGTCCGACGCGACCGTCCGCCTCTCCCGGTTCGCCTTCTGCCGCACCCGCGACGGTGCCCTCGTCGTCGAGTCGCCGCTCGTGAAGTTCCGCGCCGTCCTCACCGACACCGCCGCCCGCACGCTCGCCGCCGCACTCGGCGAACCCGGCACCCCGGCCCGCCTCGGCGCCGCCGCGGGGCTCGACGCGGCGGACACCGGCGACGTCCTCGGCCACCTCGTCGGCGCCGGCTTCGCCGAACTCGCCGACGGACGGGGCCTCTTCGCCTCCGACGACGAACCCGTGCTGCGCCAGTGGGACTTCCACGACCTCCTCTTCCACTCGCGCATCCGCTCCGGCCGGTACGACGACGTGTTCGGCGCCGTCTACCCCCACCGCGGCGCGATCGAGCCCCGACCGGCAGTCCGGCCCGTCCCCGAGGGACCCTCCGTCCCGCTCCACCGGCCGACCCGCGAGGAGATCGCGGCGCACGACCCCTCCCTCACCACCGCGATCGAGACCCGGCGCTCCATCCGGGGGTACGGGGACCAGGAGATGACCGCGCGCCAGCTCGGCGAACTCCTCTACCGGGTCGCCCGCGTCCGCGCCCACTACACGCCGGAGCCGGGCGACGAACGCGACGAGGTCGTCTCCCGCCCCTACCCGAGCGGCGGCCAGGGCTACGAACTGGAGCTGTACGTCACGGTGCGGCGCTGCGCGGGGCTGGAGCCCGGCATCTACTACTACGACCCCGTCGGCCACCGGCTCGTGCTGCGCAACGGGGACGAGGCCGACCGCGAGTCCCTCTTCCACGTCGCCTCCCGCGCCACCGGCATGGAGGCGCGCCCCGACGTCCTCGTCACCGTCACCGCCCGCTTCCAGCGCATGTCGTGGAAGTACCGCGCCATCGCCTACGCGACCACGCTCCGGCACACGGGCGTGCTCTACCAGACGATGTACCTGGTGGCGACGGCCCTCGGGCTCGCCCCGTGCGCCCTCGGCAACGGCGACGCCGACATGTCCGCGCGCGTCCTGGGCCTGGACTACCTCCAGGAGTCCTCGGTGGGCGACTTCCTGCTGGGCAGCCGGCGTACGGACGACTCGGTGGCCGGCGAGCCGGGCGCGGGCTGGCGCATGCTCAACAGCCCCGAGTGGTCCCTTCCCGACGCCTCCTGAGCCCTTTCGGCGTGACGGCAGTTATTCCGGCCGTGATAAACGTCAGGCCCGGCCCGCGAAGGCTGGTGCGGCCGGGGGTCGGTCAGCATTATTGGTGTTGCAGCCGAACGGTTGCGGAAAAGAATTCGGAAAGGAATTCACCATGAGCATCGACGACATCAAGAACGGCGACGACAAGGCGTTCGACGACTTCAACGTCGACGAGCTGGAGACCCTCGAGGTCGCCCAGGGCGTGGCCCTCCCGGAGATGGGTGCCTCCAGCGGCTCGATCGGCACCTCGTCCTCCTCGTCCTCCACCTGCTCCGCCTGCTGAATCCCCCCTACCGAAACGCTGAAAGGAACACGCACATGAGCATCGACGACATCAAGAACGGCGACGACAAGGCGTTCGACGACTTCAACGTCGACGAGCTGGAGACCCTCGAGGTCGCCCAGGGCGTGGCC
>NZ_JBFBBC010000019.1:76228-109950 GCF_040689545.1 Streptomyces sp. NPDC051180
GCCCTCCCGGAGATGGGTGCCTCCAGCGGCTCGATCGGCACCTCGTCGTCCTCGTCCTCCACCTGCTCGGCCTGCTGACCGAGTAACAGAGGCTGATCGCACGACGCACGAAGGATGCGACCGCCCGGCTCAGGCCGGGTGGCGCATCCTCGCGTGCGTTGGGGGGTGTGACGCGCGGTCAGCCGCGCAGGGCGACGTGGAAGGACGAGGCCCACAGCACGAGCGCCGCTCCCAGGCCGACCACCGTGCGGATGGTCTCCGCCGTGGTGCCGGCCGCCAGCACGGCGAGCCCGACCAGGGACACCGCCGTCAGGAAGACCGCGGTCCAGGTGTACTGCCCCTGGTCGAAGAGGCGCGCGAGCGGGAAGAAGTGCAGGCCCACGACCAGGCAGATGCCGACCGGGATGAACTCCGGGTGGTCCGAGGCGTTCGACGCGGCGATCACCGCGAAGATCGCCACCAGCTCGGCCGCGTTGACCAGGCCGACACCCCTGTTCCACTTCTCGGGCAGCCGCACCAGCCGGGACACCGGGCCGGCGGTGCCGCGGAAGGCCAGGACCACCGCGCCGGCCGTGACGGCCGCCGCGACGACGCCGACGGTGACCGAAACCGGCACCGCCGCTATCCCCGAACCGCCCGCGAAGGCCCACACGAGGCCGAAGACGGCGAGAACGATCGCGCCGCGGCGGCGCAGATTGCGCGTGAGTGCCAGGCACTCCGCGTCGGTGGTTTCCGTAGTCATGGCGCGGACACTACAGCGATGATCCGACCGGGTTGTCTATTTTCAGCCAGTCCGACTCCGGGTGACGCGGACCGGTTCACGGCCCGCACGTCACGGGATCGGTGACACATGTAAGGCCGGACGCCTTTTCCCTTTCCCTGTGCAATTCCGCCGCCACATGATGACGGAAGAAAAGCAGGACGTTCACTTCGAATTCTCGGAAGGTGCGAAAGCCATGGGGGTTGATGCGCTGGAGCGCACTGCCGTGAAGCCGGATTCCGACGGCCTGACGGGAGTGCGGCTGCACACACGGATGCCGGTGACACCGGCCTGGCTGGCCCGGTACGTCGTACCGGTCGCCCGCGCGCTGAACGAGGCGGGCGCCCCCGCCGTCCAGCTGCGCCGCGGGTGGCTCCACGGGCCCCACGTCGACATCCTCGCCCGCGACGCCGCCGGCGTCCCGGGCGGCGGGCCCGACTGGGACGGCATCGCGCGCGGCCTCGACGCCGGCCCCCTCGACCCGCCCCGGGCCCTCACCGAGGAGGCGTACCTCGACCAGGCACGCGAGTTCGGCCGCCTCGAAGCCGTCCAGCCGCCCTACCTGCCGCTGCGCGAGCACGGAGCCGTCGAGCGGATCGGCGCCGACGGCGCCGGCCCGGCCACCGGCCCCCGCGACCCGCGCCTCGACCGCTTCCGCACCGTCGTCCACGGCGCCCTCACCCCCGCGCTCCTGCGGACCGTCGACGACCTCGCCGGCGCACCCGGCTCCGGCACCCTCCGCCTCGCCGAGGCGTTCGCCGCACTCGCCGACACCCACACCCTCGGCCTGGGCTACGGCGTCTTCTCGCCCCGCTCCCACGTCGAGGCGTTCCTCGCCTGGGCCGCGCCCACCAAGGACATGCGGCCCGTCTTCCGGCAGCGCCTCGCCCAGGACGCGCCCCTGTTCCGCCGCGTCGTCGAGGAGCGGCTGAGCGGCGAGGTCTCCGCCACCGCCGCGGCCTGGCGCACCGGCTTCGCCTACGGCGCCGGAGCCCTGGAGAGCGCGGTCGCCGCCGGCACCCTCACCCTCGACCTGCTCGACGGCGCCACCGCCGGCCTCGACACCTCCGAGATGGGCCCGCCCGGCGCCACCGACGTCGTCCCGCAGGGCGCGCAGCCCGACAGCGACTTCCACCGGACCGTCGGCGCCGCCGGGATCACCTCGGCCCCGTCCCCCTGGTTCGCGGCCTTCCGCCTCCTCACCAACCTCTTCTACGAGCAGCTGCCCCTGCTCACCGTCTCCCCGATGCAGCGCTACTACACGTGCTTCGCGATCGCCGAGACCGCCGACGAGGTCCTCGGCGTCTCCTGGCGCGAGCGGATCGCCGCCCGCGTCCCGGACGCCCCCGCCGGGGGACCGAGTCCCGCAGCCCCCGCCCCGAGCACCGCTCCGGGCGCCGCCCCCGAGGGAGCCCTCCGATGACCGCCCCCGTCCCCGAGCCCCTCTGGTTCCTGCGCGTCAACCCGCTGCTCCGGGCCCGGCTCGCCGACGCCGGCCTGCGGCGGCAGCTCGCCCTCGTCACCGCCGCCGAGGAGACCCTCGCCGCCGCCGCGACGGCCGCGTCCGACGAGCTGTACGAGCGGATCGGCGCCGCCGCCGACGACGACGAGCGGCGCGAACTGGTCGCCCTGCGCCGGTCCGTGCACAACGGGAAGCTGCCCAGGAAGACCCCGGAGCAGGCCGCCCCCGCGCTCACGGCCTGGCTCGACGCCCGCGCCGCACGCGACCGCATCCGCGCCGAACTCGTCGCCGGCTACCCCGACGCGGCCGAGCGCGAGCGCGAGGTCCTCGCCGGGCTCCTCGGCGACCCCGACCTGCTGCGCTCGCTCGCGCTCGTCGCACCCGAGGTCCACCAGGAGGCCGAGCGGTACCGCGCGGCCGTCGCCGCACCCGGCCGTGTGACGTCGAAGACCCGCAAGTCCGAGCGCGGACTCATCCAGTACGTCACCCGCGCCATGGTCCGCACGAGCCCGCTGGCCCGGTTCACCGCCGTCGGCATCGCCGAGCCCGACCCGGCCGCGCCCGGCCCCGACGAGGCGGGCTTCCCCGGCGCCGTCGCCTTCCCCGGCCTCGACCGGGTGATGCTCAACTACGTGGTCGGCGGCCTGCCCGACCCCGCCGACCGGCCCCTCGACGACCTGTGGATCGGGCTCCCGCCCACCTCCGCGCCCGACCCGGCGACCGGGAAGCTGTTCTTCCTCAAGGCCGCCCCCGAGGGCATGCGGCGCGCCGCCGTCTCCCTCGACGGCCCCGCCGGCGACCTCCTCGACGCGGTCTCCATGGGCCCCCGCCCCTTCCCGTCCGTCGTCGCCCATGTCGCCGAACGCTCCGGCCGCACCCCCGAGGACGCCGGACGCCAGGTCAGGGGCGCCGTCGAACAGGGCCTGCTCTGCACCTTCCACGAGGCCGAGGACGGCTCCGCCGACTACGAGGCGCTGCTCTCCCCGGACGACCCGCGCCCCCGCACGAAGGAGCTCACCGACCGGGTCAAGGCCGGACTGCCCGCCTTCACCGCCGCGCCCGCCGCCGAACGCGGCGCCGCCCTCGCCGAACTGCGCGGCGCCCTCGGCGAACTGAGCCACGCGGCCGGGCGCCCCGCCCACGTCACGGTCGAGGAGGACTACGTGATGCCGCCGCTCGCGGTGGACACGGAGCCCTGGAGGAAGTCCCTGGAGGACCTCGGCCCGGCCGTCGAACTCCTCACCGTCTTCGACTGGCTGCACGACGTCCGGGTCCTCATGACCGCTGCCTTCGTCGAGCGGTTCGGCGCCGGGGCCAACGTCCCCCTCGCCGCCCACGCCCCCTTCGTCGTCGGCGAGGTGTCCCGCCGCGCCGCCGCCATGGCCGCCGTCTACGGCCCCGACGGCCCCGGAGACCCGTCCGCGCTCCAGGGCATCGGCCCCGCCGACGGCTCCCTGGAACGCATCTACCGGCTCCGCCGGGACGTCACCGAGGCGGTCCACGACCTCATCGGCAAGGCCGTGGAGAACGGCGAGCCGACCCTCCGCATCAGCCCGGCCGAGGTCGCCGGCCTCACCGCCGAACTGCCCGAGCGCTTCCGTCGCGACCCGCTGATCTACGGCGTCCTGCTCCAGCGCGGCGACGGCCACCTCGTCCTCAACGACGGACTGCCGGGCCACGGCATGCTGTACGCCCGCTTCCTGGAGGCCGACCGGCGGATGGGCGGCCGCGCGCTGCCCCGCCTCGCCGACCACGTCCGCCGGGTGTACGGATACGACGGCGCCCGCGTCACCGAGGACCTCGGCCTGCACCGGCTCAACGTCAACGCCCACACGCCGGTCCTCCCCGGCGGCCTCACCCCGGACGACTGGTTCGGGCTCCGGCTCGCCCACGACCCGGAGACCGACGCGCTGCGCGTCGAGGACGCCGACGGCGCCCCGCTGCGGGTCCTGCCGCTCGGCACCGGCCACCCCGGCCTCTTCCCGCCGCCGCTCTCCGTCGCCTCCGGGCTCGCCATCAGCGGCCGGCTCTTCAACGCGCTGCCCAACAGCTGGCACGCCGCCACCCCCTGGGACCGCAAGACCACCCGCACCGCGCCCCGCATGGCCGTCGGCGACGTCCTCATCGGCCGCCGCCGCTGGTACGGAGGCGAGGAACTGGGCACCGCCCTGGCCGCCGGACCCGAGGAGCACGAGCGCCACCTCGCCCTCAACGCCTGGCGCGCCCGGCACGGCGTGCCCGAGGAGGTCGTCATCAAGACGGTCCCCGAGGACGAGGGCCCGCTCTCCGTCGGCGCCCCCGACGTCCAGTCCAAGCGGCTCCAGCAGAAGCCCCAGTACGCGGACCTCGGCAGCGCCCTCGGCGCCCGCGTCCTGCCCCGGATGCTCGAACGCCGGGGCGCCGACACGGGCGGCAGCTACCTGGAGGAGGCGCTGCCCGGCGTCGTCGACGGCACCCACGCCACCGAGTGGGTCGTCGAGGTCGGCCGGACCGCCGGCGGCCGCTTCGCCTACCACCCCGCGGCCGGGACCCGGCCGACCACCGACAGCCACCCCACGACCGAGGCAGAGGAGCGGTGACGATGCTCAAGGCACGCCCCGACCTGCACTTCGCGCCGGTACCCGGCGGGGTCTACTTCAGCGGCGCCCGCGCCCGGTTCGTCCTGCGCGGCTCCGAGATCCTGCACGCCGTCGCCCAGGGCTGCGTCCCCCTCCTGGAGGACGGCACCGACGAGGACGCCCTCGTCGCCGGCATCGGCACCGAACGCGCCCGGCCCGCCGTCCGCCACCTCGTCGACAAGCTGCGCGAGAACGGACTGCTCCTCGACCCGGCCGCGTACACCGCGCCCGAGCCGGCCGCCGACGTACGGGCCCGGCACGCCGAGTCCCTCGCCCGCCTGGAGGGCCTCCTCGACGACCCGTACGGCGCGTTCGCCCGGCTCCGCGCCGCGACCGTCCTGGTCACCGGGCCGGCCACCGCGACCGGGCCCGCCGCCCGCGGCCTGCGCCGCGCCGGCGTGGGCACCGTCCTCACCGACCCGGCGGCGCCGACCGGCACCCCCGACGCGGTCCTCGCCGTCCAGGAGGCCGGCGCCGCCCCGGCCGCACCCACCCCGGCGCCCCTGGTCGTCCCGGTCCTGCTCGGCGCGGCCGACGGGGCCGCCGGCACCGGCGTCACCCTCGTCGGGCCCGCCGTCACCGGAGCAGGACTGCCCGGGACCGTCGCCGCGTTCCACGAGCGGGCCCGTGCCTGGGCCGCCGCGGGGGCCACGGCCCCCGCGCCCCGCCCCGTGGCGGACGCCCTGGCCGGCGCACTCGGCGCGCAGCTGCTCGTCGACATCCTCACCGGTACGGCCGACGCGGGCGAGGCCCACGTCGTGCACGGGACGGACCTGGTCTCCGACCGGGTGGCCGTCGAGGGAGCCCCCATGGCGGCCGCGCCCGGCCGGCCCGGCTCCCTCCCCGAGGTCCACACCCTCGCCACCGCGCCCGCCGACGACCGGCCCGAACCGGACGAGGCCCGCGAGACCGCCGCCCTGCTCGCCGCCGAGTGGACCGGGCTGCTCGCCCTCACCGAGGGCGCCGACCTCCCGCAGATGCCCCTCGCCCTGCGCGCCGCCGAGCTCCGCACGGCCGGCCGCCCCACCACCACCGTCCTCGCCTGGGCCGCCCACCAGGAGACCGCCACCGTCGCGGCCACCCTGCAGGCCCTGCGGGCCCTCATCCCCGGGGCTCCCACCCCGGCGGCCGGCCCGCACGCCCACATCCCCGGGGCTCCCACCCCGGCGGCAGGGCTCACCCGGGAACACTGGCTCCTCGACGGCGCGCTGCGCCTGCTCGCCGAGGAGACCCGACCCGTGACCGCGGGGACCGCCACCACGCCCCAGCCGCCCGCGGCGAACCCGGCGGGCGCTCCCGCCGCGGCCGCGGGCGGCGCGGCAGACGACCTGCTCGACCCCGAGGGGCTCCGCATCCTCACCCGGCTGCGGGCCCTGCTGCCCGCGGACGGCGACGCCCCCGCCGTGACGCTGCGCGGGGTGCCCGGACTCGACTGGCGGCTCGCGGAGGTGACCACCGGCGACACCGTCCTCGGACGGGGCTGGGGCGCAGACACCGCGCAGGCCGCACTCGGCGCCCTGTGCACCGCGCTCGCCCGGACGCAGACCGCACCGGAGTCCGGCACCCCCGGCACCGGCACGGTCGACCCGCTCTCCACCGACGCCCTGCTCTTCGCGGACCGGACGGCCCTGGACACGCTGCGCACGCAGCTGGCCGCCGCCCGGCCCGGGACGACGTACCGGGGCGAGGCGGAGCGCCACGACCCGGTGCTCGGCGAACTTCCCTTCTGGTACGGCCCCGTGGAGGCCCGCGATGCCCAGTGACAGGCCCGGCGACACCCTGACCGTGACCGCCCCGGCGGCGGGCCCCGGGCTCGACGCCCGGCCCGTCGACGAGGCGTGGCGGACCGCCCTCGACGTCCTCGCGGACCTGCTGCCCGAGGGCACGGTCGCGGTCGACCGGGGCTGGCACCTCGGCTGGGAGCGGGACCGCTTCGACGAGGCGGCCGCGGCCGACCGGCCGCACCTCTCGGTGCGGCTGCGCGCCGACGAGGTGCTCGTCGGCCCGCTGTGGCGGCCCGGCACGGACGCGGGGTGCGCCGGCTGCGCCGAGGTGCGCGACCGGACCGTCCCCGACCACCCGCTCGTCGGCGACCTGACGTACGCCACCGCCGCCCCGGGGGCGTCCGCGCCACTCCTTCCCGAACTGCTCCGGGCGGCCCTGGAGCACCTGGTGGAGCGGCCGCTCGGCCCCGGCGAACTGTTCGCGGTCTCCCCGCGCGGCCTGCGCCGCCACCGCGTCGCCCGCAGCTTCCACTGCCCGCTCTGCGGACCCGCGTACGAGAAGCTCGACGGGACCGCGACCCCCGAGCCGCTCGCCCTCGTCGACCGGCCTGCCTTCGCGGACGACTCCACCCGGACCGCCGCGAGCCGGCTCGTCGCGCGCGGGGTGCTCCAGGAGCGGCTGGTCGACGGACGCTTCGGCCCGGTCCGCGCCCTGCTGCGCGAGTCCCGCGCGCCCTTCGCGATGAGCATGGCCGTGGTGCCGGACGCCCCGGCCATGGGCCACGGCCGCGCCCGCACCTTCGCCGAGACCGGCCCGGTGGCGATCCTGGAGGCGTACGAGCGGCTCGCCGGCTTCCCGTACGACCTGCCGGTCCTCACCGACCGCTCCTTCACGGAGGTCGCCGACCACGCCGTCGACCCCGCCGGACTCGGCCGGTACACGGCGGAGCAGCTCGCCCATCCGACCAGCAGGGCCACGCCGTTCGACGCGGACACCCCGATGGACTGGGTGTGGGGCCACGACCTCGACGACGGCCGGGCGCTGCTCGTCCCCGCCGACCACGCCTTCTACCAGTACGAGTACCACCACCGCCGGGACCGCCGGGCCGCCCGCGAGGCGGGGACGGCCGGCCGCAAGCACTACTTCTACGACTCCTCCAGCGGCTGCGCCGTCGGCGCCAACCTCGAAGAGGCCGCCCTGCACTCGCTGTTCGAGCTGGCCGAGCGGGACGCGTTCCTGCTCTCCTGGCACCGGGCCGCGCCGCTGCCGACCATCCCGAACTCCTCGCTCACCGACCCCACCAGCCGCGCCATGATCGAGCTGATGGAGTCGCGCGGCTTCGACGTCCACCTGCTGGTCGCCACCCAGGACATCGGCCTGCCGGTCGTCTGGGTGCTCGCGGTGAACCGGCTGAACCCCTTCCCCGCCACCTTCTCCTCGGCCGGCTCCGGCGCCGACCCGCAGGCCGCCGTCCGCGGCGCGCTGCGCGAGGTCGCCCAGCTCGTCACCAACCCCGTCGACTGGACCCGTGAGGACGTCGAGCCGATGGTCGCCGACCCGTGGCTGGTGCGGGAGCTGGAGGACCACGTCCGGTTCTCCTCCCTGCCCGAGACCGCCGGACGCGCCACGGCCGCCCTCGGCGGACCGCGCGTCACCCTCGCCGAGGCGTTCCCGGACTGGCCGGGCCGGCTCGACCGGGGCTCCGGCGGCGACGTGCGGGGCGCCCTGGACTTCGTCCGCGGCCTCTTCGCCGAGGCCGGCCTCGACCGGATCGTCCTCGTCGACCAGACCAGCCGCGAGCACGCCGACGCGGGCATCCACGTGGCCCGCGCGGTCGTCCCCGGCATCGTCCCGATGTGCTTCGGCCACGCCCAGCAGCGCCTCGCCGGTCTGCCCCGGCTCACCGCCGCCCTGCGCGGCACCGCCCAGGAGCACCGGGCGCTGCCCCTCGACCCCCACCCGTTCCCGTGACCGCCCCGCCGCGCCCCGCGCCCGCGCCCCCGGCGCCCGTACCGGCCGCCGAACCGGCCCCGCGCCGCGGCCCCGTCGACCTGCCGGGGCCCGAGGGCGACAACAGCATCGCCAGGGAACCCCTCTGGTACGCGTACGGCGCCGGAGCCGACGCACCGCAGCCGCCGCCCTGGACCTGGCGGCCGCAGCCCCCGCCCGACACGCACGTGCCGCCCCCGCCACCGCGCGGGGGCGCCCCGCGCACCGGCCTGCCGCTCGGCACGCACGAGCGGCTGGCCGCGCTGCCGTACCCGGCCCTGCCGGCCCCCGGGGAGGCGTCCGGGCCACAGGTCGAACCGGCCGCAGACCGGCTCGGCCGCGCCCTCGTGACCGCCTTCGGCCCCCAGCGCAGAGAGCCCGAGAACCCCTACAACGACCACCGGCCCTACGCCTCGCCCCGCTGCCTCTTCCCCGTCCACGCCTTCGTGGACGGGGGCGCGGGCATGCCCTGGCGCCTCCTCGACCCGGACCGGCACGCCCTCACCGGCGCCCCCGGCCCCGCGGGGACGCCCGGCGACATCCTGCTCACCGGCCGGTACACGACGGTCCCGCCCGCCTACCAGTGGTTCAGGGGCTCGCTCGTCGCCATCGAACTGGGCTTCGTGCTGCGGTCGCTGAGCCTCGGCCTCGAACTGTTCGGGCTGCCCGCCCGGCTCCGCCCGCCCGGCCCCGACGCCCTGGACCGGCTCGCCGCCCTCGGCCTCGACGACACCTGGGCCTGGTCCCTGCCGTTCGTCGTGGAGCCGGCCGGCGCCCCGCGCCCCGCGGAGCCCGAGCCCGCCGCCGTGCCGGAACCACCCGCGCACCTCGCCCGCACCGACCCCGCGCTCGCCGAGATCGTGCGCGTGAACCGGGAGCAGACCTACCGCAGCGGCACCGCCCCGCTCACCACCGCCGTCCCGGCGGGCCTCGGCCCGTCGAGCACCGCACCCGACTGGGCGGAGCTGCTGTGGCGGCGCCACTCGGGCCGGATGCCGCGCGCCCTGCACGGCATGAGCGGCCGTCGTCGCCGACAGCCCGCCGAGATCCTCGACAGCGCCGCGCGCTGGCTCGCCGTCCCGCCGCCCGGGTACGAACTCGCCTCGGCCTTCGATGCGTTGAAGGTGACCGCCGTCGTCCAGGGCGTCGAAGGCCAGGCGGACGGCGTGTACCGGCTGCGGGACGGCGCCACGCGCCTGCTCCGCGCCGACCCGACCGCGTCCGAACGACTGGAGGAGCGGTACGGCTACGGCGTCTCGCCGGTCAACGGCTGCGGCATCCGCGACGCCCCCCTCACCGTCTTCCTGTCGGTCCGGCCCCGTGCGCTCTTCGAGCGGCTCGGAACGGCCGGCTGGGGCGCCGTCCAGCACGCCGCCGGCTGGGCCGCGCACGGCCTCTGCCTCTCGGCGGCGGCCTCCGGCCTCTTCGCCCGCCCCGTGCGGGCGTTCAAGGAGATCCCCACCCAGCGCGTCCTCGGCCTGGACCCGGACGAGATGATCGTCCTGTCCGTGGTCGTGGGGGTACCGCAGGCCACCGGCGGCGCGCTGCTCGACCTCAGACTCTGAAGGAGCGTCCCCCGTGACCCCATCCGCCGCCGAGCCGCGGACCGACTGGACCGCCTGGCACCTCCACCTCGGCACCACCGCCCGCTCCGCCCACGACCGGGTCGTCACCGACGTCATCGGACCCACCGTCCGCGAACTCGCCCCCGGCACCCCGTGGTTCTTCATCCGCTACTGGCAGTCCGGCCCGCACCTGCGGCTCCGCGTGGGCGGCCTCGACGCCGCCGCGCGGGCCCGCGTCGAGGCCGCCCTCGGCGAGCGTCTCGCCGTGGCCGGAGCCCCCGCGCCCGGCGAGGAGCCGCTCGACCCCGCCGCCTACCGCAGCGGGGCGGAGCGGCTCGCCGCCGCGGGCGAGACCGGCGAGAACACCTCGGTGAAGGCGCTGCTGCCGCCCGGCGTCCATCCGGCCGTCTACGAGCCGGAGTTCGACCGCTACGGCGGCGCGGCCCTGATGCCGGCCGCCGAGTCCCTCTTCACGCTCTCCAGCGGCCTGGTCCTCACCGCCCTCCCGAAGGTGACCGGCGAGCGCCAGCGCGCCCTGCTCGCCCTGCGCGGCACCGTCGCGGTCGCCGCCGCGGTCGGGGACCCGGCGGAGCGCGCGTACTACTACGCGCACGGCCTCGGCGCCTGGCGCGCCTGGGCGGCCGAGGCCGGCCACCCGGCCGGGCTCCTCGACACGATCACCCGGGTCGAGGGAGCGGTGACCCTCGATCCGGGCGCCCACGGCCCGTTCGCCGGCTGGCACGCCCGGCTCGCCGCCCACGCGGACGAGATCCGCGCGCACTCCACGGCCCACCCCGGCATGGTCCTCTTCTCGCACGCGCACATGCTCCACAACCGGCTGGGCCTGAGCCTCCTGGAGGAGCTCCGCACGTACGCGGTGCTCGCCCACGCCTTCCCCGTACCGGAGCACACCCCGATACCACGCGGCGCCGCTTCCCCGGCGGTGCCCGTCCCCTGACCCCCGCCCCCCACGGGGAGTCACGAAAGGCCCGGCCGGTTTCCCCGGCCGGGCCTTTTCGTGGTGCTCGCCCCTGCTACTCGGGGCGCGGGTCCCAGCGGAAGCTGCGGACGGCGATCAGGGCGCCCACGACGCCCCAGGCGGCGAGGACCGCGAGGTCGCGCCACTGGAAGCCGGCGTCGTGCGTGAACAGCGCCAGCATCGCGTCGTTGAACGGCTTCACGGGCAGCAGGCCCGCGATCGTGTTCAGCAGCTCCGCGTGGATCGGGAAGTAGCTGCCCGAGATGAAGACCAGCGGGAACTGGATGAACTGCACGACGGCCGGGGCCGCCTCCGAGTTCTTGATCAGCGAGGCCACGCCGACGCCGAGCGCGCAGAAGCTCGCCGCGCCGAGCACCAGCGTCACCAGGACCGCGCCCCAGTGGGTCGGCAGGTCGACGCCGTAGAGGGCGCCGATGCCGAAGACGAGGGCGACGTCCACGATGCTGACGACGACGCAGTGCACGAGCAGGCCCGCGAAGTACACCCAGGCGGGCAGCGGCGTCGCGTGCAGCCGCTTCAGGATGCCGGTCTGCCGGCGCATCGCCAGGACGATCGCCAGCTGGCCGTAGCAGGCGCCGAGCACCGACACGGCGGCGATCACCGGCGTGTAGTACTGCATCCCGGTCAGGCCGAAGAAGAACTCCTGGCCCTCGCTGCCGCTGAACACGGCGCCGAAGATGCCGATGATGACGATCGGCAGCACGAAGGTGAAGACCATCGACTGCGGGTTGCGCCAGAACGACAGCTGCTCGAAACGGATCTGGTGGGCGAGCAGCGCCACGGCGCTCCGCCCGCGCGGCGCGGCGGCACGCGCCGCCGGGACCGCCGGAGCGGTGTCGGTGGTCGGGGGGATCAAGGTGGTCACGAGCGGCTCCGTCCGGGTCGGCGCCCCCGCCCGGCGGGCGACTTGCGCCCCCGCCCGGACGACGGCGAGGAGGCTTCCTGCTGTACGTACTCGCTGGTCAGGCTGAGGTAGACGTCCTCGAGGGTGGGCTGCTCGACGGTCAGCCGGTCCAGCGGCGTGCCCCGGTCGAGGGCCCAGCCGGTCAGCCGGTGCAGCGCGGCCGTCGGCTCGGTCGTCTCGGCCGTCACCAGGCCGTCCTCCACGTCGCTGACGGCCAGGGGGACGTCGGCGAGCGCGGCGCCGGCCGGCAGCGCGAAGCGGATCCGGGTCTGCGCGCTGTCGCGGCCGCCGAGCGTCTCCGGCGTGCCCGAGGCCACGATCCGCCCCTCGGCGATGACCACGACCGAGTCGGCGAGCGCCTGGGCCTCGTCCATGTAGTGGGTGGTGAGGACGATGGTGGTGCCGTCGTCGCGCAGGTTGCGCACGACGTCCCAGGCACCGCGGCGGGCGTTCGGGTCGAAGCCCGTCGTCGGCTCGTCGAGGAAGAGCAGCTTCGGCCGGCCGACGACGCCGAGCGCCAGGTCGAGCCGGCGCTTCTGGCCGCCGGACAGGTCCTTGACCTTGGCACCCTTCTTCTCGTTCAGACCGACGAGGTCGAGCAGCTCGTCGACGTTCCGCGGGTCCGGGTAGTAGCCGGCGTTGCGGGCGACGGTCTCGCGCACCGACAGGTACGGCTCGACGGCGATGTCCTGGAGCACCAGACCGACCTGGCCGCGCAGCCAGGCTCCGTCGGCCTTCACACCGGGGTCGCGCCCGAGGACCTCGACGCGCCCGCCGTCGCGGTCGCGGAAGCCCTCCAGGATCTCCAGGGTGGTGGTCTTGCCCGCGCCGTTCGGCCCGAGCAGGGCGAAGATCTCGCCCTCGGCGACGGTGAAGTCGACGCCGCGGACGGCCTCGTGGTCGCCGTACCGCTTCTGCAGGCCGGCCACGGCCACCGCGGCGGTCACCGCGGTCCCTCGGCTCGTGTCATGTGTCTCTCCCGGTGGTGTCGTGGGACGTCGTGGGGTCGTCGCCCGCAGACGGACTCCGGGGCGCGGCCTCGACGTTAGGGGCGTGGACCGGGCGCGGAGCGGCCGCGCGGGGGCGCCGGTGACGCACGTCATGGAAGCCGCGACAGTTGTCAGCCCCGGGCGTGACCCGCGTTGCCGGGCACCGGCGGGCCGCCCATGCTCGGGGTGCGGCGGACGGCCGGGACGCGGGGGGACCGCGGCCGGCGACGCCGACGGTGCCGACACAGCAGCGACGCGGAAGGCGGTCTCAAAGGTGCGGTTCGGGGATCTGGACGAGTGGGGAGCGGAGGAGCGGCCGCACGTCTCGGTGGTCGGCGCCGGCATCGGCGGACTGACGCTGGCCGGTGCGCTCTCCTCCATGGGCATTCCGTACACGGTGTACGAACAGACGCGGCGGCTCGCCGAGGTGGGGGCGGGGGTCCAGCTCTCGCCGAACGCGGTCCGGCCGCTGCTGCGGCTCGGCCTCGGCCCCGCCCTGCGCGAGCGCGCGGTGGCGATCGAGGCCATGGAGGTGCGCGGGTGGAGCGGGCGGCCGATCGCCCGGACGCCGCTGGGCGCCGAGTGCGAGCGGATGTTCGGGGCGCCGTACTACGCGGTGCACCGGGCCCATCTGCACGACGCGCTGCTCTCGCTGGTCGAGCCCGGCGCCCTCAAGCTGGGCGAGCGGCTGAGCGAGGCCCGCGAGACGGGTCCCGCCGGCGTGGGGCTGGCCTTCGAGGACGGCACGGTCCGCGACGCCGAGCTGGTGGTGGGCGCCGACGGCATCCACTCGACGGTCCGCGAGACCTTCCGGCGCGACGAGCCGGTCTTCTCGGGGCTCGGGATCTACCGGGGCCTCGTCCCTGTGGACGCGCTCCCCGACGCGGCCCGCGAGCCCCTGGTGCGCCTCTGGCTCGGTCCGGGCGGCCACTTCGTCTGCTACCCGGTCGCGGCGGGGGAGTACCTGAGCTTCGCGGCGACCGTGCCGATGGCGGAGTCGCCGGGCGAGTCCTGGTCGGCCCCGGGCGACCCGGAGGCGCTGCGCGCGGTCTTCGGCGGCTGGACGGGCCTGGTCGCGGACGTCGTGGCGGCCGTGGAGACGACCCACCAGTGGGCGCTGCACGACCGTCCGCCCCTGGAGGTGTGGTCGTCGCGGCGGCTCACGCTGCTGGGCGACGCGGCCCATCCGATGCTGCCGTTCATGGCGCAGGGCGCCAACCAGGCGGTCGAGGACGCGATGGACCTGGCGGCCTGCCTGGCCGACCCGGCGGCGGCGACGACCGGGGCGCGCCTGGACCGCTACCAGTCGCTGCGGATCCCGCGCACGGCGGAGATCCAGCGCGGTTCCCGCGGCAACGCGGGCATCCTGCACCTGCCCGACGGGCCGGCGCAGCGACGCCGGGACGCCGGGATGGCGGTGCACGCCTCGCTCCGGGACCGGGCGATGCTCTACGCCCACGAGACGGGCCGGAGCGTGGTGCCGACCCCGGCGTGATCGGGCCATCGGCCCGGACCCGTGGTGCGGCCCTGCCCGCGCGCCCGGACGGCCGATTCCCCCGGCGGGCCGCCGGGGGAATCGGTTCAGCACTCGATGATGTTCACCGCGAGCCCGCCGCGCGCGGTCTCCTTGTACTTCACGCTCATGTCGGCGCCGGTCTCCTTCATGGTCTTGATGACCTTGTCGAGGGAGACGAGGTGGCTGCCGTCGCCGCGCATCGACATCTTCGCCGCCGTGACGGCCTTGACGGCCGCCATGCCGTTGCGCTCGATGCACGGGATCTGGACCAGGCCGCCGACCGGGTCGCAGGTCAGGCCCAGGTTGTGCTCCATGCCGATCTCGGCGGCGTTCTCCACCTGCTCCGGGGTGCCGCCGAGGACCTCGGCGAGCGCGCCGGCCGCCATGGAGCAGGCCGAGCCGACCTCGCCCTGGCAGCCGACCTCGGCGCCGGAGATCGACGCGTTCTCCTTGAAGAGCATGCCGACCGCGCCGGCCGCCAGCATGAAGCGGACGATGCCCTCGTCGTCGGCGCCGGGCACGAAGTTCGTGTAGTAGTGCAGGACGGCGGGGATGATGCCGGCCGCGCCGTTCGTCGGGGCGGTGACCACCCGGCCGCCCGCCGCGTTCTCCTCGTTCACGGCCATCGCGTAGAGGGTGATCCACTCCATGGCGTGCATCTTCGGGTCGCCCTCGGAGCGCAGCTTGCGGGCCAGGTTCGCGGCGCGCCGGCGCACCTTCAGGCCGCCGGGCAGGATGCCCTCGCGGGACATGCCGCGCGAGACGCAGGACTGCATGACGCGCCAGATCTCCAGGAGGCCGGCGCGGATCTCGTCCTCGGTGCGCCACGCCTTCTCGTTCTCCAGCATCATCGCGGAGATCGACAGGCCGGTCTCCTTCGCCAGGCGCAGCAGCTCGTCACCGGTGCGGAAGGGGTACTTCAGGACGGTGTCGTCGGGGACGATCGGGTTCTCGCCCTGCACCGCGTCCTCGTCCACGACGAAGCCGCCGCCGACGGAGTAGTACGTCTTCTCCAGGACGAGCGCGCCCTCCGCGTCGTACGCGAAGACCGTCATGCCGTTGGCGTGGTACGGCAGGGCCTTGCGCCGGTGCAGGATCAGGTCGGCGTCGAAGTCGAAGGGGATCTCGTGGGCGCCGAGCAGGTTGATCCGGCCGCTCGCCTTGATCCGCTCGAACTCCTCGTCGGCGGTCTCGACGTTCACCGTGCGCGGAGAGTTGCCCTCCAGGCCCAGCAGGACCGCCTTCGGGGTGCCGTGGCCGTGGCCGGTCGCGCCGAGCGAGCCGTACAGCTCGGCCCGTATCGCCGCGGTGTGGGCCAGCAGCCCCTCGTTCTTCAGCCGGCGCGCGAACATCCGCGCCGCGCGCATGGGGCCCACCGTGTGGGAGCTCGACGGGCCGATGCCGATCGAGAACAGGTCGAAGACCGAGATGGCCACGGGAGGACTCCTTGTGGGGGGCTAGACGCCGTTGTCTGCCGGGGTGGTGCAGAAGAGCGTGCGGGGCGTGACGACAAGAGCGGGGGCACCGCGCTCACTGTCCAGTGTGCGCGGTGCCCCGGAGCTTCGTACGAACAAAAGCGTACGAAATTACTTCAGGCCGGGGTACAGCGGGTGCTTGTCCGCCAGCGCGGTGACCCGGGCCTTGAGGGCCTCGGCGTCGAAGCCGGGCTTCAGGGTCTCCGCGATGATGTCGGCGACCTCGGCGAAGTCCTCGACCGTGAAACCGCGGGTGGCGAGCGCCGGCGTGCCGATGCGCAGACCCGAGGTGACCATCGGCGGGCGCGGGTCGTTCGGAACGGCGTTCCGGTTGACCGTGATGCCGACCTCGTGGAGGCGGTCCTCGGCCTGCTGGCCGTCCAGCTCGCTGTCGCGCAGGTCGACGAGGAGCAGGTGCACGTCCGTGCCGCCGGACAGGACCGAGACACCGTGCGCGGTGACGTCGTCCTGGACCAGGCGCTCGGCGATGATGCGGGCGCCGTCCAGGGTGCGCTGCTGGCGCTCCTTGAACTCCTCCGAGGCCGCGACCTTGAAGGAGACGGCCTTGGCCGCGATCACGTGCTCCAGCGGGCCGCCCTGGAAGCCGGGGAAGACCGAGGAGTTCAGCTTCTTCGCGAACTCCTTCTTCGCCAGGATGATGCCGCCGCGGGGGCCGCCGAGCGTCTTGTGCGTGGTGGAGGTGACCACGTCCGCGTACTCGACCGGGTTCGGGTGCAGACCGGCCGCGACCAGGCCCGCGAAGTGGGCCATGTCGACCCACAGGTAGGCGTCGACCTCGTCGGCGATCCGGCGGAACTCGGCGAAGTCCAGCTGGCGCGGGTAGGCGGACCAGCCCGCGATGATCACCTTGGGACGGTGCTCCTTGGCCAGGCGCTCGACCTCGGCCATGTCGACCAGGCCGGCCTCGTCCACGTGGTACGCGACCACGTCGAACTGCTTGCCCGAGAAGTTCAGGCGCATGCCGTGGGTCAGGTGACCGCCGTGGGCCAGGTCCAGACCCAGGATCGTGTCGCCGGGCTGGGCGATCGCGAAGAGGGCGGCCTGGTTCGCGGAGGCGCCGGAGTGCGGCTGGACGTTGGCGTACTCGGCGCCGAACAGGTCCTTGATCCGGTCGATCGCGATCTGCTCGGCCACGTCGACGTGCTCGCAGCCGCCGTAGTAGCGGCGGCCCGGGTAGCCCTCGGCGTACTTGTTGGTGAGGACGGAGCCCTGGGCCTCCATGACCGCGACCGGAGCGAAGTTCTCCGAGGCGATCATCTCGAGGGTGGACTGCTGACGGCGGAGCTCGGCGTCGACGGCGGCGGCGACGTCGGGGTCCAGCTCGTGGAGGGGAGTGTTCAGAAGCGACATGAATCGATCCCTAAGGGGTCTCGGGCCCGGTCTCAGTTCCCGGCGGAGAACGCGGTGTACTCGTCGACGGTGAGCAGGTCGTCCGGCTCACCCGCGACGCGCACCTTGAACAGCCAGCCACCCTCGAACGGAGCCGTGTTCACCAGGGACGGGTCGTCCACCACGTCCTGGTTGGCCTCGACGACCTCGCCCGTGACGGGGGAGTAGAGGTCGCTGACGGACTTCGTCGACTCCAGCTCGCCGCAGGTCTCGCCCGCGGTGACGGTGTCGCCGACGGCGGGGAGCTGGGCGTAGACGACGTCACCGAGCGCGTTGGCGGCGAACTCCGTGATGCCGATCGTCGCGACGCCGTCCACGGCGTCCGACAGCCACTCGTGCTCCTTGGTGTAGCGCAGCTGCTGGGGGTTGCTCATGACCTGATTCTCCTGGATCGGGGGAGTACTGATGAACGTGGGTCTTACGGGGTGAGACGCGGAGTGAGACGGATGCGTCACTTCTGGCGCTTGTAGAACGGCAGCGCGACGACCTCGTACGGCTCGTGGGCGCCACGGATGTCCACACCTACACCCTCGGTGCCCGGAGCGGCGTGCGCCGCGTCCACGTAGGCCATGGCGATCGGCTTGCCGAGCGTCGGGGACGGGGCGCCGGAGGTCACCTCGCCGATCACCACGCCGTCCTTGACGACGGAGAAGCCGGCCCGCGGGACCCGGCGGCCCTCGGCGACCAGGCCGACCAGCTTGCGCGGCGGGGCGGACTCGGCGCGCTCGGCGGCCTTCTCCAGCGCCTCACGGCCGACGAAGCGACCCTCGTTGGTCGTCTTCTCGAACTTCACGACGCGGCCGAGGCCGGCGTCGAAGGGGGTCAGGGCGGTGGTCAGCTCGTGGCCGTACAGCGGCATGCCCGCCTCCAGGCGGAGCGTGTCGCGGCAGGAGAGGCCGCAGGGGATCAGGCCGACCGGGGCGCCCGCCTCGGTCAGCGCCTTCCACACGCCCTCGGCGTGCTCCGGCTTCAGGAACAGCTCGAAGCCGTCCTCGCCGGTGTAGCCGGTGCGGGCGATCAGCGCGGGCACGCCCGCGACCGTGCCCGGCAGGCCGGCGTAGTACTTCAGCCCGTCCAGGTCGGCGTCGGTGAGCGACTTCAGGATGCCGGGGGACTCGGGGCCCTGCACCGCGATCAGGGCGTACGCGTCACGGTCGTCGCGGACCTCGGCGTCGAAGCCCTCCGCGCGTGCCACCAGCGCGTCCAGGACGATCTGCGCGTTCGACGCGTTGGCGACGACCATGTACTCCGTCTCGCCCAGCCGGTAGACGATCAGGTCGTCGAGGATGCCGCCGTCCTCCTGGCAGATCATCGTGTACCGGGCGCGGCCGAGGCCCACCGTGGAGATGTTGCCGACCAGGGCGTGGTCGAGGAGCTCGACGGCCTGCGGACCGGTGACGGTGATCTCGCCCATGTGGGAGAGGTCGAAGAGGCCGGCCTGCGTGCGGACGGCGTTGTGCTCCTCTCGCTCGCTCGCGTACCGCAGCGGCATGTCCCAGCCCGCGAAGTCGGTCATGGTCGCGCCCAGCGAACGATGCAGGGCATCGAGGGCGGTCAGACGGGGGGCAGTGGTCATGGGGTGGCTCCCGGGTCCCAAGGGCGTGATCGGTGACGAAAACACATGACGGGCGAGGACGTCCTCCCCATCTGTCATGGAACCTGAGAGGTTCACCGAGGGCATCCTCGGCTTGCACCTTGGGTGGGGACACGCGAGGTGTCCCGCTTTTCAGATCTGCCTCATCCGCGCGGTACGGGGCCTGAGAGATTCAAGGGAGGGTCTTGCTCCTTCGGCGTCCGGACGCACTCGGCTGTCCGGAACTCTCCCGCGCGGATTCGAGCGGCCGGTATGCGATTGTGTGGCGACTGTGCGCGCCTGGCGCGCACATCATTGCACGCGGTGTCGGCGGGGCAAATCGCTTGTGTGCCATTACCGTTTCTTTACACTTCTTGGGCAAGGGTCTCCTCAGGTCTCCTGAGACCCGACTGGGGGAGCGATGAGGATCCAGCACACCGGCGCGTACGCGACCGGCACCGGCATACCGTCCCAGCGAGCCCGCGCCCGGACCCGCGGCCGCGGCCGTCTCCTGCGCGACCTGCGCGAGCGCGGCGGCCGAGGCCCCCGCGCCCTCACCTTCGCCGCCGGCGACCTCGTGGTCGTCTCCGGACTCCCCGGCAGCGGCAAGTCCACCCTCATGCGCCGCGCCGCCGAGGGCCACGGCATCGACTCCCAGGACGCCCGCGAGCGCTGGGAGGCCCGCATGCCACGCCTCCTGCCGTACGCCGTCTACCGCCCCCTCGTCCGGCTCGCCCACTACGCCGGCCTCCGCCGCGCCCTGCGCTCCGGGGCGAGCGTCACCGTCCACGACTGCGGCACCCAGTCCTGGGTCCGCGGCTGGCTCGCCCGCGAGGCCCGCCGCCGCGGCCGCGCTCTCCACCTGGTCCTGCTCGACGTCACCCCGGACACCGCCCGGGCCGGCCAGCACGCCCGCGGCCGCGGCGTCTCCGCCTACGCCTTCGCGCGCCACCGCAGAGCCGTCGGCCGGCTCCTGCGGGCCGCCGAGTCCGGCAGCCTCCCGCCCGGCTGCGCCTCCGTGACCCTCCTCGACCGGGCCGCCGCCGACACCCTGCGGCGCATCTCCTTCCGCGAGGCCGTCTGACGGCCCCCGGCCCCGTAAGGGCCCGTACCCTTCCCTTTTGGCCACGGCGGCGCCGGGGCGGCGTTAGGGTGCTGCCGGGCGGCCGGTGCGGCAGGCCGTGCGAGAAGGGGAAAGACGACCGTGGACGTGACGTGGCCGGGCAACGAGCTCGAAGAGGTCCTCGCCGCCTCACTGGGCAACCCCGCGGCGGGCGGGCGTCTCGTCGAGGTGCTGGGCCGCAGCGCGGTCTGGGTGCCCCTCCCCAACGGCGGCGGCCCCGACAGCCCCGACCTCGACCTCCCCACCCTGGAGATCGACGGCGCGGCCTACGTCCCCGTCTTCAGCTCCGAGCAGCAGTTCCTCGCCTGTGTCGGAGACCACATGTCCTTCGCGGTGGCCCCCGCCCGGGACTTCGCCCGCGGCCTGCCCCCGCAGCTCGGCATCGCCGTGAACCCCGGCGGCACCGTCGGCGTCCCGCTGCCGCCCCCGGCCGTCGCCGAACTCTGCCGCACCGGCCGCACCCCGCTCGACGGCCCCGCCTCCGGCGGCCGCGTCCGGCTCTTCGAGCCCGACTGGCAGGACGACCCGGTCGACTTCCTCGCCGCGGCCTCCGCCGAGTTCGAGGCCACCGGCGTCGTCACCACCGCCCGGCGCGCGCTCGCCAGCGTCGAGGGGACCGAACCGGCCCTCTTCGTCGGCGTCCAGCTGGCCGCCTGGGACGGCGTCGACCGCAACGCGCCGCTGGACGCCCTCGGCAGGGCCCTCGGCCGCGTCGAGGTCGCCTGGCCGGTCAACCTCATCCTGCTCGACATGGCGCAGGACCCGGTCGGTGACTGGATGCTGGAGCGGGTGCGCCCGTTCTACCAGCGCGCCGCCGTGTGAGCGGGCGCCTGTTTAAGCTGAACTGGCCGGTGGGCCGAACGGACTCGGCAGCGGCACGCACGCCGCGCGGACACGGTGGACGGAAGAGGGGCGGGGACCCATGGTGAGCGCGTCAGGCACCGCGGCGGCCGGAGAGGTCGAGCGCATGCTGCGCGAGGTGGCGCCCGGACGCTACGACGCGTACGAGCAGCTGCTGCACGCCCTCGCCGACGGCGAACTCCGGATGCTGCTCTGGCACGGATCGGCCGGCTCCGCCGACGCCCAGTACGGGAACATGGAGGTCGACGGCTTCGGCTACGCGCCCTGCGTCACCTCCGCCCAGGAGCTCGCCGCGTCCGGCTGGAACCGCGGCCACGAGGTCGTCACCGGCCGGGAGATCGCCCGCGCCCTCTACCCCGACCGCTGGGGCGTCTGGCTCAATCCGCACGCTCCCGGCGGCGGCCTCGGCATCCCCTGGGCCGACCTGCGCCGGATCGCCACCGGCCTCGACCGGATGCCCGCGGGCCCGCTGCGCGTCACCGAGCCCGCCCTGGAGATCCCGCAGTTCTACGCCCTGCTCACGCAGAACGCCCACCGCACCCCGGTGGTCCGCTCGCTGCGCCGCGGCTGGGTGCAGCCCGCGCTCGGCTCCCCGTACCTCGTCGTCGGCCTCGACCTGTACGACACCTCCCCGGCGGCCGTCGACACGGTCCGCGCGATGATGCGCCAGTCCATCGGCTCCGTACCCGACGGACTGCCCGTCTCGACGGTCGCGCTCTCCGACGCGTACGACCCGGTGGCGCTCTGGCTGCGCGCCAACGCCCGCCCCTTCTACGACCGCGAGGCCCACGCCGGCCGCGGTTCCGCCCCCGCCCCGGGGTACGGGTACCCGCCGGCAGCCCCGTCCGGATACTGAGACACCTCCCTTCTTCACCGGTGTCCCGCCGGCCCCGCCGGAGCCCTTCGTTCGCCCCAATTGATGAGGTCGAAAGCCCTGTTGGGCGACATGCCCGATTACGGCGAAGAGGACCCGAGATGGTCCGCTCACACGATCACGACGTCCGGATAACGGAAGTCGCAGCACCGCATCACGTTTGAGCAAACATTCCCCGTCAGGGCTGGCGGGTGATCACAAGCGCATTGAAGACTCCCCGGAACACCGGGCGTTCGGCTCCTTTGGAGCAGGTGCCCAGCATGTTGTTCCACCGAGCCGCTACCCGCGGCGGGCAAGGGCCGGCTACCGGCGGCCGAGAGGGGTCCTCACCACGATGACGGCACCACTGCACGAGACGAGTGCGGGCGAGGCGACCGCCACCGTCGACGGCGCGCCCGACGCTTCCGGCATTCCGGACACCCCCGGCACCCCCGGTGCCGCCGCCAAGGCGATCGAGGGCCGCTCGCCCTGGAAGATCGCCTGGACGCGCCTCAAGCGCGACAAGCTCGCCCTCGCGGGCGCCTTCGTCGTCGTCTTCCTCGTCCTGGTCGCGATCTTCGCTCCGGTCATCGTCGGACTCCTCGGCCACCCGCCCGACGAGTTCCACGAGGACCAGATCGACCCGCTGTTCGGCACCCCGATCGGCTCGTGGGGCGGCGTCAGCTCCGACTTCCTCTTCGGAGTCGAGCCCGTCAACGGCCGCGACGTCTTCAGCCGCATCGTCTACGGCGCCCGGATCTCGCTGCTCGTCGCCTTCCTGGCGGCGGTCTTCGCGGTCGTGCTCGGCACCGTCCTCGGCATCATCGCCGGCTACTTCGGCGGCTGGATCGACGCCGCGCTCAGCCGGGTCATGGACGTCATGCTCGCCTTCCCGCAGCTCCTCTTCACGATCGCCCTGGTCTCGGTGCTGCCCAACGAGTTCCTCGGCCTCGACGGGTCCGGCGTCCGCATCGCCGCCCTCGTCCTGGTCATCGGCTTCTTCGGCTGGCCCTACGTGGGCCGCATCGTCCGCGGCCAGACCCTCTCGCTGCGCAACCGCGAGTACGTCGAGGCCGCCCAGAGCCTGGGCGCCGGCCGCCTGTACATCCTGCGGCGCGAGCTGCTCCCGAACCTGATCGCCCCGATCACGGTCTACGCGACCCTCATGATTCCCACCAACATCCTCACCGAAGCGGCGCTCAGCTTCCTCGGCGCGGGTGTGAAGCCTCCCACCGCTTCCTGGGGGCAGATGCTGTCGACGGCCATCACCACCTATGAATCGGACCCCCTGTTCATGGTGATCCCCGGCCTCGCGATCTTCATCACCGTCCTGGCGTTCAACCTCTTCGGCGACGGCGTGCGTGACGCGCTCGACCCGAAGGGCTCCCGCTGACCGTCCGCCGACGACACGCAAGACCCGCCCCTGCCGCTGGCGACAGGAGGCCCATCCCCAATCGGCGGACCGCCGTATCGGCCGCCACTATCCCGGAGGTTGTTGGACCCATGCTGAAGAGCTCCCAGCGCAGAATCGCCGCAGGCGCGCTGCTTGCCGCGGCCACGATGGTCGTCACCACCGCCTGTGGCGGCGGCGGCAGCAACGGCGGCGACAAGGGCACGTCCGGCGCGGCCGGCTTCAACGCCGGTGTGAACAAGGTCGCCAACGCCTCCGACAAGAAGGGCGGCGAGCTGAAGTTCATCGGCTCGCAGGAGGCCGACAACTGGGACCCGCAGCGCGGTTACTACGGCTTCGTGTGGGACTTCGCCCGCTACTACACGCGCCAGCTCGTCACCTTCAAGGCCGAGCCGGGCGCCGCCTCCACCGAGCTCGTCCCGGACCTCGCCACCGACGCCGGCAAGGTCTCCGCCGACGGCCTCACCTACACCTTCACGCTGAAGGACGGGGTGACCTGGGAGGACGGCAAGCCGATCACCTCCAAGGACATCAAGTACGGCATCGAGCGCATCTGGGCCCAGGACGTCATCTCCGGCGGCCCGATCTACCTCCAGCAGGTCCTCGACCCCAAGGGCGAGTACAAGGGCCCGTACAAGGACACCTCCGCGGACAAGCTCGGCCTGAAGGCGATCGAGACCCCGGACGACAAGACCATCGTCTTCAAGCTGCCGGTCGCCAACGGCGACTTCCTGCAGATGCTGGCCATGCCGGCCGCCTCCCCGGTCCGCCAGGACAAGGACACCAAGGCCAAGTACGGCCTGAAGCCCTTCTCCTCCGGCCCGTACAAGTGGGACTCGTACACCCCGAACAAGTCCATCAAGCTCGTCCGCAACGACAAGTGGGACGCCAAGACGGACACCGTCCGCAAGGCCCTGCCGGACAAGATCAGCGTCACGTTCACCACGAACGCCGACGACATGGACAACCGCCTGGTCGAGGGCGAGTACGACCTCGACATCAACGCCACCGGTGTCGGCGCCGCCGCCCGCCAGAAGGTGCTCCAGCAGCACAAGGGCAACGTCGACAACCCGCAGACGGGCTTCATCCGCTACGCGGTCTTCCCGCAGACGGTCATCCCCAACGTCGAGTGCCGCAAGGCCATCATCTACGCGGCCGACTCCAAGTCGCTGCAGACCGCCCGCGGCGGCCCGCAGGCCGGTGGCGACATCGCCTCCAACATGCTGCCGCCGGCGATCAAGGGTGCCGACCCGAAGGCCGACCCGTACGGCAAGCTCGCGGGCGCCCCGGACCTCGCCAAGGCCAAGGAGGCCCTGGCGAAGTGCGGCAAGCCGAACGGCTTCAAGACCACGATCGCGGTCCGCAACAACAAGAAGATCGAGATCGCGACCGCCGAGTCCCTCCAGCAGTCGCTGAAGGCCGTCGGCATCGAGGCCCAGATCGACCAGTTCGACGGCGCCCAGACCTCCGGCATCATCGGTTCGCCGAAGGTCGTCAAGGACAAGGGCTACGGCATCATCATCATGGGCTGGGGCGCCGACTTCCCGTCGGGCCAGGGCTTCCTCCAGCCGCTGGTCGACGGCCGCTTCATCCTCCAGAGCGGTAACAACAACTTCTCGGAGCTGAACGACCCGGCCGTCAACGGCCTGTTCGACCAGGCGCTGAAGGAGACCGACCCGGTCAAGGCCGGCGAGCTCTACAAGCAGATCAACACGAAGGTGTCGGAGGCCGCGGTCTACCTGCCCTTCACCCACGAGAAGAACATCATCTGGCGCAGCTCCCGGCTGACCAACGTCTACACGGCGGACGCCTACAACGGCCGCTACGACTACGCGTCGCTCGGCGTCGTCAAGTAATCCGACCCGCTCCACCGGCGCACCACCCGCCGCCAGGTCCGAAGGGCAGGTGATGGCCGAAGGCGGCGGCCGGGGTCCCCGATCGGGGACCCCGGCCGCCGACCGGCCGACCGCATGCTTGCATACATAGTCCGGCGACTCTTCTCCGTCGTCGTGATGCTGCTCGTCGTCACCCTGGTGACGCTCAGCATCTTCTTCCTCATCCCCAAGATGACCGGCAGCGACCCTGCCGCGATGTTCGTCGGCAAGCAGGCGGATCCGGCTTCCATCGAGGCCGTCCGGCAGAAGCTGGGCCTGGACGAGCCGATCCTGGTGCAGTTCTGGCACTTCGTCTCCGGCATCTTCGTCGGCCGGGACTACACCGGCGGCGGCGACACGATCCACTGCGCCGCGCCGTGCTTCGGCTACTCGTTCCGCACCGAGCAGGACGTGTGGACGATGCTCGTCGACGCCTTCCCGGTCACCCTCTCCATGGTCATCGGCGCCGCCGTGCTGTGGCTGGTGCTCGGTGTCTCCACCGGCGTGGTCTCCGCGCTCAAGCGGGGCACCGTCATCGACCGCGCGGCGATGATCACCGCGCTGGCCGGCGTCTCGCTCCCCATCTTCTTCACCGCCATGCTGGCGATGCTCGTCTTCCGCACCCAGCTCCAGTGGGTCGACGCCTCGTACGTGCCGATCACCGAGTCCTTCGGCGGCTGGTTCGGCGGCCTGCTCCTCCCGTGGGTCACGCTCGCCTTCCTCTACGCGGCGATGTACGCGCGGCTCACCCGCGCCACCATGCTGGAGGTCCTCGGCGAGGACTACATCCGCACCGCCCGGGCCAAGGGCCTGCCGGAGTCGGTCGTGCTCGGCAAGCACGCGATGCGCTCCACCATGACCCCCATCCTGACCATCTTCGGCATGGACCTCGGCGCCCTCATCGGCGGCGCGATCCTGACGGAGACCGCGTTCAGCCTCCACGGCCTCGGCGGTCTCGCCATCAAGGGCGTGAGCGAGCGTGACCTGCCGCTGATCCTGGCCGTCACCCTCATCACCGCCGCGTGCGTCGTCATCGCGAACCTCGTGGTGGACCTGCTGTACGCGGTGATCGACCCCCGAGTGAGGCTCGCATGACGGACAACCTGACGAAGACGGGTGCGGCGCCCGGAGAGCCGGTCGCCGCCTCGGACGCCCCGTCCGACGCCTTCCTCGACGTGCGCGACCTGAAGATCCACTTCCCGACCGACGACGGTCTGGTCAAGTCGGTCGACGGCCTGAGCTTCCAGCTGGAGAAGGGCAAGACCCTCGGCATCGTGGGCGAGTCCGGCTCCGGCAAGTCGGTCACCTCGCTCGGCATCATGGGCCTCCACACGGTCGGCCAGTACGGCCGCCAGAAGGCGCAGATCTCCGGCGAGATCTGGCTGAACGGCCGCGAGCTGCTCTCCGCGGACCCGGACGAGGTCCGCCGGATGCGCGGCCGCGAGATGGCGATGATCTTCCAGGACCCGCTGTCCGCGATGCACCCGTACTACACGATCGGCCACCAGATCGTGGAGGCGTACCGCGTCCACCACCCCGTGGACAAGAAGACGGCGCGCCGGCGGGCCGTCGAACTCCTCGACCGGGTCGGCATCCCCGAGCCCGCGAAGCGGTTCGACAACTACCCGCACGAGTTCTCCGGCGGCATGCGCCAGCGCGCGATGATCGCGATGGCGCTGGTCAACAACCCGGAACTGCTCATCGCCGACGAGCCGACCACCGCGCTCGACGTCACCGTGCAGGCGCAGATCCTCGACCTGATGCGGGACCTCCAGAAGGAGTTCGGCTCCGCGGTCGTCATCATCACGCACGACCTCGGCGTCGTCGCCGAGCTCGCCGACGACATCCTCGTGATGTACGGCGGTCGCTGCGTCGAGCGCGGCCCGGCCGAGTCCGTCTTCTACGAGCCGCAGCACCCCTACACCTGGGGCCTGCTCGGCTCGATGCCGAGGATCGACCGCGACCAGACCGAGCGGCTCATCCCCGTCAAGGGCAACCCGCCCAGCCTCATCAACATCCCGAGCGGCTGCGCCTTCAACCCGCGCTGCCCGTACGCGGACGTCCCCAAGGGCGGCATCACCCGCACCCAGCGGCCCGAGCTGGCCCTGGCCGGCGAGCGCCACTACTCGGCCTGCCACATGCCGCAGGAGGAGCGGACCCGCATCTGGACCGAAGAGATTGCGCCGAAACTGTGAGCGACAACATGGAACCTCTGCTCAAGGTCAGCGGCCTGAAGAAGCACTTCCCCATCAAGAAGGGGCTTCTCCAGCGCCAGACCGGCGCGGTCAAGGCGGTCGACGGGATCGACTTCGAGGTCTACCCCGGTGAGACCCTCGGCGTGGTCGGCGAGTCCGGCTGCGGCAAGTCCACGATGGGCCGGCTCATCACCCGGCTCCTCGAACCCACCGACGGCACCGTCGAGTTCCTGGGCAAGGACATCTCCCACCTCGGCGTCGCGGGCATGCGCCCGTTCCGCCGCGACATCCAGATGATCTTCCAGGACCCGTACGGCTCGCTGAACCCGCGCCACACGGTCGGCACGATCGTCTCCGCGCCCTTCAAGCTCCAGGGCGTCGAGCCCGAGGGCGGCGTGAAGAAGGAGGTCCAGCGCCTCCTGGGCCTGGTGGGCCTCAACCCCGAGCACTACAACCGCTACCCGCACGAGTTCTCCGGCGGCCAGCGCCAGCGCATCGGCATCGCCCGCGCGCTCGCCCTCAAGCCGAAGCTCGTCGTCGCGGACGAGCCCGTCTCCGCCCTGGACGTCTCCATCCAGGCGCAGGTGGTCAACCTCCTGGACGACCTCCAGCAGGAGCTCGGCCTCACGTACGTGATCATCGCGCACGACCTCTCGGTCATCCGGCACGTCTCGGACCGCATCGCCGTCATGTACCTCGGCAAGGTCGTCGAGCTCGCCGACCGCAAGTCGCTGTACGAGAACCCGATGCACCCGTACACCCGGGCCCTGATGTCCGCGGTCCCGATCCCGGACCCGCGCCGCCGGGGCGCGAAGAGCGACCGCATCCTCCTCACCGGCGACGTCCCCTCCCCGATCGCCCCGCCGGCCGGCTGCCGCTTCCACACCCGCTGCTGGAAGGCGACGGAGCTCTGCAAGACCCAGGAGCCGCCGCTGGTCGAGCTCCGCCCCGGTCAGCGCGTCGCCTGCCACCACCCCGAGAACACCGACGTCCTCACCATCCCCCAGCCCCGCCAGTCCACCGACCTCACCCCGCCCAAGCCCGAGCCCGAGGCCAAGGCGGAAGCTCCGGCCGCCCCCGAGCCCGAGGCCGCCGCCAAGGCCCCGGCCGAGCCCGAGGCCGATGCTCCGGCCAAGGCCGAGGCCGCCCCCGAGGCCCCGGCCTCCGCCGAGGAGGACGACGCGCCGAAGGCGTGACGTCCCCACCGCCCAAGAGGCCCCCGCCGCCCGCGGCCGGGGCCTCCGGCATGCCCGGGCACCCTCGTTGTGGGCATTCGTTCCGCTGGGGCGATGGGGGTCCCCCCTGCTCGCGCGAAGCCGAGAGCTTGGGGGAGGGTGGGCACAACGGAACGGCGCCCCTTGCCGGGCCTAGGCTCCCGCACCCACCAGGCACCAAGGGCCCCGCTCCTGAACACCGCCCCCACCAGGTGGACCAAGCAGGGGGGGGCTGACCGCCGTGGCACGGTTGTGCCCACCCGTTCCGCCCTTGCGGAACAGTTGCCCACAACGGGGGGTGACGGAAAGCGCGACGTCCGCGCGGGGGCGGGACGTCGCGGCCCGGGGCGACCGGGACAATGGGCCGGTGCTCCACGAACTGTTCAGCCCCGATGTCCAGCACGCCCTGGACCTCGTCGGCATCTTCGTCTTCGCCATCTCCGGCGCCCTCCTCGCCGTCCGGAAGAACTTCGACGTCTTCGGGATAGCGGTCCTCGCCGAGGTGACGGCCCTCGGCGGCGGTCTCATCCGGGACCTGATCATCGGCGCGGTGCCGCCGGCCGCGTTCACGGACCTCGGGTACTTCGTGATGCCGCTGGTCGCGGCGGTCCTGGTGTTCTTCCTGCACCCGGAGGTCGAGCGCACGCAGACCGCGGTGAACGTGTTCGACGCGGCGGGCCTGGGGCTGTTCTGCGTGACGGGGACGACGAAGGCGTACGACTACGGGCTGGGGCTGACGAGCTCCGCCGCGCTGGGCCTGGCGACGGCCGTCGGCGGCGGTGTCCTGCGCGACGTGCTGGCGAACGAGGTGCCGTCGCTGCTGCGCTGGGACCGGGACCTGTACGCGGTGCCGGCGATCGTGGGCGCCACGATGGTGGTGCTGTGCATCCGGTTCGACATGCTGAACGCCTTCACCAGCGGCGCGGCCGTCCTGACGGCCTTCGTGCTGCGGCTGCTCGCGATGCGCTACCACTGGCGTGCGCCGCGCGCGTGGAACCGCCGTTCGTCCGCGCGCGAGGAGCCCGAAAAAGCTACCGCTCAGTAATTACCTGCGGTACCGTCGAGGCATGAGCACGAGCACCGAGACGAGCGCCGCCCTCGCGGCGTACGAGTTCGACCGCGACACGGCGGTCACCCTCAGGGAGCCCGGCGTCTACGACGCCGACCTCTCCGCCGGCTGGACGATCATCCACGCCGTGAACGGCGGCTACCTCCTCGCCCTGCTCGGCCGCGCCCTCGGCGACCACCTCCCGCACCCCGACCCGTTCACGATCTCGGCGCACTACCTCACGCCGTCCGTGCCGGGCCCGGCGGTGATCCGGACCGAGACCGTCCGCACGGGCCGGACGCTCTCCACGGGCCAGGCGTCCCTCTTCCAGTACGCCGAGGACGGCAGCGAGGTCGAGCGCATCCGCGTCCTCGCCTCCTACGGCGACCTCGACGCCCTCGCGGACGACGTCCGCACCAGCGCGACGCCCCCGGCGATGGCCGCGATCGAGAACTGCTTCAGCGCCGCCGACAACCCGGCCCCGCGGATCCCCGGGTCCTCCGCCATCGCCGACCGGCTCGACCTCCGCCTGGACCCGGCGTGTGTCGGCTGGGCGGTCGGCGCGCCGTCCGGCAAGGGCGAGATGCGGGCGTGGTTCGGCCTCGCCGACGGTCGCGCGCCCGACGCGCTCTCCCTGCTGCTGACCGTCGACGCCCTGCCGCCGACCTCCTTCGAGCTCGGGCTCAAGGGCTGGACCCCGACCGTGGAGCTCACCACCCACATCCGGTGCCGTCCGGCCCCCGGCCCGCTCCGTGTGTCGATCACCACCCGCAACCTCGCCGGCGGCTTCCTGGAGGAGGACGCCGAGGTCTGGGACAGCGCCGACCGCCTGGTGGCCCAGTCCCGGCAGCTGGCCCGCGCCCCGCGGGACTGACGCGCGTCCGGGGCCCGGCCGCCCCGGGACCCGCCGCGGGAGGGTCGTGAACCGGCCACCCGCCGAGGCCGCCGCCGCGGGCTCGTAGAATCGACGCACCATGGCATACCTCGACCACGCCGCGACCACGCCCATGCTGCCCGAGGCGATCGAGGCGATGACCGCCCACCTCGCCGTCACGGGCAACGCCTCCTCCCTGCACGCCGCCGGCCGCCGGGCCCGGCGCACCGTCGAGGAAGGGCGCGAGACGCTCGCGGCCGCCCTCGGCGCGCGGCCGAGCGAGGTCGTCCTCACCTCCGGCGGCACGGAGGCCGACAACCTCGCCGTGAAGGGCCTGTACTGGTCCCGCCGCGACGCCGACCCCCGCCGCACCCGCGTCCTGGCCAGCCCGGTGGAGCACCACGCCGTGCTCGACGCCGTCGACTGGCTCGCCGAGCACGAGGGCGCGGACGTCGAGTACCTGCCGGTCGACCGGCACGGCCGGGTGCACCCCGACGCCCTGCGCGAGGCGATCGCGCGCGATCCCGACTCGGTGGCCCTGGCCACCGTGATGTGGGCCAACAACGAGATCGGCACCGTCATGCCGGTCCGGGAACTCGCCGACGTCGCCGCCGAGTTCGGCGTCCCGCTGCACGCGGACGCCGTCCAGGCCGTCGGGCAGGTCCCGGTCGACTTCGCCGCCTCCGGGCTGGCCGCGATGACCGTGTCCGGCCACAAGATCGGCGGGCCCTACGGCATCGGGGCCCTCCTCCTGGGCCGCGACCACACCCCCGTACCCGTGCTGCACGGCGGCGGCCAGGAGCGGCACGTCCGCTCGGGCACGCTCGACGTGCCGGCGGTCGCCGCGTTCGCCGTCGCGGCCCGGCTCGCCACCGAGCGGACCGAGGAGTTCGCCCGCGAGGTCGGCGCCCTGCGGGACTCACTGGTCACCGCCGTCCGGACGGTCGTCCCCGACGCGATCCTCGGCGGCGACCCGGTCGAGCGGCTCCCCGCCAACGCCCACTTCACCTTCCCCGGCTGCGAGGGCGACTCCCTGCTCCTGCTGCTCGACGCGGCCGGCATCGCCTGCTCGACCGGCTCCGCCTGCACCGCGGGCATCGCCCAGCCCAGTCACGTCCTGCTGGCCACCGGCACCGACCCGGACCTCGCCCGCGGCACGCTGCGGTTCTCCCTCGGCCACACCTCGACGAAGGAGGACGTGAGCGCGGTCGCCGAGGCCATCGGCCCCGCCGTCGAGCGCGCCCGGACCGCCGGCCTCACGTGACCGTCCTCGGCACCGCCTTCGACGCCTCCCGCACGAGCCGCAGATAGCGGTCCCAGTCCCAGTGCGGCCCGGGGTCGGTGTGGTCGGTGCCCTCGACCTCCACGTGCCCGATGACGTGCTCCCGGTCCACGGGTATCCCGTACCGGGAGCAGATGTCCGCCGTCAGCCGCGCCGACCCCGCGTACATGGCCGCGGTGAAGTCCTGCGGACGGTCGACGAAGCCCTCGTGCTCGATGCCGATGCTGCGTTCGTTCATGTCGCGGTTGCCGGCGTGGAACGCCACGTCGAGCTCGCGGATCATCTGTGCCACGTGGCCGTCCTTGCGGACGACGTAGTGCGCGGCGGCGCCGTGCCCCGGGTTCCTGAACACCTTCAGCGCGGTCGCGTAGCTGCCCTGGACCACGTGGATCACGACCCGGTCGATCCGGTAGTCGTCGGGCCGGTCGGCCCGGCGCCAGTTCGCCCGCGCCGCCGCCGTCCACTCGGCGCCCTTGTGGTCGAGCTCGCCCTCGACCCGCTTCCTCTCCATGCCGGGCAGCCGCCACCAGAACCGCGCCAGGTCGTCCCGGGCCACCGCTGCCACCCCGACCACCGCCGCGCCGCCGCCGAGCAGCACCGCCCGTCGCCCCACGCGCCGGCCGGACGCGTCCTTGCCTTTCCCCTTGCTCCCCATGCCACGGAGAACGCTTACTCACGCGCCCCCGGTTCCCGGCGACCCGTACCCTGGTAGGGCTATGACTCAGACGCCGCCCCCGCACCCCCGCACCCGCCCCCTCAGGGTCCTCGCCGCCATGTCCGGCGGAGTGGACTCCGCCGTCGCCGCCGCACGCGCCGCCGAGGCGGGCCACGACGTCACCGGCGTGCACCTCGCGCTCTCCGCGAACCCGCAGTCCTTCCGCACCGGCGCCCGTGGCTGCTGCACGATCGAGGACTCGCGCGACGCGCGCCGGGCGGCCGACGTCATCGGCATCCCGTTCTACGTGTGGGACCTCGCCGAGCGGTTCCGCGAGGACGTCGTCGACGACTTCGTCGCGGAGTACGAGGCGGGCCGCACGCCCAACCCGTGCCTGCGCTGCAACGAGAAGATCAAGTTCGCCGCGCTGCTCGACAAGGCGCTGGCGCTCGGCTTCGACGCGGTCTGCACCGGCCACTACGCCACCGTCGTCCTCCACGAGGACGGCACGCGCGAGCTGCACCGGGCCTCCGACATGGCCAAGGACCAGTCCTACGTCCTCGGGGTGCTGGACGAGAAGCAGCTGGCGCACGCGATGTTCCCGCTGGGCGACACCCTCACCACCAAGGACGAGATCCGGGCGGAGGCCGAGCGGCGCGGACTCGCGGTCGCCAAGAAGCCGGACAGCCACGACATCTGCTTCATCGCCGACGGCGACACCCAGGGCTTCCTCGCCTCCCGGCTGGGCAGGGCCGAGGGTGACATCGTCGACGAGACCGGGACGAAGGTCGGCACCCACGAGGGCGCGTACGGCTTCACCATCGGCCAGCGCAAGGGGCTGCGGATCGGCCATCCGGCCGCCGACGGCAAGCCGCGCTACGTCCTGGACATCTCGCCGGTGAACAACACGGTGACGGTCGGCCCCGTCGAGGCCCTCGACGTCACCGGCCTCACCGCGATCAAGCCCCGCTGGTGCGGCACCGCCCCGGACGGCCCCGGCCGCTACACCGCCCAGCTCCGCGCCCACGGCGGCGAGACCGAGGTGACGGCGGCCCTCGTCGACGGCGGGCTCACCGTGACCTTCGACGAGCCGGTCCGCGGCGTCGCCCCCGGCCAGGCGATCGTCCTCTACGACGGCACCCGCGTCGTCGGCTCCGCCACCATCGCCACAACGACCCGCTCCACCACGGCACCGGCGACCGCCTGACGCCCCCGGAGGCCCGGGAGCCCCGCCGCTGGGGGTGTCGCCCCAGGGCCTGTCGTCACAATCCCCTCGTTGCCCGAAGGGCGGCCCTGCGGCGTCTGGTGCGTGCTCTCGGTGTGCCGGGTGGAAGTGCTCGTACTGG
>NZ_JBFBBC010000020.1:0-28271 GCF_040689545.1 Streptomyces sp. NPDC051180
TGCTCGTACGGGGCGTACTCGCGCTTTCGCCCGGTGCGGCGAGAGCGCGTGCCAGGCGTCGCGGGGCAGAGGGGAATGTGACGACAGGCCCTAGGAGGGTCTCGCCGATCCGCCCGGCATGATCGACGGGACACCTCCTCGGGGGCGTCCGCCGGAGGCTTCCCGCGCCTCGTCCTCCTTCCTTCCGCCGCCCGTCGTACACCGTGTGGCGGCGATGATCCATGTCACTGTCGTGGGACCTTCAGAAGGCCACGACGCAGCCCTTAGCGTTGCCGAAACGAGCCGGGCGCGACGCGGGCGAGTGCCGCCTCACGGGGCGGGGCGGCCGCGGGAGAGGCGTCGTCGACCCGTAGTGCTCATCACCGGCAGGGTGAAGGGATCAGGATGTTCCGCAAGGTGCTGGTAGCGAACCGCGGGGAGATCGCGATTCGCGCGTTCCGCGCTGGCTACGAACTGGGTGCGCGCACGGTAGCCGTCTTCCCCCACGAGGACCGCAACTCTCTGCACCGGATGAAGGCCGACGAGGCGTACGAGATCGGTGAGCCCGGGCATCCCGTGCGGGCCTACCTCTCGGTGGAGGAGATCATCCGGGCGGCGCGCCTGGCGGGCGCCGACGCCGTGTACCCGGGCTACGGATTCCTGTCCGAGAACCCGGAGCTGGCGCGCGCGTGCGAGGAGGCGGGCATCACGTTCGTCGGCCCGTCCGCGCAGACCCTGGAGCTGACCGGCAACAAGGCGCGGGCGGTGGCGGCCGCGCGTGAGGCGGGCGTGCCCGTGCTCGGCTCCTCGGCGCCCTCCACGGACGTGGACGAACTGGTCGCGGCCGCCGAGGACATCGGCTTCCCGGTGTTCGTCAAGGCCGTCGCCGGCGGCGGCGGCCGGGGCATGCGGCGGGTCGAGGACCGGGCGTCGCTGCGGGAGTCCATCGAGGCCGCGGCGCGCGAGGCGGAGTCCGCCTTCGGCGACGCGACCGTCTTCCTGGAGAAGGCCGTCGTCGACCCGCGCCACATCGAGGTGCAGATCCTCGCCGACGGCGAGGGCGACGTCATCCACCTGTACGAGCGGGACTGCTCGCTCCAGCGCCGCCACCAGAAGGTGATCGAGCTCGCGCCCGCCCCGAACCTCGACCCGGAGCTGCGCCGCCGCATCTGCGACGACGCCGTGAGGTTCGCCCGGCGGATCGGCTACCGCAACGCGGGCACCGTGGAGTTCCTCCTCGACCCCGACGGCAACCACGTCTTCATCGAGATGAACCCGCGCATCCAGGTCGAGCACACGGTGACCGAGGAGGTCACCGACATCGACCTGGTGCAGTCGCAGCTGCGCATCGCCTCCGGGGAGACGCTCGCCGACCTCGGGCTGACGCAGGAGTCCGTCGTCCTGCACGGCGCCGCCCTGCAGTGCCGCATCACCACCGAGGACCCGGCCAACGGCTTCCGCCCGGACACCGGCATGATCAGCGCCTACCGCTCCCCCGGCGGCTCGGGCATCCGGCTCGACGGCGGCACCACTCACGCCGGTACGGAGGTCAGCGCCCACTTCGACTCGATGCTGGTCAAGCTGACCTGCCGGGGCCGGGACTTCGCGACGGCCGTCGACCGGGCCCGGCGCGCGGTGGCGGAGTTCCGCATCCGGGGCGTGTCCACGAACATCCCGTTCCTCCAGGCGGTCCTCGACGACCCGGACTTCCAGGCGGGCCGCGTCACGACGGGCTTCATCGAGCAGCGTCCGCACCTGCTCACCGCGCGCCACTCGGCCGACCGCGGCACCAAGCTGCTGACCTACCTGGCCGACGTCACGGTGAACAAGCCGCACGGCCCCCGCCCCGACCTGATCGCGCCGGCCGACAAGCTCCCCCGGCTGCCCGCCGGCGAACCGCAGGCCGGTTCCCGACAGCGGCTGGCGGAGCTGGGCCCGGAGGGCTTCGCGCGGGCCCTGCGCGAGTCGCCGACCCTGGGGGTCACGGACACCACCTTCCGCGACGCCCACCAGTCGCTCCTCGCGACCCGGGTGCGGACGAAGGACCTGCTGGCCGTGGCCCCGACGGTGGCGCACACGATGCCCCAGCTGCTGTCCCTGGAGTGCTGGGGCGGCGCCACCTACGACGTCGCGCTGCGCTTCCTCGCGGAGGACCCGTGGGAGCGCCTCGCCGCGCTGCGCGAGGCCGTGCCGAACATCTGCCTGCAGATGCTGCTGCGGGGCCGGAACACCGTCGGGTACACCCCCTACCCGACGGAGGTGACGGACGCCTTCGTGCAGGAGGCCGCCGCCACCGGCATCGACATCTTCCGGATCTTCGACGCGCTCAACGACGTCGACCAGATGCGGCCCGCCATCGAGGCCGTGCGGGAGACCGGCACGGCGGTGGCGGAGGTGGCGCTCTGCTACACCTCCGACCTGTCCGACCCGGCGGAGCGGCTGTACACGCTGGACTACTACCTGCGGCTGGCCGAGAAGATCGTGGCCGCCGGGGCGCACGTGCTGGCGGTCAAGGACATGGCCGGCCTGCTGCGCGCGCCCGCCGCGGCCACCCTGGTCTCGGCGCTGCGCCGGGAGTTCGACCTGCCGGTGCACCTCCACACCCACGACACGGCGGGCGGCCAGCTCGCCACGTACCTCGCGGCGATCCAGGCGGGGGCGGACGCGGTGGACGGGGCGGTGGCGTCCATGGCGGGCACGACCTCGCAGCCGTCGCTGTCGGCGATCGTCGCCGCGACCGACCACTCCGAGCGGCCCACCGGCCTGGACCTCCAGGCGGTCGGCGACCTGGAGCCGTACTGGGAGAGCGTCCGCAGGATCTACGCCCCCTTCGAGGCGGGTCTGGACTCGCCGACCGGCCGCGTCTACCACCACGAGATCCCCGGCGGCCAGCTCTCCAACCTGCGCACGCAGGCGGTGGCGCTCGGTCTCGGCGACCGGTTCGAGGACGTGGAGTCGACCTACGCCGCGGCCGACCGGATGCTGGGCCGGCTGGTGAAGGTGACGCCGTCGTCGAAGGTGGTGGGCGACCTCGCGCTGCACCTCGTGGGCGCCGGGGTGGACCCCGCGGACTTCGAGGCGACGCCCAACCGGTTCGACATCCCCGACTCGGTCGTCGGCTTCCTCCACGGTGAGCTCGGCACGCCGCCCGGCGGCTGGCCGGAGCCCTTCCGCACCAAGGCACTGGAGGGCCGCCCGGGCCCCAAGCCCCCGCAGGACCTGACCGCGGAGGACCGCTCCGGCCTGGCCAAGGACCGCCGCGCCACGCTGAACCGCCTGCTCTTCCCCGGTCCGACCAAGGCGTTCGACACGCACCGTCAGGCATACGGCGACACCAGCGTGCTCGACAGCAAGGACTTCTTCTACGGGCTGCTCCCGGGCAAGGAGTACGCCGTCGACCTCGGCCCCGGTGTGCGGCTGCTCATCGAGCTGGAGGCCGTCGGCGAGGCCGACGAGCGCGGCATGCGGACGGTGCTGTCCACCCTGAACGGCCAGCTGCGGCCGATCCAGGTCCGTGACGACGCGGCCGCGGCCGACCTGCCGGTGACGGAGAAGGCCGACCGGTCGCACCAGGGCCACGTCGCGGCGCCGTTCGCCGGCGTGGTCACCCTCGCCGTCGCCGAGGGCGACGAGGTCGAGGCGGGTGCGACGGTCGCCACGATCGAGGCGATGAAGATGGAGGCGTCGATCACCGCCACGCGGAGCGGCCGGGTGTCCCGCCTCGCCATCTCCCGCATCCAGCAGGTGGAAGGCGGCGACCTGCTCGTCGAGATCGGCTGAGGGGGCACTGCCCCGGCGGGGTGTGCACGCGGCGGCGACGTCGCGTGCACCTGGCCGGGGCCGTCCGGCACTCGGCGACGGGCGCCGGGACGGTCGGCGGCCCGGTGCCATGAGAGGGCGTCGTGTTGCCGCGGTGTGGCGGCCGTATGGCAACCCCGTGGCGGTCCCCCGTCGCGGCCCGGCGTGGCCGGTCCTCGCGCCTAGCATGCCGGGACGGCCCTGCCGCGCCGGTGCGGGGCCGTTCCCCCCGTCGCGCCAAGGGCAGGTTCGTCATGAGCATCCCCCGTACCCTCACCATCGACGAGGCCGAGGCCCGGCTGTCCGAGTGGGGTGTCGTCGACGTCCGTACGCCGGGCGAGTTCGCCTCCGGCCGGCTGCCGGGCGCCGTGAACGTCCCCCTGGACCGCATCGAGGACAGCGTCGCCGCACTGCGGGAGACGGCCGCGGACCGGCCGCTGCTGCTCGTGTGCGCCTCGGGTCCCCGCTCGGAGAAGGCCGCGGCCGCGCTCGGCGTCCACGGGGTCGCGGCGGTGAGCCTGACCGGCGGCACCCGCGGCTGGTCGGCAGCCGGCCATGGTCTCGAGTACCCGGCGGGGCGCGTGCGGGCGGTCTGGGGGATGGAGCGTCAGGTGCGGTTCGCCGCGGGGAGCCTGGTCCTGCTCGGCCTGGTGCTCGGGGTACTGGTCCACCCCGCGTTCGCGCTGCTGTCGGCGGGGATCGCCGGAGGGCTGGTGTTCTCGGCGCTCACCGACACGTGCGGGATGGCCGCGGTCCTCGGCAGGCTGCCCTTCAACCGGCGGGGCGCCGCGCCCCTGGGGTGACGCGCGGCGGTCGCGCGGGGACGCCGTGCCCGCGCGACCGCCGTCCGGCCCCGCGCGGAGGCGGCTCGGACGGCGGTCGCGGGGAAGCCGTCAGGCCGAGCGGTCGGCGGCGAGCCGGGCCGCCAGGGCGGGGATGCCGAGCTGCTGTTCCTGGGCGGGCGTGGCCCCGTACAGCTTGTTGACCAGCTGGTGCGGGTCGTTCGTCAGGTCGTAGTACTCCCGGAACTTGACCTGTCCGGTGCCGGACACCGTGCCGTTCGCGTCGGTGGTCAGGTCGTAGTACTCCGTGTACTGCTCGTCCTTGGCGACGTACGAGGACCAGGTCGGCGCCCCGCCGGTGCCGGCGCCCTGCTTCCACCACTCCACGAGCAGGTGGTCGCGGCTCCGGGAGGAGAGCAGGGACGTGCCGTCGAGCGGGGCGGTCGGGGTGATGCCGGCCGCGTCGAGGATGGTCGGCGCGATGTCGATGTTCGCGACGATGCGGTCGTCGACGGTGCCCGCGCCGAGTCCGCCGGCCGGCCAGGAGAGGTAGAAGGGCACCTCGTGGGCCTGGCGGTACGGCACGGACTTGGCGGTCCAGCCGTGGTCGCCCCAGCTGAAGCCGTTGTCGCCGATGTAGACGACCAGGGTGTTCTCCAGCTGGCCGAGGTCCTGGAGTCTGTCCTTGAACGCCTGGACCGCGTCGTCGACGGAGAGCAGTGTCCTCAGCTGTTCGGCGCGGATCCGCCGGCCGTCGGCGAGGGTGCCGGTGGCGTTCCTGATGTAGGCGGGCTTGTCGCTGCGGTCGCCCTCGGGGACGGAGGGCCGGCCGTTCCACTCGGGAACGGGGGTGCCGGCGTACTTCGCCTCGGGCGTACGGGGGCCGTGCGAGGCGTACGGGGTGACGTAGGCGAACCACGGACGGGGGTCGTCGGCGGCCTTGTCGAGGAAGGCCAGCGTGCGGTTCCTGACGATGGTGGTGGTGTACCCGGGGAGGGTGGCGACGGTGCCGTCGACGTTCCACCGCGCGTCGACGTAGGCGGGCTGGAGGAGCGCGAACTCCTCGAAGTGCGGCGGGTTGTCCGCCACGTCCCAGGCGTTGAGGTACTTGCCGAACAGTCCGGTGCGGTAGCCGGCCTGCCGCAGGTACTTCTGCACGGTGGTGCTCTGGTCGAGGGAGTGCGACGCCTTGTTGTTGCGGACGCCGTGGTGGTGGGCGTGGCGGCCGGAGAACACGCTGGAGCGCGAGGGCGCGCACAGCGGGGTGGTGACGTGGCCGTCGGTGAACCGCACACCCTGGCCCGCGAGCCAGGCGACGGTCTTGGGCAGGGCCCACTCGGTGTGCTTGGGCTGGTCGTCGGTGACGATCAGCAGGATGTTCGGCCGGGTGGCGGCCGCGGCGGGTCCCGCTCCGGCGAGCTGGGCGAGGCCGGGGACGGCGGTGGCCGCGGCCGCGGCGGCGGCTCCGCCGAGGAAGCCTCGGCGGCTCACGGCGGGGCGGCGGTTCTCTCGCATGGTGTCCGTTCCTCCTGGGTGCGTCGTGGCACGGGGGCACGACGGTCCGGCGGATCCGATCCGCCGGACCGCGCTGCGGGATGAGGGGGTGGAGGCGGGAGCCGGGCGGGGGCGCACCGGGTGGGGGGTCCCGCGGGGGGAGCGACGCGTCAGCGCGTCCGGGCGACCGTACAGAGCGCGCTCGCCGCGCGGCCGTGGTCGAGGTGACGGCGCACCGTGAGGATGTCTGCTGCCATGGCCACGACAATATGACGGCCGGAGCCCCGGTTCCATGTACGGCGGATGAAGCCTTCGACGCACGCCGGACCGCACGGCCGGCCGTGTGGGGTTCGGAGCGGCGTCACCGCGTCCCGGCCGCAGGCCGGGCCGCCGGCGGTAGCGTGCCGCCCGTGTCCGCGCACCAGAGGGACCTCGTCGGCTACGGCGCCCGTCCGCCGCACGCGGCCTGGCCGGGCGGTGCCCGCGTCGCCGTGAGCCTCGTCCTCAACTACGAGGAGGGCGGCGAGCGCAACGTCCTCGACGGCGACCCGACCTCCGAGGGCTTCCTCCACGAGGTCGTCGGCGCGCCACCGGTGACCGGGGGACGCGACCTCAACGCCGAGTCGATGTTCGCGTACGGCGCGCGGGCCGGGTTCTGGCGTGTCCACCGCACGGTCGTCGGGCGGGGTGTCCCGCTCACGGTGCACGCCGTCGGCCAGGCCCTCGCACGGCATCCGGACGCGGCCCGCGCGATGGGCGCGGCCGGCTGGGAGGTGGCCGGCCACGGCTGGCGCTGGATCGACTACCGCGAGGTCCCCGAGGACGTGGAGCGCGCCGACGTCGCGCGCACGACCGCGACGATCGCGCGGCTCGTCGGACGCCGGCCCGTCGGCTGGTACACCGGCCGGACGAGCCCGGCCACGCGCCGGATCGTCGCCGGGGAGGGCGGGTTCCTCTACGACTCCGACGACTACGCGGACGACCTGCCCTTCTACGTCGAGGCGGCCGGGCGGCCGCACCTGGTGGTGCCGTACAGCCTCGACGCCAACGACTTCAAGTTCCTGCTGGTCCACGGCTTCACGACCGCGGACGACATGCTCGGGTACCTCGTCGACACGTTCGACACCCTGCACGCCGAGGGCGCCGACCGTCCCCGGATGATGAGCGTCGGCCTCCACGGACGGATCATCGGCCGCCCCGGCCGCATCCGGGCGCTCGACGCCTTCCTCGACCACGTGGCCCGTCGCGGCGGGGCCTGGGTCGCCACCCGGGAGCAGATCGCCCGCCACTGGCTCGCCGCCCACCCTCCGCCCTCCTGATCCCCGCGACGCCGGGCCGGGCACCCCCGTTGGCGTGCGGATCCTCCGATCGGGCAAGCTCGGGCCCATGGTCTCAGTACTGCAGAACGTGGCGATCGACTGCGCGGACGCCTTTGGACTTGCCCGCTTCTGGAGCGAGGTGACGGGCCGTCCGCTCCACCCTGACGACCGGCCGGGCGACCACGAGGTGCAGGTCCTCCTCGCGGAGGGCCCGGTGCTGTACTTCCAGCAGGTCCCCGAACCCAAGACGGTGAAGAACCGCCTCCATCTGTGCCTGCGCCCGGAGACCTCGCGCGACGCGGAGGTCGCCCGGCTCCTCGGCCTCGGCGCCTCCCTCGTCTCCGACCACCGCCACCCCGACGGCACGGGCTGGGCGGTCCTCGCCGACCCCGAGGGGAACGAGTTCTGCGTCCTGCGCAGCGACACGGACCGGGCGGCCGCGGCGGGCTGACACCGCGGGACCGGCCGGCCTCCGGTCCCGCCGGCCGGTCAGTCGCCCGCGCCGTCCGGCGCCCGCAGGGCGTCGGCGATGCCCCGGGCCAGGAAGGGGATCCGGTGCCCGGGGACGCCCGCGATGTTGATGCGGCCCGAGGTCGTCCCGTAGACGCCGGACCGGCGCCGCATCCCGCGCATCCGCTCGGGGGTGAGGGGCAGCATCGAGAACATGCCCTTCTGGCGCGCGAGGCCGGCGGCCTGCCGCTCGTGGCCGAGGGCGGCCAGGTGGGCGACGAGGTCGGTGCGGTTGTCCGTGATGCGCCGCCGCATGACGTCGAGTTCGGCGAGCCAGAGCGCCTTCAGCCGCTCGTCCTCCAGGACGGTGGCGACGACGGCGGCGCCGTGGTCCGGCGGCATCGAGTACAGGGTGCGGGCGGCGTTCTGCAGGGCGGTCTCGACGTGCCGGAGCGCCCGCGTCGAGGAACCGACGACGACGGCGCAGCCGGTGCGGTCGCTGTAGAGACCGAAGTTCTTGGAGCAGCTGACGGCGATCAGCACCTCGGGGAGCCGCTCGGCGAGCATCCGGGTGGGGCCCAGGTCGGCTTCGAGGCCGTCGCCGAGGCCGTGGTAGGCGAGGTCGACGAAGGGGACCCAGCCGCCGGCCTCGGCGAGTGCGGCCAGCTCCTCCCAGTTCTCGGGGGAGGGGTCGGCGCCGGTGGGGTTGTGGCAGCAGCCCTGGAGCAGCACGACGTCGCCGGGCCCCGCCGCGCGGAGGTCCTCCAGCAGGTCCGCGCCGTCGGCCGGGCCGGCGGGGTCGAGCCACCGGTAGGGGCGGACGGTGAGGCCGGCGCCTTCGAGGATGGGGCGGTGGTTGACGTAGGCCGGGTCGCTCACCCACACCGTGGTGCCGGGGCGGGTCTGCCGTACGAGGTCGGCGAGGAGCCGGAGGGCGCCGGTCCCCGCCACGGTCTGGACGGCCGTCGCCCGCGCGGTGAGGGCGTCGGCGCCGAGGACGGTGGAGAGCATCGCGCGGTTGAAGGCGGTGTTGCCCGACAGGCCGAGGTACTCCTTGGAGCCGGAGCGTTCCGCCAGCCGTATCTCGGCCTCCTTGACCGCCGCCATGACGGGGGTGACGCCGGTGTGGTCGCGGTACACGCCGAGGACGAGGTCGAGGCGCTCGGGACGCGGGTCGGCGGCGTACTCGGCGGTCAGGTCCCAGAGCGGGTCGGCGGGCGGGGCGGGGAGGAGCTCAAGCATCGGCGGACACCTCGGTTCGGGAGGATCGGCGCCGGTTGGCGAGGGCGACACCGAGGGTGATCAGGGGGACGCCGACGACGACGGGCAGCGTCGGCGACTCGTCGAGGAGGGGCATGGCCAGCAGGACGACGGCGACCGGGCTGAGGCTGCCGACGACGGAGCTGCGCTCCGGGCCGAGCCGGCGGATGGCGAAGGCGTACAGCAGGCCCGCGCAGAGCCCGACTCCCAGGCCCTGGACGACGAGGAAGAGCGCGATGTCGGCGCCCTCCGCGTCGGCGAGGCCGGTGGGCAGGACTCCGGTGAGGGCCAGCAGCGCGATGACGGTGAAGGAGGGCAGGCAGAGCAGCCCGATCGAACCGGCGGGGTCGAGATCCACCTCCCGCAGGCCGACGGTGTACAGGGCCCAGAGGCCGCTGGCGACGAGCAGCGTCCCCGTGCCGAGCAGGACGTCCGCGTCGAGGGCGGCCGTGTAGCGCCACACCAGCGCGACGACACCGCCGACGATGAGTGCGAGGCCCGCCGCCTGGGTGCCGCGCGGGGCGCTCTTGCCGCCCGCGACCATGAGGGCGGAGACGAACAGCGGGACCATGCCGGGCACGATGGCCCCGACGAACGCGGCCGAGGTGAGGGAGCCGCCGTACATCGCGGCGAGGAAGAACGGGACGCCGGCGCCACAGACGATCTTGGCCGCCGGGCCGAACCGGACGGCGGCGAGCCGGTGCCTGCGGCGCCAGAGCGCCGGGGCCAGGACCACGAGGGGCACCCCGAAGCGCAGCAGCGCGGCGTCCGCCGGCAGCAGCGTGGAGCTGCTCAGCGCGCGGGCACTGAGCGCGAACGCGGCCCAGACGGCCACGGTCAGCAGCAGGGCGGCCATGCCCACGGCGTGCGGCGAGAGCCCGCCGAAGCGGCCGGCACCGCGCGTCCTCCCGTCCTCCGTGAGCGGGGTCTGCGGCCGAGCCGCCCCCGCCGTGCGCGTCCCCGCCGATTGCGTTGCGGCCACCGACCGTCCTCCCGCTTTTAGCCGTTCGGGCGGGCCGATGTCCGGCTTTGCCCCGGGAAGCAACGCTAGACCTACCGCCGGGGCAGACGATTGCCAGTTATGCCCTCCAGACATAGCCTGGGGGCAGAATCTGCCAAGAACTGCCGAGGAGAGCCGATGGACTCCGTGGACTTCCGGATCATCCACGAGCTGCAGGCGGACGGGCGCCTCTCGAACCAGGACCTCGCCGACCGGATCAGCCTCTCCCCCTCCCCCTGCCTGCGCCGGGTGCGCCGCCTCGAGGAGTCGGGTCTGATCGGCGGCTACACGGCCACCGTCGACCAGGTCGCCTTCGGCCTGCCGATCACCGTCTTCGTACGCATCCGGCTGGAGCGCCACACGGCCGAGGCGGTCAACGTCTTCGAGCAGCACGTCGGCCTCATCGACCACATCCAGGACTGCTACCTGATGGCGGGCAGCAGCGACTACCTGCTGAGGGTCGTCATCGAGAGCCTCGAGGCGTACGAGGCCCTCGTCCGCACCCGCATCCACGCCATCCCGGGCATCGCGTCGATCGAGTCCAGTTTCGCGTTCGGCAGCGTCAAGCAGTCCCGCGTCTACCCGCGGCCGGGCGGCCCGTCCCGGCCGCGGGCAGACGGCGGTCCGGCCAGGTGAGGCGGGCCGGGACCGTCACCGGCGCCCCGGCCCGCAGCGCCCCGGGGCCGGGGTGCCGACCCGGGTGAGAGCCCGCCGCCCCCGGCGTAAGCCGAACCGACCCTGATTGCCCTCGTCCCGCGATCGAAAGAGGTGGCGCATGCCCCTGCGCAAGGGCAGAGCGGCCCTCGTCGGCGTCCTCGCCACGGCGACCCGGGCCGCGACGGCACCGACGGGCCCCACCCCCACCGCGTCGGCGACGAGCACCTCCTTCACCGCGACCGCGGACACGTCCGCCGACGGCCGGGACCCGGCGGACGACCCCGGCGCCGCGCGCCGGCTGGGCGTGGACGGCGACCCGCCGACGCGGACGGTGCTGCGGTTCGACGTCGCCGGTCTCGCGGAGCCGGTGACCCGCGCGAAGCTCAGGATCCACGTCGCCGACGCGGACGGCGCCGGGAGCGTCAACGGCGGCGAGGTCCGGGGCGTGTCCGACACCTCCTGGACCGAGACGTCCGCCGCGCCGGCCGTGGACGGGCCCGTCCTGGGCGCCCTCGGCGCGGTCGCCCCCGGCACCTGGCACGAGGTCGACGTGACCCCGTACGTGACGGGCAACGGCACGTACGCCTTCGGCGTCACCTCGCCGAACGGCGACGGTGCCGACTACGACTCCCGCGAGACCGGCGCCACCGGACCGCAGCTCGTGGTCGAGACGGCCGCGGCGCCGGCCCCCTCGCGCACGCCGGCCCCGACGGAGCCGGCCCCGACGCCCCCCTCCCCCGCCGCCCGGACAGCCCAGGACCTGGTGCCCGTGCTGGTCGGCGCCGGTGACATCGCCGCCTCGAACGACGGGGACTCGGCCACCGCTGACCTGCTCGACGGCATCTCCTGCACGGTCTTCACCGTCGGCGACAACGCCTGTCCCACCGGCAGCGCCTCGGACTTCGCCGCCTACTACGCGCCGACGTGGGGCCGTCAGCGCGACCGCACCAGGCCGTCCCCCGGCAACCACGACTACGACACACCCGGCGCGTCCGCGTACTTCGACTATTTCGGCGCCGCGGCGGGCCCCGGCCGCCGGGGCTACTACTCGTACGACCTCGGGAACTGGCACGTGGTCTCGCTGGACTCCGAGATCTCGATGGCCCGGGGATCGGCACAGGAGAAGTGGCTGCGCGCCGACCTCGCCTCCGGCGAGAAGCCCTGCACGGTGGCGTACTGGCACCGTCCCCGCTGGACCTCCGGCGCCTCGCACCCTCCCGACCTCGCGACGGACCCCCTGGTGCGTGCGCTGTACGACCACGGCGCCGAGGTCATCCTGGGCGGCCACAACCACCAGTACGAGCGCTTCGCCCCGCAGGACCCGGACGGTCGGCTCGACACCGCACGCGGGCTGAGGCAGTTCGTCGTCGGCATGGGCGGCGCGGACCACTACGCGTTCGGCACCGTGCTGCCCCACAGCGAGGCCCGCAACGACGACACCTCCGGCGTACTGAAGCTGACGCTCCGCGCCGACGGCTACGGCTGGCAGTTCGTGCCGGAGGCCGGCAGGTCCTACGACGACAGCGGCTCGGGCACCTGCCACTGACCCCGGCGGCGCGGCGGTCCCGGTCCGCCGTCAGCGGGCGGGCGTCTCGCGCACCGGGTGCTTGCTGAGGATCGACACCCGGTTGAAGGCGTTGATCGTGATCGCCACCCAGATCACGGCGGAGATCTCGGCGTCGTCCAGCACCTCGCGGGCCTCGACGTACGCCCGGTCCTGGGCGAGGGCGTCGGCGGGGTGGGTGGTGGCCTCGGCGAGGGCGAGGGCGGCGCGCTCCCGCGCGGTGAAGAGCTCGGTGTCGCGCCAGGCGGCGAGGACACCGAGGCGCCGGGAGGTCTCACCGGCCCGCAGCGCGGCGCGGGTGTGCACGTCGAGGCAGGAGGCGCAGCCGTTGAGCTGGGAGACGCGGAGGTTGACCAGTTCGACGAGGATCCGGTCGAGGCCCGCGTCGGCGGCCGTCGCGCGGACGGTCTCGGCGGTCCTCACGAGCGCCTGGTAGGCGGCGGGGCTCTCCTTGTCGACGTAGACCCTGCCGGAGGTCCGGGGCACCGTCGTGGTCCGTACCGTCTCGCTCACCCTGCGCTCCTTCGCTGTTGTCTTCCGGACTATGATCAACCATACTTGTTGAAAACGAAACTACATACGGGAGAAAGACCGGACCATGGGCGACACGGAGATCGAGATCCTCACCGCGCGGGACGTTCCCCTGGGCGGCCCGCGGGCGATGACCGTACGACGCACCCTGCCACAGCGGGCGCGCACGCTCATCGGCGCCTGGTGCTTCGCCGACCACTACGGCCCCGACCGGGTCGCCGACTCCGGTGGCATGGACGTCGCCCCGCACCCGCACACCGGACTCCAGACCGTCAGCTGGCTGTTCTCCGGGGAGATCGAGCACCGCGACAGCCTCGGCACCCACGCCTTCGTGCGCCCGGGCGAGATCAACCTGATGACCGGCGGCCACGGCATCAGCCACACCGAGGTCTCCACGCCCGGCACCACCGTGCTCCACGGCGTCCAGCTCTGGGTCGCGCTCCCCGGCGAACACCGCCACGCCCCGCGCGACTTCCAGCACCACGCCCCCACGGCGCTCCGCGTCGACGGGGCCGAGATCCGGGTCTTCCTCGGCACCCTCGCCGGCCGGACCTCCCCGGTCCGCACCTTCACCCCCCTCCTCGGCGCCGAGATCCTGCTCGACGCCGGCGCCGCCGTCACCCTCGACGTCGACCCGGAGTTCGAGCACGGCCTGCTGGTCGACGAGGGCGACGTCCGGATCGAGGACGTCCCCGTCCTGCCCGCCCAGCTCGGCTACACCGCGCCCGGCCGCACCACACTCACCCTCGCCAACACCTCCGACCGTCCGGCCCGGACGGTCCTGCTCGGCGGCCCTCCGTTCGAGGAGGAGATCGTGATGTGGTGGAACTTCATCGGCCGCAGCCACCAGGACGTCGTCGAGGCCCGGGAGGAGTGGGAGCGGTCCTCCGACCGCTTCGGCGCCGTCGAGGGCTACCCCGGAGACCGGCTGCCCGCCCCCGCCCTGCCGAACGCCGTCATCACCCCGCGCCGGAACCCCGCCCACCCCTGAGCCCCGCCCGCCGCCCGACCCGAGCGGCGCCCGCCCCGCACCCCGGCCGGACCGACCCCCGGCGCCGACACCCCGAAGGACCGCCATGAGCGAGCAGCCCCCGACCGAGACCTCCGCCCCAGTCGTCCGCCGCGTCGACGAGCGCCACCGCTACGAGATCCTCGTCGACGACCGACGCGCCGGACTGACCGCGTACCGCGACCGCGACGACCGGCGGGTCTTCTTCCACACCGAGATCGACGACGCGTACGCCGGCCGGGGCCTCGCCTCGGTCCTCGTCGAGCAGGCCCTGTCCGACGTCCGCGCCTCCGGGCTGCGCATCGTCCCCGTCTGCCCGTACGTGGCCAAGTTCCTCAAGAAGCACGAGGAGTTCGCCGACATCACCGACCCCGTGACCCCCGAGGTCCTGTCCTGGCTCGACGCCCGACTCGGCCGCTGACGCCCGGCCGTCGGCGCGGCTCCCCCGGGGGCCGCGCCGACGGCCCGTGGTCACCCGCGCCCCACGACGCGTACAGTGCGGACGGGCGCGGTGAGATCACGAGGAGTCTGTGTGACCGCGGTCCGCCTGGAACACACCACCGTCCCCGCCGACACCGGCGAGGTGACCCTGCTGATAGCCCGTCGCGTACAGCAGGGCCACGAGGCGTCCTTCGAACGGTGGGCGCAGGGCATCCTGGAGAGCGCGGCCGCCTTCCCCGGCCACCTCGGGTACGGGCTCTTCCGCTCGTCCGGCGGCGACGCCCCCTGGTTCCTCGTCCACCGCTTCCGCGACACCGAGGCATGCCGGGCCTGGCAGGAGTCGCCCGAGCGGGCGGCGTGGTTCGCCGACTGCGACGGCCACCACCACACCGAGATCGCCCGCCGCACCCTGACCGGCATGGAGACCTGGTTCGCCGAACCGGGATCCACCCGGCCCGCGCCGCCCCGCTGGAAGATGGCCGTCAGCGCGACCCTGGCGATCTACCCCATCTCCGTGCTGGGCGCCCTCTTCCTCCTCCCCCACCTCGCCCCGCTCCCCCTCCTCCTCAGCAGCGCGATCACCGCCTGCGTCTTCAACGTCCTCATGACCTACGCCGCCATGCCCGCCGTGAGCCGCCTCCTGCGCGGCTGGCTGACCCCGTGACACCCCGGGCCGGGCCGGGCCGACGCTCCGCCTCGCGGCGGGAACGGCCGCGGGGGCGTCCGTGCACACCGTGTTGCGGCCGGCCGCCCGACCGCCCCGCCTGCCGGAGACCGCCCTGCGCCTGTTGCCGGGCTTCCTCGCCACGGCCGTCGGGACCCTGTACGCGGCCCAGGCCGTCCGGGGACGGAGCGGCGGCGCCCCGCCGTGCGGCCTCGCGTACCCGGACCGGGTGCGAGGGCCGTTTCAGCCGGACGGCACGGGTGAGACGCCCGGCATGGCCACTCACGAGATACGCCGCAGGACTCTCGCCCTCGCCCGTGCGTCGCTGCCGTCGGCCGGGGGACCCGGCCGGGTGCTGTCGGCGATGGAGCGACTGGAGACCTCGACCCGGCTCGACGGAGCCGCCGACGCCGCGCGCGCAGCCGTACGGGCCCTGCCGCTCGGGCGGGCCAGGGACGTCCTGCACGGGCGGTGGCTGGGGCATCCGGTCCATCCGCTGCTGGTGCAGGTGCCGATCGGGGCGTGGCTGTCGGCCGCCGTCCTCGACCTGCTGCCCGGGGAGCGCCGGGCGGCCCGCTTCCTGATCGGCGTCGGGCTGGCGGGAGCGGTGCCGGCGGCGGTGTCGGGATGGGCGGACTGGGCGGAGACGCGCCGTCCGCAGCTGCGGGTGGGGCTCGTGCACGCGGCGGCCGGCGCCGCCGGGGTGGCCCTCTACGGCACGTCGTTCGTGGCCCGGTGCCGCGGCCGGCACTGGCGCGGGAAGGCGTGGGCGTTCTGCGGGCTGGCCGCGGTGGGCGTCGGCGGGGCGATCGGCGGGCACCTGGCGTACCGGCAGGGCGCGGGGGCGAACCACGTGGAGGACGTCGCCGACCTGGTCGGTCCGGGCTGGCACGACCTCGGCCCGGTGGCCGTCCTGCCCGAGGACCGGCCCCGGCTGGGGCACGTCGACGACGTGCCCGTCGTGATCGTCTGCCGGGCGAACGGCGACGTGTCCGTCCTGGCCGCCCGGTGCAGCCACATGGGCGGCCCGCTCGCCGAGGGCGAGATCGTCGACGACTGCGTCCGCTGCCCCTGGCACGGCAGCGCCTTCCGCCTCTCCGACGGCTGTAACGCGACCGGGCCCGCCACCGCGCCGCAGCCCGTCTTCGAGACCCGGATCGTCGACGGCCGCGTCCACGCCCGGCTCGCCGGCCGCCCCCTCTCCGCCGGCCGCCAACGGTCAGCCCAGGCGCCGCCGTCGGCCGCCTGACCGACACCCCGTGGAGTGCGACGCTTCGCCGCGCGCCTCGCCTCCCCGGGGGGGGAAGGGGTCACGGTGCGAGATGCGCCGCGACCCCGGCGCCGCCGCCGGCCACGACCAGCAGGACGGCGTCGACTCCGGCCATCACCATGACGGCGAGGAACGGGAGGCGGCCCCGGGCCGGGGCCGAAGGGCCTGCCACCGCGAGGAGGCAGAGGGCGAGGGTGACCCCGAGGGCGCCGAGGCCGAGCGGGGTCACCGGTCCGGGCGCCCCGACCGTCAGGACCGCGCAGGACGCGAGGGCGAGAAGGGCGGCCAGGGCGGCCGAAACGGGCCGGCCCAGGCGGTGCGGAAGGCCGACGACGCCGTGCGCGAGGTCGTCCTCGATGTCCGGCAGCACGTTGGCGAAGTGGGCACCGGTCCCGAGGAGCGCCGCCGCGACGCTCCACCACAGCGGCGGCCAGGGCCCGCCGGGCAGCGACAGGGTCAGGAACGCGGGGAGGAGGCCGAAGGCGAGGGCGTAGGGCAGCCAGGAGAGGACCGTCCGCTTCAGCCGGAGGTTGTACGCCCATCCGGCGGCGACGCAGCCGAGGTGGACGGCGCCGGCGAGCGGGCCGCACCACAGGGACAGGGGGACGCAGACCAGCAGGGCCGAACAGGCGGCGGCGCCGACCGTGCCGGGCCGGACGGCTCCCACCGCCAGGGGTTTGTCCCGGCGCCCCGCCGCCCGGTCGCGCCGCACGTCAAGGCGGTCGTTGGACCAGCCGATGGACAACTGGCCCGCGGCGACGGCGGCGACGGCCACGGCGCCGGTGGCGGGAGCGAGTCCGACGGCGACGGCCAGGAGGGCGGCGAGGACGGTCACCGCCGCCGCCGGGGCGGGATGGCAGGACCGCAGGAGCGCGGCGACGACACGCGCTCCCGACGGCCGGTCGAGGCGCGGTCGGGACAGCCGGGCGGTTCCTTCACCGGTGGTGGCGGGCACCGCCCCACGCTAGGCGACGGCGCGCCCGTGACGGCCCGGTTGAGGGGGTCGGCGCCCCGCTGTCCCTATGTTGGAGCAATGACGCGCGTCCTCGCGGTGAGCACTGCGTTCCCGCCACACCGCCATCCGCAGCAGGAGATCACCGACGACCTCGTCGCGGGCCTGCCGCCGGGGACCGACGGGGCGCTGCTGCGCCGGCTGCACGCGGGCACCTCCGTGAAGGCCCGTCATCTGGCCCTGCCCCTCGACCGCTACCGCGCTCTCGGCACGTTCGGGGAGACGAACCGGCTCTTCGTCGAGCTGGCCACCGACCTGGGCGTGGAGGCGGCCGGGCGGGCGCTCGACGCGTCGGGGGTGCGACCGGAGGAGGTCGACCTCGTCGTCTCGACGACCGTCACCGGCATCGCGACCCCGTCGCTGGACGCCGGCGTCGCCGCGCGGCTCGGGCTGCGGTCCGACGTCCGGCGGATGCCGCTGTTCGGTCTCGGCTGCGCCGGGGGCGCCGCGGGACTGGCCCGGGTCCACGACCACCTCGGGCTCCGGCCCGGCAGTACCGCGCTCCTCCTCTCCACCGAGCTCTGCTCGCTCACCCTCCAGCGCGCGGACACGTCGACGGCGAACCTGGTGGCGGGCGGCCTGTTCGGGGACGGGGCCGCCGCTCTGGTGGCAGCCCACGAGGACCGCACGCCACCTGCTGAGGCCGGTGCCGGACACCCCTGGCCGAGGGTCGTGGCCGCCCGGAGCCGGCTGTATCCAGGGACGGGGCACCTGCTGGGCTGGGACATCGGCGAGTGGGGCTTCCGGATGGTGCTGGGGCCCGAACTGCCGGAACTGGTACGGCTGCACGTGACGGAGGAGATCGAGTCGTTCCTCGCCGCCCACGACCTCAAGCCCGGGGATATCGGCGCCTGGATCTGCCACCCGGGCGGTCCCAGGATCCTGGACGCGCTCGGCGAGGAGCTGGGGCTGCCGGAGGCGGCCCTCGCCGCGAGCCGCCGCGCGCTGGCGGCCACCGGGAACCTCTCCTCCGCCTCGGTGCTCCAGATCCTGGAGGACACCCGGGCCGCGCAGCCGCCGCCCGGCACGACGGGGCTGATGATCGCGCTGGGGCCGGGCGTGACCTCCGAACTCGTCCTGCTGGCCTGGTGAGGGCGGGATGACGCCCTACACGGCCCTGATCCTGCTGGTCGTCGCCGAGCGGTTCGCGGAGCTCGCCGTGGCGCGACGCAACGGCGCCTGGAGCCGAGCGCTCGGGGCCCGTGAACACGGGGCCGGGCACTACCCCGTCATGGTCGCCCTGCACTCCGCGCTCCTCGTCGGCTGCCTCGTCGAGCCGTGGGTCGCCGACCGTCCCTTCCTCCCCCTGCTCGGCTGGCCCGCCCTGTTCCTGGCGTCGGCCGCGCAGGGGCTGCGCTGGTGGTGCATCGGGACGCTCGGCCGCCGCTGGAACACCCGCGTCCTGATCGTGCCCGACCTCCCGCTGATCGCCTCGGGTCCCTACGCGTACCTGCGCCACCCCAACTACGTGGCCGTCGTCGTCGAGGGGGCGGCGCTGCCGCTGGTGCACAGCGCCTGGGTGACCGCCCTGGTCTTCTCGCTCCTGAACGCGGCCCTGCTGACCGTACGCGTCCGCTGCGAGAACACGGCGCTGGCGCCGTCGCTCTCCCCCTCGCCCTCCGGTGCGGCCGCCCGCTCCGCCCCGGCGCCTCGCCCCGGTCCCGCGTCGTGATCGACCTGCTCGTCGTCGGAGGCGGCCCGGCGGGCCTGGCGACGGCGATCCACGCGGCGCGGCGCGGACTCGACGTCGTGGTCGCCGAACCGCGCCCCGGCCCCGTGGACAAGGCGTGCGGGGAGGGCATGATGCCCGCGGCGGTCCGCGCCCTCGACGCGCTCGATGTCCAGGTCGCCGGGCACGAACTCCGGGGCATCCGCTACGTCGACGCCGTCGGCGGGCGTCGCGCCGAGGCCCTGTTCGGCTCGGGGCACGGCCTCGGGGCGCGCCGTACCGCGCTGCACGCGGCACTCGCGGAGCGGGCCGCCTCGCTCGGCGTCAGGGTCGTCCCGCACCGCGTGCGGCGGGTGAGCCAGTCCGACGCGTGCGTGACCGCGGACGGCATGACCGCCCGCTATCTGGTGGCGGCCGACGGACTGCACTCGCCGACCCGGCGCGCGCTCGGCCTGGCCGTCCGCCCGGAACCCGGGCGCCACCCGGTCCGCTACGGACTGCGGCGGCATTTCGCCGTCGCGCCGTGGAGCGACCTGGTGGAGGTGCACTGGTCGGCCGACTGCGAGGCGTACGTGACGCCGGTGGGGCCGCGGCAGGTCGGCGTCGCGCTCCTCACCTCCCGACGCCTCTCCTACGACGAGCAGTTGGCGCGGTTCCCGGCCCTCGTCCCGCTCCTGGGCGGCGCCGAGGGGACGCCCGTGCGGGGTGCGGGGCCGCTGCGTCAGGAGAGCCGCGCGCGGGTGGCGGGGCGGGTGCTCTTCGTCGGCGACGCCGCCGGCTATGTCGACGCCCTGACGGGCGAGGGGATCGCGCTCGCCCTGACGTCGGCCGACGCGCTGGTCCGCTGTCTGCGCGACGGCCGCCCGGAGGCGTACGAGCACGCCTGGCGCCGGCTCTCCCGCAGCTACCGCATGCTGACCGCCTCGCTTCTCTGGACCCGGAGCCGGCCACGACTGGCCCCGCTGATCACGCCGACGGCCGCCCGGTTCCCCGGCCTGTTCCGCCGCGCGGTGGATCTGCTCGCCTGACCCGCCCCGCCGGGTCGGTCGGGGCGGGGCGGGACGGCGGTGTGCGGACGGGCGGATGGGCGGAGGGGTCGTCAGGCCGCCCGGCAGAGCGTCTCGGTGCGGTGCGCGGGAGGACCGGAGACCACAGCCGGGTGCACGGTTCGGCGGGTGGCGGGGGCGGGGTGCGCGGCCGGCACGGCGCGGGTGCGGCCGCGGCGCGCGAAGACGACGAGCCGCAGGACCGCGAACCGGGCGACCCCGGTGAGCGCGGAGGCCGACAGGTAGACGGCCTGCTGGAGCGTGGCGCCCGGGGCCTCGACGAGCACCTGCAGGACCAGCATCGCCCCACAGGTCACCGCGTAGGCCGCGGCCGCCGATCCGGCGGACTGCGCGTGCTGGCTCCGGGTCGCGCGTCGTCCCGCGCCGAAGGTGAAGCGGGCGTGCAGCTCGGTGGCGAGGAGCGTGGAGACGACGGTCACCAGGGCGTTGGCCAGGATCCAGGGCAACCAGGCGGCGAGGGCGCCGACGGCGAAGCTGGAGGCGACCCCGACACCACCGCCGCACAGGACGAAGCGGGCGAAGGCGACGACGGCGCCGGGTGCCGCCTGTTCCTGTCGGTTCCGTGCCGTCTCCATGACCCGCCCCCTCCGATGCCCACCCCGTTGCGCGCGCCCTCCCCGGCCCGGGGACCGAGGGGCGCGCCGCCGATGGCGCCATCATGGCGCACTTGTGGCGCCATTGCGAGCCAATATTGGCACCTCGCACGCCAGATCTCCCTTCGAAGCTCCTTGGGCGACGACAAAACCGCTGCTCGGTGCGGTTCCTTCCGTGGCGCCACGACATCCGAATCTGTGGCACGTGCGGCTCCGGACAGGCCACTTCCTGCGACGGCGTCCCCACGGCCGCGGCCCCCGACGCGTAGGACGACCCTGCCCGGGTACCCGCCCGGGCATGGTCGATCGCGAAGCCCACCAGGAATCCCCGACGGCGGACACCCCGTCCACCGGCCCGGACGACGGTCCCCGCAGGGACGTGCCGGAGCCGGAGGAGGTCGGACCCGGCCCGGAGGTCGAGGAGCGCGCGCCGGACTCGCCGACCGGGCTGCCGCGCGGTGCCTGGCGGGCGGTGCTCAAAGGGTCGGTACGGGAGTTCGCGTCCGACGAGCTGACGGACCGGGCCGCGGCGCTCACCTACTACGGCGTGCTCGCCCTCTTCCCCGGACTGCTCGTCCTCGTCTCCCTGCTGGGCCTGAGCGGGCGGTCCACGACGGACAAGGTGATGGACAACCTGCGCGACCTCGCGCCGGGACCGGCCCGCGACGTACTCGGGCAGGCGGTGGAGAACCTGCAGGGCGGCGGGGGCGCGGGGGTCTTCATGGCCGTGGTGGGACTGGTCCTGGCCCTCTGGTCCGCCTCGGGCTACGTCGCGGCCTTCATGCGCGCCGCCAACCACATCCACGACGTGCCGGAGGGCCGGCCGGTCTGGAAGATCCTCCCGATCCGGCTGGGGATGACCGCGTTGCTCATGCTGATGGCCACGGCGAGCGCCCTCATCGTCGTCTTCACCGGCGACGTCGCCCGACGGGCGGGCGACGTGCTCGGAGTCGGCGACACCGCCCTCACCGTGTGGTCGATCGCCAAGTGGCCGGTGCTCGTGGTCCTCGTGACGGCCATGATCGCGCTGCTGTACTGGGCGAGCCCCAACGCCAAGGGCCGTGGCTGGCGCTGGGTCACCCCCGGCAGCGCCCTCGCGCTGCTGATCTGGCTCGTCGCGTCCACCGGATTCGCCGTGTACGTCGCCCAGTTCGGCTCGTACAACAAGACGTACGGCACCATGGCCGGCGTCATCGTCTTCCTCGTCTGGCTGTGGATCAGCAACCTGGCCGTGCTGCTCGGCCTGGAGTTCGACGCCGAGGCCCTGCGGCAGCGGGCGATCGCCGGCGGCCTGCCGCCCGACGAGGAGCCCTACGTCGAACCCCGCGACACACGCGCGTGGACCGAGGAGGACCTGCGCAGGATGGGCGAGGTGCGGCCCGAGGACACGGGGCCGGCCCGCGCCCCGGTACCGGCGACACGGGAAGGCGGGACGCACGGCCATGACGAACGACGGTGAGTTCGAGCGCGACCGGCACTACCTCACGACACGGATCACGGCCGACGGCCGGGACGGCTACCCGGTGGAGCCCGGGCGGTACCGGCTGGTCATCGCCCGGGCCTGCCCCTGGGCGCACCGGGCCGCCGTCGTCCGGCGCCTGATGGGCCTGGAGGGCGTGCTCTCGATGGGCGTCGCGGGGCCTGTGCACGACGAGCGCAGCTGGTCCTTCGACCTGGATCCCGGCGGGCGGGACCCGGTCCTCGGCATGGAACGGCTCCAGGAGGCGTTCCTGCGGCGCGATCCCGAGTACGCCTACGGCATCACGGTGCCCGCGATCGTCGACGTGCCCAGCGGGAGGGCCGTGACGAACGACTTCGCCCGGATCACCCTCGACCTGGGCAGCCAGTGGACGGCGCACCAGCGGGACGGCGCGCCCGACCTCTACCCGGAGCGGTGGCGCGACGAGATCGACGACGTGGCCGAAGCGGTGTACCGGGACGTCAACAACGGCGTCTACCAGTGCGGTTTCGCCACCGGCCAGCAGGCGTACGACCGGGCCTACCGGGCCCTGTGGGAGCGGCTCGACGCGCTGGAGGAACGGCTCGGCAGCCGGCGCTACCTGGTCGGTGACACCCTCACCGAGGCCGACGTCCGCCTCTTCCCCACCCTCGTGCGCTTCGACGCCGTGTACCACGGTCACTTCAAGTGCAACCGGCGGAAGCTGGCCGAGCTGCCGGCCCTGTGGGGCTACGCACGCGACCTGTTCCAGACGCCGGGCTTCGGGGACACCGTCGATTTCGCGCAGATCAAGGAGCACTACTACGTCGTGCACCGGCACCTGAACCCCTCGGGGATCGTCCCCCGCGGCCCGGCGACCCGCGACTGGCTCTCGCCGCACGGGCGGGAGGAGCTCGGCGGCCGCCCGTTCGGCGACGGCACGCCTCCCGGACCGGCGCCGGAGGCGGAGCGCGTCCCGGCCCTCGGCTGAGCCCGTCCGCCGGGCGGCATCGGCCCCGGGTCAGCGGCTGCTCGGGTGCCACTCCGTGAGCAGGATGGTGGCGTCGTCGCGGAGCTTGTGGTCCTGGTGGGCGCGGAGGCCCTGGACGAGCCGGCGGAGGGCCTCGGGGGCGGGGGCGCCGGCGGCGGTGGCGCGGATGACGGTGTCGGCGAGCCGCTCCTCGCCGTAGAGGTCGCCCTGGGGTGAGCGCGCCTCGGTGACGCCGTCGCTGTAGAGGAGGATGCGGTCGCCGGGCTGGAGTCGGACGGTGTGCTCGGTGGGCGGCGAGTCCACGAGGAAGCCCCAGCCGAGGGGCAGGTCGGGCTCGCGGGCCAGCACCTGCGGCAGGACCCTTCCGTGACGGATCAGGAGGGGCGGCGGGTGACCGCAGTTGATCCAGGTCAGCCGCCCGTCGGCGGTGTCCAGGTGGGCCACGACGGCGGTCATGAGCCGGTCGGTGAACCAGGTGTCCAGGATCCGGTCGATCGCGGTGACGATGTCGGTGAGCGAACCGCCCGCCCGGCGCGTCGCCCGGCACGCGGCGAGCCCGGCCGCGCTCGCCCCGCCCGACGCGAGGTCGTGGCCCATGGAGTCGATGACCGTCAGGTGCAGGCCCCGGTCGTCCAGGGTGTGGTCGAAGGTGTCGCCGCCGATGTCGTACGCGGGTTCCAGCACCGCCGACGAGGTGACGTCCGCCGTTCCGATCGTCCGCGGTGGCAGGAAGGCCCACAGCAGCTCGGCCTGCACCGTCATGGCCCGTGACCGCTCGGTCTCGACGAGGACGTCGCTGTGGGAGGACTTCGACACCACCAGCAGGGCTGCCACCGCGGCCAGCGTCCTGCCGCGCGCGAGCAGCACGTCGTCGAGGGGCGCCGCCGTGACCATGAGGACCCCGACCCGTTCCACTCCGTCGATCATCGGCACCCAGGCCGTGCCGCCGTCCCGGGACCGCTGCACGCTCTGGGTGCGGTACGCCAGGCCCGCCAGCGACGTGTCGACGTCGAGCGCGGGCCGCTCGACGGGCTCCGTCCGCGGCAGGGCCACCAGCCGGATCTGCTGGAGGTCCGTCACGTACATGACGGTCTCCGTGAAGCCCATGCGCCTGCCGGTGTCCTGCACCAGGCCGGCCAGCTGCCGCCCGGACAACAGGGGGGAGCGCGCCAGCATCTCGGCGAGGACACCCTCGTACGTCGACACCCGGCCTCCACGTCCATCGTTGAGGCGCCGTGCGGTGCGGTGGCGCAGTGCGGCCCGTCTCCCGCAGAAGGTGGGTCTCACGTTACGCAGACTCCCCGGTGATCGCTCCCCGGGAGGGACGGCGGGAGTACGCCGGCGCCGGAGCGGCGGGGGCGAGGCGGCCGCCGACGGCTGCCGGAGGGCGGGGGTCACGCCTCCGCCGAGGCCCGTCGGGAGCGCAGCGGGGTCAGGCGGCGGGGCCGTTCACGGGCGTGCCGGTCGAGTTCCTCCATGAGGCGACGGCCCCGGTGCTCGGGGTCGAGTTCGTCGAGGACGCGATCGATCTCGGCGAGCAGGGCTCCGTAGAGCTGCCAGCGTTCGGGTTCCTTCAGAGCGAGGGCGAGGAGCAGGTCGGCGGCGCCGACGCGGCAGGCACGGGCCGCCCGCAGCTCGCCCGCGAGCCGCGCCTCGGCGGCCTCGGCGGCCTCGCTGCCGGAGGAGGTGACGAGCACGGCGAAGCTGACGAACGCGTCGGCGGTGTGCTGGACGGTGTCCTGGAGGGCGAGGGCCGTCCGGCTCGGCAGGAGGTCCTCACCGTCCCTCGCCTTCGCCAGGTCGGTGAGCGTGCGGGTGAGGACCCGCAGCACGACGGCGCAGATCTCCAGGGTGTCGAGCCCGGTGCGCAGCACGATCCGGTGGAGCAGCCCCTCCTTGACGCGCGGGTTGAGGCGCAGGCTGTCCTCGGCCGTCCGGAGGGCCCCGTCGACGTCGGCCACGTCGTTGTCGAGCCTGCGCGCCTCGTGCAGGCGCGCCGCCGCGCGCTCGACGGGCGGCGCCCCGCCGAACTCCTCGGCCACGTCGAGCAGCAGCCTGCGCATCCTCCGGGCGAGGTCCTCGATGGACTCGCCCGCCGTGTCCACCCAGACCGGCGGGGCGAGCACGAGGTTGAAGAGCAGCCCGACGACGGCCCCGATCAGCGTCTCCAGGACCCGGTCCCAGGCCGTGTGGGCGACCTGGGTGACACCGAGCACCAGCATGGCGCTGATGGCGACCTCGGGGACGAACTCCCCCACCTTCACCAGCCGCCCCACGAGGAGCGACGCCAGGATGATCAGGGCGAGGCTCCACCACGACAGGCCGACGATGGCGCTGAACGCGATGGCGATGAGCACGCCGACGACGACGGAGTTGACGCGGCGCAGACTGGTGGTGAGGGTCGAGTAGAGGGTGACCTGCACGACGAGGAGCGCGGTGAGCGGCGCGGTCAGGGGCGCCGGCTCGCTGCTGAGCCAGAGGGCGACGACGTACGACAGGGTGGCCGCCGCCGTCGACCGCACCGACTGCACGACGAACGGATCCCGCCGCAGCCGGCCCGCGAGTTCCGCGTACCGGGCGGTCCGACTGCTGTCCCGCGTCACGTTCTCCCTCTCCTCGCACCGGGGTCCCGCCCCGTCCGACCCTGCCACCCCTCCCCCGTCCGCGGCCCCCGGGCACACCGGGCCGCGGCCACCAACCTCCGTACGGCGCCATCGCCCCGCGCCCGCCCGACGCCGTTGTCACACCCGTGTGGAAGCGTGGGGGCACGGGGCTCGCTGAGCCCGTCGGTGGACCGTGGGGAAGGGGCAGCGGTGGAGTCGCGCGGAGACGGCTGGGGCGGGCCGGTCGGGGACTGGACGGACCACGACGACATACGGCGTCGGCTCGACCGGGGCGCGGACCCGGAGGCGTGGAGCGGAGGACGTCCGCTGCACCGGGCGGCGTCGTTCGGTTCGCCGGCCGTGGTCGCGGAGCTGGCGCGACGGGTCACGGACGTGGACGCGCGGGAGAACGGGGTGACGGCGCTGTGGGAGGCGGTCGTGGCGCGCCGTCCCGACAACGCACGGGTCCTGGCCGCAGCCGGGGCCGATCCGTGGCGGCCCTCGCTCGGCGGCTGGTCACCGGGTCGGCTGAGCCTGGCGGGGCCGCATCCGGACCTCTTCGCCGTGCCTGCCGGCGAGCGTCTGAGCGCGGCCGAGCGGGCCGCGGCCGACGAGGCGACACGGCTCGTCGGGGTCGTGGGCGGCCCGCCCCCGGAGGGCCTGGGCCTCGCCTGTGTGGCCGGGGTGGACGCGGCCGAGGCGGTCCGCCGGCTGGAGGCGTCACCGGTGCCGGACGAGGAGGCGGAGGAGGTGGTGGAGGATCCGTACGCGTACGAGGCGGAGGAGATCCTGCCGATCGTCGGCGTCACCTCCGTGCCGGGCGGCTGCGTCGTGACACAACCCTGGGGCCACGCCCCGTCCATGCCGGGCGTCCTCACCCGCCTCTCCGCCGGGACGGTCTGCTACGGCCTGTACGCCAACCCCAAGAGCGGCAACCAGGGTGGCATCGCCCGCTCCGGCTCCCTCGACGCGTGGGACCTGCACCCGGGCGGCGGTCCGGACGAGGGCCAGTCCGCCGAGACCGTCCTGGCCTCCTTCCTCTTCCACTCGCACGCCGTCGCGTACGCCTGCGCCTTCGCCGGCCTGCGTCCGCCGGACGACCGTGCGGTCGTCGGCCCGCCCGACGTGTGGGTCCGGCTCCCGGAGCGCGACTACTGGAGCCACTGACCCCGCCGGGCCGGCCTGCCACCGGGCCACGCTGGAGCAACCAAGTGTTGCGCATGGCGGTCGGCGGGGCTACGGTTGATGTGCAACCAAAGGTTGCAGGAGACGGGAGAGCGGCATGGAGACCGGCAGCATCGAGCGCGAGATCCACATCGACGCACGGCCCGAGGTGGTCTACGAGGTCGTCAGCAGGCCGGAGCACCTGCGGGAGTGGTGGCCGGACGAGGCCGAACTCGACCCGGTTCCCGGCGGCACCGGCGTCCTCACCTTCGGCGACCGGAACGCGCCGGACGCGCACGTCGCCCCGCTCACCGTGATCGAGGCGGACCCGCCCCGCCGGTTCTCCTTCCGGTGGGTGTACGACCAGAACGGGCCCGCCACCCCCGCGAACTCCCTGCTGGTGGTCCTCGATCTCGTCCCGTCCGGCGACGGCACCCTGCTCCGCCTGACCGAGACCGGGTTCCGGGAGAAGGGCTGGGAGGCCGCCGTCCTCGAGGAGCAGTACCGCGAGCACGTCATCGGCTGGGACCACTACCTGCCCCGCCTCGTCGCCTATGTCGCCAAGCTGGTGTCGACGCCGTGAGCACCACCGTCGACGACGAGCTGTGGACCGCGGTCGGCGACCCGACCCGGCGGCGGATGCTCGACCTGCTGCTGGTCGGGGGCGGGACCGCCACCACCCTGAGCGAGCACCTGCCGATATCCCGCCAGGCGGTCGCCAAGCACCTCGGCGTCCTCCACCGGGTCGGGCTCGTACAGGTGACCCCGGCCGGGCGCGAACGCCGCTACGAGGTGGACGAGGCGCAACTCGCCCGCGCCGTCGCCCAGCTGTCCTCGGTCGGCGCGGCCTGGGACGCCCGACTGCGTCGCATCAAGGGCATCGCCGAGGCGATCGAGCGCGACCGGCGCGACTGACCCTCCCGCACGCACCTCTCCGCCCGCGGCCCGGGCGGTGAGCCACCACGCGCCCTTCGACCGGGCGCTCGTCCGAAAAGAGGCAGAGCGATGCTGGACATCCTGCACCGAATCGGAGTCACCTCCTCCCCCGAAGCCGTCTACGCGGCCCTGACCACGGTCGACGGGCTCGCGAGCTGGTGGACCGAGGACACCGACGGCGACGCCGGCGTCGGCGGAGTGATCCGATTCCGCTTCGAGCCCGGCGGGTTCGACATGAAGGTCCTCGACGCCAGGCCCGGCGAGCACGTCCTCTGGGAGGTCGTCGACGGCCCCGACGAATGGATCGGCACCCAGGTCCGGTTCGACCTCTCACAGGAGGACGACTACACGATCGTCCTCTTCCGCCACTCCGGCTGGAGGGAGCCCGTCGCGTTCATGTACCACTGCAGCACCAAGTGGGCGATCTTCCTCATGAGCCTCAAGAACCACCTCGAGACCGGCAAGGGCGAGCCCGCGCCGCACGACGTGAGGATCAGCAACTGGCACTAGGCGATGCCTGGTACGACGCCGGGCCGGGCGCGGAGCGAGGATGCTCGCTCCGCGCCCGGCCCCGCGGCGG
>NZ_JBFBBC010000020.1:28281-102898 GCF_040689545.1 Streptomyces sp. NPDC051180
GGTGGCGCCGTACGCGATGTTCTCCGCGATGGTGCCGCCGAAGAGCCAGGTGTCCTGGCGCTCCGCGCCCGGCCCGGCGTCGTCCCGCCGCTCAGCGCTCGGTGCGGGCGACGGAGCGGGCCCAGAGGACCAGGGGGACCTGGAGGGGGAGGCGGGCGAACGCCGCGGCCTTCGCGGGGGTGGGGCGGTGCCGCCAGTCGTAGGCCATCTTGACGTTGGCGGGGAAGACGCCGGCGAAGAAGAGGGCGGCGGCCCGGGCGCTGGCCCGGCGGGTGGCGGGGACCGCGAGACCCGCGGCCAGGGCGAGTTCGACGGCACCGCTGGCGGCGGTCCAGGCGCGGGGACTGCCGGGCAGGGACGCGGGGACGATGGCGTCGAACTGCTTCGGGGCGACGAAGTGGGCGACGCCCGCCGACCCGAGAAGGCCGGCGAGCAGCAGGGCGGAACGAGCGGATCGGGCCATGGGGGCGCTCCTTCGGACGGGGCGGACGGCGCGGGCGCGGGGGCGCCGACCGTGTTACCGGGCGGTAAGTATGCCGTACCGGTGCCCTCCGCGGGAGACGGGTTCCCGCGCCGGGACCGCGGTGCCGGAGCCGTGAGGCCGTCCGGCACCGCACCCCGGGGAGGTCAGTGCGGCAGGCCGACGGCGCGTTCGCCGCTGCGGCGCTGCTGGATGACGACCGCGATGACCAGCAGCGCGCCCTGGGCGACGTTCTGCCAGAAGGTGTTGATGCCCTGGACCGTCAGACCGTTCTCCAGGCAGCCGAGGAGCGCCACGGCGAGAAGGGTCCCCCCGATGCCGCCCTTGCCGCCCTTGAGGGCGGCGCCGCCGAGGGCGGCGGCCGTGATGGCCTTGAGTTCGAGGCCCTCGCTGCCGGAGACCGGCTGCCCGGAGCCCGTGCGGGCGGTGAGCAGGATGCCGGCGACGGCGGCGACGGCGCCGATCAGGGTGTACACGCTGATCAGGTACTTGTTGATGCCGATGCCCGCGAGACGGGCGGCGGTGTCGTTGCCGCCGATCGCGTAGAGGTTGCGGCCGATGTCGGTGTACTTGAGGAGCAGGTGCGCGCCGACGGCGACGACGATCAGGATCCAGACCATGACGGGGAGGCCGGCGATCCTGCCGCGCCCGAGGAAGACGAAGACGTCGTCGTTGAGGACGTAGCCCTGCGCGCGTCCGTCGGACAGGAGCTGGGCGAGGCCCTTGTAGGCGGCGAGGCCGGCGAGGGTCGCGATGGTGGGGTTGACGCGTCCGTGGACGATGACGACGCCGTTGAGCGCGCCGACGAGGAGGCCGACACCGACGGCGGCGGCCATGCCGAGGAAGGCGCCCGAGCCGGTGGTGGTGAACACCATGGCGCTGACGACGGACGCCACGCCGACCTGGGAGCCGACGGAGATGTCGAGGCCGCCGCAGATGACGACCACGGTCTGGACGACGGCGAGCAGTCCGGTGATGGTCGCCGCCTCGGCGATCACCTGCATGTTGGAGAGGCTGAGGTAGTGGTCGTTGAGGACGCCGAACAGGACGAGGACGACGAGGAGCGCCCCGACGAGGCTGATGTTCTGACCGCCGACGCCGGCCAGGAGCCGGGGCCGGCGCGAGGCGCCGTCGTCGTCGCCGGAGCCCTTGGAGGTCGGCGCGGGGATGCTGGTGAGGGTCATGACGGGGCTCCAGGGGCGGCGCCGACGATGTCGTCGGCCATGGCGAGTTCGAGGATGGCTTCTTCGGTGGCTTCACCGCGGTCGAGTTCGCCGGTGATCCGGCCGCCCTGCATGACGACGACGCGGTCGGCGAGGCCGAGGAGTTCGGGGAGTTCGGAGGAGATGACGAGCACGGCGACGCCCTCCGCGGCCAGGTCGGCGACGATCCGGTAGATCTCCGCCTTCGCGCCCACGTCGATGCCGCGGGTGGGTTCGTCGAGGATCAGCACCTTCGGTCTGCGGGCGAGCCACCGGGCGAGCACGACCTTCTGCTGGTTGCCGCCCGACAGCTTGCGCACCTCGTGGTCGATCGACGGGGTGCGGACCCGGAGCCGGTCGGCGAACTCCTGGGCGAGCCGGCGTTCCGCGGTGCGGCGCACGAAGCGGAGGCGCCGCAGCCGGTCCAGTACGACGAGGGAGGCGTTCTCCTTGACGGACTGCCGGAGGAACAGGGCCTGCGCCTTGCGTTCCTCGGGCGCCAGGCCGAGTCCGGCGCGGATCGCCTCGCCGGGGCGCCCGGGGCGCAGCCGTACGCCGTCCAGCACGGCGGTACCGGCCCGGACGGGCAGGTCGCCGGCGAGGGCGAGGGCCAGCTCGGAGCGTCCGGCGCCGATCAGGCCCGCCAGGCCGACGACCTCGCCGGCATGGACCCGCAGCGAGACGTCGGTGACGTCGTCGGTGGTGAGCCCCTGGACGTCGAGGACGAGCCGGTCCGTGGCGACCCTCTGCCGTACGAACATGGCGGAGAGGTCGCGGCCCACCATCAGGCGGACGAGCTCGGCCTCGTCGGTGGCGTCGGCGTCCTGGACGCCGACGAGCACGCCGTCGCGCAGGACCGCGATGCGGTCGGCGAGCCGGAAGATCTCCTGCATCCGGTGCGAGACGTAGACGAGGGCGATGCCCTCGTCGCGCAGCCGCCGGATCAGCGCGAACAGTGCGTCGACCTCGTGCTCGGAGAGGGAGGAGGTGGGCTCGTCGAACGCGATGAGGCGGGCGGGGGCGCCGCCCGTCAGCGCGCGCATGATCTCGACCAACTGCCGCTGGGCGGGCGTGAGCCGGGAGCCGAGCAGGTCGGGGTCGAGGACGTGCTCGAAGCCCAGGCGCTTCAGGTCCGCCCTGATCCGGCGGTCGAGTTCGACCCGGTCGAGGAGCCGTCCGCGCTTGCGGGGCAGGGCGCCGGCGTAGACGTTCTCCGCGACCGAGACGTGCGGGACGATCTCGGGCTCCTGCGGGATGATCCGGATGCCGGCGGCCCGGGCGTCGGCCGGCGAGCCGAGCGAGACGGGGACTCCGTCCACGAGCACGTGGCCCTCGGTGGGTTGGTGGTCGCCGGTCAGGATCTTCAGCAGGGTGGACTTCCCCGCGCCGTTCTCGCCCATGAGGGCGGTGACCTGGCCCGGGGGGAAGTCGAGAGTGACGCCGCCGATCGCCCTGACCTCGCCGAAGCGCTTGACGATGCCCGACACACCCGCGGACGGGGGACGGGAGGCCGCGGGCGGCGGGCCGTCGGGGAGGTCCGGAACGGGGTCCGGGTGCGGGGCTTGGGTCATGTCTCGGTTCACCTCGATGACGGGGGTGCGGGAGGCCGGGGGCCGGGGCGGGGGTGGGCCCGACGCGCCGGGCGGCGGGGGCTCGGGGGGCCGACGCGTCGGGGGCCTGGGTCACCGGCCGGCGGGTGCTTCTGCGGCCGCCGGCCGGGAGCGCTCAGCCGCAGGTGACTCCCGCGGTCTTCCACGAGGCCCGGTCGACCATGGTGGTCGGGGCGAACGCCTCGGCGGGGAAGTCCTTGCCGTTCCTGAGCTTGTCGTACATGGTCTGGACGGCCAGGGCGCCGACGTCCCTGCCGTTGATGAAGAGCGCGGCCTTCATGCCGGTCGGCTTGTCCGCCTGCCACTCCTTGCAGGCCAGGTAGGCGCCCAGACCCACGCCGATGACGTCGGCGGGCTCGACTCCGGCGTTGGCCAGCGCGGTGACGCCGCCCATCACGTTCTCGTCGTTGCAGCCCCAGATCACCCAGTGCTTCACACCCGCGTGGGCGGTGACGGTGGCGGCGATCTTGTCCTGGGCGCCGGTGGGGGTGTTGTCGGTGGGGACGTCGAGGGTCTTCACCCCAGGAACGGCCGCGTCGAACGCCTTCTTCGCGGCGGCGACCCGGTCGCCGCAGACCGTCACGTCCTGCTTCCAGGCCGAGACGACACGGGTGTCGGCGGCGGTCCAGCCCGCCTTCCGGTACTCGGCGGCCGCCCGCCTGCCGACCTCCTCGCCCATCTGGGCGCCGCTGAAGCCGATCCGCGGCACCAGGTCGGCCTTGCCGCAGGCGGCCGGGTCGGGGCCGGTGGTGCAGATCTGGTCGTCGGAGGTCAGGAGCGCGACCCCGCCGTCCTTGGCGGTCCGGACGACCTGCGGGCCGACGGCCGGGTCGGGGACGACGATGATGACGCCGTTCGCCTTCTGCGCGATCGCCGACTGCACCTCGCTGACGGTCTTGTTGGCGTCGTTGCCCAGGTTCACGACCTTGAGGTCGATGCCGAGCTCCGTGGCCTTCACCTCGGCGCCGGCGGCCTCGCCGATGAAGTACTCCTGGTCGCCCTGCTTCTGCAGGTACGTGATCGAGATCTTTCCGTCGACCTCGGCGACCCGGTCGCCGCCGGCGTCCGACGTCTTCCCCGACGAGCAGGCGGCCGTGCTCAGGCCGAGCGAGAGGAGAAGGCCCGTGGCGACGGCCACGCGGTGAGAGGGGGAACGGAACATCGGGGGCTCCTTAGTGCGGGCGACGACCGCTCCGTGCGGCGTGCGGGTCGTGCGGGTCGTGCGGGGGCGGAGGAGGGAGCGGCCGCGGGGCACGAGGGCCCCGCCGGAGCATCACAATCCCTCGAAATCAAACAGATTCAAACGCGCAACACCATGACACCGCCCCGCGAACCGAGCCGTCAACCCCCGCGCCGAGTCGAGATGCGTCCGTGATCCGAACCGATGGGACACCAACACCCCTATCTAGAGGGACAGTTGTTGACTGTCATGCCCATGTCATTCTTAAAGAGGAGATCTCACAGAAATACACATCCCATGATGCCGACCGCCCCTCCCGCGGGGCGGCCGGCATCACGTCGCCGCTACTCGTCGACCGTGAAGCCCTGGTCCTTCCCGTACTTCACGCCGGCCTCCTGCCACGCCTTCAGGCCGTCGGCGAGCCTCGTCGACGAGACGTACGCCTTGCCGACGGTGTCGTTGAAGACCGAGTTCGCGTAGACCTGGTAGGGGAGGTAGGACCAGTCGGCCCCGACGTTCCGGGCCGACTCGGCGAAGATCCGGTTGGCCTTCTGGCCGCCGAAGTACGGGAAGGGGGCGTCGAGGAACGCCGTCGACTCCAGGTCGGCACGGGTGGCCGGGAAGGCGCCCTCGGCGACACGGGAGCTCGCCCCGGCGCCGGTGGTGGCGAACTCGGCGAAGGCGTAAGCCAGTTCCTTGTTCGTCGCGGCCTTCGGCACGGCCAGCGAGCTGCCGCCGTTCTCGGCGCTCGCCGTGTCGCCCTTCGTCCACTGCGGCAGCGGGGCGACCCGCCAGTCCCCGGAGGCGGAGGCGACGCCGGAGGTGAGGTTCGCCGGCATCCAGGCGCCGATGGAGAGGGTGGCGATCGAACCGTCCGCCAGGCCCTTGTACCAGGCGTCGCTCCAGGAGCTGATCGGCGCGACCAGCTTCTCGTCGAGGAGCTTCTGCCAGGTCGCCGTGTACGTCTTCGTGCCCTCGTCGTCGAAGTTCAGGGTGACGTGGGTGCCTTGCGTCTTGTACGGCCGCCCGCCGGCCTGCCAGATGAGACTGGTCGTGGCACCGGCGTCACCGGTGTCGTTGGTGATGAAGATCTTGGGGTCGGCCTTGTGAAGGGCGCGGGCGGCCTCCACGTACTCGTCCCAGGTCGTCGGCACCGTGATCCCGTGCTTGTCGAAGACCTTCTTGTTGTAGAAGAAGGCCATCGGGCCCGAGTCCATGGGCAGGGCGTAGACCGCCTGGTCCTGCGTGACCGCGTTCCACGGGCCGGGGGTGAAGCCGGTGCCGTACTTCCGGGCACCGTAGGCCGACAGGTCCTCGACGGACTTGCCGATGGCGAACTGGCCGAGGGCGTAGTACTCCACCTGCGCCACGTCGGGAGCGCCGGAGCCGGCCGCGATGGCGTTCTGCAGGGCCGTGTACTGCTTGTCGCCGGTACCGGCGTTGACCAGCTCGACGTCGACCTTCGGGTACTTCTTCTCGAAGTCCTCCGCGACCTTCTTGAGCGTGGGCTCCCAGGCCCACACCGTCACCTTGCCGCCCTTCTCCAGTGCGGCCCGGTAGTCCTTCGGGCCGCTGTCGGCCGCGCTGCCGTCCGAGGCGCCGGAACCGCAGGCCGTGGCGGTCAGGGCGAGCGTGGAGACCACGGCGAGGGCGCCGAGGAGTCTGCGGGAGGGGTGCGTTCTCATGGACTGTGCTCCTGGTCGGTGGTGCGGGTGGGAAGGAAGCGGAGGGCCGTGCGGGTGGGAGGGAGAGGGGGCCGTGCGGGCGGGAAGGCCGGCGAGTGGGGGCGGGAAGGTCCGTGCGGCGTCATTCCTTGACGCTGCCGGCGGCCAGGCCGGACTGCCAGAACCGCTGGAGGAGCAGGAAGACGGCGACGATCGGCACGATCGTCAGCAGGGAGCCGGTGATGATCAGGTCGAAGACGGCCTCGCCGCCGGCCGTCTGCGCCTGGGCGTTCCAGGCGTTGAGGCCGAGGGTCAGCGGGTACCAGTCGGGGTCCTTGATCATGATCAGCGGCAGGAAGTAGTTGTTCCAGGTCGCGACCATCGAGAAGAGCAGGACCGTGACGGTGCCCGGCATCAGGAGCGGCAGCGCGATGGTGAAGAAGGTGCGCAGCTCGCCCGAGCCGTCGATGCGCGCCGCCTCCAGGAGTTCGGTGGGAACGGCCTCGGCGGCGAAGACCCACATGAGGTAGAGCCCGAAGGGGGAGATGAGGGACGGGATGATCACGGCCCACGGGGTGTTGGTCAGCCCCATGCTGCTGAACATCAGGAAGGTGGGGACGGCGAGCGCGGTGCCGGGTACGGCCACGGCTCCCAGGACGACCGCGAAGACGGCCCGGCGGCCGGGGAAGTCGAACTTGGCGAGCGCGTAGCCGCCGAGGACGGCGAGGACCGTGGCACCGCCCGCGCCGGCGGCGACGTACAGCAGGGTGTTGAGCAGCCAGCGGAGGAAGACGCCGTCGTCGTAGGCGAGGGTGCGGGAGATGTTGTCCCAGAAGTGCGTGTCGTCGGCGAACCCGAGCCCGAAGGAGTCGAGCAGCCCGTTCTTGTCCTTGGTGGAGTTGACCACCAGCCAGGCGAGCGGGAGCAGGGTGTAGACGAGGACCAGGCCGGTCACGAGGGTCAGCGGGATGCTGGGGCGCGGGTGGAGCGGGGTGTGCGGGCGACGCCGGGCGCGACGCCTCGCGGCGGCGGCGCGGCGGGCGCCGGTGCTCGGGCCGGCCGTCGAGTCGCCGCGGGCCGGGTCGGAGACCTCGGTCGCCGCCGTGGTGGGGAGGGAGGTGGTCATCGGCTCAGCCCTTCCGCATGCCGCGCAGCTGGACCGTGTACGCGATGATCGCGGTGATCACGCCCATCACGATCGCCACCGTCGCCGCGTAGTTGTGCTGCTGTCCCGAGAAGGAGAGCGAGTAGGTGTAGAGGTTGGGGGTGAAGTCGCTGGTGAGCGCGTTGGGGGCGAGTTTCTGCAGGATGCTCGGCTCGTTGAAGAGCTGGAAGCTGCCGATGACGGAGAAGATCGTGGCGATCACCAGGGCGCCGCGGATCGCCGGCAGTTTGACCGAGCGCACGACCCGCCACTCCCCCGCGCCGTCGATGGCCGCGGCCTCGTAGAGCGAGCGGGGCACGACCTTGAGCGCGGAGTAGAAGATCAGCATGTTGTAGCCGACGAACTCCCAGGTCACGATGTTGCCTATGGAGGCGAGGACCAGCGAGGGGGAGAGCGGGTCGGGCAGGGTCACCCCCAGGGCGTCGTCGACGTTGCCGACGAGGCCGAACTGCGTGCCGTACATGAAGCCCCAGATCAGGCTGGCGACGACGGCGGGCACGGCGTACGGGAGGAAGACGGAGACGCGGAAGAAGGCCGTGCCGTAGAGCCGCCCGCTGTCGAGGGCGAGGGCGACGAGGAGCGCGATCCCGAGCATCACCGGCACCTGGACCAGCAGGAAGAGGCCGACGCGGGTCAGCCCCTCCCAGAAGTTCGGGTCGGTGAGCGCGTCGCCGTAGTTGTCGAGGCCGACGAAGGAGGTGCCGCCGACGAGCCGGTCCCTGTAGAGGCTCAGGTAGAGCGCGTATCCGATCGGCGCGAGGAAGACGAGGCCGAAGACCGCGACGAACGGGCCGGCGAAGCCCCAGCCCACCAGGGCCTCCTTGCGGAGGCGGAAACGGGCTCGTCGGCGGGGCGGTGGGACCGCCTGCGCTGACGTCGACAGGAGCGTCATGGTGGTTCCTTGCGTCGGTGACCGACCGGTCGGGAACGGAGCGGTGGAGACGGAGGCTCGGGCCCGGTGGGCCGGAGGAAGTCCGAACCGATGGGGAAATGTTTACGTAATCATCGGTGGCTCGATGGTTGCACCCCCCTCAGAGGGGCGTCAAGCACGAGGACGTCGCTATCGAGTGGGACCTAAGGGACGATCCGGGACGAGGAGTCCATGGGCTGCGCGGCGATGCCGGCCGTGGTGTACGACCGTCCCGGAGTCGCGGGACGGGAGGCGTCTACACACCCGCCTCCGGGGCGGGTCGTGCGTCAAGGTGCGCCCGTGGCAGGGCCGTTCGGGCCCCCGCGTGCTCGGGCGCGGCGGGGAACCACAGGTGGGAGGGCATGCGCGAGCCGGGGCGTCCGGTGGCGACGAGGGAGTCCGCTGCGCCTGGGAGGCGTCAGAGCGCGGGCGGCGGCGCCGTGCTCGCGCGCACCACGAGGGTGGGCTCGACGGCGAGGCGCCGGGCTCCGTCGCCCCGGCGCTCGATCTGTTCGAGGAGCAGGGTCACGCAGTGCCTGCCGACCACGTCGAAGTCCTGGTGGACGGAGGTCAACGGCGGTTCGAAGTACGGGGCCTCGGGGACGTCGTCGAACCCCGCCACGCTGATCTCGCCGGGCACGGACCGCCCCGCCTCGTGCATCGCCCGCAGGACACCGAGCGCCATCTGGTCGTTCGCGGCGAAGACCGCGGTGACGTCGGGGGTCTGGGCGAGCGTCCGGCCCGCCAGACAGCCCGACTCGGCGGTCCAGTCGCCGTACAGCACGGGCCGCACCGGGGCGCCGGCCGCGACGAGCGTGCGCTCCCACGCCTCGGCCCTCCGCCGGGCGGCGAAGGAGTCCCGCGGGCCGCTGACGTGGTGGACGGTCCGGTGACCGAGCTCCAGCAGGTGGCTGACCACGCTGCGGGTGCCGCGGGCCTGGTCGAAGTCGACGTTCGCGTACTGGTGCCCGGTGTCGCCGTCGGCGACGACCACCGGCATCGTGGGCGGCAGGTGCAGCGACGGGGTGTCGAGCATCTGCGACTCGATGAGCACGATGCCGTCGACGGACTGCAGCATGAGGTGGCGGAACGCCTGCCGCACGGCCGCCTCGGTCTGGGCGCGGACGCCCATGAAGTTGACCGAGAACCCGGCCTCGCGCGCCGCGTCCGCGATGGCTCCGAGGGTGCGGGCGTTGCCGTGGGCCCCGACGTCGAAGCTGACGACGCCGATCGCGCCGAACTTGCCGGTGACCAGCGCTCGCGCCGCCGCGTTGGGGCGGTAGCCCAGCTCCTGCATCGCCGCCAGGACCTTCGCCCGGGTCGTCTCGTCGACGTTGTCGTGGTTGTTCGCCACGCGCGAGACGGTCTGGGAGGAGACGCCGGCCCTCGCCGCGACCTCCGCCATGGAGGGCCACTTCCGGGGCGGTCGCGAACGGGGCGTCCTCGTTGCCTTGTCCGCCACGTCGACCGTTCCTTCCCCGGGGGTTCGGGGGTGTGCGCGCCACCCCCACCGATTCATGTTGGCGCAAACAGGATCGGCGGTCAAAACCTCGACCGCTTTCGTCCGACTCCTTGACAGGGTCCCACGCCCCTCCCAGACTTCCGGCTACATCGTGTTTACGAAAACATTACGTGATCACGATCTCTCCACGGCCTCGACGGCCGGTCCCCCACCCCAGGCGCACGCACCGCTCCGTCCCCCGGAGCGGTCCCTGCCGCGCTGCCCGCGGCGCGCCCGGTCCGACGCACACCACGAGGTATCGCGCCATGCGACTCAAGCTCTCCGGGACGGCGGCATTCCTCTGCGCCCTCCTCCTGTCCCTCGTCTCCGCCGTGGGCACCGCCCACGCGGCACCCGCCACCATCGAGAACGGCACCCGGTTCGCCGATCCGGCCGGCAACCCCGTCCACGCCCACGGCGGCGGCGTGATCAAGGTCGGCCAGTACTACTACTGGTTCGGCGAGAACCGGAACACCGACAACACCTTCCGGTACGTCTCCGCCTACCGGTCCACCGACCTGAAGACCTGGGAGTTCCGCAACCACGTCCTCACCCAGGCGACCGACCCGGAGCTCGACCGGGCGAACATCGAGCGCCCCAAGGTCGTCCACAACAGCGCCACCGGGCAGTTCGTCATGTGGATGCACAAGGAGAACGGCTCCGACTACGGCGAGGCGCGTGCCGCCGTCGCCGTCTCGTCCACGGTGGACGGCGACTACACGTGGCGCGGCAGCTTCCGTCCGCTGGGCCACATGTCCCGTGACATCACCACGTTCGTCGACACCGACGGCACCGGCTACATGATCTCCGCCGCCAACGAGAACGCCGACCTGCACGTCTACCGGCTCACCGCCGACTACACCGGCATCGACGCCCAGGTGCAGAAGCTGTGGCCCGGCCAGTGGCGTGAGGCGCCCGCCCTGTTCAAGCGGAACGGCGTGTACTTCCTGCTGACCTCCGGCGCCACCGGCTGGGCCCCCAACCAGCAGAAGTACGCCACCGCCTCCAGCGTCACCGGTGCGTGGACCGACCTGAAGGACGTCGGGGACGGCACGACCTACCGCAGCCAGACCGCCTACGTCCTGCCGGTCCAGGGCACCAAGGGCACCGGCTACCTCTACATGGGCGACCGCTGGGGCAACGCCACGGGCGGCAACGTCAACGACTCCGCGTACGTCTGGCTGCCGCTGACCTTCCCCACCAGCACGACCATGACGATGGCCTACTCCCCGCAGATCACCGTCGACACCGCCACCGGCACCGTCGGCGGCATGAACGTGGCCTGGGAGACGCTGACCGCCCGCAACAGCGGCAAGTGCGCCGACGTGGCGAACTTCGACACCTCCGCCGGCGCGCAGCTGGTCCAGTGGGGCTGCGGCAGCGGGGTGAACCAGAACTTCTGGATCAGGAAGCTGGGCACCGGATACGTCCAGATCATGGCCCGGCACAGCGGGAAGTGCCTGGCCGTCGCCGGCGCCTCGGCGGCCGACGGCGCCCTCGTCGTGCAGAACGCCTGTGACGGATCGGCCTCCCAGCAGTGGCAGGTCCGGGCGACCGACGTCACCGGCCACGTGCAGCTCGTCGCCCGCAACAGCGGCAAGTGCCTCGACGTGGTCAACCAGTCGACGGCCGACGGAACCGCCCTGGAGCAGTGGACCTGCAACACGGGCGACAACCAGAAGTGGCGGCGCGCGGCGGCCTGACCGCCCCCGTCCCGCCACCTGACCGGCGCGGGGCGGCCACCCGCCCGCGGCCGCCCCGCATCGGCCATGTCCACCCGCGCCTCCCGGCTCCGGCCGGACGCGAGGCGGCGGGCACCGGTCCACCCCCATCCCCCACCGAAGGAGCAGGTCGTGTCTCCCACCCTCGCCCGGCCGACGCCGGCCCGGCCCCGGCTCTCCCGGCGCCTCGCCGCCCTCGGCGCCACCACCGTCCTCGCCACGACGGCCCTCGCCTCCGTCGGCCCCGGCTCCCCTGCGGCGAGCGCCGCGGAGACCCCGGCCGCGGCGCTCACCGTCCGCCTCGACCCCGGTTACCAGCAGCCGGCGTTCCAGGGCTGGGGCACCGCCCTCGCCTGGTTCGCCCACGTCACCGGGGGCTGGCCCGACGCCCAGCGCGACGCGCTCGCGGACGCCCTCTACGGCGCCGACGGCCTCGGCTTCACCATCGCCCGGTACAACATCGGCGGCGGCGACAGCCCCGAGACCACCCCGTACATGCGGCCCGGCGGCGCGGTCCCCGGCTACTGGAACCGGCCCGGCCCGGAGGCCCCCGACTGGTGGGACCCGAACCGCGCCGACCACTGGAACCCCACGGCCGACGCCAACCAGCGCTGGTGGCTCACGGCCGCCAAGGCCCGGGGGGCCACGACGTTCGAGGCGTTCTCCAACTCGGCCCCGTACTTCATGACCCGCAGCGGCCTCGTCTCCGGGGCGGTCGACGGCCGCCAGGACAACCTCCGCTCCGACCAGTACGACCGGTTCGCCGCCTACCTCGCCGGCTCGCTCCAGCGGGCGCAGTCCGCCACCGGCGTCACCTTCGACTCCCTCTCCCCCGTCAACGAGCCGAACACCGACTACTGGCACGCGGGCGGCCGCCAGGAAGGCTCGCACTGGGACCCGGCCTCCCAGGCCCGCATGATCACGACGCTGCGCGCCGCTCTCGACGCGAAGGGCGTACGCACCCCGATCGCCGCCATGGACGAGACGAACCCCGGCACGTTCCGCGCGGACTGGGAGTCGTACGCTCCCGCCGTCCGCGACGCCGTGGGCCGGCTCAACACCCACACCTACGGGACGAACGGCCGTACCGGCGTGCGGGACATCGCCAAGGGCGAGGCCACCCCGCTGTGGATGTCCGAGGTCGACCTCGGCGGCAGCGTCGCCCAGAGTTTCACCGACATGAGCCCCGCCCTCGACCTCGCCCGGCGCATCAACGACGACATCCGGGAGCTGGAACCGCGCGCCTGGGTGCTGTGGCAGGCCGTCGAGGACTACGAGAACATGACCCCGGGCCGGGAGAACTCCAACTGGGGCCTCATCCAGACCGACTTCACCCCCGCCGACGCCGCCACCGAACCCCTGCGAAAGAACAAGAAGTTCTGGGCGATGGCGCACTACAGCCGCTTCGTCCGCCCGGGCGCGCGCGTGCTGAACACCGACGATCCGCAGACCCTGGCGGCCGTGCGGCCCGGCGGCGGGGTGGTCGTCGTCCACACCAACCCGACCGGCGAGGAGCGCGAGGTCACGCTGAACCTCGACGGCTTCGGCACGGTGACGAACGGCGCCGTCGAACGGTGGACCACCGACGGGACGAAGAACCTCCGGCGCGAGACGGACGCGGCCGTGAGCGGCCGGACGTTCACGGCGACCGTCGGCCCCGGCTCCGTCACCACGTTCGTCCTGCCCACCGTCGGCGGCGTGAACACGGCGGCGGCCACCGCGCCCACCGGCGCCCCGCGCCAACTGCGCAGCGACAACGGCGGCAAGGCACTGGCCGTGGCCACCGTCGGCGGCAGGACCACCGTCGTCCAGCGCACCTCAGCCCCGGCGGACACCGCGCAGCAGTGGACCTTCACCAAGATGTCCGCCGGCGACTGGGGCAACACCGCCGCGTACCGCATCACCAGCGTCAGGACCGGCAAGGCGCTGGCCGTCTCCGCCGGAGCGCTCGCCTTCGCCTCGCCCGGCTCCTCCACCTCCCAGCAGTGGATCCGGTCGACCACCGGCGACGGCCACGCCACCCTGGTCAACGTCGCCACCGGCAGGCTCCTCGACGTCACCGGCGCCTCGACCGCCGACGGGGCGCCCGTCGGGGTCCACCCCCCGACGACCGGCCCCAACCAGTCCTGGACCTTCCCGAGCACGGCGCCGGACGTCTGGAAGCCCCTCGTCCTCCGGCACAGCGGCGCCTGCCTCGACGTCAGCGGCGCGGGCCTCGGCGACGGCGCGGCGGTCGTCCCGTACGGCTGCAACGGCGGGACCAACCAGCAGTGGTCGCTGCGCCCCGCCTCCGACGGGTACGTGTCCGTCGTCGCCCGGCACAGCGGCAAGTGCCTCGACGTGAGCAACCTGTCCACGGCCGACAGCGCCGAGATCTTCCAGTTCTCCTGCAACGCGGGCCGCAACCAGGAGTGGGCCGTCCGCGACGCGGGCGACGGCCGGTTCACGCTGACGGCCCGGCACAGCGCCAAGTGCCTGACGGTGTCGGGCTCCTCCGCGGCGGACGGCGCGGCCGCGGTCCAGCGGAGCTGCGACGGCTCCGCCGCCCAGCAGCTGGGTCCGTCCGTCCCGTAGGGGGCACCCGGAGGGCCGGGTCCGATCGGAGGATCGGGCCCGGTCCTCACGCCTGCCTCGCGGGAGGGCCGCTACTCCTCGGTGGGGCCCAGGTCGGCCGTGGCGCGGAGCTCGACCGTGCGGGCCCGGTGGGCGGCGTGCAGCTCCAGGACGACGATCTCGTTGGTGCCGGCGCGCAGCACCGGCCCCGGGACGTACAGGGAGCGCTGCGGACCGCGCGACCAGTACCGGCCGAGGGCGAAGCCGTTGATCCAGGCGTTGCCCTTGGTGAAGCCGTCGAGGTGGAGGAAGGTGTCGGCGGGCCCGGCGACCTCGAAGGCGCCCCGGTGGAAGGCGGGCCCGACGGGTGTCGTCACGCCGGGTGCGAAGGAGAGGCCCCCCAGGTCGGTCATGGGCAGCGGCCGGCTGGTCCAGCCCGCGAGTTCGGCGCCGTCGAGGAGGACCTCGCCGAGCAGGCCCTTGCGGTCGTGGATGCCCTGGCCGTAGTTCACCCGGCCCTGGTTCTCGACGAGGACGGTGAGGGTGCTGCCGGCCCTGGGGGCCGTGAGGGCGAGGACGTGCTCGTGGCTCTCGCGCTCCAGGACGCCGGCGGGCACGCCGTCGACGAAGACCTGCGCGCGGTCGCGGACGTGCTCGATCTCCAGGAGGGCCGGGCCCTTCAGGGGCAGGGTCGTCTCGTAGAGGACGAAGCCGAAGTCCTGCTCCAGCTCCTCCATGGTCAGCGGCCGGCGTGCCTCGACGGCGGTGCCGAACACCGCCGCGTGCGCCAGCAGGCCGGCGGTCTCGGTGAGCCGCACGGTCCGGGGGGCGAGCTTGGGGCCGGGCTCCGGTACGGGGCCGTCGGGCACCGGGGCGTGGCGGGCGATCACGTCGCGGAAGGCGTCGAACTTGGCCGTCGGGTCGCCGGCCTCGTCGAGTGGGGCGCCGTAGTCGTAGGACGTGACGGTGGGGCGGTAGGTGTGCTTGTCGTTGGCGCCGTTGGTGAAGCCGAAGTTGGTGCCGCCGTGGAACATGTAGAAGTTCACGGAGGCGCCGGTGGAGAGGAGCTCGTCCAGCTCGCGCGCCGCGTGGCCGGGGTCGCGCACGACGTGGTGGGCGCCCCAGCGGTCGAACCAGCCGATCCAGAACTCGGTGCACATCAGCGGCCCCTTCGGCTGCGCCTCCCGGAGCGCGGCCAGGCCCTGCGCCGCGCGGCTGCCGAAGTTGGCCGTGGCGAGGACGCCGGGCAGGGCGCCCCGCTCCAGGTCCGCCGGCTGGTCGCAGGTGAAGAGGGGGACGTCGACCCCGGCGCGGCGCAGTGAGGCCGCCAGGTGTTCCAGGTACTCCGTGTCGTCGCCGTACGCTCCGTACTCGTTCTCCACCTGCACGGCGAGGACGGGGCCGCCCCGCGTGGCGAGGCGGGGCAGCAGCGGCGAGAGCAGCCGGGTGAAGTAGTCGTCGACCGCGGCGAGGAACCCGGGGTCGCGCGAGCGCAGTCTCATGTCGGGGTCGGCGAGCAGCCAGGAGGGGATGCCGCCGCCCTCCCACTCGGCGCAGATGTACGGTCCCGGCCGCAGGAGGACGTGCAGTCCCTCGGCCGCGGCGAGGTCGAGGAAGCGGGGCAGGTCGAGGCCGCCGTCGAGGGTGAAGCCGTCGGGCCGCGGCTGGTGCAGGTTCCACGGGACGTACGTCTCGACGGTGTTGAGGCCCATGAGCCGTGCCTTGCGCAGCCGGTCCGCCCACTGCTCGGGGTGGACCCGGAAGTAGTGCAGCCCGCCGGACAGGACCCGGAACGGTTCGCCGTCGAGGGTGAAGCCGCCGTCGTCGATCTGGAGAAGAGGCATGTACGGGTGCTCCTGTGCTGGGGAGACGCGCTGTCGCGGTGGGAAGAAGGACCTGACCCCTCCCATGTTTGCGTGAACATCACACTCGTGGCAAGCCTGCGCCGACCACGATCCGAGACGGGGCGAACTCGCAGGCCACACACACGGCGAGGCCCTCGCGGCGCTGCACGCCTCGCCGCGCGTGTTTACGCTCTCACCAGCGAGAAGACCTGCGCGGCCCCGTACGGCCCGGCGAACCCCATGGGGCCCTGGCCGCGCCGGCCGACCACCCGACGCGCCGATGCTTCGTTGATACCTTTCGTTTGTCGAGTGAAAGCAAACGGCTTCACTCAGGACGAGAAGAGTGGTCAGGTGCTGACGGAAGAGCGGCGTGAGGCGATCCTGCGCATGGTGGAGCGCCGGGGGACGGTCACGGTCAAGGACGTGGCGGCGGAGCTCGACGTCTCGGCGGTGACGGTCCGGCAGGACGTGCGGGACCTCGCCAGCCGCGGGCTCGTCGTACGGGTGCACGGGGGTGCGATGTCCCCCTCCGCGGCCGAACAGGCGGCGACCCCGGGGGCGACGGGACGGCCCGAACCGCGCCGGGAGTGCGTGCTCGGCCTGGTGGTCCCACCGGGCGACTACTACTACCCCGAGATCATCCGGGGCGTGCAGGACGCGGCGCGCACGCACGGGGTCCGCATCGTCCTCGCCGTGTCCGGCGAGACGCTGGCGGAGAACCGGGAGCAGGCACGACGGCTGGTGGCGGCGGGGGCCGACGGCCTGCTGCTGATGCCTCGGGCGGGCCTCGAACCGGCCGAGGAGGCAGAGCAGTGGCCGGCGGGGCTGGGCGTGCCGGTCGTCCTGGTGGACCGCAGGACCGGGGGGCGGGCGGACCGACTGGAGCAGGTCGCGTCCGACCACGCCCACGGAGCGGGCCTCGCGGTCCGGCACCTGGCGGGCCTCGGACACGCGCGGATCGCCCTGGCGGCCCGGACGGAGAGCCCCAACACCCCCCTGATCAGGGAGGGGTACGCGGCGGCCTGCCGGGACCTGGGGATCGAGCCGGGGCCGGAGTACCGCATCGGGACCGCGGAGGGGCCCGCGTCCGCCGACTGGTTCGACGACCTCGTCCGGGCGGTGGAGGCGGGTGACGTGCGGGCGGCGCTGGTCCACAACGACCTCGACGCGGTGACACTGGTCGGCCTGCTGCAGGCGCGCGGGCTGAGCGTTCCCGAGGACCTCGCGGTCGTGACGTACGACGACGAGGTCGCCGAGCTGAGCGATGTGCCGCTGACGGCCGTGGCTCCGCCCAAGCGGGCGGTCGGGACATGGGCGGTGGAGCTGATGCGCCGCCGGCTCGCCGAGCCGGACGCCCCTCTGGCGGAGCTGCTGCTCCGCCCCGAGCTGCGGGTGCGGGCCTCCAGCGGGGATTCCGCCGCGTCCGGCGACCGCGCGTAGGGCGTGGCGGGGGCGGGAGGGGAGGGAGAGGAGCGCCACCTCACATCATTTGCTTTCGTTTCGAATCGAATGAAACGAAAAGCATTGACGAAGCATGCTGCCTATCGAATGATTCCGTTCAACACTCCAGCGAACGATCGGTGTCCTTCATGCTTCGCAGAACCACGGCCGCCCTGGCCTGCTCCGCCGCCGCCCTCTCCCTCCTGGTCACCGGCTGCGGAGGGACCGGCCAGGACGCCGCCCCGGCCGCGGGGAAGACCGGGAAGGTCACCTTCTGGTCCTTCCTCAAGGGGTCGGACCACGTGGCGGAAGCCTTCAACCGGAGCCACCCCGACATCGAGGTGACCTTCGAGACCGTCCCGTCGGGCCAGGAGTACTACTCCAAGCTCACCAACGCCGTGAAGGCCGGCACGGCGCCGGACGTCGCGGTCGTCGAGTACCCGCACCTGCCGGAGTTCGCCGCGCAGGGCAAGCTGGAGGACCTGAGCGGAACGCTCGGCCCGGTCGTCTCCCAGCGGTTCCCCGAGGCGGTCCGCCAGCTCGTCGACCTCGGCGGCCGGACCTGGGCCGTGCCCCGCGACGCCGCCCCGCTGACCCTGATGTACCGCAAGGACTTCTTCGCCCGGCACGGGATCGCCGTCCCCACCACGTGGGGTGCCTACCGCACGATGACCGAGCAGGTGCGGAAGGCCGACCCGGACGCGCGCGGCGGAGTCCTCTACACCGACAACCCCGGGCTCCTGACCGCGCTCGCCTGGCAGGCCGGCGGACGGTGGTTCGACACCGGGCAGGACTCCTGGAAGGTCACCCTCGACGACGCCCCGTCACGGAAGGCCGCCGCCTTTTGGGGCGACCTCGCCCGCGAGGACCTCGTCCGCTCGCTGAGCTCGCTCGACCCGTTCTGGACGAGCGTGCAGAAGAACCGGACCGTCGCCTACGTCTGCGCCAGCTGGTGCGCGGGAGCGCACCAGGCGACCGTCCCCGACCAGAAGGGCAAGTGGGCCGTCGCCCCGGTGCCCACCTGGGACGGCAAGCCGGCCTCGGCCATGTACGGCGGCTCGTCCTTCGTCGTCCCGAAGGGGTCCCGGAACAGCGCCGCCGCCGCCGAGTTCATCACGTGGATCACCACCGACCCCGAGGGCATGAAGGCATGGGTGTCCTCCGGCACCAGCAGCATGTTCCCGGCCGACCCGTCGCTCGTTCCCGTCACCAAGGCGGCGTTCGCCACGGACTACTACGCCGGCCAGGACGTCTACGCCGTCGGCGCGGCCTCGTACGCGGCGATCCGCCCGGGCTGGACGTGGGGCCCGGTGACGGGGGCGACCGCCACCGCCATCGTCGACGAGCTCCCCAAGGTCGCCGACGGCACGGCGTCCCTCCCGGCGGTGCTGTCGCTCGCCGAGCGGACCACCGTCGCCCAGATGCGGCAGCGCGGCATGAAGGTCACCGCCCCGTAGGAGCCGGGACCCCGACGGGTGCCAACCGCCGCCCGCGACGGCGGGGCACCCTCCCCGGACCCGAGTCCGCTCCCCCGCCCCACCCCCGAAAGGCCGTCATGGCAAGCCCCTCCACCCGCGGGCAGCGCGGGACCGCCGTCCTGCTCCTGGCCCCCTTCCTCTGTCTGTTCACGGCCGTCACCCTCGCTCCGATGCTGTACTCGGCCTGGCTGAGCCTGTTCACCACCCGCACGTCCGGTCTCGGGTTCGGCGGCACGGAGAGCGTCTTCGCCGGAGGGGACAACTACCTGCGGGCCCTGTCGGACCCGGAGTTCCGCGACGGCTTCCTCGTCATCGCCGCGTACTGCGCGGTCTACATCCCCGTCATGATCGGCGGGGCGCTCGCCCTCGCCCTGCTGCTCGACAGCGGCCTGGCCAGGGCCCGGTCCTTCTTCCAGCTGGCGCTGTTCCTGCCCCACGCCGTCCCCGGCCTGATCGCGGCGCTGATCTGGGTGTACCTCTACACTCCCGGTCTGAGCCCGGTGATCGACCTGCTGGAGTCCGGCGGGATGGGCGTCAGCTTCCTGTCGGCCGACAACGCCGTCCTCTCCACCGCCAACATCGCCGTGTGGGAGTGGACCGGCTACAACATGGTGATCTTCTACGCGGCCCTGCAGGCCGTGCCCCGGGAGACGCTCGACGCCGCACGGGTCGACGGCGCCGGAGCCGTACGGACCGCGCTGTCGATCAAGGTTCCGATGATCCGGCCGGCGGTGGCGCTCGCCGTCCTGTTCACCGTCATCGGCTCGATCCAGCTCTTCACCGAGCCCAAGGTCATCTACAACGCGTCCAGCGCCATCGGCAGCAGCTGGACCCCCAACATGTACGTCCAGACCGCCGCCTTCCAGAACGACGACTTCGGCCTCGCCGCGGCCGCCTCGCTGCTGATCGCGCTGTTCGCCGCGGTGCTGTCGTTCGCCGTCACCCGTATCTCACGCCGCGGGAGCACCTCTTGACCCCCACCTCCACCCCCGCCCCCGTCGTGGCCGCGTCCCCGATGACGCCGCCGCTCCGGCCCGTGCCCGCCCCGCGTCCCCGCCGCCGGAAGCGGCCGAGTCCGTCGGCCCTGCTGTCCCGCACCGGCGTCACCGCCGTCCTCGGCCTCGCCACTGTCTACACGCTGGCGCCCCTGACGTGGCTTCTGCTGTCCTCCACCAAGAGCCGCGACGACCTCTTCGGCACCAACGGCTTCGCCCCGGGCCGCGAGATGCGCCTGACGGAGAACCTGGGGCACCTCTTCACCGCAGACGGCGGCGTCTACCTGCGGTGGATGGCCAACACGGTGCTGTACGCGGGTGTCGGCGCCCTGCTGGCCGCCGTGTTCGGCGTCGCGGCCGGCTACGCCTTCGACAAGCTGGACTTCCCCGGCAAGGAGAGGCTGTTCTCCCTCGTGCTGCTCGGCGTGATGGTCCCGGGCACCGCCCTGGCGATCCCGCTGTACCTGCTGGCCGCCGAGGCCGGCCTCGTGAACACCTTCTGGAGCGTGTTCCTGCCGGGGCTCGTGTTCCCGTTCGGGGTCTACCTGGCCAGGGTGTTCAGCGCGGCGTACGTGCCCGACGAGGTCCTCGAAGCGGCCCGGATGGACGGAGCCGGCGAGTTCCGCGCCTTCTGCCGGATCGCCTTCCCGATGCTCGCGCCCGGCTTCGTGACCATCTTCCTGTTCCAGTTCACGCAGATCTGGAACAGCTTCTTCCTCCCCCTGGTCATGCTCTCCGACCAGGACCTCTACCCCGTGAACCTCGGCCTGTACGTGTGGTACTCCTCCGCCCTCTCCCAGGGCCACCCCGAGGACTACCTCCTGGCCGTCGTCGGCTCGCTGGTGGCCGTGGCCCCGCTGATCGCCGTCTTCCTGATGCTCCAGCGGTTCTGGAAGTCCGGCATGACCGCCGGCGCCGTCAAATAGACCGCCCCGACGAGGAGTCCGACCATGACCCCGACCCCTGACCCCGCCGTGCCCGTGCACCGCCGCCCCCGCGCGCTGTTCGCCATGGCCCGGCACCACCGGGACGCCCTGTTCCCGCCCGCCGAGACCCGACGCCTCCTCGCGTCCGTCGACATCGACCCCGACCATGTCTCCCAGGACCTCTGCCGCGAACCCGCCCTGGAGGAGGCCGAGATCCTCGTCACCTCCTGGGGCTGCCCGGTCGTCGACGAGGAGGTGCTGGCCCGCGCTCCCGCCCTCAAGGCGATCGTCCACGCGGCGGGCAGCGTCAAGCATCATGTGACCCCAGCCTGCTGGGAGCGCGGCATCGCGGTGTCCTCCGCCGCCGCGGCCAACGCCGTACCGGTCGCCGAGTACACGGTCGCCGCGATCCTCTTCGCCAACAAGCGCGTCCTGGACATCGGCGCGCTCTACCGCCGGCACCGGGCACCGCTCGACTGGTCGCGGCTCTACCCCGGGTTCGGCAACCACCGCCGCACCGTCGGCGTCGTCGGCGCCTCCCTCGTCGGCCGCAAGGTCCTCGAACTCCTGCGGCCCCACGACCTCGACCTGCTCCTCTCCGACCCCCATGTCGACCCCGTCCAGGCCGCGGGGCTCGGGGCGCGGCTGGTCGAGCTCGACGAACTGGTCGCGGCGTCGGACGTGGTGTCGCTGCACGCGCCCGCGCTGCCGGAGACCCGCCATCTGCTGGACGCGCGCAGGCTGTCGCTGATGCGCGACGGGACCACGCTGGTCAACACGGCCCGCGGATCCCTCGTCGACACCGAGGCCCTCACCGCGCAGGCAGTGGCCGGGCGCCTCCACGCGGTCATCGACGTCACCGAACCGGAGGTGCTGCCCACCGCCTCACCGCTCTACTCCCTGCCGAACGTGCTCCTGACGCCGCACATCGCCGGGTCCCTGGGCGGCGAGCTCCTCCGCATCAGCGGCAGCGCCCTCGACGAGGTCGAACGCTACTGCTCCGGACGGCCCTTCGCGCACCCGGTGCACCACGCCGCCCTCGCCACCTCGGCCTGACCGCCGGACGGACCACCGCGCGTCGCCGACCCGGCCCTCGTGCGCGGAGGCCGCCGAGCCACCGCCTCGTACCCCCTTCCCCGTCACACGATCACGATCCGAGGAGTCCCCATGCAGCACCCTCCGTCCATGGACCGGCGTCAACTGCTGCGGGCGGGCGGGGCCTTCGGGCTCGCCGCCGCGGCGGCGCCGCTGCTCGCCGCCCCGGCACGGGCCGCGGGCGGGACCCTCTCCACCACCGTCACCGACCTGGGCCCCGCCCTCGTGCAGTTCGCGCTCATGAGCGGCGTCACGGTCGGCGACACCGTGTACATCGGGTCCCGCAACCTCAGCCCCACCCGGCTGATCGCCCTCCACCTGCCGACCCGCCGGGTGACGGCCGTGACCGACCTCGGCACGGGCCACTCGGTGCAGGCCCTCGCCGTCGACCCCACCGGCAGGTACCTGTACGCCGGCGTCCTCACCAAGGCCGACGAGGGGCTGCCGAACCTCTTCCGCTGGGACCTGACCACACCCGACAAGCCCGCCGTGCCCGTCGGCCGGACCGAGGACAGGGACGTCCGCGAGCTCGCCGTGGCCCCCGACGGCACGGTGTACGCCGTGGGCGGCGTCCCGGGGAAGGCCCCCGCGCTCTGGATGTACGACCCCGGAACCGGGACCGTCACCAAGCTCGGCGTCCCCGACCCGAACGCCACCCTCGCCAGGGCCGTCGCGGCCACGGACACCACCGTCTTCTTCGGCGCGGGCAGCGTCCTGGCCGGCGGGGACGGGGCGAGCAAGGCATCGCTCTACGCGTACGACCGGGCCGGGCGCACCTTCACCGACGTCACGCCCGCCGAGATGCGGAAAGATCCCAGCCTGCGCGAACTCGCCGTCTTCGGCGACCGGCTCGTCGTCGGCACCTCGGCGTCGACCGAGCGCGCCAGGCTCGCCGTGATGGACCTCGCCGACCTCTCCTCGTACACGGTGACGTCCACCGCCGGGACCGTCGTCAAGAACCTGGCGACGGACGGCGAGCGGATCTACTTCGCCGGCGAGGGCGGGCTGCACACCTACACCTTGAGGACCGGAACCGTGGCCCCTCTCGTGCACGACGGGCCCGACCTGGGCGAGATCTGGGGGCTGGACCACACCGGCGGCACCCTGACCGTGGTGTCCGGCTATGGCTTCGTCGGCGAGATCGCCACGGCCTCCGGTGCCTGCGTCGTCACCGACCTCGGCGCGGCGGGCGCGCCCGTCAGCCCGCAGACCGCCATGGGGATCGCCGCCGACGGCTGCCACGTCTACGTCGGCGGGAACAACGTCATCGCGCGCCACGACCTGCGCACCGGATCCGTGGCCAACCTCCGCGCGCCGGGCGAGGCGAAGGACGCCGAGCTGCTGGACGGGGTGCTGTACACCGGCCAGTACAGCGGGCAGGGGATGTGGACGTACGACCCCTCCTCCGACGCGCAGCCCCACCGGCTGGCGGCCTTCCCGAGCGAGCAGAACCGCCCGCTCGACGTGTCCTTCGACCCGGTCAACCGGCTCCTGCTGGTCGGCGCGCAGTCCGACACCGAGGGCGGCGGGTCCCTGTGGACGTACGCGCCGGGAAGCGGCGCGAAGGCGGTGTACGTCAACCCGGTCGACAGGCTCCAACCGGTGCGCGCGGTCGCCTCCCGGGAGGGCGTCGCCTACCTCGGCGGCGACAACCCCACGGCACAGGGTCCGCGTGGCACGCTCGTGGCCTTCGACCCGGTCGCCGGGCACGAGTCGTGGCGCCTCGACCTGCCCTTCGCGACCGGGGTCGCGGCCCTGGCCGTCCGCGGCCGGCACCTGTACGGCCTCACCCGCCGAGGCGGCTTCTTCGTCGTCGACGTGCCGCTGCGCCGGCTGATCCACACCGCCGACGTCCGTCCGCTCTGTCCGGGCTTCGCGGCCATGACGACCAGCCGCGGCGTGGTCTACGCCGTCTCCGACACGACCCTCTTCCGCTTCCACCCGAAGACGTTCGCCGTCACCACGGTCGTCGCCGGGATCGACGGCGCCTGGTACAGCGGCCCGCACGTCGGCGTCGACGGCCACGGCCGCCTCTACACGCTGCGCGGGCACCACCTCGTCCGCGTCGACGACCGACCGGACCGCTGAACGACCACCGGCCACCCGACGCACGCCGGTCGCCGGGCGGGCGCCGACCTCGCCGGGTGGCCGGTCCTGACGTCGCCGGGTGGCCGGTCCCGGCCTCGCCGGACGGCCGGACCCCGTCCCTCCGAAATGCCGGTCCCGGTCCCGCGGTCCCTCCGGACCTGAGGCGCCCCGCCCTCCGGCCGTCCCTCCCGAGGAGTCTTCCCCCATGCCCACCCCCATGACGTCCGCCCCGCGGGGCGTGGCCGACGGGCCCGAGTGCGTCGTGGCGCTCGACGTCGGCGGCACCTGCATGAAGGGCGCCCTGCTCGACCGCGCTCTGCGCCCGCTGCACACCGTGCGCCGGGCGACGCCCCGGCGGTCGGGTCCGGAGGCGGTGGTCGAGGAGGTCGCCGCCGTGCTGCGCGCGCTGGACGGGCACGCGGCCGGCCGCACACTGGCCGTGCGGGGCGCGGGCGTCGTCGTCCCCGGCATCGTCGACGAGGAGACGCGGACGGCGGTCCACTCGGTCAACCTCGGGTGGCGCGACCTGCCGCTCGGGGCCCTCCTGGAGGAGGCGACAGGACTGCACGTCGCCCTCGGACACGACGTACGGGCCGGTGGCGCCGCCGAAGGCCGACTCGGCGCCGCCCGGGGCGTACGGGACGCGTGGTTCGTGCCCGTCGGGACCGGCATCGCCGCGGCCCTGCTCTGCGACGGGCGGGCGCTCCGTGCCGGGGGCTACGCGGGCGAGCTGGGCCATGTCGTGGTAGACCCGGGCGGCGCACCGTGTGCCTGCGGCGGCCGGGGCTGCCTGGAGGGGGTCGCTTCGGCGGCGGCGGTCGCCGCGGCGTACGAGGCACGCACCGGGCGGGCGACCGGCGGTGCGGCCGAGGTGGCGGCGGCGGTCGTCGCCGGTGACCCCGACGCCCGCGTGGTGTGGGACCGGGCCGTCGAGGCCCTGGCCTCGGCGCTCGCCACGGCCGCGACACTGCTCGCGCCCGAAGTCGTGGTGGTCGGCGGCGGTCTCGCCGAATCGGGCGGTCTGCTGCTCGACCCGCTGCGCGCCGCTCTCGCCCGCCGTCTGTCGTTCCAGCGGCGGCCACGGGTGGTCCGCGCGGCGCTCGGCGACCGCGCGGGATGCCTGGGCGCGGGACTCGCCGCCTGGGACGCTGCGGACGGCGCGGCTTCGGCGACGCCCGGCGGCACGACGACGCCCCGTACCGACGACACGCCGGCATCGCTGTACAGCCAGGCCGCGTCGTGACGCTCTCCCCGCGCCCGGAGTCGTCGCGCGCCGCGGCGCCACGGCCGTCGGCCATTCGGAGGAGTACCGCGTGCCGAGGAGCGGGGAGCCGGGCAGAGTGGCATCGAGCGGCGATGCAGGCCGCCCAGGCGCCGAACGGAGTGTGGAGTCCGATGACACCCGGGAGCGACGACCCCCTCGACGCGGGGCATTCGGCCGGGCTCGTCGTGGACGCGAGGGGGACGATCCTCAGGTGCACGCCGGCCGCGGAGGGTCTCCTGAGGCGTACGGCGGCGGAGCTGCACGGCCGGCAGATCCGGGACCTCCTCGCGGTCCCCGAGACCTGGCCCGAGGTCCTCGAACAGCGTGACGGGGCGATCTGGGAGGGGCGTGCGGTGCTGGCCCCGGACAGCGGGGGCGAGGTGGAGTTCCGCGTCCTGCCGCTCGTCGGCGGGGAGGGCGCCGCGGGGGCTCGGGAGTTCCTGGTGCTCGGTGCGCCGCGCGCCCTGGTCGCGCAGTGGCGCCAGGGCCACGCCTTCATGCGGGAGCTGTTCCTCCAGGACCGCATCGGTCTCGCGGTGCTCGACAACGAGCTGCGGCTGGTGCGGACGAACACCCATCTCCTGCCCTACTCGGGCGTGCCGGCCGAGCTGTACGGGGCCCGGCTGGGCGACTTCCTCAGGGAGTCGGACGCCCGGGTGATCGACACGCGCCTGCGGGAGGTCCTGACGACGGGCGTCCCCCTGGTCGGGCTGGACGTGGAGGTCCACACGCAGGTCGAGGCCGGCGCGGGGCGGACCATGACGCTCTCGGCCTTCCGACTCCAGGGGGCGCAGGGGGTCGTCATGGGCGTCACGGCACTCTTCGTCGACGTGACGGACCAGCGGCTCTCGCGCCGCCGGCTCGATCTGCTGCACCGGGCCACGACCGTGCTCAGCACGAACCTCTCCGCCGAGGAGATCACCCGGGACCTGGCCGACGTCCTCGTCCCGGCGCTCGCGGACGTCGCGGTCGTCGACGTGGCCGAGGCGGTCTTCACGTACGAGGAACCGGCTCCCGAGCACCACGACGACCACACGCTGCGCCGCGCGGCGGTGGCCGGCCCCTCCCCCGGCGGGTTCACGCCCGGTGTGATGGTCGAGGTCGACACGGGCGGGATGCTGTCGGGCCGGGTGTGGTCGCACCGCTCGGAGGAGGGCGTCGGTCCGGCCGACGCGCTCGGCCTGGTGCACGGGATGAGCGCGTGGCTGCGCGCACGGGGGTCGCTGCTCGGCCGCATCCGGGTCGGCCGTGGCGCCGACCGACCGCCGTTCAGCGGCGACGACCTCGCCCTGCTGGAGCAGATCGCCTCCCGGACCGCGCTGGTCGTGGACAACGCGCGCCGCTACGCCCGCGAGCGGAACGCCGCGGTCGGCCTGCAGCGCAGCCTGCTGCCGTCGTCGACGACCGACACCTCCACGGTGCGCACGGCGAGCGTCTATCTGCCGACGGACACCGCGACGGGGGTCAGCGGCGACTGGTTCGACGTCATCCCGCTGTCCTCCGCCAGGGTCGCGCTGGTCGTCGGCGACGTGGTGGGGCACGGCCTCCAGGCCACGGCGACGATGGCGCGCCTGCGGACCGCCGTGCGGACGCTGGCGGATCTCGACCTCGAACCCGACGAACTGCTGACGCACCTCGACGACCTCGTGTCCCAGTTCGCGATCGACGCCGACGGCGCAGCCCAGGCGATGCGGCCCCCCGGCACCGAGATCGCCTTCGGCTCGTTCGGCGCGACCTGCCTGTACCTGACGTACGACCCCGTGACACGGCAGTGCCTGGTGGCCAGCGCGGGGCACCCGCCGCCCGTGCTGGTGGCGCCGGGCGGCAGCGCCGCGTACATCGACCTCAGTCCCGGCCCTCCCCTCGGGGTCGGCGGTCTGCCGTTCGAGCCCGCCGAGATCGAGGTGACGGACGGCAGTGTCCTGGCCCTCTACACGGACGGCCTGATCGAGCGCGGTCACGCCGATCTCGACGAGGGAATGGCCGCCCTGCGGCAGACCCTGTCGGCGGCGCTCGTCCCCGGCCGCCCCCTGGAGGAGATCGGTCCCGAGGTGGTCAGGGGGCTGGTGCCCGGGCCCCTGTCGGACGACGTGACCCTGCTGCTCGCGTCGGTCCGCGGGGTGCCCGCGGGGGACAGCGCCTCCTGGGCCTTCGCCGCGGATCCGTCGGTGGTGTCCGAGGCACGCGCGCGCGTGCTGCACCAGCTGTCGTTGTGGGGCCTGGACGAACTGGCCTTCACCACCGAGCTGGTGGCCAGCGAGCTGGTCACCAACGCCATCCGGTACGCGGGCGGCCCCATCGTCCTGCGGCTGATCCGCGCCGCCTCGCTGATCTGCGAGGTCTCCGACGGCAGCGGCACCCAGCCCAGGATGCGCCGCGCCCACGCCACGGAGGAGGGCGGCCGCGGTCTCTTCCTGATCGCCCAGCTCACCGACCGGTGGGGCAGCCGTTACACCCGCTCGGGCAAGACCATCTGGACGGAGCAGGCCCTCCCGCCGCAGCCGTGACGTCAGGCCGCGGGACGGCGGACGACCGCTCGTCGCCCTGCCCCACGCGGTCGGGCCCCGGCTCTGCCGGACCCGTCGTCCGCGCCGGGACCGGCCGGGCGGCGGCGGCCCGAAGCCCCCTCCGCCCCCGTGTCAGCGCACCCCGCGGGGCCTGAACTGGACGCTGATGCGCGGCCCCACCGCACGACTCGTCTTGGGTACGGCGTGCTCCCAGGTCCGCTGACAGGACCCGCCCATCACCACGAGGTCTCCGTGCCCCAGCGGCAGCCGCAGCGCCGTCGGGCCTCCGGCCCGGGGACGGAAGGCCAGGTCCCGCGGATCACCGAGGGACAGGATGGCGACCATCGTGTCCTGCGTGGCGGAGCGCCCCGTCCGGTCCCCGTGCCACGCGACGCTGTCCCGTCCGTCGCGGTAGAGACAGAGTCCTGCCGTCGCGAAGGGCTCGCCGAGCTCGGCCGCGTAGTGCCCGCTCAGCGTCTCGCGCGCCTCGGCCAGGGCCGGGTGCGGGAGCGGCATCCGCTCCCCGTAGTGCGCCAGCAGCCGCGGCACCGCGACCACGCTGTCGTACATCTCCCGCTCCTCCGCCCTCCACGGCACCCGCCCCACCAGCGCCTCGAACAGCGCGTCCGCCCCCTCCACCCACCCCGGCAACCTGTCGACCCACGCCCCCGCCCCCAGCTCCGTCCGCCACAGCCCGCCGAGCGGGCCGCACCGGATGTCGTCCCCCTGATCGAACAGGGACCCCTGAAGTCCGCGCAGGTCGGGCAGCTCGGGCGTGGCGGGCAGATCGGATCGTGCAGCGGTCATGGGTCCAGCGTAGACCAAGAACCGAACATGTGAGCGAATCCAGGTCGACGACAGGGCCCCGCTGCGGGGCAGGCCGCCTCTGACTCCCTACTTCGGGTCGACCGGCTCCGGCGCGGCAGCAGGTTCCGCGATGAACTGCCAGATGCTGATCATGGCTACGAGCTGGGCGACGAGATAAGCGAGTTGCAGGGAGTAGTAGCGCATCTGGTAGACGGACAGGAGAAGGCCCAGGCGGCTCTGCCAGTAGCGCCTCTCACCTCGGAACGTGTCGAAGTCGACGGCGATGCCCGTCACCGTCAGGACGAAAAGCATGGCCGACACCGCAAGCGCGAGGCCGGCGGTGCTCTCATCAGTGAACTGGAGGACCAGCACGTCGGCAGCGATCGGGACAGCGAAGGCCAAGGTCAGCGGCAGGGCTTTGGCCGCTCCCCGCTGTCCTGGCAGCAGACGCCACAGAGCACCCATCACGAACGCCGCCCCCGCCCACGTCGCCATCCATCCGACGAAGTCGATGCCCAACGAGAGGAATCCGTACGGGTCGCCGAGCGTCGACTCCCCGGCCTCTCCTCGGACACGCCAAACCCACATCATGAGCAAGGACGCCGGCACCGCGGGAATGAGGGCGAGTCGTGCACAACGACTGCCGTTGGCCCACCACGTGTCGCGCGGCCCCAGGGCCAGCGCCGCGTCCACCACCGACACCCTGGCCGGAAGCCTCTCCTGGCCTCCTGGTGCAGGCCATTCGTGCAGCTCGTTCAGACGCTGTTCCAGGTCGCTCCGCTTGGGCGGTTCGTCACCGAACATCCCTTGGTCCAGCCGGCGCAGTTCGGCGTGGATCTCACGATAGGAGCGGGCCCTCTCCAGGAAGGCCGCACGGGCAGTGGGGCCAACGGCAGTCGCCAGAGGCAGCCCGGATGGTTCGAGGGGCTGGGCAAGGGCCGAGCGGCCGGCGAACGGCGCCACGAACGCGTACAGACACAGCATGCCGAGCGGTATCCACAACACGGTGAACAGTGCGCTGCCCACATAAGTGCCGCCGCCCCCGAGCGGAACCACGACCGCGAAGAAGGTGAGGAAGAGAAGGCGGTCCGCCCGCTGGTCGAGCGGGGATACATCGGTCTCCGACTGCCACGTGCGCAGGACAGCGAGTGCTGCGACCCCGGTCAGCATCCAGGTCGTCCATGAAAGCCACTCCTGGCCGCTGGAAACGGACCCGACCGCATCCCACAGGAAGTCGTTCTCGTGGTCGGCCCCGTAATCGGGGACGCTTCGGTCGCTGAGCCAGGACACCCTCTGCCAGGTACGTTCCTCGGTAAGGACGTACCAGACCGCCACCAGCACGGTCCAGGCGAGCACTGCGGGGCCCGCGACGCGGAGACGAAACCTTCTGGCACTTCCCGGGGAGACGCGGCTCGCAGGCAGCAGGCCCCCGTCGCGGGCAAGCCGCCACAACACGGCTGCGAAGGCCAGGGAAAACAACATGAACAGGCAGGCGGAGGCGCACCCTTGGGCTGCCAGTGCCAAGCCGGACCACTCGAACAGAGTGTCCCGGCCGAGACCGAACCAGCTTGGCCGCAGTGCCACCAGTGCCGGAGGCAGCGCGAGCACGCCCACCGCCGCCCAGACACGCCGAGACGGCCGGGCGACGCTGAACAGCACAGCGACGGCAGCGAGAGCGAAGGCATGGTCGCGGAGGGCTCGCTCATCCGGCCAGACCACCGCCTGATGCAGTTCCAGAAGGCGTTCGAGTACGGAGCGCCCTTGCGTCAACAAGACCACTCCGGCCAGTCCCACCGCCCAGGCAGCGAGATTCCGCAGGGTGGCGTCCTGCTCCGCCGTGGGAGCGGTGGGACGTCTGCGGTAGAGGACGGCAGCGTGAAGCATGAGCACGACGGTCACGGCTGCGGTGAGGAACGTGCCCATCCGGTTGAGCGCGTTACTCACCGACGTGTTGCCCTGGGCCGCCCATGACCTCTGCCAGGCGGGGTCAAGCGAGACGGCGACCGCAGGTACCGGGGTGGTCGCCGTCTCGCCCGTCCCGGCCCCACCTCCTGGGTTCGTCCCGCCCGAAGGCTTCTCGGCCCTCGCCTTGGCCTCGGCTGCGGCCTTCGCCTTCGCTTGCGCCTTGACCTTGGCCGCGTCGGGGTACCACAGCAGAGCGGTTCCTCCCTCGCCCGCGTCCGGTGCCGGGGACGCCGCCTCTGCGCCCGGCTTGCCCGGATCCACCTTGACCTCGGTCCAGTGCGCGCCGACGAGAGCAGCCGGCGGCATCAGCTTCGCCGTCCATCGCCCGACACCCGCGCGGATCTGCCAGGCCCCCACGGTGATCGGCTGGTCCGCCGTGTTGACCCAGGTGTGTGTCCGGTCGACGACCTTCACACCGCCGCCCTTGACGGACGTCACCGCTGGTGGGCCCTGGCGGTACTCCGACCAGTTCCGCTGCTGGCCGGGAGTCGTCCGGGTGAGACAGGACATGGCCAAGATGTAACGGGAGCTCTCCTCGCTCAGCAGGAGGTCCTGGGTGAGAGGCCAGTTTCCGGGAACCTCGACGGTCAGTTCACTGAGCACCTTGGTGTAGGTGCGTCCTCCGTGCTCCAGCCGTATCCACGTCCTCACGCGCGCATCGGCGAGACCGGCGGGGTGGCACGCTGCGGCCCGCTCGGAGGAACGAGGGGCCGCCTGAGCGGCCGTGGCGGTCGACAGCAGCGAGAGAAAGAAGGCCAGCAGAATCGATATGCATGACATCGATCGCACCACGCGACGACTGTTCAACGAGCTGCCCCCAGACCGGATTCCGCGAGGGGCCATCATGACGCATGACCGACGACCGCACGTGAGGGCGCCTCAGGTGCGCGGGCCGTCCGGGTCGGGAAAGGCGACCCCCAGGCGCTGGACCCCCTCGCCCGCGCCGTGACCCGTGTGGAGATCGGTCGCCCGCACACATGTCGACTCCCCCATGCGGCCGTGGCTCACACGCTCGCCAGCAGGTCGTCCAGCGGCGCCGGGACCTGTCCGGGGCCGAGGGCCTGGACCAGGAGGGTGCCGTAGCGGATCTTGCGGCCCTTCTTGGTGCCGAGGAAGCGACGGAGTTGCCCGTGGCGGGGGCGGGTGAGCTGGGCGGGCTGCTGGAGGAAGGTCTGCCAGGCCCGGAGGTCGCCCTCGGCGGCGATGATCTCCTCGACCGCCTGCGTGCCGAGGGCGCGGATGAGTTCGTCCTCCAAATCGGCGGCGCAGACGAAGAAGTCGCGGTGGGGGGCGCCAGCGCGCAGGAAGGCGCGCTCGTAGTAGGACTGTTCGCGGTCGTCACACAGTCCCGTGAGGCGCAGGCCGAGCCCGGGCGGCCCGAGGAGGGCGGCGTAGCGGGCGACGTTCATGGCTCCGCCCATCGAGACGACGGCGACGCCTTCCCCGGCGAGGTCACGGCCGCGGCGGGCGGCCAGCGCGTCCACGGCCGCGAGGTCGCTGAGTCCCTCCAGGAGCACCGCCGTACGCAGGCCGAGCCCCTCGGCCAGGTCCCGCGCCGCATCGCCGGGGCCGCCGGCCGCCCAGCCTCCGATCTCGTCCTGGAACGTCCTCGTGTCCGTCATGAGGCGAGTCTGCACGGGCACCGCCCGGTGCCGCACCGCAGATTCACCTCGGTCCTGGCGGGCGAGGGGCCCTCCTGGACGGATCCGACGCATCGTGCCGGGCGGGCTGCGCAGCCTCGATCCGCCCGGACGGCCGACCACGGGGACAGACTCGTCGCCGCGCCTGCTCAGGCGGAGTCGTCGCGGTGGAACCAGCCGGTGAAGGGCTCCGGGGCGCGGTCGGATCCTGCCCCGCCGGAGATGTGGGCGGCCGTTCCGGCGCACCGCTCGGCTCGTGCGAGGGTCCGCTCGACCTCGGCACGCCATGTCGCCGCGTCCGGGCGGGACCGCGGAACCGGACTGAGGCGGGTGGACGGAACCGGACCGGGGGCGGGAGGCGCCACCGGGATCGGAGGCGCGACCGGCATCGGAGGCATGGCCGGCGCGGGAGGGACGGCCCGTGCGGGAGATACGACCGAAGCGGGAGCAGCAGTCGGCGCAGAGGGAATGGCCCGGGCAGGAGGCCGGGTCGGGGTGCCAAGCCGAGGGGGTTCGGGGGCGGGCGCGGGAGGGAGGACCGGGCGGACGGCGAGGAGCGGGTCCGGGGGCGCGAGAGGAGGTGGGAACGGAGCGGCGGCGTGGAGGGGGTCACGGGTCGAGAGGGGAGGCGCGGCCGGGGCGGCCTCCGGGAGCGGGGCCGGAAGGGGAGGTGTGGCCGGGCGCCGTGTGGCCGCGTCGGCGGCCGCGCCGAAGAAGTCGCCGCCCTTGCGCTTGGGGTCGTCGGTCCCCCACGCGCGGCCGGTGGCTCCGCCGCGCGGGGCCTTCTGGAGGTGCGGGATGTGCTTGGCGCAGTGGATGTACGCCTCCTCGACGGTGACGACCACCCACACGAGGGCACGGCGGCCGGGCACCTCGTCGGCGGGGAGCCAGGGGTGGTCCCGGCGCATGAGGTCGTCGGGCACGGTCCTGGCGCGGCCGTTGACGTGGAGGCCGATGCGGTCGCGGAGGAAGTCGACCATGAGGATGCCGACCTGCGGGTTCTCCTCCATGTTGCCGAGGCTGGCGTGGACACCGTTGCCCCGGTACTCGGGGTAGGCGAGCGTCACGTCGTCCAGGACGTGGAGGAAGCCGGGCGGGCCGGCGCGGAAGGTGTTGTCGCAGGAGCCGTGCCGGTCGGCGGTGGCGAGGAAGAACATCTCCTGCCGGGCGACGAAGGCGCGCATCCGGAAGTTGAGCCGGTCGAGGACCTGCTCGTCGTAGAACCGGTCGGCGCGCTCCGTCGTTCCCATGCGCCGCTGGACGAGGTGCTCGCCGTCGCTGCCCGGACGGTCGTCGCGTGGGGGTGCCGTCCGGTGTCGTGCGGTCTGCCTCGAAGTGCTCAACTCGTCGCCCCGACCAGTTCCTCGATGGAGTCGTGCCGTATGCGGTGGGCCGGGACGCCGATCCCTCGCAGGGTGTCGACGCCGCGGCGGATCATTCCGGGTGGACCGGACAGGTACGCGTCGAAGGTGTGCCAGGGGCCGGAATCCCGGATGGCCTCGGGCAGTCCCCCGGCGAGGGGTCCGGCGTCGTCGACCACCGGGCGCACGGAGAGCCAGGGGTGCGAGCGCTGGAGCCGGAGCATGGTGTCGATGTCGTAGAGGCCGTGGTCGCGGCGGGCGCCGTAGAACACCTCGACGGAGCGGCGGCGGCCGTGCCGGGCCACGTCCTCGACCAGGGCCTTGATGGGCGCGATGCCGGTGCCGCCGCCGAGGCAGAGCAGCCCGTTGTCGGAGGTGTGGTCCACGGTCATGGAGCCGGAGGGGGGACCGAGTGTGACGACGTCGCCGGGGCGGGCGCGGTGGACGAGCGCGTTGGAGACCCAGCCGGCCGGGACGGCCTTGACGTGGAAGGAGAGCAGCCCGTCGGAGCGGGGGGCGGTGGCGAAGGAGTAGTGCCGCCAGATCCTCGGCCACCACGGGGTCTCCAGGGCCGTGTACTGCCCGGCGCGGAAGGCGTAGGGCCCGTCCGGTCTGACCGTGACGACCGCGATGTCCGCCGTGCGCCTCTCGTGGGCGACCACCTCGGCCCGCCACCAGGCGGGAGCCTTGGCCTCGTCCGCCGCAGCCGCGTCGATCATGATCTGGGAGATCGTCGTGTACGCGGAGACCCAGGCCGCCTCGGTCTCCGGGCCCCAGCTCCGCGGCGCGTAGCGGGCGAGGGCGCCGAGCAATGCCTCGCCCACGGCCGGGTAGTGCTCGGGCCGGGTCCCGTACTTGCGGTGCCCGCGGCCGAGGTCGGCGAGGTAGGCGGTCAGGGTGGCGGAGTCGTCCGCGTGGGTCGCGGCGGTGAGCAGGGCCTTGAACAACCGGTCGCGCTGGGCGTCCATGGCCGCCGGGAAGAGGTCGCGCAGCCCCGGGTGGCGGAGGAAGAGCAGGGCGTAGAAGTACGAGGTGACCCGGTCGGCGATGGGCTCGATCTCGGCCATCGTGCGCCGCAGCAGGGCCGTACCGGACGAGGGACGCGGCGCCGACGGGGGCGCCGACGCTCGGGAGGCCGCAGATGCCTGCGGGGGCACCGACGCACGGGGGCCCGCCGGTGTCCGCGAGGGCATCGGTGCGCGGGGTGCCGCCGGTGCCTGAGGGGTGCGGGGAGCGGTTCGGGGCGGTGGCGCGGAAGGTCCCGGGGAGCCGTGCCCGAACCAGCCACCGGGGCGGCCGTCGGCGGCGCCGGAGCCGTGGCCGCCGGCCGACGGAGGGGTCGGTGCTTCCATCGGTCTGCCTCGCCTCGCACGTGTCGGGTCGGTCTTCTCGCGGGGGCCCGGACGCGCCCCGCCACCATGGCGCCACCGGTCCGGCGACGGCCGGAGCGGCGAGCGGGCCCGACCATACCCCGGCCGACCGTCGACCGATCCGGGCACCGACGACCCTCACCTCACGGGCGTTTCCGCTGGTCAGGGCAGCTGTGGCGACGATCCGGAAGAGGTTTCTCCCCTTTCATCGACGCGCTCCCGGTCGTTTCGCCGACCGAAGCCTCACGCCGCGACCCGAACCCCTCCACATGTTCCCGAAGAGGTCTTCACGACTGAAGGCGGCGAGGGGTGCCGCCCCGGGAGAGCCGGGGGCGGGGGGCGGGTGAGAGGTCCACCCCCTGCCCATTTATTCAGACATGTGAACAACAGTCATGGACATAACCATTGACGCGTCCACGCCAGCACCTCTAGCTTCCGGAGAAAGCGCTTTCCCGTCCAGTCCCGGAACGCATCCATCCCCCCTCCTGGAGACCCCCGATGCATCTGCGACCCGTCACCGCCTGCGTGGGCCTGCTGGCAGGCACGCTCGTCGCCCTGTCGGCCCCCGCGGCCACCGCCGCGACGACCCTGTACGAGGCCGAGTCGTCCCCCGCGGTCTGCACCGGCACCCTCGACTCCGACTGGTCCGGATTCACCGGCAGCGGTTTCTGCAACGGCACCAACGCCACCGGCGCCTACGCCCAGTTCACGGTCGACGCCGCCACGGCGGGCACGGCCACGCTGTCGGTGCGTTTCGCCAACGGGACGGCCGCCGCGCGCCCCGCCGGGATCGCGGTCAACGGCACCACCGTGCAGACGCCGTCGTTCGAGGCGACCGGCGCCTGGTCCACCTGGGCCGCGAAGACCCTGACCGTGCCCTTGAACGCGGGCGCCAACACCGTCCGGCTCACCCCGACCACCTCCGCCGGGCTGCCCAACGTCGACTCCCTGAACGTCACGACGGCGGGCACCCCGCCGCCCACGGGCGGCGCGCTGTACGTCGCCCCGAACGGCACGGACGGCGCCGCCGGAACACAGTCCGACCCCACGACGCTCACCTCGGCGATCGCCCGCGTCGCCGCCGGCGGCACGGTCTACCTCCGCGGCGGCACGTACCGCCACTCCACGACCGTCACCGTCCCGGCCGGCAACGACGGGACCTCCGGCGCCCTGAAGAAGCTCGCCGCCTATCCGGGCGAGACCCCCGTCCTCGACTTCTCCGCCATGACCGAGGACCCGGCCAACCGCGGCCTGGCGCTGAACGGTTCGTACTGGCACGTCCTCGGGATCGTCGTCCAGCGGGCGGGCGACAACGGGATCTACGTCGGGGGCAGCAACAACGTCGTCGAGCGCACGGTCACCCGCCTCAACCGCGACACCGGCCTCCAGCTCGGCCGCATCGCCTCCACCACGCCCCGCGACCAGTGGCCGCACGACAACCTGATCCTGAGCGCCGAGTCGCACGACAACGCCGACTCCGACGGCGAGGACGCCGACGGATTCGCCGCCAAGCTCACCGTCGGCAACGGGAACGTCTTCCGCCACGCCGTCTCCCACCACAACATCGACGACGGCTGGGACCTCTACACCAAGCCCGACACCGGCCCCATCGGCACCGTCACCATCGAGGACTCCCTCGCGTACGACAACGGCACCCTCAGCGACGGGTCCCAGGCCGGCGCCGGCGACCGCAACGGCTTCAAGCTCGGCGGCGAGGACATCGCGGTCGACCACGTGGTCCGGCGCACGATCGCCTTCCACAACGGCAAGCACGGGTTCACCTACAACAGCAACCCGGGCCGGATGACGGTCTCCGACAACATCGGTGTCGACAACGCCCAGCGCAACTTCTCCTTCGACGCCGGCACCTCGGTCTTCCGCGGCAACACCTCCTGCCGCTCCGGCAGCGGGACGAACGACCGGACCCTCGGCGACGCCGACGCCTCCAACCAGTTCTGGTCCGGCGCAAACGGGTCCCGCTGCTCCGCGTACACCGGCGCCCTGACCTGGTCGTACGCCGCGGACGGCCGACTGGTCGTCGCCTTCGGCGGCCGCACGGTCACCTGGTGACACCCTCCCCCGCACCGTCGAGGGCCCCGCACCGTCGACGGCCCGGGCCCGTCGACGGTGCGGGGCTACCCGGACCGGCCGCGCCGCCCTCGCCGCCCGGTCCGCCCCGAAGGGGAAGGAGGCGGGGTGGGGCGTGGGCGGTCGGTGCCGAGGCGGTGGTTCAGGGGAGGTTCCTGGGCGAGGACGGCGCCGATGGTGAGCGAGAAGGTCACGGCGGCGCAGACGGCGATGAGCCAGGAGAGGAGGGTGAGGACGAGTCCGAGGGAGCCGTACTCGGCGAGGGCGCGGTCCAGGGCGTTCGGCATGTAGAGGCGTGCCGTGAGTCCGAGGACGGTGGTGGCGGCTCCGGCCAGGAGAGCGCCGGGAAGGAGGGGGAGCCAGGCGATCCGCCGGGCGAGCAGGAGGTGCTGCGTCCAGAGCCATACGCCGGTGCTGACCACGAAGTACACGGGCGTGCCCAGCCAGGCGCCGGCTCCGAATCCGTTCCGGATGGGGGCCTGGAGGAAGACCACGAGGACCAGGGCGAGCAGCCACACCGCCCACCGCCAGGCCGCGATCCGGGTGCCGGACTTGGGCAGGCCCCAGGCGCGTTCGCAGACCCGGGACATGGCGCGGCTGAAGCTGGTGGCCGACACGAGGGCGACGAGTGCGCCGACGACTCCGGTGGTCTCCCGCACCTCGTCGGAGCCGGACTGGTCGAGGACCTGCTGGAGCTGGTCGTCGGCCGCGCCGGAGAGCCCGAACATGGCGCGCAGGGACTCGGCGAGCTGCTGCCGCACCCCGAGCGAGGCGAACGCGGCGAGGGCGAAGAGCAGGGGGATCGCGGCGAGGAACGCCTGCGCCGCGAGCCGGGTCGCCGAGTCCAGCAGGTTCCCGCTCACCAGTCTCGCCGTCAGTTCCGAGAGCACGGGGAAGCGGCGCTCCGCCCCCGCCCGGATGCGCCGCACCCGGTTCGCCCACGACATCCCGCCTCCCGACCCCGCCACGACCGGTCCAGTCCCATGGGAAGGGGCCCCGCCGTGCCCGGCGAGTCCAGGAGGCCGTCCGGGGGAAGGGCGGGCGGAACCCTCACCCGCCCGGCACGGGGTCGGGCCCCTCCTCCGGGCCCGCCCCCGTGCCGTCCAGGAGGTCCAGGGCGGCCCGGGCGTCGTCGTCGCCGGCGCGGGCGGGCCCGCTGAGCCATGCGGCGACGGCCGCGAGGTCGGGACCGTCCGACGGCGGCGCCGGCGCGGGGGCCTCGACGGGGAGGTCGACGGTACGGAGCCACTGCTCGGCCTCGGCTCCCGCGCCCCTGCGGATCAGGGCCGTCACCAGGTTGAGCCGGGCCGCGGCGTGGCCCTGCTGCGCGGCGCGGCGCCAGAGCGGCTCGGCGCCCTCCCAGTCGTCGCGCTCGGCCAGGACGGCCCCGAGGCTGACGAGCGCGTCGACGTCGCCCTCGTCGGCCGCCCTGCGCCACCACTCCTCGGCGGCGGCCGTGTCCCCGCGCTGCCGCAGCAGGTTCCCGAGGTTGTTCATGCCGCCGGCGTCCCCCGCCTCGACGGCTCTGCGGTACTGCGCCTCCGCTCCGTCGAGGTCGCCGCGCTGCCGGAGCAGGACGCCGAGGTTGACGTGGGAGTCGACGTGCCCGGCGGCGACGGCGAGGCGGTAGTACCGCTCGGCCTCGGCGGTCTCGCCGGCCTCGGCCAGCAGCACTCCCACGGTGTGCTGCGCGGCGGGGTGCCCGGCGTCGGCGGCGCGCCGCAGGGACGGGAGGGCCTCCTCGGGGCCGTACTCCGCCAGGCGCATGAGGGCGATCCAGTGGAGGACCTCGGGGTCGCCGGAGTCGCGGGCGGCGGCGAAGTAGGTCCGGGCCGAGTTCCAGTCGCCCTCGTGGACGCTGAGGACGGCCATGGCCAGGTGCACGTGGGGGTGGCTGTCGTCGGTGTTGGCGAGGAGCAGGCGGGCCGCCCACTCGACGGCGGACTCGGAGGCGGAGGCGGACGCGTGCCCGCCGCCGGCGGGTCCGTTCTCTGCCGCGCCCCCGGCGGACAGGGGCGAGGTCTCTGCCGCACCCCCGGCGGGCAGGGGTCCCGTCTCTGCCGCGCCCCCGGCAGGCACGGGTCCCGTCCGGTCGGGGGACGGGGCGGATTCGGTGGCCGGTGCCGGCGGCGCCACGGCGGCCGCGCGCTCGGCGGCCGCGCGCAGGGCACGTGCTTCTTCCAGTGCCTGGCGGGCCATGACGTTGCCGGCTTCGGCGACCGGCCGGAAGTAGCGCTCGGCCTCGGCGTGGTCGCCCCGGTCCAGGCGGATGGTGCCCAGCACCACGGAGGCCATGGGGTCGCCGGCGGCCCGCGCGCGCTGGAGCCACTCCTCGGCCTCGGTCAGGGCGCCGCCGTTGCCGAGGCTGATGCCGTAGACGGTCATGGCCTTGACGTTGCCCGCCTCGGCGGCCTGGCGCGCGAGGTCCACGGTGATCGGGAGGCCGTACGTGTAGGCGGCCTCGACGAGTTCGTCCCTGGTCGGTCCCGTGCTGCCCCGCGTCGCCCGGCCGTCGTCGCTCCCGGGCCCCTTCCGTCTCCGCCACCACCTGCTCACGGCTCTCCCCCCCTCGGCGGGCCGACATCCGCCCGGACCGTCACGCCGTCCCGTGGTGTCACCCAACTCGCTTGCGTGGACCGCGTGTTCACGGTCCCACGTGAATGTACGCCGCCCACAGCGACGGTGTGGCCCGATAGCGGTCACGCATCTCGCGGACCGCGTCGTGGAGGGCGCGGGCGGCCCGCTCGGCGACCGGTCGGGGTGCGCCGAGGCCGGCGTAGACGCGCTCGGCGACGCGCAGGGACACCGTGTCGTCGATCTCCCACAGGGAACCCAGCACATGGCGGAACCCGGCGAGATGGAGGCCGCCGGCGAGGTGGAGGGCCTCGTCCATGGCCGCGAGACCGCCCCTGGCGGTGGTGCAGGCGGAGAGGTAGGCCAGTTCGGCCGCGGGCAGGTCGAGGCGGGAGACGCCGGCGACGGTGAGGGGGTGGTCGAGGTGGTCGTGCACCAGCAGGCGGCTGCCGGAGGCGACGGCGGGTTCGGCGGCGCCGTGACCGGAGAAGTGGAGCCAGGTGTGCTCCCCCAGCGCCGCGACCACGGCGTCGCGGGTGGCGTCCGCTCCGGTCAGCAGGCTCGCTCCGGTGAGCAGGGAGGCGACGGCGGCCGCCTCCGCGGCAGCCCCGGGGAGCGGCGGGACCGCGGGCGCGTCGGGCACGCCGACGACCAGGAAGGAGGGGGTGGCACGCCGTCCGGCGGGGCGGCGGCTCCGTACGAGGGCGTGGACGGTGGGGGCGTAGGACGAGACGACGCGGTCGAGCACCGTGCGTCCGGCTCGCTCCGCATGGTGGCCGGCGGCGTGGAGGGGGAGGAAGGCGAGCGGTCCGGTGGGGATCCACCAGAGGCGGGGAGGGCGGTCCCCGGCGGGGCCGGTGAGTCCCAGGGCGTCGAGTACGGGGCCGGTGACCGCGTCCCAGAGCCAGCGGAGGTGGCCGTCGAGCTCGTCCTCGGTTGCCAGTCGGGACAGGAGGTCGTCCTGGGCGGGCTCCCTCAGGCGGTGCAGGGCGCCGAGGAAGGCGACCGTCCGGGTGAGCGCGTCGGACAGCGTGAGTCCGGGCAGGGGGAGGGCATCGATTCCTTCCGCGGTGAGGACCAGGGCGTCGCAGCGGAGGCGACTGACGTTGACGAGGACGACGGGGCCCTCCGCGCCCGGCGGCGGGGACACGGCGGAGCGCCGGGGGCGCATGAAGTCCTCGCAGCCGGGGTGGGTACGGACCTCCGCGAGGAGGGCGTCCCATTCGGCCGCCCGCGCGTGCCGCCGGTCCGACGACACGACGTCGTCCACGGCGTCGAGCCGTGCCCGCAGCCATTCCAGCCGGTCGGCCGTCTCCGGTGCCCGTCGGCGGAGTTCGGCCAGTTCGTCGTGGTACCTCAGCCCCTGACCGAGCAGGACTCCGCGTCCCAGCTCCAGCAGGGAGAGTGCGCCGGCCGCGTCTCCGAGGGCCAGGGCGCAGGCGGCGGCGTCTCCCGCCAGGCCCCGGGTGTCGGCGAGCGCGTGCTCGGCGTCGGCGGGGGCGAGGTGGCGCGGGACGAGGGCGGGCAGTTGGGCGACGGCATGCCGGTACGCGGGCATCGCCTCCGCGGGCCGGCCCGCCTCCGTCTCCCCGCGGGCCCAGGCGTAGGCGGCCCGCAGCCGCAGGCGAGGCGGGGCGGCCGGGTGGAAGGCCGCGGTGCGCAGGGCGGCCGCGGCTCCGGTCCGCCCGCGGCGGCCGAGCACCAGCCCGAGTTCGAGGTGGATCCACCCGGTGAGCGGATGCGAGGGGGGGGAGTGCGGCGGCGGCCGTGCGCAACAGGCGCTCCGCGCGGTCCGCGTCGGCGGGCCGGCCCGTCCGCTCGTGCCGTTCGGCCAGCGCGGCGGCCAGCCCGAGCAGGGCGGCGGACCGCTCCGCCCGGTGGGACCCGCCCTCCGCCCCGTCGCCGCGGGCGGTGGCGACGGCGGCCTCCAGGGCGGCCAGCCGCGCCTCGAAGTCCTCGGCGCGGCCGCTTCGTTCGTACCGGACCTTCAGGACGTTCGCCAGGCCCTGCTGGAGCAGCGCGTGGTCGCGGTGGCCGGCCGGGGTGAGGGCGACGGCCTCGCGGTGGACCCCGACGGCCTCCGCGAGGTCGGCCGGGTCGCCGGTCCGTTCGTGACGTAGCCGCAGGGCGAGGCCGAGGTTGTGGAGCCTGCCCCCGCGGCCGTCCTCCTCGCCGGTCCCGACGGCCGCGCGGGCCACCCGTACCGCCTCCACGACGTCCTCCAGGCCCCCGACGCGATCGTGACGCTCGCGCAGGGCGGTGCCCAGGGCCGAGAGGATGCGCGCCCGGTCCGGATGCCCGGTGCCCGCGGCCTCCTCGGCCTCCCGCAGGACGGCGACAGCCTCGTCGAGGTCCCTCGGGCCGCCCTCTCGCTCGTAGCGCTGCCGAAGGGCCGTCGACCGCAGGAGGAGCGCGGACGCCCGCAGCGGTCTCAGCCGTACGGGGAGGGCGTCGACCGCCGCCTTCGTCGCCCGCAGCGCCTCGTCGAGGAGCGCCGGATCCGGGTCGCGCAGAGCGGCCTCGACGCTCTCGCCCGCTTCCAGGAAGAGGGCGGCCGGCCGCCGGCTCTCCTCCGGGTCCTCGCGCGTGCGGGGCGCCGCGCCCCCGGGTCCCGCACGCGTGGCGAGCCGCTCCAGGGCGGCGGCGACCGCCGCGTCCTCGCGCCCCTGCTCCGCGCCCAGCGCGAAGCTCCGGCAGAGGTGCACGTCGGCGATGGCCAGGACGGCCTCCGGGTCGGCCGAGGGATCGGGCACGAGGTTCATCAACTCCCCTACCCAGCCGAGGACGTGAGGGTCGAGTACGGCCGAGGCATCCATCGACGCCCGGTACCTGAGCACGCGGGCGGAGAGCGCCCGCACCAATTCGTCCCGCCTCGCAGGTGTCACGCGCGTACGGTACTCACCGGGGTCGACATCGATCGAGGGGACGTGGATGACGGGGGACGGATCCATACGACTCGCGCGCCTGTGCGAGCAGCTCGCCGCGATCCGCCGCGTCGCGGAGCACCGGGGGGAGCAGACCGCCCTGGACGCCGCGCTCACCGCGTTCCGGGCGAGCGGCGAAGCGGGCCGGCTCTCCGACACCGTGGACGAGCTCCTGCGGTCGTGGGGCGTCGCCCGGGGCCTCGGGGAGCTGCGCTCACCGGGCGGCGTGCTCCCCCACCTCGGCGGCGGGCACCCCGTGGAAGAGGCATGGGTGTGCCCGGTCGGCCGGTGCGACCGGGTGGTCCTCGACTGCGGCGGGAGCTGCGATCTGTTCGCCGCCCCCCTGCGCCTGGTGAGGCTGTGAGCCGTGACCGCCTTCCTGACCACGCTCGGCGGCAAACTGGCCGACACCTGGCTGTCGTTGCTCGTCCTCCCCGGTCTCCTCTACCTCGCCGTGGTGTCCGCCGGCTCCGTCCTCGGCCACGGGCACGCCACCGACCACGCCCGGATCGCGGAGCGCGTCGACCGGCTCGCCGCGGGCCCGACGGCCGACTCCCCCGGCTCGGTGCTCCTGATCGCGAGCCTCGTGCTGGTGGCCTCGGCGGGCGTGAGCCGGCTGGCCGCCGCCCTGGGGACCGGGATCGAGCGACTGTGGCTGGGCGACTGGCCCGGCCCGCTGCGCCCCGCCGGCCGCGCCCTCACGCGGCGCCGCGTGCGCCGCTGGCGCGCCGCCGACGTCCGCTACCGGCAGGCCCTGACCGCCCGGGCCCTGCGCGCGGCGGCGGAGGACGCCGCACTCGGCCCGCTCGGTCCGCTCCCGCCCGGTCCGCCCGGGGAGCCGGACGAACCCGCCGATCCCGACGGCGAGGACACGGTCGCCCTCAACGCCCGGCGGAACCTGATCGCCCTCACCCGCCCCGCCCGCCCCACCTGGATGGGCGACCGCCTGGTCTCCGTCGACGCCCGCGTCCACGGGGCCTACCGCATCGACCTCACCACGGCCTGGCCCCGGCTGTGGCTGCTGCTGCCCGACACCGCCCTTGCCGAGATCCGCACCTCCCGGACCGCCCTCACCGCGGCGGCCCGCCGCGCGGGCTGGGGTTCCCTCTACGTCCTGCCCGCCCTCTGCTGGTGGCCGGCCGCCCTCGTCGTCGCCGTCGTCTGGTACTCCGCCTGGCGCCAAGGCCGCCTTGCCGTGCACGAGTTCGCCGAACTCGTCGAATCCGCCGTCGACCTCCACGGCCGCGACCTCGCCACCGCCCTCGGCATCCCCTGCGACGAACGCCTCACGCCGGCCGAGGGCCTGCGGATCACCCGCGCCCTCCGCAAGGGCGTGTGACGGTGGGCGCCCTTCGGCCGCCCGCTCACCCGGCAGGCTGCGCGCCGGAGAAGGCGTGGGACCGCCCGGGTCCCGATGACGGGACCCGGACGGTCACTCGGTCGACGACCGAGGAGGGAGGGATCAGCGGTTGGGCTCCTGCATGGTGACGCAGTGGGCGCCGCCACCGCCGTTGCCGTAGAGGTTGTCGAGGTTGAGCTGGACGACGGGACGGCCGTAGGCGGCGGAGATCGCGGCCTTGGCGGCCGCGTCCTTGGCGGTGTCGCCGAACTGGGTCGTGATGATGGCCTGGTTGGTCACCGTCCAGTTCATGTAGGAGCTGAGGAAGTCCGCGCGCTGTCCGGAGGGGATGCGGGGCAGGGTGTCGGGGCCCTGGATGGTGAGGACCTGGAGCCTGCGACCCTTGGCGTCGGTCGCGTTGGAGAGGACGTTGTACATGGCCTGGGCGTTCGCGGTCCAGACGTCGGGCCGTACGGCGCCGGCCAGCTGCACCATCACCACGCCGGGCTTGATGTAGCGGGCGGTTCCGTCGATGTGGCCGTCGGTGACGTCCCAGCCCTTGACGCCGGGGAGCCAGATCATCTTCGTGGCGCCGAAGCGGGCCAGGAGCTCCGCCTCGATCTGGCTGCGGGACTTGCCGGGGTTGCGGTTGCTGTTGATCCAGCAGCTCTCGGTCGCCATCAGCGTGCCGTCGCCGTCGTACTCGATGCCGCCGCCCTCGCCGACCACGGACGCCTTGGCGAAGGGGACGCCCGCGTAGGAGGCGACGCGGCCGGCGACCAGGCGGTCCTTGGCGTAGGCGGAGGCGGGGAGGCCGTAGAAGGTGGTGGCGTTCTCGCCCCAGGCGTTGAAGTTCAGGCCGAAGGAGTCGAGGCCGCCGGCCCCGTCCACGCGGAACAGGGGTCCGGTGTCGCGCATCCAGCAGTCGGAGACCGGGATGGAGCTGATCACGGTGACGGTGGACCCGCACGCCGTCCTGGCCTGCGAGGCGGCCGAGGAGCCGTCGGCGCACATGATCACCGGCTCGTACTTGGCGACCTCCTTGGCCAGCTTGGCGATGTCGGACTGGATCTTGGACAGCAGGTTGCCCCAGATCGTCGAGCTGGACGGCCAGGCCATCCAGGTCCGCTTGTGGGGGGCGTCCTCGCCCGGGACGCGCCAGGAGGCGGCCATGGCCGGCTGGATGCCGCCGATGACGGGTCCGACCGCCAGGGCGGCGGCTGCCGCTCCGGTTCGGGCCAGGAGGGTTCTGCGGCTGATGCCGGGGCGCTCGCCGTCGTGCTCCGTGTTCACGTGGTGCTCCTTCTCTCCAGGGTTCTGTACGTGCGGGTGCGGGTCGCTCAGTGCAGGCGGTCCAGCAGCCCCTCCTCCCGGACCATCCGGCGTTCGGTGGTCAGATCGAGGCTTCGGGCGAAGACCCAGTACAGGGCGCCCGCCACCGGCAGGCCGACGAAGACGGAGCAGTCGACGCCGCCGAGGAGCTTCGCGACGGGTCCGACGAAGAGCCCGGTGATGACCATGAAGGGGGCCATGCACACCAGCCCGACGAGGTAGGCGAGGTTCCCCCGCCATCCCCAACGGCCGTAGATCCCGCGCGGGTTGAAGATCTCCTTCACGACGTACTGGCCACGTCGGACGAAGAAGAAGTCGACCAGGTTGATGGCCGTCCACGGGATGAACAGGTACGTCAGGACCACGACGACGTTCGCGAAGAACCAGTTGAACTGGTCGATGCCGACCAGGGTGGAGACCGTTCCGACGGCGACGAGCATGATGCCGATGGTCGTGACGCGGATCGCCCGCGTCGGCTTGACCGGCCGGAACGAGTCGACGATCGAGATCATGGTGAGGCTGCCGCCGTACTGGTTGATCGCCATGATGGAGAGCAGTCCCACCAGCAGGACGACCACGGCGATCGTGCCGAAGCCGTCGAACAGCCGGTCGGCGGCCAGCTTGAGCGCGGTCACCGGGTCGGTGCCCTCGGGGGCGCCGGCGGAGACCACGGCGCCGAGGACGAACACCCAGATGCCGGAGACCGCGCTCGGCAGGTAGGTCCACCAGAAGGTGCTGCGGACGGGGACGTCGGGTCTGAGGTAGCGGGAGTAGTCGGAGACGTACGGCGCCCAGCCCAGCTGGAAGCCGGCGACGAAGACGAACACCAGCATGAAGGGGGCGAGTTCGAAGGGGCCGGCCGTCCAGACACCGTCCGGCAGGCCGCCGCCGAAGAGGGCGGCCCCGGAGATCGCCGCCGTGACGACCACGAACGGCCAGGTGAGCCACTTGTTGATCCGGTGGATCCAGTCGTACCCGAAGAGGGCGATCACCGTCGCGACCGCGGCGGCCAGCAGGTAGCCGACGCCGTTGGGTATCCCGGTGAGCAGGTTCATCGCCTGGCCGGACAGCAGGGCGTCGGAGGTGTTGAAGGCGACGTAGTTGACCAGGGCGAAGACCCACACGGTGAGCGCGGCGCCGAGGTAGCCGAACTGCGGCCGTGACTGGACCAGTTGGGGCAGGCCGAGCTGGGGGCCCTGGGCGGAGTGGAACGCCATGAAGAAGGTGCCGAAGAGCGAGCCGAGGACGGTGGCGACGACCGTCCAGACGAGCGAGGCACCCATGGAGAGCGTCACGACACCGGTCGCCAGACCCGTGAGGTTCAGGCTGCCGACGAACCAGATGGCTCCGACGCTCGAGGGTTTGCCGTGCCGTTCCGAGAGGGGCACCCAGTCGATCGAGTGCTGTTCGATGCCCGCGTGTGAAGCGGAATCATGCGTCTGCGCGCCAACTGGCCCCATGTGGGCTCCTGTTCAGGGATGGTCCATGAATCGGCACAGCGCCCGCGTGACCGCAGGCGCTGTACGGTGCGCTCACATTAGGTACTGACTCAAATTTCAGTCAATGACCGGGACAGAACTGGCTGACGGAAATTTCAGTCATGGGGTGTCAGGCGGCGGGCTGCTGCTGGGTGACGCAGTGGATGCCCCCGCCGCCGGTGCCGAGGCGGTCGATGTTCAGCTGCTCGATGTACCGGTCGGGGTAGAGGCGGGAGAGGGTCGCACGCGCGGCCTCGTCGGCCCTCCGGTCGCCGAACTGGGCCGAGATGACCGCGTCGTTGCAGAGGTAGAAGTTGGCGTAGGAGGCCAGGAAGTCCCGGTTGGTGGAGCGGATCCTGTTGTAGTCCGGGCCCTGGAGGCGCATCACGTCCATCGCCCGGCCGGAGGAGGTCGTCGAGACGGAGAGGGTGTCGTACTGCCGGCGGGCGTCGCGGGCGTAGGCGTCGTTGTCGGCGGCGACGGGCATCTGGACGAGGGCCTCGCCCGGCGAGAGGAACCGGGAGGTCGCGTCGACGTGGTCGTCGGTGATGTCCTGCCCGTAGACGCCGTCGAACCAGATGACCTTGGACGCGCCGTACGCGTCGCACATCGCCCGCTCCAGCGCGCGTTCCGACATACCGGGGTTGCGGTTGCGGTTCACGAGACTGCTGCGGGTGGCCATCAGGGTGCCGGCGCCGTCCTGCTCGATGGCGCCGCCCTCGCCCACCAGGTCGGCGTAGGTGAACGGCACGCCCACGTGGGCGGCGATCCGCTCGGCCACCAGGGCGTCCTTGGCGTGGGCCTGCTTGTTGCCCCAGCCGTTGAAGTTGAGGCCGACGGTGTCGAGGCCGCCGTATCCGTCGGTGCGGAAGACCGGACCCGTGTCGCGCATCCAGCAGTCGTCGACCGGGATCGAGCTGATGACGGTGACCGTCGGGCCGCACATCGTGCGGGCCTTGGCGGCGCTGCCGGAGTTGGCGCACAGCACGACCGGCTCGTACTTCGCGATCGTCCGGGCGATCAGCGCGATGTCGGCCTGCACGCCGCTCAGCTTGTTGCCCCAGATCGAGGTGCTGTCCGGGAACGCCATCCACGTACGGGTGTGGCGGACGTCCTCGACCGGGACGCGGAAGGAGCGCGCGGACGGCGCGGCCCCGGCACGGGCCTGGACGGCCGTCGTGATGGCGGCACCTGCGGCGGCCGTGAGGCCGGCCGCGGCGAGGAACCGGCGGCGGTTGAGCCCGGGGCCCGCGTGACGGGCGACGTGTTGGTTCATTGTTGACCTCCTGTGTCAACGTGCGTGCGCGGTGGGGGTGTCGGCGGCGGGGGTGGGGTGGGGTGGGCGCACGGGATGCCGCCTAGTCCCCCGCCGCCGAGTTCGGTGCGGTGGCGGTGTGGCGCGATGGCGATGCGGGTGCGACGCGTGGGCCGCGGCGCATGGGGTGCGACGCGTGCGGACGCGACGCGTGCGGACGCGACGCATGGGGTGCGGCGCGCGCGGACGCGACGCATGGGGTGCGGCGCGCGCGGACGCGACGCATGGGGTGCGGCGCGCGCGGACGCGGTCCGTGCGGACCCGGCGCGGCGCGCGGGGGTGCGGCCGCGAGGCGGGGCGCGTGGGGCGCGGGTCTCGCGGGCGGGGTGCCGCGACCGCGGCGCACGAGGGGTGCGGCGCGTCGCGGGAGGGGGATGCGGGCCGGTCAGAGGGCCCGGCGGGCCGCGGCGATCGCCTCGGGGTCCCAGCCGGGGCGGGGGACGGACTCCAGCAGGAGCCGGGTGTAGGGGTGCTGCGGGGCGGCGAGCACCTCGGCCGTGCGGCCGGCCTCGACGACACGGCCGTGGCGCATGACGATCACGTCGTCGGTGACGCAGCGGACGACGCCGAGGTCGTGGGTGATGAACAGGTAGCCGATCCGGGTCTCCTCGCGGATGTCCGCGAGGAGGTTGAGGATCTGCGCCTGGACGGACACGTCGAGCGCGGCGACCGCCTCGTCGAGGACGAGGACGGCCGGCTCCACGGCGAGGGCGCGGGCGATCGCGACGCGCTGGCGCTGGCCGCCGGAGAGCTGCCGGGGTCGCGCGTCGGCGGCGCGGGTGCCGAGGCCGACCTGGTCGAGGAGCTCGCGGATCCGCCGGTCGTGGTCGGCGCCGGGGAAGTGCAGGCGGAGGGTCTCGCGCAGGACCTGCTCGACGCTGGTCCTGGGGTCCAGGGAGAGGTAGGGGTCCTGGAAGACCATCTGGACCTCGCGGGCGCGGGCCAGTCGACGGGCGCGGCCGCGGCTGCGCGGGTCGCGGGCCCGGCCGCGGACCAGGACGTCCCCGGAGTCGGCCTGTTCGAGGCCGACGACGATCTTGGCGGTGGTGGTCTTGCCGGAGCCCGACTCGCCGACGATGCCGAGCGAGCCGCCCTCGGCGAGGGTGAAGGAGACGTCGTCGACGGCGCGGACGCTGCCGTAGGTGCGGTGGAGGCCGGTGGCCTCCAGGACGGTCTCAGGCATCGACGGGGCTCCCTTCGAGGCGGTCGCTGTGGTGGCAGGCGGCCTGGTGGTGCGGCCGGCCGGGGGCGGACCGCGGTTCGGGGGCCTGCTGGTCGCAGATCTCGGTGGCCAGGTGACATCGGGTGGCGAACGGGCAGCCGACGAGTTCCTGACGCAGGTCCGGGGGCTGGCCGTCGATGGCCGCGAGCCTGCCCTGCGGGCCCTCCAGCCGGGGGGTGGAGGCGAGCAGCGCGGAGGTGTACGGGTGCCGGGGGCGGGCGAAGAGGGCCTCGGCGGGTCCGCTCTCGGCGATCCGGCCGGCGTACATGACGTACACCCGGTCGCTGATGGCGGCGGCGAGGTCGAGGTCGTGGGTGACGAAGAGCAGTCCGGTGCCGAAGCGTGCGCGGAGCTCGGCGAGGAGGGCGATGACCTCGGCCTGGGTGGTGACGTCGAGCGCGGTGGTGGGCTCGTCGGCGAGGACGAGGGCGGGGTCGCCCATGAGGGCGGCCGCGATCATGACGCGCTGCAGCATGCCGCCGGAGACCTGGCCGGGGTACTTGCGCAGGGCGGTCTCGTCGAGGCCGACCGCGCGGAGCAGCTCTCCGGCGCGGGCGGTGGCCGCCGCCTTCCCCATGGCCCCGGTGAGGGTGACGCTCTCGGTGAGGAAGTCGCCGATGCGGCGCAGCGGGTTCAGGGCGGCGCGGGGGTCCTGGAAGATCATGGACACGGTACCGGTGCGCAGGGCGCGCAGCTGGTCCGCGGTCATGGTGAGCACGTCCTCGCCGTGGACGCGGACGGCGCCTTCGACGACGGCGCCGGGCGGCAGCAGGTTCAGGGCGCTGCGCGAGGTGAGGGTCTTGCCAGAGCCGGACTCGCCGACGAGGGCGACGGTCTCCCCGGCGCCGACGTGGAGGTCGACGCCGTCGAGGACGGGCCGGGCCGTACCGGGCAGGGTGATGCGCAGCCCCTGGACGTCGAGGGTGTGCAGCTTCTTCGTCGGGTTCATCGGTCTCTCCTGGCGACGCGGTCGGCCCAGCGCTCTCCGACCACGTTGAAGGCGACGACGGTGAGCACGATGAACACGCAGGGCAGGATCGCCGACAGCGGGTAGCCGTGCTGGATGGCGGTCTGGCCGTCGAAGACCATGCGTCCCCAGTCGGGGGTGAGCGCGGGCACCCCGAGTCCCAGGAAGGACAGGCCGGCGAGGTCCATCAGTGCGTAGCCGAAGTTGATGGTGGACTGGGCGAGGACGACGGGGGCGATGTTGGGCAGGACGTGGCGCAGGCAGATCTGGAGGGCCGAGTGGCCCTGGACCTGGTAGGCGCTGACGTAGGGGCGCTTGCGTTCGGCCAGCACGAGCGAGCGGGTGAGGCGGCTGACGTAGGGCAGGTAGGCGACGGAGAGGGCGACGACGGGGGCGAGCAGTCCCTCGCCGTAGATCGAGATGATCAGGATGGCGAGGAGCATGCCGGGGAACGCGAAGACCAGTTCGGTGCTGCGCGAGAGGACGGAGTCGAGCCAGCCGCCCCGCCAGCCCGCGGCCATGCCGACGGCGACGCCGGCGAGGGTGGAGAAGACCACGACCCCGAGGGGCCCGAGGAGGGAGGTGCGGGCGCCGAGGACGAGCCGGGAGAAGGTGTCGCGTCCGGCGGCGTCGACGCCGAGGAGGTGCTCCGGGGAGGGGGCGGCCAGGGCGTTGCCGAGGTCGACGGCGTTGGGGTCGTACGGCACCAGCCAGGGCGCGAGGAGCGCGGCGAGGGTGACGAGGGCGACGAAGCCGAGGCAGACCAGGTAGAGCGGGGACCGGGCGGTGCGGATCTTCGCGAGGCCGGGCCTGCGGGTCAGGACGGCGGTCATACGGAGGAGCTCCTCGTTCCGAGGGTGATCCGCGGGTCGACCAGGGGCAGCAGCAGGTCGACGATGAGGTTCACGGCCATGAAGAGGGCGACGATGATCAAGGAGATGGCCTGGACGGTCGGGAAGTCCTTGGTCGTGGTGGACAGCTCCAGGAGCTGTCCTACGCCGCCGATGCTGAACGCGGTCTCCACGAGGATCGTGCAGACCAGGAGGGTGGAGACGATCAGTCCGCCGGTGGTGAGGACGGTGCCCAGCGAGTTGCGGAACACGTGGCGGCCGATGACCTTGCGCTCGGGGACGCCGCGGCTGCGGGCGACGGTGACGTGCTCGCTGTCGAGGGCCTCGGCCATGGCGGACCGGGTGACCCGGGCGAGCATGCCGATCAGGTAGAGGGCGAGGGCGATCGCCGGCAGGGTGAGGTGCCACACCTGGTCGAGGAAGCCGTCGCCGGAGCCGCTGCTGGGGAACCAGCCGAGCTTGACGGCGAAGAGTCCCTGGAGGAGGACGGCCGCGACGAAGGACGGGGTGCCGACGGCGAAGGTGGTGCCGACGAGGATGGCGGAGTCCGTGCCACCGCCGCGCACGGCGGCGACCCAGCCGAGGATCAGGCCGATCACCACGACGACGACGAGCGCCATCGCGACGAGCAGCAGGGTGGTGGGGAGGCGGTCGGCGAGCAGCCTCGAGACGTCGGTGCGGTAGGTGATGGACCGCCCGAAGTCGCCCTGGAGGATGTCGCCGAGCCATCCGAGGTACCGGACGAGGAAGGGGTCGTCCAGGTGGTACTGGGCGTTGATCGCGGCGAGGGCCTCCGGCGAGGCGGAGCGGCCGGAGAGCAGGAAGCTGGCCGGGTTGCCCGGTGCCAGGTACATGGCGCCGAAGACGACGAACGACGCGGCGAGCAGGGTGGCGGCCATCTCCGCCACCCGGCGTGCGGCGAATCTCAGGAAGTTCACTGCGTGGCTCCCGCCTCGGCCGCGCCGACGTCGGCGGCCCACGGGTAGTACATGTACGCGATGGTGGTGGGGGCGCCGGTGATCCGCTTGTTGAGGAAGACCGCGGTGGGCCACTCGGCGACCGGGATCCACAGGAGCTGCTCGGCGGCCTTCTTCTGCAGTTCGGCCTCGATCTTCAGCCGCTGGTCGTGCGGGTAGACGGCGGTGGCCTGCTCGACGAGCGAGTCGTACTCCTTGTCGCTGTAGCCGGCGAAGTTCAGGTAGGCACCGGTCCTGAAGTTGGTCAGCAGGTCCAGCGGGTCGGTGATCGAGTCGTAGTAGGTGAGCGGGAACATGTCGATGCCCTCGCGCGCCGCCGGGTCGGTGAAGAGCGCCGTGAAGGCGTTGGGCGCGATGGTCTTCAGGTTGATCTTCAGACCGATCTGGGTGCCGGCGGCCTGGACGGCGGTCGCGAGGAGGGAGACGTCCTGGCCGATGGAGCTGGTGGCGACCGTCAGCGTCTTGCCGGTGGCGCCGGCTTCCTTGATCAGGGCCCGGGCCTTCGCGAGGTCCTGGGTGGTGGGCGGCAGCGTGTCGAAGGCGACCTTCAGGGTCGGCTCGGAGGCTCCGGCCCAGGCGGCCCGGGTGGTGAGCGAGGAGGTGACGGTGCCGGCACCGCCGAGGCCGGCCTTGACGAAGCCGGAGCGGTCGAGGGCGAGGGAGAGCGCCTTGCGCACCCGGAGGTCGCCGAGCGGGCCCTTCATGTCGGTGATGTTGACGTTGACCGTGCTGAGGCCCTCGCCGAAGAACAGGGTGCCGATGCCGCTGTCGCGCAGCCGGCCGTAGCTCTCGGTGGGGATGAGGTAACCGCCGTCGACGTCGCCGCTGAGCATGGCGTTGGTGCGGGCCGAGGGGTCGGTGAGGACCTTGAAGACGACCTTCTCGGACTTGGCCCGGGTTCCCCAGTAGCCGTCGAAGCGGTCGAGCTCGATCGACTGGCCCTTGCTCCAGGTGCCCAGTTCATAGGGTCCGGTGCAGGCGAGGCCGCCGGTGGTGCCGTAGTCCTTGCCCGCCGCCTGGACGCCGGACTTCGAGGCGACGACGCCCGCGGCCGTGGCCATGTACTGGGGGAACTGGGAGTCGGGCTTCTTGAGCTTGACGGTGACCTGGAGGGGGCCGGTCTTCCTGACGGAGTCGACGTTCTGGAAGTTCTGGGCCCAGGCGGCGGCGTTGTCGGGGTCCCGCTGCCGGTCGAGGCTGTAGACCACGTCGTCGGCGTTCATGACCTTGCCGTCGTGGAACCTCACGCCGGCGCGGAGGTCGTAGACCCAGGTGGTGGGGTCCGGGTTGGACGCCTTGCGGGCCAGTCCGGGCTCCAGGGCGAGGCCCGGGGTCCAGCGCATCAGGCTCTCGCACACGTTGGACAGGATCGTGTTCTGGGGGTAGTCGAAGGCCAGGGTGTAGTCGAGCGTGGGCGGCTCGGCGTAGACGGCCCAGGTGAAGGAGTCGATCTGGCCGCGGGCGGGCGGGGTCGAGGCGGAGAGCTTGACCTCGCCGCCGGCGACACCGGAGTCCTTCGGCGGGCCGGAGCAGGCCGCGAGGGCCGCGAGGGAGGTGAGGACGGCGGTCGTCACGGCGATCGGTCCGCGCCGGAGGCGGGGGCGTCTGCCGCCGGTGGGCAGGGGTGTGGTCATCGTCGCGCTCTCTTTCCGTGAGGGGTGCGGGGAGGCCGGAGGGCCGCTGGTGCGGCCCTCCGGGAGCGGTCCGTTCTCGGCTCAGGCGGTGGCGGGGACCGCGGGGACCTGCTGCGTGATGCAGTGGACCCCGCCGCCGCCGTAGGCGATTCCGGGCGCTCGCACCCCGACGATCTTCCGGCCGGGGTACGCGGCCGCGATGACCGCGAGCGCTTCGTCGTCCTGGGGCACTCCGGCCACGGGGACGACCACGCCGCCGTTGGCCACGTAGTAGTTCAGGTAGGACACCTCGACCTCGCCGCCGGCGACGGTGGCGTACGCGGTCTGCGGGACGTCGACGATCTCGAAGGGACGGCCCTGGGCGTCGGTGGTGTTCTCGAGGACGGCGCGGTTGGCGCGCATCCGGGCGTGGTCGGGGTGGGCGGGGTCGTCGGGCAGGGAGACGACGACCTTACCCGGAGCGGCGAACGCGCAGACCCCGTCCACGTGCCCGTCGGTCTCGGTGTCCAGCAGACCGCCGTAGGGAAGCCACACAACCTTGTCGACGCCGAGCCGGGATTTCAGTTCCGTCTCGATCTCGTCCCGGTTCATGCCGGGGTTGCGGTTGGGGTGCAGCAGGCACTGCTCGGTGGTGATCAGGGTGCCTTCGCCGTCGACCGTGATCGCGCCGCCCTCCAGGATCATCTCGGAGGCGATCCGGTCGACGCCGAGGTGCTCCAGGAGGAGGCCGCTGACGCGGTCGTCGGAGTCGTACGGGCTGTGCTTGCGGCCCCAGGCGTTGAAGCGGAAGTCCACGCCGGCGCGGTTGCCCTCGGCGTCGAGGACGAAGATCGGGGCCGAGTCGCGGAACCACGAGTCGTCCTGCGCGAGCTCCACCACGGTGATCCCGTCACCGCACCGCGTGCGGGCCTCGTCGCCGTGGCCGGGCGGCGCGACCATGGTCACGGGCTCGAAGGCGTGGATCGCGCGGGCGACGTTCGCGTACTCCTCCTTGACGTCGTCCAGCACGCTGCCCCAGAGGTCCTCCCGGACGGGCCAGGCCATCAGGCACCCCTCGTGCGCGGACCACTCGGCAGGCATACGGAATGCAGTCATCACGGGTCTCTCTATCGTCTCGCCAGAAGTACCCGTCGGCGGTGGGCCGGCTCAGCCTCGCGGGAGCGGGACGGGTACGCGGTGTGAACAGCATCCTCCTCCCGACTGAAAATTCAGTCAAGAGCGGAGAGGCAGCTTTGGGGAATCGGCCAAGGGTCGGGCTCGGTGGAACACGGTCACCGCACTGGCTGAAATGGCAGTCAGGGCAGGTGACAGGGCTGCGCCGCCGCCCACGGGAGACGGGGCGGCGGCGAGGAGAAGCGGGTCGGGGGTGAGAACGAGCCAGGGCCGCGACCGGCCCCGGTGGCCGTCAGCCGGCCAGGCGGCCGACCTCGGCGTCGATGGCCTCGCTCATCAGGGTCCTCGCGTGGGCGATCCGGAGCGTGCCGCTGAGCCAGCGCATGCTGAGGCCCTCCAGGAGGGCGGTCAGACGCTCGGCGGCGGCGGTGAGGGCGACGGCCGGGGCCATCGGCCGCACCTGGCCGAGCAGGGCCGCCACCTCCTGCACCCAGATCAGGGTGGAGCGCGCCAGGTCCTCGCGGAGGACCTCGTCGAAGACCGCGCTGGCCCGCAACTCGCCCCAGGCGCTGCTGTTCTCCCTGACCTCGGTGGTGTCCTGGAGTTCGAGCAGGAGGGTCTGGTCCAGCTCCTCGCGCGGGGTGAGCGGCTCGGCGTCCGGGTCACGGTCGGTCGTGTACCGCTCCGCGCGGTCGCTGATGAACTCCAGCGTCTTGCGCAGGATCCCGGTGCGGTCCTTGAAGTGGTAGTAGATCAGCGCGGTGGACACGCCGGCCTCGGCGGCCAGCTCCTCCACGCGCAGGCCACGGACCCCGCGCCGGGCGATCACCCGGGCGGCCGCTTCGAGGATCTGAGTGCTGCGAGACGCCATGGCCCGAACCTTACCGGGCGCCATCCGCCGGCGGAGTCACGACCCTGAAGAGTGGCCGGAGGGCCGTCTCCCGGCCCGCGTACAGGCAACTTTCGTTGTACCGCTCCGGCCGATCGGCACTACTGCGTGCCCGGTCCCCCGTCCGAGGCTGGTGCCATGCATGACCTCCACAAGAACCCGCATGACCTCCGGAAGGACCCCGACGGCGCGCCCCGCGGGGGCCGGGCGGCCGACGCCCGGCGCGGTGCGCGCAGACGGGTGCCCGTGTTCGTCAAGGTGCTGGCGGCCGTGGCCGCCCTGGTCTTCCTGCTGCTGGGCGTCCTCGGTTCCCCCGACCGGCCCCTCGGGCGGACGCCCGAGGTCGTCGGCGAGCGGGAGATGGTGCGCATCAGCGGCCCCACGGGGGTGACCTCCGAGGTGCTGGCCCTGATCGACACCGGGGCGTCGGCGTCGTCGGTGGACACTGCGCTGGCGAGGGAGCTGGGCTTCGACCTCGACGCCGCGCCGCGCATCACCGTGAGTTCGGCGCTCGGCCGGGAGAAGCGTCCGGTGGTCGACTCCACGGTGCGGCTGGCCGGGCGGTCCTTCGTCGCCAAACTCAGCGTCAACAACCGCTCCAAGAGGGAGACCCCCGTCCTGCTCGGCCGCCAGGAGGTGCAGGGGCTCCAGGTGGCGGTGGGCAAGCGGCTGCTGACCGAGCCCGACTCCACGGCGGCGCCGTCGGCCCTGCGCATCCTCTTCTCCAAGGCCCCCGCGATCGACCCGGTCTCGATGATGGCCCTGCTGCCGCTCGCCGGCCTACTGATCGTGATGCTCCGGGTGGTCGTCGGGCTGAACACGCTGGGCACGTTCAGCCCGGTGCTGCTCGCCCTCGCGTACGCGCAGACCGGCCTGCCCCTGGGCGTCCCCCTGACACTGGCGATGTTCGTGCTCGGGTTCGTGATGCAGCCGCTGCTGCGCCGCCTGCACCTGCCCCGGGTCGCCCGGCTCGGGGTGCTGATCGCCGTCGTCACGACCGGCCTGATCGCCTCCCAGCTGACGCTCGGCGGACTCGGGCTCTCCGACTCCTGGGGCATGTCGCTGCCCGTGGTCGTCACGGCCATCGTCACCGAACGGCTGTGGGAGGCGTGGGACCTCGACGGTTTCAGGGCGGCCGCCACGGGGGCGGCCCTCACCATGGGCACCGCCGTCCTGGTCGCGCTGCTCCTCCTGACGCCGTACGTCCGCGAGGTCGCCGAGGCGGTGCCCCTCCAGCTCGCGCTCGTCTGCGCCGTCTGGACGGCCATCGCCGGCACGTACCGCGGTCTGCGGCTGAACGAGCTCTTCCGGTTCGCCCCTGCGGCGAAGGCGCAGGAGGGCGGGGCGTGATCCGGCTCCGCGGCTGGGACCCGGTCATGGGCATGAACCTGCGCAACGCCCGGATCTCCCGGCACAACTCGACGGCCGCCATCCGGCTCGTCAACGACAAGTACGCCACGAAGGAGGCGCTGACCACGGTCGGCGCCCCCACCTCCCCCACCCTGGCCCTGCTGCGCTCGCGCCGGGAGATCGCCGCCCTCGACTGGGACGGCCTCCCCGACTGCTGGGCCCTCAAGCCGAACCAGAGCCTGGGCGGCAACGGCATCCTGCTGGCCTTCGGCCGGCGGCGCCGGTACTGGACGTCCTCGTCGGGCAAGCGGATCTCGCGGGACCTCGTCGCCGACCAGCTGCGGCGCATCCTGGACGGGGACTTCTCCCCGCGCCCCACCGACTGGGCGCTGTTCGAGCCGCTGATCCGGGCCCATCCGGAGCTGGCCCGGCTCTCGCACCAGGGGCTGCCGGACATCCGGGTGATCTGTGACCGGGACCGGCCCCAGCTGGCGATGCTCCGGCTGCCGACCCGGTTCAGCGGCGGCCGCGCCAACCTCCACCAGAAGGCCATCGGCGCCGCCGTCGACCTGGCCACCGGCCGCATCACCCACGCCCTCGTCGGCAAGGAGTCGACCGAGACCCACCCGGACACCGGCGCCCGTCTGATCGGGGCGACCGTCCCGCACTGGCCCGAGGTGCTCGACGCCGCGAGCCGGTGCGCGGCGGCCACCGGACTGCACTACCTGGGCGCCGACATCGTCGTCGACGCCGACCGGGGTCCGCTGATCCTGGAGGTCAACGCCCGGCCGGGCCTCCAGATCCAGAACGTCACCGGCCACGGGCTCATGCCCGCCCCCACCCGACCCCGGAGGTCCTGATGCGCTGGACCGCGCTCGTGTCCAAGACCCTCGTCGCCGGGGCTGCCGGAGTGTTCCTCGCGGTCAGCGCCGCGCGGGTGGAGACGCCGCCCGCCTCGGACGCGGACCCGGGGAGGGAGGTGCCGGCGGAGCACCGGACCGACGCGCCGGACCGGGGCCCGGGGCCGGGCGGTGACGCCGTCGGGCCCGGCACACCCGCGCCGACGGCGACGCCCACGAGCACCGCGGCGGCGGCCTCCACGCCGTCCGCCGGGCCGTCCGGGAGCTGAGGCACGCGCAAGGGGCCGGGCCGCCGACGTCGACGGCCCGGCCCTTGCCGTTGCCCGTGCCCGTGCCTTGCCCTTGCCCTTCTCCTTGTACGGCTGCGGTCAGCGCCCGCCCTGCGGAAGCCGGGCCTCGTGGGCCAGGATGGCCGCCTGGACGCGGTTGGAGCAGCTCAGCTTGGTCAGCATGCGGCTCACGTACGCCTTGACCGTGCCCTCGCCCAGGTGGAGGCGCTTGCCGATCTCCGCGTTGGAGGCGCCGGTGCCCACCATGGCGAGCACCTCGCGTTCGCGGCTGGTGAGGTCGGCGATGCGGCTCGTGCGGGGATCGGCCTTCTCCTCGCCGCCGTCGAGGTAGCTGTCGATCAGATGACGGGTGATCTGGGGGGAGACGACGGGGGCGCCGGAGGCGACCCTGCGGACCGCCTGGATGAGCTCCTGCGGTGTGCTGTCCTTCAGGAGGAATCCCGTCACGCCCGCCTTCAGTGCCCGGTCGACGTAGGCGTGTTCGCCGAAGGTGGTGAGCATGACCACCCGGACAGACGGCGCCCGCTCGGCGATGCGCTCCGCCGCGCAGAGCCCGTCCGTGCCCTGCATCTGGATGTCGAGCATCGCGACGTCCACCTGGTGCCGGACGGCGAGCAGGGCTGCCTCGGGGCCGTCCGACGCCTCGGCCACCACCTCGATGTCGTCGGCGTGCTTGAGCACCAGCCGGATGCCGGCGCGGACCAGCTCCTGGTCGTCGGCAAGGAGAACACGTATCACTGCGGGAGCCTCAAGGGGTGTGGGGATGGGCGGTCGACGGGACGGCGGCGTCGACGCCGTCGTACGCGTCGTCGACCTCCGGGTACGGGACGAACGCGAGGGTGACGAACTGCAGGACGACGACGCCCGCGACGCCGAGCGTGAGACCGGCGGAGCGGGCGAGCCGGTGCCACCGGCTCCGTACCGACCCCGCGGCGAGGGGGACCGCGGGGGCGGGGGTGCTCGCCATGGCGGGGCCGGTGCCCAGGGGGATGCGGGCGTCGACCGCGTAGCCGCCGCCGTCCGCCGGACCGGCGGCGAGGGTGCCGCCGAGCAGCCGGACGCGCTCGTGCAGGCCGACCAGGCCGAGGTCGCCGCCGGGGAGGCGGACGGCCCGCGCGGCGGCGTTCTCCGGCCCGTTGCTCACGTCGACCCGGACCTGCCGGGCCTCCCGGCGCACGGCGACCCGGACCTCCGCCGCGGCCGCGTGCTTGTGCACGTTGGTCAGCGCCTCGCGGATGACCCGGTCGACGGCGCGCCGGGCCGTGGGGCTCTCCCCCGTGAGGTCCTCACCGGCCCAGTCGAGGCGTACCGCGACGCCGGCGGTCCGTGACTGGGCCACCAGCGCGGCGACCGCCGCCTGCGTGCCGGTGTGCGCGGTCAGCGGCTCCGAGGTGCCCGAGCGGGGGTCCTCGGCGCGCAGGACGCCCAGGACGTCGCGCAGTTCGGCCATGGCCAGCCGTGCGGTGTCGTGCACGAGCCGGGCGCTGCGGCGCACCTCGGGGTCGCCGGTCTCGCCGGCCATCTCCAGGCCGCCGGAGTGCAGGGCGATGAGGCTCAGCCGGTGGCCGAGGAGGTCGTGCATCTCGCCCGCGATCCGGGAGCGCTCGCGGGACCTGGCCTGTTCCTCGGCGGACCGGTGGGCGTGCTCCAGGAAGGCGTTGCGCTCCTCCAGGGCGCGCACCAGGCGTGCGCGCTGGCCTGCCAGGGCTCCGGCGAGGCCGGGCAGCACCCCGCACACGATGCCGGTGACGAGGACGACCATCACGTCGTACTGGAGGACCGGCGCCGGTTCCACGGCCGAGTGGGCGACGGTGAGCGCCAGGGGAACCGTCAGGGCCACGGTCAGGACGAGCGGGCGGTGGCGGACGCGGACCCAGTGCGTGCCGGCCGTGTGTGCGACGGCCGCCAGCGCTCCGCCGGTCAGCGGCTCGAAGGCCGTCAGCGTGGCCGCGGCGAGCAGCGCCGCCGCGGGCCACCGCCGGCGGACGAGGACCGCGGCGATCGCCCCGCCGGCGGTGCCGAGCTGGCCGGCCGTCCCGAACAGCGCTCCCTGCTCGGAGCTCCAGCTGTCCCAGTCCAGGAGCAGCACGACGGTCGCCCCGGTCACGGCGACCAGTACGAGATCGGCGAGCAGCGGAATCGCCCGGCGTCGCATGGTTCTCTCCCCACGTGGCCGGTCGCCGCCCGTGGACGGCGACCGGCGGGTCGTCCGGTGTCGTCCGGTCAGAGGACCGGGGGGACGACCGGCTGCGACTGGGTGGCGCAGTGGATGCCGCCACCGCCGCCGGCGATGAAGTCGATGTTCACCTGCACGACGTTCCGGCCGGGGTACGCGGCCTGCAGGACGGAGTAGGCCGTCGCGTCGGCGGCGGGGTCGCCGAACTGGGGCACGAGGACGGCTCCGTTGGCGGTGTAGTAGTTGGTGTAGCTGGCCAGGAAGGCGCTGTTGCCCTGGCCGGCCCGCATATTGTTGCGGTCGGGGCCGGGGAGTTCGGTGACGGTCAGCGAACGGCCGCGGGCGTCGGTGGCGCCGAGGAGGATCCTCTTCGTCTCGTTGTAGACGGCGACCCACTTGGCGTCGGTCCGGGGGCCGGGCTGGTCGAGGATGACGTGTCCGGGCGAGACGAAGCGGGCGAGGCAGTCGATGTGGCAGTCGGTGATGTCCTGGCCTGCGAGGCCCGGCACCCAGATCACCTTGTCGATGCCGAGCGCCGCCTTCATCGCCTGTTCGACCTGGTCCTGGCTCATGCCCGGGTTGCGGTTGGGGTTGACGAGGGAGCTGACGGTGGCGAGCAGGGTGCCCTCGCCGTCGGTCTCCAGCGAGCCGCCCTCGCCGACGAAGCCGGCCTGGACGCGCGGGAGGCCGTACTGGCCGAGCAGGGTCGAGGCGGCGGCCGCGTCGTTGGCGTGGGTCTGCTTGTTGCCCCAGCCGTTGAAGTTGGTGTCCACGCCGGCGACGGCGCCGGGGGCGACGACGAAGGTCGGGCCGAAGTCGCGGATCCACAGGTCGTCGTTGGGTATCTCCAGGACCTCGATGCCGTGGTAGGCGCCCGCTCCGCACAGGTAGCGGGCATCGGCCGCCTGACCGGGGCGGGCGAGCACCACGACCGGTTCGTAGCGGGAGAGGGTGTCGGCCACTCTCGCGATGTCGCGGCGGACGCCGGTGAGCTGGTGGGACCAGACGGAGGAGAGCGCCGGCCAGGCCATGAAGGTGCGCACGTGGCGGTCGGTCTCGGCGGGCATGCGCAGGGTGGCGCCCGACGGGGCGGTGGCGGCGCGGGCCGCGGTGGGCAGGGCCGAGCCGAGGGCCGCGAGCGGCAGCGCCGCAGCGCCGAGCTGGAGCAGTCGGCGCCGGGAGGTCGTGGGCGTGTCCATGGGGAACTCCTGCATGAGGGGAAGTGGAAGCGGGTGTTCCCCCGCATGCTGTCGCAGACTGAAAATTCAGTCAATGATCTCGGAAGGACCATGCCCCGGCCGCGCGGCGGCCGGGAGGGCTACCGACGTCACGGGCCGGGCGGGCCCTCCGGAACACCCCCAGGGAGCGGGCCGCCCCACGTCTGCGAGGGGGCGGCCCGAGGTGGCCTACTCGGCGCGGCGGTAGCGGTCGAAGGCCGCCGTGACCGCCCCTCCGTCCGGCTGCGCCTCGACCAGCCGCACGACGACGAGGTCCCGGCCGTCGGCGCTGCGGACGCAGAAGGGACGCTCGTCGGCGACGTCCGCGAAGGCGACCCTGGTGACCGGCTCGGTGTCGATCCCCCGGACGCAGTCGGCCGGGGTGAGGTCGTCGCCGGGGGCGACGAAGGCGTCGCTGTCCTCGGGAAGGACGAACTCGGTCCGCTCGCGGGCCAGGTACCAGGTGGCGGTGTCCGAGGGGACGACCTTCCCGGCCTTGAGGTCGAACTCGTAGGTGGCGTCCGGCGAGGTGAGTTCGACGCTCGCGCCGAGGGGCGCGTAGACGGCGGGCGGCGACGCCTGACCGGCCGGGTCGTCCTCCCCCCGCGGGGAGGCGAGGACATAGGCGGCGCCGCCCGCCAGGGAGAGGACCGCGAGCACCACCAGCGCCGTCACGGTCCGGCGGCGCCGGGGCTTCGGCGCCCGACGGGAGGCCGGCGGGAGGCCGTCCTGCCGCCCCGACGCCGGAGGGGACACCGCCTCGTCCTGCCCCGAGGGCGGCGCCGCGAGGGTGGGCTGCGCATGGACCGGCGCCGGTCTTCCCGGCACGGACGCCGCGGGAGCCGCCTGCACCGCCCGTCCCGCCACCTCGCTGGAGATCGACTGCGGCAGCCAGCCCTCGGCGAACTCGGGCCGGGGCCCGACCAGCGGATGGGCGTGGACGGCCGCCATCAGCTCCACGGTGGTGGGGCGCTCCTCGGGGCGCTTGGCCAGGCACCAGGCCACCAGGTCCCGCAGCTCGTGCGGCACCGGGGCGAGGTCGGGGTGCTCGTGGACCACCCGGTAGAGCGCGGCCGACTCCGGCCCGGCCCCGAAGGGGGTCTCGCCGCCGGAGACGTACGCGACGAGGGCGCCGAGCGCGAAGACGTCGGTGGCCGGGGAGACCGGCCGGCCGAGGGCCTGCTCGGGAGCCATGTAGGCCGCGGTGCCGATGCTCAGCCCGGTGCCGGTCAGCGCGACCGCGTCGGCGGCGCGGGCGATGCCGAAGTCGATGACGCGGGGACCGTCCTCCGCGATCAGCACGTTGGCGGGCTTGAGGTCGCGGTGGACGACGCCGGCGCGGTGGATCGCCTGGAGGGCCTCGGCAATGCCGGCCACGAGGAGCAGGACGGTGCGGACCGGCAGCGGGCCGTGCCGCTGGACCACCTGGTGCAGGGAGGGCCCGGGGACGTAGGCCGTGGCGAACCAGGGGGTCGGGGCGTCCACCCCGGAGGCCACCACCTGGGCGGTGAACAGGCCGTGGATGCGTTCGGCGCTGGCCACCTCCTGCGCGAACCGCTGGCGGAACTCGGGGTCGCCCGCGAACTCGTCCCGTACCGCCTTCAGGGCGATCGGCCGGCCGCCGGGCGTGTGCGCCAGGTACACCACGCCCATGCCGCCCGATCCCAGCCGGGCCTGGAGGCGGTAGCCGCCGATCTCACGGGGGTCGTCGGCCGACAGCGCCGCGTGTGCAGGCTGGACACCAGGAAGCTGAGCGGACATGCGGTGGCTCTTTCGCAGGGAGGGAACGGTTGACGCGGGTCGACGGGCAGGACATCGCGCATCGTGCCCTCTAACTAAAGATTCAGTCAATATGCGACACTGTGGGCTCAGACCGCTCACGAGGGGGATCACGTGGCCACGGACCGCCGTAGGGCCATCCTGGAAGCTGCCGCCCGGGTCATAGCCCGGCGCGGGGTACGCGGGCTCCGCATGGAGGAGCTGGCGACCGAGGCCGGGGTGTCCACCGCACTGATCTACTACCACTTCAAGGACCGGGCCGGCATCCTGCGGCACACCCTGGAGTTCATCAGCGACCGGGCCGACCGGTACACCTCCGACGACGACGGGGCCGACAGACCCTACGACGCCCGGCAGGAACTGGAGCAGACGCTGCTGCTGGAGTTCCAGGACCTCCCCGAGGTCCGCGAGAACAGTACGGCCTGGGGCGAACTGCGCGCCAGCGCCATCTTCGAGCCGGAACTGCGCGGCGAGCTCGCGAGCGCCACCCTGGCCTGGATCCACGACGTCGCGGACCTCCTGGGCCGCATCAGGCCCACCGCCCCGGCGCCGACCCTGACCGCCTCCGCGGAGCGGCTGACCGCCCTCCTGGAGGGGCTCAGCACGCGCTGGCTGAGCGGCGCCCTGCCACTGGCCCACGCCCGCGAGCTGACACGGGAGGCGGTCACGGTGGAGCTGGAGCGACTCGCCCGCTGACCACGGGCGCGGGGGGCCCGTAGCAGCCGGGGCGGGGAGCCCGGGGGCCGGTGCGGCGGCTTCGTGCGGCGCTTCGTCCGTCAGAATTTGACTGAATTTTCAGTCAGTGTCAGAGTGACGACACGAAGGCCGTATCCCCCCTCGCGGTACCGGCGATTCCCGGAGCGGTGCGTGCACCCTGGATGACAGGACGGGAGACGAGCGCGCGGCGCTCGCCCCACCCGGCGCCCCCCACCTGCCGGACTCCCGGTCCCGCAAGCCCACGATCGGAGACCCCACATGTCCGACCTCCCTTCCCGCCGCTCGGCGCTGCGCGTCCTCGCCGGCATCGGCGCACTCGCCCTCGGCGCCACCGCGTGCGGCCCCGGCGACCCGGGGCAGTCGGCCGGCACTCCCACCACCGGCCAGGCCGCCCCGACGGACGAGGGGATCCGCATGCCCGCCGAGTGGGAGAGCCACGCCCGCACCTTCATGTCCTGGCCCGCGCTCGAGTCCGTCTGGGAGGACGACCTTCCCTACGTGCGCCAGGACATCGCCCGGGTCGCCCGCGCGATCTCCGAGTTCGAGTACGTCGTGATGATGGCCCGGCCCGCGCAGCGCGCCGCCGCCCAGAAGGCGTGCGGCTCCGGCGTGGAGGTGATCGACATGCCCGTCGACGACCTCTGGGCACGTGACACCGTCCCCGTCTTCGTCGAGGAGGAGGGCAAGGTCGTCGGGGTCGACTTCAACTTCAACGGCTGGGGCAACAAGCAGACGCACGACAACGACGCCCTGGTCGGCCGGCTCCTGCTGCGCAAGTACGGCATCCCGCGCGTCCAGGCCCCGCTCGTCGCCGAGGGAGGCTCCTTCGAGACGGACGGCGAGGGCACGCTCCTGATCACCGAGAGCTCGATCGTCAACGACAACCGCAACCGCGGGAAGTCCCGCGCCCAGATCGAGGCCGAGCTCAAGGAGCTCCTCGGCATGGAGAAGGTGATCTGGCTGAAGGGCGTGCGCGGCGAGGACATCACCGACGCCCACGTCGACAGCCTCGTGCGGTTCACCGCGCCCGGCGTGATCCTCCTGGACCGGGCCTTCCCCGGCATGCCGGCCGACTCCTGGTCGCGCTCCTCCGACCAGGCCATGGCCGTGCTCAGCGAGGCGACCGACGCCCAGGGCCGCGAGTTCGAGATCATCGACCTCCCGCAGCCCGACCCGGACCTGGTCACCGGCTACACGGACGACTTCCTGTCCACCTACGCCAACTTCTACGTCGGCAACGACGCCGTGTACATGCCCAAGTTCGGCGACAAGAAGGCCGACGACCGCGCCCGGGGCATCCTGCAGGACCAGTTCCCCAAGCGCGAGGTCGTCCAGCTGAGCATCGACACCATCGCCACCGGTGGCGGCGGCATCCACTGCGCCACCCACGACCAGCCCGGGAAGCCGGTCGAGTGACGGCCGACCCGCGGCAGCCGCACCCGTCCCGCACCCGGCGCCGGCGCACCGGCCGGGCCGGAATCCTCCCCGCCGTGATCGGGGGCGTCCTGGTCGTGGCCGCCATCGCCCTGGGCACCTGGCTCCAGTTCGGCGAGCGCCAGGCCCTGGACAGGGAGTACAGCGCCGGGAGCGCGGAACCCGACCGCGTGGACATCGACGCCTCGATCCAGCGGGTCGACGCCGCCGGCCGCGAGCTGACCCTGCGGGTGCTCGTCACCCCGCGGGGGGAGCTCGCCGAGGCCGGCGGGGTCTCCCCCACCGGTGACCTGACCCTCCAGACGTCGACGTCCACCCGGGGCGACCTGTCCTTCAAGGCCCACAGCCGGATCGCCACCATGGACCTTCCCGTCACCCTGACGGGCGGTTCGATCACGGACTACCCCTTCGACGCGTACGAGGCCGCCATCGAGTTCAGCGCCACCCAGGGCGGCGAGAAGGTACCCGTCCGCATGACGCTGACCAACGCGGACGCCCTCTTCTCGACGGGCGTGGACGCCTCGGAGGTCGGCGACGCCGCCGTCTTCGACGTCTCGCTGGCACGCTCCAACAGCGTGCTCGTCTTCACCGTCTTCATGATGGCCGCCATGTGGGCCCTCGCCCTCGCGGTCCTCACCGGAGCCTGGTTCCTCGTCACCCGGCGCATGGGCCTGACCTGGCCCGCCCTCGGCTGGATGGCCGCGACGCTCTTCGCGCTGGCCGCCTTCCGCAACACCGCCCCCGGCACGCCGCCGATCGGCTCGCTGATCGACTACCTCGCCTTCCTCTGGGCGGAGATCGTCATCGCCTTCTGCCTGGTCACCGTCGTGGCCACCGGCTTCCGGGCGGAGCGCCGGGCGGCAGCCGCCGAGCAGCCGTAGGGGGTGACCGGAAGGTAGGTCGGGGTGGGACTTTCCGGACACCCTGGGTCCGGGGACCGTCCCCGGAGCGTCACCGTGGGGCCCGTCGGCCGTCGCCGACGGGCCTCCTGGCGTCCGACGTCCCGCGGCGTGCGGCGTGCGAAGGGGCCGGGTCGGGGTCACCCCCTTGGACCTCGCACCGTGCCGCGGGGGCCGGGGCGAAGGAGACTCGGCTCAGTGACGCGCCCGTCTCCCGCCTCACGGCGCGGCCGGGCGTCCGCCCGGACCGGAGCGCTTCGAGGTCTCCGGCCGCCAGAGCCCGCAAAGGAACCCCGCCATGAGCGCCAAGCCCACCGTCGTCCTGGTCCACGGCTTCTGGGGAGGCGCCGCCCACTGGGCGAAGGTGATCGTCGAACTGCGCAAGCGCGGATTCGACCGGCTCCACGCCGTCGAGAACCCGCTCACCTCGCTCGCCGACGACGCCGAGCGCACCCGGCAGATGGTGAAGCAGGTCGAGGGCCCCGTCGTCCTCGTCGGCCACTCCTACGGCGGCGCCGTCATCACCGAGGCCGGCGACCTGCCCAACGTCACCGCGCTCGTGTACGTCGCCGCCTTCGCCCCCGACGCCGGCGAGAGCCCCGGCGGGATCAGCCAGGAGCACCCGCCGGCGGCCTTCGAGAACATCGCGCCCGACTCCGACGGCTACCTCTGGATCAAGCAGGACAAGTTCCAGGAGAGCTTCGCGCAGGACCTCACGCCCGACGAGACCCTCGTCATGGCGGTGACCCAGAAGGCGCCGCTCGCCTCCACCTTCGGCGACACCGTGACCGCGCCGGCCTGGCGGTCCAAGCCGTGCTGGTACCAGGTCTCCACCGAGGACCGCATGATCCACCCCGACAACGAACGCCGCATGGCGGCGCGCATGAACCCGCGCGCGGTCATCGAGCTCGACGCGAGCCACGCGTCCCTCGCCTCCCAGCCCGAGGCCGTGGCCAACCTCATCGAGACGGCCGCGAAGGAGACGTCCGGCTGAGGCCGGGGGTGTCGCGCCGGCCGGCCCGGCCCGATCGCCACGACACCCTCCGGGGACCGGCGGGCCGCGGACGCCGCCCCGCGCCACGGCGCCGACTTGCGCATCCGTCTTCCGCATGGCTGGTGCACGGCGGCCGGTTCCGGTGCATGCTGTGCACCTAGAACGTTCGAGTTCCTGTGTGGAGGCCGAAAGAGTGAACGGCGGCAACCAGAGGAGGCGCCTGACCAGCCGGGCTTCGGGCGGACGGGGCTCGACGGCGCAACGGTCGGCCGGAGCGCGCGGACGGTTCGCCCGGAGCGACGGGGGCGTCCCGCTCGACCGGATGTCGACCCGCGGCCGGCTCGCCTGGCTGAACGCCGCAAGCTCCCGGATCGGGACGACCCTGGACCTCAAGCGGACCGCTCAGGAGCTCGCCGAGTTCACCGTGCCGGGCTTCGCCGACGGGGCCGCCGTCGACATCCTGGAGAGCGTCCTGCGCGGCGAGGAGGGCTCCCGGTGGACCGGCACGGGGGTTCCGCAGATGCGCGCCGCCGCCGTGTGCGCCGTCGAGGAGCTGTCCTCGCTGGAGCCGACCCCGGTCGGCGAGACCTTCAAACGGGCCGAGGAACAGCACGAGACGCTCCTCCACCGCTACTGCCTGCGACAGGGCCGGCCGGTGCTGCTGAGCCGGATGCGGAACGACGACTACATCAAGGTGGCGCCCACCCCCAGCGCGGCGGCGAAGATGCGCGCCGCCGGCGTGCACAGCTACCTGGCGGTGCCCCTGATCGCCCGCGGGCTGCTGCTGGGGAGCGCCGACTTCGTCCGCGGTGCGGGTTCTCCGCCGTTCTCGTCCACGGACCTGGCGCTGGCCGAGCAGCTGGCCTCCCAGGCCGCCGTCTTCATCGACAACGCGCGGTTGTACGGCCGCGAGCGCGAGCACGTGGTGTCCCTGCAGCGGAGCCTGCTGCCGCGCGCGACGCCGCTCACGCCGGGTCTGCGGCTGCACGCCGAGTACGCGCCCTCCACGGCCCACCACGGGGTCGGCGGCGACTGGTACGACGTGATGGCCCTGCCCAGCGGCCGTACGGCGCTGATGGTCGGCGACGTCATGGGGCACGGGCTGCCCGCCGCCGCGACCATGGGCCGCCTGCGGGCGGTCGCCCGCACCCTGATGACCCTGGACATGGCGCCGGAGCGCGTCCTGGCCCGGCTGGACCTCGCCACGCGCGACCTGGAGGACGAGCAGGTCGCGACCTGTCTCTGCGCGGTGTACGACCCCGTGGACTCCACGTACACGCTGGCCAGCGCCGGGCACCTGCCGCCGATCCTGCTCGACGGACGCGGTGGAGCCGACTTCGTCGACGTACCGGTCGGCGCGCCCCTCGGCACCGGGGTGATCCCCTACGACCCGGTCCGGGTGCGGGTCCCCGAGGGCGGTGACCTGATCATGTACACCGACGGCCTGGTCAAATCCCGCACCGCCGATCTGGACCGTCAGCTGGACCTCCTGCGGTCGGCGGCGCGCGATCTGGGCGCCGGGCCGCACGTGGCGAGCGGTCTGGTGGAGCGCGCGCCGGCGGGCGACGCCCGGTTCGACGAGGCGGTGATCCTCTCCGCGACGACCGCGGCGGAGTCCTCGGGCACCGCCGAGGACCTCCGGGTGTGGCAGCTGCCGCGGGAGGGGCGCGCCGCGTCCGTGGCGCGCAACCTGGTCACCGAGCAGCTCGCCGCGTGGGAGCTGTCCGACCTCTCCGACGTGTGCGAGCTGGTCGTGTCGGAGCTCGTCGGCAACGCGCTGCGCTACGGCAACGGCCCCGGCGAGCTCCGGCTGCTGCGCGGCGAGCGCCTCGTCGTGGAGGTCTCCGACACGGGCCCGGACCTGCCGCAGATCCAGCACGCCGACCTCAGCGACGAGGGCGGGCGCGGCCTCCAGCTCATCAACATGCTCTGCCGACGCTGGGGCTCGTGTCGTACCGTCACCGGCAAGGTGGTCTGGGCGGAGCAGAACCTGCACGACTGAGCGTCCGGGCCGCCGACGGCGTCCGGTGCCGTCGGCGGCCCGGGGTTCACGCCTTCCGCTCGTGGGGGATCCGCTCCCCGGCCTCGACCGCGACGGGGAGCCGGTTCTCGGCCGGGGGCAGGGGGCAGGTGGCGAAGTCGGTGTAGGCGCAGGGCAGGTTGGTGGCGCGGTTGAAGTCGAGGACGACCGTGCCGTCGGGTCCGGGGGCGTCGACGCGCAGGTCGCGGTTGGCCGCGTAGGTGGTGACGCCCGAGGTCTCGTCGGTGAAGAGGACCGTGAAGGTGCCGGGGGTGTGGCCGTTGAAGGCGGTCAGGCTCAGTTCCCGGTCGTCGAGGCGGAAGGTGATGCGGCCGGGTGCGTCGTAGACGTGCCGCAGACCCTCGACGGAGGCGCCGACGGTCGTCGGCCGCGGCTCGGCGAAGGGGACGTAGCGGCCGGTGACCACCCAGCGGGGGTCCGGCGCGTAGGCGGGGGTGCCCTCGAAGGCGGTCCGCAGCGGGTGGTCGGGGTGCCTGGGCCGGACGATGTCGTGTCCGCCACGGCGGGCGACCTCGATGACGGCGTCGCCCCAGACGGCGTCGACGCCGCCGCGCTCGGGGATCGTGCCGAAGGCGTGCCGTCCCCGGACCGCGGTGCCGTCGACGAGGAGTTCCTCCCCCTCGTCGAGCTCGACGGTGACGCCGTCGGGTCCGGTCGACCAGGTGCCGGGCGCGCCGGGGACGCGCTGGGGCTCGGCGGAGAGCCAGTGCAGACCGGTGATGGCGAGGAAGCCGTGCTCGGCTGCGAGCCGGGCGTCCTTGGCCCGGTGCCACTCCTCCCATTCCCGGGTGAAGGCGGGCGTGACGGTCGGGACGCTCATGTGTCCTCCTGCGAGAGTGCGACGGGGGCGCGCGGCGCTGCCCACGCCCGGGACGGCCCGGGGCAGGGAAGGGACCGGCCGGGCGGGCCGCGCGGGGTGGCGCTCGGGGCGCGGGGGTGGGTACGCGGCGTCCGCGCGAGAGCGGGGGGACGCCGGTGGGGAGGGCTCGGTCGGCCCTCACCGGTGGAGGGGCTTCGGTCAGCCCGAACAGGACGTGGTCGTGACGCGCGCGTAGTCCACGTGGCGGCGCATCACGAGCAGGGTCATGGGCCCAGCAAAGCACAACCCCGGTGCGGGACACCAGAGTCGCCCCGCGAGACGCACCGCGCGGGGCGGGTCCGGCGGGGAACGCGGACGCCCCCGCCGAGGTGGCGGGGGCGTCGCGTCGTGCCGCTGGTCACCGGGATCGGGCCCGGCATGATCGTGCGTGCCGGGCGTCGCGGGCCCTGCCCCGCGGGCAGACGGCGCTACCTTCCGGACCCCCCTAGCGGCCCTGGAGCGCCTTGACGTTGTTGCCGAAGGTCCAGTTCTTGGAGCCGTCCCAGTTGGCCGACCAGGTCATGAGGCCCTTGAGCGCGCCGCCGTAGTGGTTCCACGCCTGGGCGACGGCCGTCGGCGCCATGTACCCGCCGCCGGCGCCCGGCTGGGCGGGCAGGCCGGGGACCTGCTTGTCGTAGGGGACCTTGATGGTGGTGCCCTGGATCACCAGGCCGCGGTTGAGGCAGTCGGTCTGGGCGACGAACCCGGCGACGGTCCCGGCGGAGTAGGAGTCGCCGGAACATCCGTACATGCTGCCGTTGTAGTACTGCATGTTGAGCCACCACAGGCGGCCGTTGTCCGCGTACTTCTTGACGATCGGCAGGTAGGCGCCCCAGATGGAGCCGTAGGCGACGCTGCCGCCGGTGACGTACGCGGTCTCGGGTGCCATCGTCAGTCCGAAGCCGGCGGGCATGCGGGCGAGGACGCCGTCGATGATGCGGACCAGGTTGGCCTGCGAGGTGGAGAGGGTGTTGATGGACCCGCTGCCGACGAGGCCGGTCTCGATGTCGATGTCGATGCCGTCGAAGTTGTACGTCTTGAGGATCGGCACGACGGTCTCGACGAACCGGTCGGCGACGGCGCGCGAGCTGAGGTCGATGCCGGCGGCAGCGCCGCCGATCGACAGCAGGAGGGTTGCTCCGGCCGCCTTCGCGCGGCACATCTCCGCCGGGGTGGAGACCCGGACGGTGCTGTCCATGCCGTCCTCCCACAGCACCGTGCCGTCCGAACGGATCACGGGGAAGGCAGCGTTGACGACGTTGTAGCCGTGGGCGGCGAAGCGGGGGTCGTCGATGGGTGCCCAGCCGAAGGGCGGGTGGACGCCGTTGGCGGCGCCGTCCCAGTTCTCCCAGTACCCCTGGAGGACCTTGCCCGCGGGCTTCTGCTTGAGGGCGCAGGTGTCCGCCGCGGGGGCCGCGGCGGCGGGGGTCAGGGCGGCGGAGGCCGCGAGTGCGGTGGCGGCGAGCAGGGTGCTGAGACCCGCTCCGAGGATGCGGGTGAGGCGGGGGACCGGCATGCGTGCTCCTGAGGACGTGGGGGTGTTCCTAGGCTTCGCGCGCGCTCCAGCAGACCGTAGGTTGGTCCAGACCTTTCGTCAACCACCCCTGCGTACAAGGGACTTATCGAGGGGACGCCATGGGGTCGGGATCCTTCGAGCCGATCAGCACACCGGCCAGCAGCCCCGCGAGGACCAGGAGGCCGGCCGCGCACCAGAGGGCGACGGAGTAGCCGGCGAGGACCGCCGGCTCGGCCCGCTCGACGGCCTCGGCCAGCTCGGCGGGGAAGTCGTGCGGCCTGAGCAGGTAGCCGTTCTCCAGCGGCTCCCGCAGGCCCTGCGGGACGTCGGACACGCCGGCGAGGCGGGCCGAGATCACCGTGGGGAGGAGGACGCCGAGCAGCGGTGCGGCCAGGAGCCCGCCGAGGTTCTGGAGGGTGAGGACGACCGCCGCCGTCCCGCCGGCCTTCCCCGCGGGCGCCGCGCCGGTCGCTGTGTCGAGCAGCGGGGAGAGGGCGAGTCCGAGGCCGAGACCGACCAGGAGCAGGGCGGGCAGCACCAGACCGGTGTACGAGCTGTCCCGCTCCAGCCGGGTCAGCAGGGCCGTTCCGACCGCCGCGAGCAGCAGGCCCGGCGCGATCAGGTGACCGGGCGCCAGCCGGTGCTGGAGGCGCGCGGCGACCTGGGTGGAGACGACCAGCAGGGCGCCCGCCACGGGGAGCAGGGCGAGGGAGACCCGCGCGGGGGTGGCGATGTCGAGGGCGCCGGTCAGATAGCGGTAGAGGACCAGGAAGAGGGTGGAGGTCGCCACGCCGGAGAGGGTCAGGGCGAGGAGGGCGCCCAGGCGCCGGCGGTCCCCGAGGAGGAGCCGCGGGACGAGCGGGTCCGCCGCCCGGGTCTGCCACCAGGCGAACGCCCCGAGCAGGGCCGCCCCCGACACGAGCAGCAGCAGGGTCAGGGGCCGGGCCCAGCCCCCGGAGCCGTCCGTGGCCCCGGCGGCGTCCAGGCCGTAGCCGAGGGCGGCCAGGCCGCCGGTGCCGAGCAGGACGCCCGCCCCGTCGAAGCGGACGGGCGCACGGCCCCGCCGGTCGTCGGCGACACCGCTCGCCAGCGCGGCCGCGAGGGCGGCGAGCGGCACGGTGCCGTAGAAGCACCATCGCCAGCCGAGGCCCTCCGCAAGCCAGCCGCCCGCGTAGTCGCCGATCACCAGGCCGCCGCCGGCGATCACGGCGTACGCCCCGAAGGCCCTGCCCCGTTCCCCGGGGGCGGTGAAGCCGCCGGCCACCAGGGCCAGGGCCGCGGCGGACACCAGCGCGGCGGAGATCCCCATGAGGATCTGCGCCGCGACCAGCAGGGCGGTGGCGCTCGCCGAGCCGCCGGCCACGGCGGACAACGCGGCGCCGGCCAGGCCGACGAGCAGGGTCCTCCTGCGGCCGAGGAGGTCGGCGACGTGCCCGCCGAGCAGGAGCAGCGCGCCGAAGGACAGCGCCTGGGCCAGGAGCATGGTACGCAGCACTCCGACGCCCGCGCCCAGGTCGGCCTGGGCGGCGGGAAGCGCCACGTACATCGCCGACGAGCCGACCGCCACCAGGAGTTGCGCCGGCAGCGCCGCCACCAGACCCCACCAGCGCTTCGGCGACGCCCCGGGGACGTCGGGCGGGAACGACGGAGGAGCCCCCCAGTTCCCCGGCACGGGACCGACCGCCGGCCCGAAGCCCCCCGGTGGGCTGTGGTCGACGGGGGTGGTCGGGGTGTAAGCGGGCGGCGGCTGAGGGAGCGGCCGCGGCTGGGACGGGATCCGCGGGTCCTGCGGGGCGGGCGTCGCCTCCAGCGGGACGCGCGTCTCGGGCGTGAAGTCGAGCAGCCGGGCCGCGTGGCGGCCGAGCTGGGCGAGGACGGAGCCGGGCAGCCATTCCTCGGCCCGGTCGGTGACGGTGCGCGCGGCGACGTCGGCGGGCGTGGGCCGGCGCGCCGGGTCCTTGTCCAGGCAGGCCCGGACGAGGTCGACGAGCGCGTCCGGTACACCGGTCAGGTCCGGCTCCTCCTCCGCGATCCGGAAGAGGTGCGCGTGGAGGCTGCTGTCCGAGGCGCCGAAGAGCAGCCGTCCGGTGGCGGCGTAGACGAGGACGGCACCCAGGCAGAACACGTCGCTGGCCGGGGTGAGTTCGAGGCCCCGCACCTGCTCGGGCGACATGAAGCCGGGCGAGCCGATGAGCATGCCGGTGCGGGTGCGCAGGCTGTCCCCGGCCAGGCCGTCCATGGCCCGCGCGATGCCGAAGTCGATGACCCGCGGCCCGTCGACGGTGACCAGGACGTTCGACGGCTTCAGGTCGCGGTGGATGAGCCCCGCCCCGTGCACCGACCCCAGGGCCGTCGCGAGGCGGTGGGCGAGGGTGCGGACCGAGTGCTCGGGCAGCGGCCCGAAGTCCCGGGCGACCACGGTCGTGAGGTCGGGCCCGGGGATGTACTGGGTGGCCACCCACGGCACCGGCGCGTCGGTGTCGGCGTCGAGGACGGCGGCCGTCCAGTCGCCGCCCACCCGCCGGGCGGCGGCGACCTCGCGGGCGAACCTCTGCCGGAACTCGGGGTGCTGGGCGTGCTCGGCCTGCACCACCTTGACGGCGACGGTCCGGCCGGCCTCGGACCGCCCCAGGTAGACCAGTCCCATGCCGCCCTCCCCCAGCCGGGCGATGAGGCGGTACGGGCCGATGCGTGTCGGGTCTTCCGTGATCAACTGCTCCACGTCGGTAACATAGTTGAGGACGCGCTCCCCCGTGCCGGATCACGGCGAACCATGGCCGACGTCACGGCGCCGCACCGCACGTGGAGAGTCGCCGGGCAGGGGCAGGGTGCGGTCCGGCAGCGGCGGTCCGCGTGTACGGACCTGGGGTTCGCGGGCGAGACCAGGGCGGACGGCGGCGGGAAGCCGAGCGGCCGGGTGGCGGCTAGGGCCTGTCGTCACAATCCCCTCGTTGCCCGAAGGGCGGCCCTGCGGCGTCTGGTGCGTGCTCTCGGTGTGCCGGGTGGAAGTGCTCG